>CAIQIQ010000023.1 GCA_903871935.1 uncultured Phycisphaerales bacterium
GCCATTGGCCTCGAACACCGAGCCCGCGGCACTCGTCACCGGCCCAGTGGCCACCAGCGTCTTCCCCGGCTCAACATGGAACACACCGTGATCATCCAAGGTATCTACGCTTACATTGCAGGCATCGGTAATGAACGTGCCGTAGACGCTTACCGCCGACCCGCTAACCGTCCCGGTGGACTGCAGCGTGTTGTACGGATCAACCGTGACCGTACCGGCGCCGGAGATTGTCCCGGTGGTCAGAGTCCGGCCTGTGCCGGCGGTGCCTCCGGTGGCTCGGACGGATCCAGAGTTTGCCACCGTACCGATCGTGCCATAGCCACTCAGACTGCCCTTGTTCGTGAACGTGCCGGCACTAAGTGTGCCGCCGTTCATCGTAACAGTCGAGCCTGTATCGCTAAGGACCGCACCGCTGGCAGAGAGCGTGTTGTACTGATCCACCACGATCGCGCCGGTACTGATGATAGCAGTAGCAGAGAGGGTCTGTGGCGTGCTGGATGTGCCGCCCGTGGCCTTAATCGTTCCCGCGTTCGTCAAGGATGCGACATTGAGCGTCCCGTAGCCGCCGAGCGTATGGCTGCCATTATTGGCAATAGTGGTGACGGTGGTGGCGCCAGTCCCGTTCAGACTCTGCCCAGCCAGCGTCAGGCTGCCCGTACCGGAAAACGTGAACGTGCCGCTGGCACTGGCCAGCTTCATCGCGCCATAGCTGGGGTAGTTGAATGCAGTGCTGTTGTTAGTGACCGAACCAGTCAGAATCAGGTTCGCCGTGTAGGTGCTGTCGCTCACAGCCGAGAAGTTGCTGCCCAGCGTAACACCGGTAAAGCTCAGCCAATGCGAGGAAAGCACGCCGTTGTAGTAAGCACTGCCCGTTGTTGATCGTGCCTGCCAGGCGCCATCCAGCGTCCCACCGCTGATCGTCGTAAACGGCACGTAGACGACCGTGTTTACGTCATTGGCCCGGATGATGGCGCCACTGTTGGTGAGGGTGCGGAGCGTTCCGTAGCTGTCTCCCGTGGCAGTGAAGTTCGCGCCATTCGCGAACTCCAGCGTGCCACCATTTGTCCAGTTGGACTGCCCTGTGGCCAGAGTCAGCCGGGAGTTTGTCCCGGTAAGGGTAATTGTGCCATTGAGCGCCGTACGGGCATTGTTCCCATTCACAAGAAGAGTCTTGCCACTGCCGTCCAACGTCAACTGCGTGCCGGAATCCATGCTCAGCCCGGCCACCGTCGCGTCGGTAGACAGAATAGGGTCCGCGGTGTCCAGTGGGAGGCTCGGTATGATCACAAAATCGAACGGGGCGATGTTAACCGGCACGCGCTGTGGTAAGTTCCCATCCCAGTTCGCCGCGGTACCCCAGGCGCTGGTTCCGCCGTTCCACGTCTCATCTGCCGCCAGAACCGACGATACAACCGCCGCGGCCGCCAAGAAAACTAGCCTGCTGAATACGCGCATCACAACCCACCGATCTCCATTGGGGAGACACCCTCCAGTACAGCCAGGCGCCTCCAAATACCCACATAGCCAGACTCAACCATAAACAGGATAAACACATGGCACAGCGGATGCAATAGTTGTTGAGATAGATTCCCGATTAATGTTGTGGCCGTGGTGCCCAGATGTTCAGGCAACCAAACTATTGTGCTGCCCCGCAAACAGCTGTATCCGCCCACCCCATGAAATCCCTTAGTCGTTTAATGCACATGACTTGCGCGCAGCTATCGGCCAACTCGGTCCCAGGTAAAATGACGCTTCATTGCCGCATGTCCCTTTGACATCCGATACGCAAGCGAATCCAATGACTCTCGGTAGACCCCGGATGATCCGGGCACCGGAGTGAATGTGATACAATTCATGTGTCTGACGTGCGCGGTTTTCTGCATGCTGGTTCTGCTTTTAAGCTGCTCTTCCATCGAGCCTGGCACACCTCCCGCGCCCTCCGCCGCAGTGCGCAAGGTCGCCACCTACGATCAGCTCAAACGGACACTTGAACAGGAGGCGCAGCCGGGCGATGTCATCGAGCTGCAGCCCGGGGTCTACTACGCCACAAGCCCGCGCATCACAGTCAATATGAGCGGCACCCCTGAAAAGCCGATCATTGTCCGCGGTGTCATCCGGGACGGCCGCCGTCCCGCCATTGACGGCTCTCGCGTCAACACCAATCGCGGTCTGCTGACCTTCCCGACCAGTTCACACGACATCATCGTTGAGAATATCGAGTTCCGCCACGCGATCGGCACGCGTCACGGTTACAGTCCCAGTATTCTCTCAGCCACGACCGGCGCAGACGCCGGCACCGCGGCCGCAGGCGCGGGCGCGGGCGGCAATGGAGCGCCCGCCGAGAGAAGCTATGGCGACAATGCCGGAGCGATCTACTTCCAGGGCGCCAATATCACCGTCCGCAACTGCTTCAGCCATCACAACGAAAACGGCTGGTTCGCCACCAAAGATGCCGACTACATTCTGATCGAGAATTGCGAGATCGGCTGGAATGGCACTTTTGTTTCTGGACCGCACGACCCAACGCATGCCTTCTACTTCTGTGCCAAACACCAGATGGTCAGGAACTGCTACATCCATGACTCCCGTGACGGCCAGAACTTCAAGTCCCGCGGTGAGAACACGATCTTTGCCTTCAACTGGGTAGACGAGGATTTCGGCTATTCCATCGAGCAGGCCTCCAACGGTTCCTTCAACACCCTCTGGCTGGGAAACGTTATCGCCAAACGCACCACCGAAGGCCTGTGGCAGGGGCGGCTGCTGGGCATAGGTGACGGCTCCGGCACAGTGCACGGAACGGTCGTCGCCGTCAACAACACCTTCGTCACGTTCTTCCCTCGTGACTATTTCGTCTTCACGTTCCCTTCCGGAGATGCCAATCTCGTACTGCTCAATAACGTATTTTCAGGCCCGGGCAAAGTCTTCGCCCGCCACGACGGCAAAGGCACGATCACCGGCTCCAACAACTGGATCCGCACAGGCGTCAGTTCTATTCCCGCAGGCCTGGAAAACACCGTTTACGGCGATGATCCGGGCTTCAAGGATGTCGAAACGTTCGACTTCCGCCCCACCCCCAACTCACCCCTCATCGGCGCTGGGACCCCTTCCGGAGAGTATTCCGCGGCCATCGCTCTGGTCTTGGCTAACGCCGCCTCGGGCACGCCGACGGCCCCTTCTGCCCCTTGGCTCGCCGCACTCAAGGATGTCAATGCCGCACTTCCGGGCTTCAAGCCCTGCGTGAAAGATCATGGATTCAACCGCCGCGGAGCCCCTGGCGCTCTGGACATCGGCGCATATGATGCAGAAACTGGGTCCAAGACCAAATAGCTGTGTCCGCCAATTCCCATCCTCGCTATCAGCTTTCCGCTATTAGCGCATGTTACACTTTTCAATGTAATTGCAATACAATGCAACATATCTGCATCGCAATGTGATACTTTGCAGCACAAATGCACCACCTAACAGATCGCCAAGAACATCCCTAAGCTTAGCTGGCATCGCCACTTATGAATGCAAGGCTGACCCGTCCATGCAACACGTGCGATATCACACGGCCAATCCCCGCCGCCGCGCCCTGCTCCAACTCCTGCCAGATACGCTACTTACGCCTCGGATGCCCCGAACTCGATCCTGCTACATGTCGCCCTCCTTACTCCTGTCTTCCGACTTCTGCCACCCATCCTGAGCGCCATGGCAAGTGGGTCGCTCGCTCCGAGCGACACCCTTCTGTATTGTTACGGAATAATCACTACCTCCGCCCATCTATCCACAACCGCCTCTCCCCTCTCCCCCTCACGCCCTCTCCCACTCTCCACTCTGCCACCTTGACACATCACGCCCGACCCGTAGACTGTTCCCTCCCTGTAATCAGGCGAGCCGTGCATCTTGCGCGGCCGTAGAGCAGACAAAAGGATACGGACAATGAGCACGACCACTTACCAGCCCAAACCCGGCGAAGTCAAGGCCGATTGGGTCGTTATTGACGCCGCTGACCAGGTGCTTGGCCGCCTGGCTTCCAAGGTTGCGGTGATTCTCCAGGGCAAGCACAAGCCCACCTACACCACCAATGTCGACACCGGCGACTTCGTGATCGTTCTCAACGCAGAGAAGATCCGCGTCACCGGGCGCAAGGCCGAGACCCTGGAATGGGATACCTATTCCAAGCATCCCGGCGGCCGAAAGCTCTACAGCTTTGAGACGATGCGCACACTGCATCCCGAGAAGCTCATCGAGCTGGCCATTCGCCGCATGCTGCCCAAGAGCCGCCTCGGCCGGCACATGCTGGGCAAACTGAAGGTCTACCGCGCTACTGAGCATCCGCACTCCGCTCAGCAGCCCAAGACCATCACAATGTAATGGTACAAACCAACCCGGCCATCGGGCGCGCAAGCCCGGGCCCATGGCGTAGTCGGCCGCCGCGGCGACCGGCGAAACAAAAGGCGAAAACAGAACATGTCTGAAACTGCTCAGACCCCTGCTACAAACGTCGCCGGCAGCATCCCGATGCCCGCCGGTGGTTCCACCAAGTTCGTATGGGGCACCGGCCGGCGCAAGAGCGCCGTCGCCCGCGTCCGCATCCGGCCCGGCACCGGCAAGATCTCCATCAACGAACGCGAGATCAACGACTTCTTCACCAAGGAAGAAGACCGCAAGATCATCTTCCTGCCCCTGGAAGTAACCAACACCGGCGGCAAGATGGACATCCATGTGACCACGATCGGCGGCGGCCAGACCGGCCAGTCCGGCGCGATCGTGATGGGCCTTGCCCGCGCCCTCGCCAAGTACGACCCCAGCCTTGAGGCCGCCCTCCGCGGCGCGGGTCTGATGACTCGTGACAGCCGTATGAAGGAACGTAAGAAGTACGGCCAGCGCGGCGCACGTCGGCGCTTCCAGTTCTCGAAGCGTTAACCGCAACGCGGCAACCAAAAACCAGCGAACCCGGCATCACCGATGCCGGGTTCTTTCTTGGTTCTGTCACACCACGCGGACTTCCACGGCCCCCGACCGGATCAATCCCCTTCGGGCCAGCGCCAGGTTGTGGGCCTCGGTGTAATGCCGGCTCAGCACCGACCAGTCAAACAGCTCTGACAGTCGCTCGGTGCGATTGCGCAGCTCGATCCGCTGCCGCCGCGAGAGCTGGACAAAGCTGAAGAGATGGTCAACCAGTTCATTGGTCGACTGGTCAAAGTTCTGCGTCCGCCGGTTGATCACCCCCAACCCCTGCTCGGCATGGTTGGGAATCTCATGCTGCACATAGGCGCCGAAGCCTGACAGATCAGTCGTCACTGCCGGCACACCCATCGCGACGCACTCCATCGGTGTATAGCCCCAAGGCTCGTAGTAGCTGGGGAAGATGCCCATGTGGCATCCGCGAACAAAGTGCTCATAGTCGATATGCCACAGCGGGCTGGTCGCCGAGACGAAGTCAGGATGAAACACCACCTTCACCGGATCATCAGCGGCGTTGAAGAGCTGCCTGTGCCGCAGGTGCTTCAGAACCGGATCGCCGGCATCATCGATCATGTCATGGGTCACAATGGACGGCTGCCTCCCGGTGCGGCATGCATGCATGACGCGCTTCAGACGCACCGCCGCATCATCCGTGATGACCTCTTGCAAACCCGGAATCCGGCCGCGGGCAACTGATGCAAACAGGTTGCTGCCCATCTGCTCCTGGATATCCATGCACGTGGCACGCAGATCGGCGAACATCGAGTGGTTCTGCAGCACATTGACGTTGTAGCTGCGCGTCGGGGCACGAGTGATGATGAAGGCCACCACCGTCGGTCGATCCTGTATCCCTTTCAGACGCCAGTTCAGCCGATGCAAAGCCTCGACGAACTGGTCCATGCCCTTATTCCGGTACTCATAGCGCCCTGCCGTAAACAGGTAGATTGTGTTGTCCAGATCGAAGCTATAGCTGGGGAAGAAGTGCCCCATCACGAAATCGTGAATCGCTTCCTTGTACTTCCGGTGCAGGTTCTGGAATTCGTGCAGTGCGGCAAACCGCTGGATGTTCAATCCATTGGGCACGATCACTTCGGGCTTGCGCCCCAGCAGTTTCTCGGCCTCAAACCCAGTCACATCCGAAACCGTCGTGAAGACGGTCGCCGCATGGGCGGCCGCTTTCTCGATCTGGTGCCGCGGATAGATACCGTAGTGCTGAGCCTCACGCTCGCCATCAAGAAACGGCAGGTGCTGATAGAACCAGGGATTATCCGAAGCCAGATATCGTCCCAGCATCGTTGCATGAGTGGTAAAGACCGTCGCGATCGGAAGCTGCAGATGTGCGATCCGCGGCACGGCGACGCCGCCCATCCACTCGTGGAAATGGGCAAGGATCGGGTGGTCCTTGGCGAACTGAAGGAGATTGCGGAAGAACTCGGTCACAGTGAAGCCAAAGGCGACCACCTCATTCACCTCGCCATCACCGGCAACCAGGCTGATCCCGTGATCCCTCCACATGTAGTACTTGTCCGAATCGAGATGGGTGAAGCGGGCGCGGTAATCAAGCAGGATGACATGCGGTCGACCCGGAACCAGCCAGCGGCCGTAGTGGCAGGGAATGCCCTGGGCGCGAAGCTGGTCCAGCGTCTGGCGGATGTATCCCTCCGTCGGCTGCTCTTCAAACTCCACCGCGGCCGTCTGTGGGTTATACGGTCCGATCAGGAAGTACCGATCCCCCCACCGCTTCATCATGGCGGCGGCTTTGGTTCGCAACACTGTATAAATGCCACCGAGTTGCCAGCAGACCTCCCACCCGACCTCAAATAGCAGCGGTTGCGGACCGTCCTCACCGCCCTGCCCGGTAACCTGAGTCGGTGCCTCAACCTGTTCCGGTCGCCTGTGAGCAACCGTTCGCTGGCCGAAGTCGCGCTGTGGCGTATCACTGATGCGCGACGACTGCTGGGATAGCGGAATCGAATGCAGATGCACCGGCGCCGGAATCGAAGGCGAGGGAATTCCCTGTTCGCGGGCGCTCGTCATGCCTGGGAGATTGGCATGCGGCGATGGCTCTGAAGGCATGGAACGCGGCGCCGGCGTGGCATGCGTGGCAGCAGTTGCATGCGGCTGCGCTCGCGCTGCCGGATGCTGCGCGACGGGAGATGGAGCCGACTGTACCCGATCTGTCTTCGTCGGCGGCTCGGCCATCTTCGCCGCCGGGCCTGGCTTGGCACGTTTGGTCTTGTTCTTGCCACTTGGAGAACCCGAAGGCTTCTCGGAGGAGCGTTCTGTACGTCGCTTGGCCATGGTCTCTGATTATGCCTGATGGGCACTTCAGTAACAAACCCCGATATCGAGTAATCGGGACATTCGGCCTTGTCCCGCCGGGTAAGCCCCACGTAGACTCACTACACGGTGCATCTATATTCCATCGAGACTCGCGGCAAATGGGAACCCCATATCCATCAGGAATGGCTCCTCACCAATGGCCTGGGCTCCTTTGCCTCCGGAACGGTCCTCGCCTGCAACACCCGCAGGTATCACAGCCTGCTCTGTGCCGCCTTAAAACCGCCGGCCGACCGCTATTGTCTGCTCAGCCGCATTGGCGAAGTGGTAACCCTTGATGGCCAGGCCGACCAGCCATTTGAACTCTCTGTGAATCAGTTCGCCGGGGGCGGGCAGGTCCACCCCAAAGGCTATGAACATCTCCGTCGCTTTGACCTGGGCGAAACCGCCAAATGGACATATCAAATCGACGACCAGGTGGAGATCGAGAAGGAACTGCTTCTCTGCTGGCGGCGGAACCTGATAGGCGTCCGCTATCGCATTCGCCCCGGCGGCCGCCACGTCCGCCTGGAACTTCTGCCCTTCGTCGCCATGCGCGATTACCACGCTCTGCGCCACGGAACCGATGCCCAGTTTCAGGTGGGCTCCTGGAATCGCCACGTAACCATCACGCACGACAAGCTTCACCTGCAGATGACCTGCGACCGCGCCACCTGGGAAGACAAACCCTACTGGTGGTACGGACATCTGTATCCGATCGAGGCATCTCGCGGGCTCGATTCGCAGGAGGACCTCTGGAATCCCGGCCGCTTCGTCTGCGAAATCGATCAGGAATCCGCCCTCACCTTCTGGGCGGCATCCGAACCCTTCGACACCCCCGACTTCGATCAGCAGTTGGCGGCCCGCACCTCTGCCCGGCAGGCGATTCTCAAGCCCATGCCCACAACCACCAGCCCGGCCATCGCCCGGCTCTGGTCCTCCGCCGATGCCTACATCGTCGACAAAACCCTCCCCCCCTCCGGCGGCCACCGCACCGGCAAAACGGTCATCGCCGGCTACCCCTGGTTCCTCGACTGGGGCCGCGACACCATGATCTCCCTCCCCGGCCTCCTGCTCTCCACCGGCCGGCACACCGATGCCCGCGATGTACTGGTCTCCTTTGCCCAGCACGTCAGCGAAGGCATGATCCCCAATCGTTTCGACGACTACACCGGCGAACCCAGCTACAACACCGTCGATGCCAGCCTCTGGTTTATCCACACCGTCTACGCATACCTGCAGGCCACGAACGATCGCCAGACGTTCAGCGATACGCTCCTACCCGCCTGCAACGCCATCGCCGATGGCTATGCAAAGGGAACTCGCTACGGCATCCGCATGGACAGCGCCGACGGCCTGATCACCCAAGGCGATCCCTCCACCCAACTCACCTGGATGGACGCCAAGTGTGAGGGCATTGCCTTCACCCCGCGCGATGGCAAGCCGGTAGAGATCAACGCCCTCTGGTATCACGCCCTGATGCTGCTGCGGCGCAAAGACCTGGCCGCCAGAGTGAAGGAGAGTTTCCGCAAAGCATTCTGGATCAGCCCCTTCCGCGGCCTCGCGGATGTGCTCAACAGCAACGGGCGGGACACGGCCATCCGTCCCAACCAGATCTTCGCCGTCAGCCTCCCACACAGCCCGCTGGACCTCGACGAGCAGCAGGCCGTGGTGGCAGTAGTCCAGCGCGAACTGCTCACCCCCTACGGCCTTCGCACACTCGCCCGCGGCAACCCTCACTATCGCCCGCGCATGGAGGGAGGACCTTACCAGCGCGATGAGGCCTACCACAACGGCACCGTCTGGCCCTGGCTCATCGGCCCCTTCCTGGAAGCCTATCTGAAGGTCAACCGCAACAGCGAAGCGGCCAGAGCACAGTGCCGCCAGTGGCTCGCCCCGCTCATCGAGCACATGAACCACAACTGCCTGGGCCACATCGCCGAAGTCTTCGACGCCGACGAGCCGCAACGCCCCGCCGGCTGCTGCGCCCAGGCCTGGAGCGATTCGGAAGTCTTAAGGCTGGCGTTGATCCTGGAAATATGACGGCAGGGCTTACCCCGTGCTTCCGGCACCCGGAGCGACGCAGCACCGGCCTCTGCCAAACGGTGGGTATCTTTACTTCTGCTCGGACTGCATCTGTCGGACCATCTCCTTCGCGTCCCAGTCCGGCAGAATCCGCGCCCGCTCGGTGGTGTAGTCCAGAGGGCTGGATTCGTATTGCTGAATGAATCGCACGGCATTTACCCAGCCAAGCGAATTGACCAGGGCCTCAAAACCACGGGCCCTCAATTCTCTCGGTTCCAGCACGGTCACACTCATCGCAGCACCTCTCTGGCCAGTTCCACCACACCAACCACGCGCACTCTCATCTTATCCTGGCTTCGACGGCCCGTCGCCAAAAACTGATCGTCACACGTTGCCAGCACATCGGCGCCGACCGACTCCGCGCTCGCAACGTGCAGTGCATCGAAGTTCCGAAACCCCATGGCCATCAGCTCAGCCGTACGTTGCTCGAGCACGACCATGTCTTGCTGAGGCCGCGGGCCGCCGCGCAACCAGAGCGCGACACGTGCGGCCCTGGATGCGATGGGATTGCGTGAGTTCTCAAGCACCAGCGCACTGGACCGTACAAGCCGGACTGAGTCGGATTCAGCGCCCAGAAGCCCAAGTGCCGCTTCGGTCTCAAGCTTGATCCGAAGCTGAGACTGGTCATCAAACGGGCGTTTGAGGCAGCACATGTCCAGGTAGATCAGCATCGAAAGCTGATTCTACACGTGCATCTGCGGACGATAAAGGCGCTACGACCGAGACAGAGCCGCTTGTGATGCAATCTCCCCCCAGGAAACCACGTAGCACGCCACCTCGCGTACCTCCTGACTTCTGACTGCAGTTTACCCGCCGCGGCGGGACCTTTTCGTTTCCGCTATCCGCTTTTCGATATCCGCGTATCGTTCGTTGTACACACTTCAGTGTGCGTTAGTTGTCCAGCCTTCAGGCTGTCCGGCCGGTATTCCGTTGAAGCGCGAGAGTCAGTAGGCTATAGGGTGGCAAACACAACGCGATGGCCCAGGAGGCAACATGGCTAAGTCGCAGTCGGTGGATTGCCCATCCCATTCGAAACCAGCGAGTGTTCGCCATTGCGCATAGCTGCGCAGCCCGGCGGAATACTTCTGGCAATTATGGGTATCGACAAGGTACACTGTGGGCAATGGGAATGTGCGAACGAAACATAATAAATCGGGTAAGAACAAGCATCACCACAGCAGCCGAGAAAGCCGGAACCACCCGCGCCGAACTCTCGCGGCCGTCCGGGGTGAGTGAATCACAAATATCCCGCCTCATGGTCGGCAAGACGCTATCCGTCCAGACGTTGGTGCGGCACATCACGCGCCGCGGAGTGGACGTACGCACGGAAGGATAAGCACGATGGCGATGAAGAAGGCAGACATGGAGCAGTGCTCCGTCGAGTATAACGGGCGTATGCAAGCGGCTCAAAACGCCGTTAGCAACGGCCTGTTCAAATCGGCCGTCAACCTTGCATTGGAAGCATGCCCGTACATCGATGGCATGATGCAGTATGCTCGGAAATACGAGGCGCAGGAGTTCGACAGCGTGTCCGCATTTGACCTTGTGCTCGCGTACGCGCCTTTGCTCCTGGACAGCAAGAGCCTCACGAAAATCGCCGAAGTATTGGATGAGTACCGCCGGATCGAGCGCAACACCGGCGACGACCTTGGCGAGATGCTTCGCGCAGCGCACGATTGTGTGTGGATGAATCATCGACTCTGGAACCACTTGGAGGCCCATCCCGATTGCCGGCAAGATGAACTGGGCCAGACCCTTGGGGGCGAACAGAACCACTGGCGATACGTGGTGGAGAGTTGGGAACACATGGGGCTTGTTCAGCGGACACCTGAGAACAACTCCCATCGTCTATCGCTGCGCACGCGGCTAGGGCAGCCAGTCCCTGCGAAGTGTTCAGACTGCGGTAGTCAGATAGTGGCTCCCAAGGCCATGCTTCTGGAGCCCGTCCGATGTCCGCAATGTGGCGCCAATAGTTGTTTTGTTCTGCTTACCAGCGAGTCTTCTACCGGGAATCCTTGATCATGCTCTATGTCTTGGTGTTCTTCGTCGGCCTGGTGCAAGGTGCGGTATGTCTCTTCCTCTACCTGATGTCCAAGCACCGGCAGGTGATGAAGCATAGCGATGAGGTGGAGGCCCAGAAGGCTTCGCTTGCAGTGCGTACTGGGGAACTACAGGCGGCAGACCATGACCTGGCCAAGCGGAAGACTGAGCTCGAACTGGAGCGACAAACGCTCAGTCGCGACCTAGAGGTCGCCAAGCATGAACTGGCGAAGCGGGCGGCTGCGTTCGAACGTGAGCGACAACAGACACAGGAATCCCTCGCGCGCAAGCAGCAAGAATTGATGGCCACAGCCCAACGAGAGATCGATCTCAAGAACGGCGAACTTGCTGCTCGTGCTGGAAGGATAGAAGATCAGCGCCGCGAGTGGGACCGTCGCATCATTTCATACGATGAACTCAAGGGAGAGAACGCAATCCTGAAGCGAGATCTCCAGAACATCGATGTGAACGTCAACAAGCTGCAACTCGACATTGAATTGCAGGCGCAGCGGCAGACAGAACTCGATGCACGAAGTCGCAGCCTCGCGGAGCGGTATCTCGCGGAAACTGTCAAAGCCACTGCAAATGGACTGACGCCCCTGAACTTCGGCGCATGCAAGCAGCGGCTTCTGGATGTAATCGTTCGCTGTCGCGAGATCGGCTTTGAGGTGCCGGCGGACAAGGAGCAGACACTCGTTGCGGACCTGAAAGCGCGATTCGAGAGAGTCGTGAAGATCGCGATCGATCGAGAGGAGCAGGCGCGGATCACAGCTCAGATCCGCGAAGAACAGCGGCTGCAAAGAGAGGTCGACCGGGAGTTGAAGCAGTTGGAGCGAGAGAAGGCAGCGATCCGCGCAGCTCTCGACCAGGCGCTTGCGGCAGCAAAGGACCAACACACTGCTGAGGTGGAAAAGCTGGAGGTCAGATTGGCCGAGGCAGAGGCGAAATCGCAGCGAGCCATCTCGATGGCGCAGCAGACCAAGGCCGGCTACGTGTATGTGATCTCGAACATCGGATCTTTTGGCGAGCAAGTGTTCAAGGTCGGTATGACGCGGCGACTTGAGCCCCTCGAAAGAGTAAATGAGCTGGGGAATGCATCCGTTCCCTTCCCCTACGACGTTCATATGATGATCAAGTGTGACGATGCGCCGTCGCTCGAGAATGCGCTCCATCGCGAACTCCATCGGCAAAAGATCAATAAGGTCAATCCGCGCAAGGAGTTTTTCAAGACAGACCTTGAGAGCATACGCCATATCGTGGAACAGCATCACGACGGTGAAGTCCTCTACACGATCGATCCTGAAGCTCTGGAATACCGGCAGAGTCTGACGATCTCCGACGAAGACTCAGAATACATCGAGCGCGTCTATGACGAGGCCGACGAAAGTGGCGTGGATGTGGATCAGCAGTGATTCCACATGGGAGATCGCAATCTGCCTGTGTGCATCCTTGTCTATCTGTGGTCGGAAAGGGTCAAAGCATATTTCATCGGGCACCTGATCCCTGCGCACCTCGCCCCGGCGCTGTTGTACGGGTGGTGGAACGCCTGCTGGTCGCTCCGCTCCCCGGCGATGGCGTCCTGTTTGGGCCGCCCCCGCTTCCACCACGCGTACGTGGAACGCTTGCTGACGCTATAGCGCCCTACGGGCTACGCGCCGGCGCGGCCGGCGCATCCTGGTTTAAGCCGCCTTCGGCGGCGGGCTTTGGAGCCGCCGTTCGGCGGCGCGGGTTGGGGGCCAAAACTTCTCAAAAGAGTTTTGGCTTCCGTTAACCCCTTGTCATTCCTCGACTTCCATTTTTGGCAGCCTTCAAATCACCCCTTATATATAGAGAGATGTCTTTTTTTTCGCGTCCTCGCTCTTTGACAACCGAATACCGCCGCAGCGCATCGCCAGGACGATGTCACGTTGCTTGCCTGGTTCATCCTTCATCCTTCCGCCTTCATCCTTCCTCGTCAGATGTCCCAGAATGTCCCGAATTGTCCCACTTTATTTCCGCGGGACCACGTCCACCCCCTCTTGGTCTTCAACGCATGGCGTATCACGTATTACGTTCCTCCCCAATGTTGAGCGAAGCGAAATCCCGGCTGCGCCGGGGTCACACTTTGTCACAGATTGTCACACATTATTTCCGCGGCCGTTGCTTCTGGTTCATCCTTGGCAGGCTCTCCGCGTCTCCGTGTCGCCGCGTCCTTCCCTCGACTCGTTGGACATGCAACATCGCATGCAACATCGCATGCAACATTCATGTTGCAAGACCCACCCCACACCACGGCCGTTACCGCTCAGAACCACCATTTCCCCCGTGCAACATTGGGGCGACACGTTGCACGAAGCTCGTCGCGAACCTGAGCACCTCCCCCTTCTCTACGTATCACGTCACTACGTACTACGTATCGGTCTCCGCGTCCCCGCGTCTCCGCGTCTCCGCGTCGCCCCCTCGTCCCCGCGTCCCCGTGTCGCCGCGTCCTTCCCTCTCCGCCGCTATCCGCAATCCGCAATCCGATATCCGCTATTCCTCGGAACCTGCGCACCTCCTCCCCCAATATCCACCTAACCGCATACCCCCACAGTACTTAACGCACAGGGGTACCCCCGCCAACAACCTGCGCACCTGCGCCATCCACATCGCGACCTCCGACTTCTGACCTCCGACCTCTGACTTCTGACTTCTGACTTCTGACTTCTGACTTCTGACCTCTGACTCCTCCATCCTGCTTGAATCCTTCCACCCAATGTGGTGAGATGCCCCATCGTTCGTGGGTACGGGGATGGAAATCATCGAAGGAGAATCGCAATGAGTTCAAGATGGAGCGCTCTGATTGGAGTGCTGGCGACGATGGTGTTGTCTCTCGGCGTCGCGATCAAGGCCGAAGCGGCCGCGGCCGGCCCGCCGGTCAAGGTCCTTTTCGATTTTGAGAACGGCAAGGTGGCTCCCTTCGACGGCGGAACGATTACTAGCGAAAACGCCCCGCAGGGCAAGTCCGGCTTGCTCGTGGAGAAGGGTGCGACGGTTTGCGATCAGCCCCAGGATTGGAGTGGGTACGACTATCTGAAGATCGACGTCTTCAATCCTCAGGATGAGCTGGCCATGCTCAATCTCGAGATCCGCGATGCCCAGAGCCGCGACTACTGGACGCGCGTCAACTACTCCACCGTCCTGCCTCCCGGCAGGAGCACCGTGAGCTTGCCCACCGACATCTATGTCGGCGAAAAGTCCCGGCCCGGCCGGCCTCTGGTCAGCAACATGGTCACCCGACTGGTGCTGGCCCCGGAGAAATGGCCCGTGGTCTTCGATAACATCCGCCTGGAACGCATCGACGTCGCCAGCGTGCAATTCCCGGGCCTTCAGGCCTTTGACTTTGGCCTGCCCAAATCCCCCGTAATGCGCGGCTACCGAGCCGTCGATCCCAGCATCGCCTATACCAAAGGCCGCGGCTTCGGCTTTATCGGCGACACCCCGCGTGCCTTCGACGGTTTCCAGCCCGATGCTCTGTTCCAGGATTTCGTCGTCGCCTCCGGCGCCGCCTTCCGCGTTGATGTGCCCAATGGCAGATACCACGTCATCATGAACATCGACTGCCCCGGCGGATTCTGGGGTGAGGTGCAGACCTACACCCATCGCCAGGTCACCGCCAACGGCAAGCCGGTGGTCGATGAGAAGATGGACCTCGCCCAGTTCGAGAAGTCCTACTTCCGCAACGCCATGCAGGAAGACCTGCCCGGCCTGGACACCTTCCAGCAGTACGTGCAGAAGATGTTCAACATCAAGCAGTTCGACGTGGACGTGACCGACGGCAAGTTGGACCTGGGTTTCCAAAGCGATGGCAACTGGGGAATCACTCTCTCAGCACTGGTCCTCTATCCGGCCGACAAGATGGAGCAGGGCCAGAAGTTCTGGGACTGGACCACCGAGCAACGGAAGAATCAGTTCAACGACTATTTCAAGCAGATCGTCCCCAAAGCCACGGGGGCAAAAGCCCCGGCCGACGGCTATGTCCTGTTCACCCGTGGAATGACGATGGCCAACGCCTTTGACGGCCCGCGCCAGGAGGATGCAATTCCCGCCGACGGGTTGAGCTACGCCCTGGCCAAGGGCGAGGAGCAGGCGATCAACTTTGCTCTGCAACCGGGCAGCGACATCGGCGAGATCGACCTCGCTCTCTCAGATTTCGCCGGCCCCAACGGCGCGAAACTCGACGCCAAGACCTTCGCCTCTGGCTGGATCGACTACCGCATCAACCGCGTGACCATGGAAGGCTCAGTCTACACCGTCGGCCCGCGCTACTGGCGGCCGCTGCCCGCGCCATCGGCCAAAGTCACACGCAACTTCTGGGTTCGCGCCAAGATCACCAATGACGCCGCACCCGGCAAATACGCCGGCAAGATCACCGTGAAGCCCAAGAACGGTCCGAGCAAGGAGATTCCTGTCTCTCTCACTGTGCTGCCCTTCGCCTTGGATGAGGTGACCGACATCGCCGCCGGACCTTGGGGCGCGGGCATCGGCTTGCCCTGGCCCAGTGATTCGGCAAGCCAGCAGTGGGAATGGCAGATGTTCGAGAAGTGCCTCACCTCGCTGCGCGAGAACGGCTTCACCACCGTGACTGCGCTGCCCAACATCTCCGTTAGGGCCGCCGCCGGCAAGGTGACGTTCGATTTCACCCGCGCTGACAAGGAGATGAAAGCCCTCCGCGACCACGGATACACCCAGATGGTCAGCAGCTATGGTGCCTCGGGCCTGGGCTACAACATGTACGGCAGCGCCGCCGGACCCGATGAGCAAGCCGCCAGGAACGCCGGCTTCCCCAATATGGAGTCCTTCCTCAAAGCAATCTACGGCGGCATCGAAGAGCATGCCGCCAAGGCCAATTGGGTGCCGGTGGCCTGGAATCTATGCGATGAACCCCTGGGCGATGCCGCTGTCGGCTCAGCCAAGAACGCCGCCCTGCACGACAAGGTCCGTCGCGATCTGAACCTCAAGTACCAGACCTTCATGGGTGCGACGTCCATGACCGGCAACGATCCCACGAATCCCCACTACGGTCTGGTCACCAGCCTGACCATGCCCTCGCTCAACCTGCACGATGCGGATTCGATCAAGCTCATCCGCGACAAGGGCCACCAGTTCTCATTCTACAACGGCGGCAACCGCTGGACCTACGGCCGCTACATGAAGGCCCTGGTAGAGAAGTACGGCCTGGCCTATCGCGTGAGCTGGCACCTGAACGTCACCGCCGGCAATCCCTACTATGCCTTGGACGCTCGCGAGGATGACTACTGCTGGTACAACACCAACCAGCAGCAGGCCATGGTTCCCTCCCTGTCACTGCTGGGCAACATTCTGCCTGGGCTGAATGACTACCGTTATCTCAGCACCCTGCAGCGACTGATCAAAGAAAAGTCCAACTCACCGGCCGCCGCCCAAGCCAAAGCGGTGTATGACCAGCAGATCAACCTGGTCGCCGGCAAGGACCGCGACAGCTTCGACGCCCAGAAGTTCATCGCCGACCGCCAGACCGTGACCAAGGCCATCCTGTCCCTGGTCGAGGCCAAGTAAGGTCCGACAGGCAAACCACCTGACAGGGAGACAAGGAAAAGCCCGCCAAGAGCTTTCTCCTTGTCTCCCTTCTTAGTCCCTCCAGATGCCGCCGCCGAAGGTGGTCACAAATGTGCTTCCACTCTCTCGGTCAAACAGCATATGAAGCGGTCCGGAATGAGGCACACCCGGATAATCAGTCCAGGTCATCCCGGCGTCGTTACTCACCTGCATGCCGTTTTCGAAGGAAGTGAAGAAGATGCGGTTCCTGTCCGAAGGATCTATGATGGGCGCGTACCCCGCGGGAACACTCAGTATCTTCGTCCAGGAAGCTCCTCCGTTCATGGTTTTGAAACAGCCTCCCTGCGCATTACTCCCGCTCCCGACATAGATGATATTGGGATCCACCGGGTCTATGTCGAATTCCGTCGGCCAGAGTATTGAGGTGCTCGCTGTGATTTCCGACCAGGTCTGCTCATCTTTGTTAAGCTTGAACAGACCACCCTTCTGCACGCCAGTACTGTTGAAAGTGATGCTGCAGTATATGGTCCCATCCTTGTACCGCTTCAAGGTGCAGACATTCTTGTTCGCGCCGACCGCCAGGCCGGATGAGCAGCGTTGCCATGTAGTACTGCCGCTGATCAGTTTGTATACACCGTCTCCTATCATTGCCACATACAAAGCCTTGTCAGATGGGTCCAGGATAATTGAACGGGGGGCGGCAGTTGTTACCGGAAGACCTTTGCCTGTGGAAATATCGGTCCAGGTGGCCCCGAAGTCCGCGCTCTTCACAACGCCCCCCGCATACGCATAGCCCTTGGCAAGATAAGTGGAGTTCAGCGGGATGTCATGGGTCCTGGCCGCGGCGGCGTAGATGGTTCCGGGCGTATCGAGGTCAAACGCCACTTCGTAGAACGTATTCCTCCATGCTGTCGGGACCCCGGTCATACTATCGCTCCAGGTCGCCCCGCCATCCGTGCTTCTCTTGAAGCCGGTATCGGAGTAGCATCCATAGCGGTAACTTCTCCTTGCCGGGTCAATGTAATAGAACCAGGTCGTCATACCGTCGAGCCCTCTGGTGACCCACCTTTTGCCGGCTGCCTTTACCCCGGAGTCGGCGTAGTTGGTGTAGATCTGGTTCCAATCGCCCCCTCCGTTGGTCGTAAGGAATATCTCGCCGTATCCACAGCCGATGAGCTGGTTGGCATCGGCCGGATTGATATTGATTCCCTGCGTCAAAGGTCCCGATTGCCCGATTCCCCATTCATACGCTTTATAGCCGAATTGCACATTGCCCCCGGACAAACTCGGAGAATACACATTCGTCCATCGAGCCCCGCTATTTGTGGTTTTATAGATGTTGTAGCTGTTTGATCGCTCTGCGACGTTGACATACGCAGTGGTCGGAAGATCATCGGCAACAAGCACTTTTTGAAGGTGAAGGGCGCTATCTATTCCTGTCATCACGCTCGACCAGTTTTCTCCCCGATCTGACGAGTGGTAGACATCACCGTTCGACGTGGCGATGCAGTAGATGGCTGCACTTCCTGCCGTACTCCCCCCGGCAAAGCTCGTTATTGCGCCGCCTCCGGGCAGCGTGCCATTCTTCTTCGTCCAGGTGACACCGCGGTTGTCGGAACGGTAGATCCCGCCATCTTCCGTGGCGGCAAAATAGCTTCCGGTCGACTGGTCAACCAGAAAGCCAAGGACCTTTCCGGCGACCGTCGGACAGACCATCCAGGTGCTTCCACCATTTGTACTTTGGTACGCATTGGCCGCCGTTCCGGCCAACATGAACTTCGCATTGGCTCGGTCGATGTAGATCGAAATGAGATTGCTGTTGCCGAACTGGGACTTTGGCGCCAGAACGCTCCAGGTGACACCCTTATCCGTGCTCGTGAAGAGCGCATCGGCCGTCGTTCTATTCCTGCCAAAGGCGAATACCGTATTCGGATCAGTCGGATGAAACACCGGAGTGCAGTAGAATATGCCGTTTCCTCTTCCCTGGTACTTAATACTGTTGAGCTGCTTCCAATCCACCATTCGCCAGCTCGCGCCACCATCGATACTCGTAAACACCCCCGCCATATCGTTTCCGTATATGAAGAACTTGGGGTCCGCGGGAGACATGGCAATAACCTGGGCGCCCGCTCCGTTTCCGATACCCTCATTGACCCAGGGCGCAGCAAATACAGAAGCCGTCGCGGCCAAGGCAAATAGCAGTGCCGTTATTGCTTTGCTTTTCATTCGTCCAACTCCTTCGTGCCGATCGCTCTACTTACGGACCGCGTCTGGGGATCTTCACCACGCCGGCAAGCTCCTTGTTCCGAGACAGTTTCGATACGGGGAATTCGAATCTGGCGGTACTGGTGCCCTTGCTTTCGTAGTCTGGAATGTAGATGTTTTCTCGGCTCCTGTCGATTTTGGCCATCTCGTACTGCTCCCTGCTGAAGTACACCTTGAAATAGCCCTGGGAATCGACGCGCGCGCTGCCGGCGTAGGAGAAGTCGACGTGGATTTCTGCGCCAGGCCAGGGAGCTGGATCCAGGACTGGCGGTGAACCATCGCCAAAGAGAATCCGCCCATAATAGAACTGCGGCGCAGCGATCTTGACCGGCTGGCCAGTCCGTTTGTCCAGGGAGAGTCTATCGATGCTCAGCCTTGGATCATCTTCTCGCGCTTCGGTCGCCCAGTTGCCCATTGTCAGCGTTAGCCATGATGCGCCTGTCTTCAGAGCCGCAAGTTCCTTCTCGGAAAATGCCGCATGGAAGTACCCATCGTGGCCGACCTCGCCAAGTTTGATCCCGGCCTTGACGCCCCTCTCCCAGAGGGTGACCCTCGTTGTTACTCCATCTTCGAAATCGCAAGCAGGCGTGGCGTCGTCGAACTGCACCTGTGCAAACCACACTTTGCGCTGAGGCTTGGCTGCTCTGCCCATCAATGGGCACTGGGCCACCTCGCTGTGCAGGATGACATGGTCAGGAAGTGTGATCTTCGTCCAGAATGCCTGGTCGGCAGCGGGATCAACCAGCAGAGTCAGCGTCGGCTCATAGGTATCGGAGCCCTCGTCTCTCCGGGCCATGCCCCGCGCGATTCCCCCGAGGACATGCAGCTCTGCATTATAGCTGATCATGTCTCCGTTGAACGCCTTGACGTGATCATTCCCCGCCTTGATCCATAGCTCATGGTCACGCATTCGCGTTTCCGAAAACAAGCGGATCAGGTCGTTGATCCCCTCGGGACTGGCTTTGAAGTAGAAGTTCTCATTGCCATTCACCCAGATCGAATAGACGCGCGACTCGTGCCGAAGCAGTTCGGTAATCCCCATCGGCCAACCAGGCTGGGCGATCGTCGGTTCCCTTTGGGCGCTTTCGGGGCCCACCTGCTCCGTAGCCAAACCATGGCTGCCCCTGATACTGCTCAACAGCGCCAATACGACAACAAACACACGATACGTTCTCATCCTTGCTGCTTTCTTCCCAACGGCCCCATCCAGTACCACTCTACCGCCCCGATCCCCTGCCACAAAGCAATAGCATCGCTATGGATCCTCCTCATCGTTGCGTCGTTTTGTCGTATTTGGCTCAGCACTCAGCCCGCCCAGCTCAACCGTGGTTGCGCAAAACGCCATGCCCTGTTATGATGACAGCCCTGAATCCTTATGCGAACCGATGGCAGAACCAACGACCAGTTACGCCCCATCAAGATCACCCGCTGTTTTACGCGCACACCGGCCGGATCCGTGCTCTGGGAACAAGGCAATACCGTAGTGCTCTGCACAGCGGCCATCTCGCCGGAACTCCCCCCATGGATGAAGGATGACCGCCCAGGTGGCTGGATAACGGCCGAATACGTCATGCTCCCCGCCTCCACCCCCCAGCGCAAGCCCTGGCCCAAGATCGGGCATACCGATTCGCGTGGAACGGAGATTCAGCGGCTCATCGGCCGGGCAGTGCGTGCGGCCATTGATCTGTCCAAGATCGGCCCGCACACGATCGCCCTGGATTGCCAAGTGCTTCAAGCCGATGGTGGCACGCGGACGGCATCCATCTGCGCGGCGTATGTGGCGCTGGTCGATGCGGTCCGCAAGCTGCCGGCGAAGATTCTCGCACCACCGCGTCCAATCGCCGGTCCTCTGCCGGCTCGATATGATCCAATACACTACAACCCCGCCAAGGCGATCGTAGATCCAGTATCGGCCGTCAGCGTTGGTATTATTGACGGCGAGGTCCGGCTCGATTTGGCATATGATGATGATTCGCGGGCGGCCGTGGACATGAATATCGCCTATACCGCAGGCGGCAAGTTCGTGGAGATCCAAGGCTCGGCCGAGAATGGCGAAGGTTTCGGTCATCCGCAACTGCTCGAACTGGTTGAGCTTGCAACATGCGGCTGCCGGCAGATCGCCCAGCAACAGGCATCAGCGCTGGCTGTGGCAAAGGATGGTTCGGGAGAAATACCATGAAATATCTGCTGTTACTGGCGTTGCTGTTGGGGGGATTGGCCGTGGTCGCGCGCGCGGCCGATGACAATCCTGCTCTGCCCAAAGATGCGATGTGGACGATCAACTGCCGTATCTTCACCGGCCCGCTCCGCGTTGAGATGGCCAAGCGTGCCAAAGAGGGTGTTGTCAAGCTCACGAACTGGAAGGACTGGTACGTCATTCAGGGGGAAGATGAAAGCACGCTCTTCTTCGGCTTCTACAAGGCGTCGCCTCTCCGCGACGTCGAAGGTGGCGATCCCAAGGAAGCAGAGCGGGCTCGGCAGGATTTGAAGAATATCAAGGCTCTGCGCGATACCGACGGCAATGCCCTCTTCCCGTTCTCGTTTCCCGCTGAAATCCCCCGCCCGGGATCGGAAGGCCCTCCCGAGTGGGACATCAAGAACACGCCTCCCGACCGCTACTGGTCCATACTGATCGGTGAATACCGCGATAACCCGGAGCGGAAAAAAGCCGCCGTTGAGGCAGTCAGAGTACTGCGCGAAGACAAAGTCGAGGCCTATTACCTGCACAACGCAACCACCAGCGGTGTGTGCGTCGGGGCTTGGCCAAGGGAAGCATTGAAACTCGAGAAGGATGCCGCAGCGCAGCCGGATGACCCGAACACGATCATCAAAGTCTACAACATCCCCCTGCCGAAGAACGCCATAACCGACTACTTCGATATGGAAGGTAAGCACTACAAGGTCTTCGCGCCGAAAGTGGAAATCCTGGATTTGAGCATGCGGGCGGCGGTGGACAAGAATCCCTACTTCTTCACCAATGGCAAAGTCTACAGCAAGCGAGTGAAGGACCGGAACGGCAAGGAACAAGATCTCCCTAATCCCTCGCTGCTCCTGATCATACCAAACCGGGGCGCAGCGATTGCTGGCGGTGAGAAGAAACCCGATGCCCAGCAGCCGCCGGCTCCGCCTCGCCCGGCCCCTGCACCCGCGCCCAAACCGAAGGATCAACCAGGAACAGGGAAACTCAAGAGTCTGGAATAGCTCCGTCGCGCCGACGACCAAACCATGAAGCTGCTGATCGCGACATCGAACAAGGGAAAGATCCGGGAATTCCGTGAAATGCTCGGGCAGGACCGCTTTACGTGGACCGACCTGAGCGAGCATCGCGAAATCCCGTCGGTCGAGGAGACCGGCGCTACCTTCCGGGCCAATGCCTGCCTGAAAGCCACCTCCTACGCCAAGGCCCTTGGCCTGTGGGCAATGGCCGATGACAGCGGACTGGAAGTCGACGCCATCGGGGGCACGCCCGGCGTTCACAGCGCCCGCTGGGCCGAAATGAACCACGCAGGCAAGGGCGATGCCGATAACAACGCCCTGCTGCTTAAGCAGCTTCACGATGTGCCGGATGAGCAGCGAACGGCTCGCTTCGTCTGCGCCCTGGCATTGTCCAACCCGCAGGGGCAGATCATCCTGACTGTGCGAGACACCGTGGAAGGGCGAATCATCCGCGCCCCTCGCGGCACGAACGGGTTTGGGTATGATCCGCTCTTCTACTTTGATGAGTTTGCCTGCACGACCGCGGAACTGCCATCAGAGAAGAAGCATGAGATCAGCCATCGCGGCAAAGCGCTGCGACGCATGCGCGAGTTGATGGATGAATTGAACCTGCACCAACAGGGGTGATGAGGATGAGCCAATGAGCCGGATTCTTGTCGCGATCAGCAGTCCGTGGGCGGCCAACCGAGTCGCCGAGCCAGTGATTGATCTGGCCCGCAAGATCGGCGCCGAGGTGCTGATCGTCCATGTCTCACGCCCATCGGGCGGCCAGATGCGTGAACAGGAACAGGCCGAAGGCGAAACGGCCATAAGCGCCCTGCGGCAGCAGCTTCAGGAGAAGTCGATCGCCGTGCAAAGTCTGCTGCTGTTCTCCGATGACATTGCCAGTGCGGTCCTGAGTACGGCAGAACAGCGCGACGTATCGTTGATCGTGCTTGGACTGACCGGCAAGAACGTTTTTGCTCGCCTGCTGGCAGGCAATGTCCCGGTGGAAATGATTAAGAACACGCGAATCCCGGTGCTTTTGCTGCCACCGGACTGGAACAAGACGCTTTAGAGTTGGACAATGGGCTATATGAAAAAGGCAACCAATGCTTTCTGAAGATCTGATGCCGAAAGAAATCTTCTTCACCAAGGGCGCGGGAAGGCACGTTCATCGCCTGCAGTCATTTGAGCTGGCGCTGCGCGAAGCGGGGATCGAGAAACAAAACCTCGTCCGTGTCTCCTCCATCTACCCGACCAGCGCCAAGATCATTCCCGCGAAGGATGGTATCGCCAAACTCCGCCCCGGTGCCATTACGTTCGTGGTGCTCGCCGAGGCATCCACTGATGAGCCGAACCGGCTTATCTGCGCAGGGGTTGGGCTGGCCATCCCGAAAAACCACGCGTACGGCTACATCGCCGAGCATCACGGCCACGGAATGAACGAAAAACGGACGGAAGACCTCGTGGAAGACATGTCGGCGACCATGCTGGCGACGACACTGGGCATCGTACTCGACGCTGAAAAGGCGTGGGATGAACGGGAGCAGGAGTACAAGGCCTCGGGTGAAATCGTCAAGACGCGCTCGTTCGTGCAGACGGCCGAGGGAGACAAGCTCGGGCTCTGGACCAGCGTGGTCGCGGCCGCGGTGTTCATCCTGTAGGGTGAAGGGGAGCCTACCACCACGCCCATTCGTGCGTGTTCAGCACGTACAGACCCAGCAGAAAATTCGTCACCCCGTGCATGATGATGCAGGCGCCGAGGCTGCGGGTATAGGCGAGCAGCGCCCCAATCATCAGGCCCCAACCGATGGCGGTAAGCCACTGCGGATGCACGACGCAGAAGGCGATGGCGATGATGAAGAACACCTTGGGTTCCCATTCGCCAACCTTGGCCAGTTTGAAGTCGGCCGGTGCAATCAGACGCCGCCAGAGATAATCCCGCCAGAACAGTTCCTCCATGAACGGCACGACAACGCTGGCGCCGATCATGCGGATGGCGATCCAGCCCCACATCATCGACGGATTGGAGAAGTACTCATACGGCCTGAAGGCGTCGGCGGGCTTGAGCGCAAACCAGGATGGCATTACTCTCTGTAGAAAGCTGTCCATGCCGATCCACTGGGCAATGCCCAGCACGCCCATGATTACGCCCAGCCACCAGTAATCCCATGTGATTGGAGTGTAGCGTTTGCCGAAGGCGATCAGCAGCGCGGCGGCCGCGATGGTCCGGCCGACATAGGCCCAGGGATACAGTTCCTTCCATGTGGATCCGACCCAGATGAATAGCATGAAACTGAGCATTGGGACGAGGTACGCCAACTCATCACGGTCAAAACCCCAGAGCGGAGGATCGTGCTGGTCAGGCTTCGGAATGGCGTCGGAAGGGCGCACCATGTGGGTGGGAACTCTACCCGCAGATGCAGCGGGAGGCTACTTCGCACTACACCGCCGCCGCGCCGGCGGCCGGCGAGCTCAGTTCGAGGCGAACGCGGTTAATGCGCTGCGGCTCGGCATCGATCACGATAATGCGGAGAGGGCCAATGTTCACGATCGTCCCCTTCTCGGGGATTCGGCCGACGGTGTTGGCGATCATCCCGCCAAGCGTGCGGATCTCGCCATCTTCGGGCAAACTCACCGGCAGGAGCTGGTTGAGTTCCGCAATGGCGATGCGGGCATCGGCCTCGTAGGTGCGGTCATCGATCTTCTTGAGCATGGCGGGCTCCAATGGTTCGTGCTCATCACTGATCTCACCGACGAGCTGTTCGAGAATGTCTTCAATGGTTATCAAGCCGGCGGTGCCGCCATACTCGTCCAGGACGATCGCCATGTGAACCTTGAGGTGGCGAAAATCTCGCAGCAGATCGCGCAACGGCTTGGTCTCGGGGGCGAAGAAAGCCGGGCGTATCGCCTTCTTCACGTCGAACTCGCCGGCCAGTTCGCCGACGTACTTCAACAGGTCGCGGGCATAGAGCACGCCGATGATATGATCGAGTGTCTGCTCAAAGACAGGCACGCGCGAATGGCCGGTCTGTTCCACGGTCTGGCGAATCTCGGCGAGCGTGGAAGTGACATCGAGGGCGACGATATCGGTGCGGGCGGTCATGACCTCGCGAGCCATGGCATCGCGGAATTCGATGACCGATTCGATCATCTCGCGTTCCTGTTCGTCAACGACACCTTCCTTCTCGCCGACTTCAACGGCGGTAAGGATCTGGTCTTCAACCGCCTGTTGCTCCTGCTTCTGGGTCTGTGGCCCGGCGGCCCGGCCGACAAGTTGATCGACAGCTCTCATCGCAGCAATGGCAGGCAGGGCAACCGCTCGCAACGTCGGCAGGATGCGAACACACGTTCCGATAACGATCTCGCCACCATGTCGAGCGATCGCCAGCGGCACGACCACCGAGACGACCGAGTTGATTGCCCCGGTAATCAGGAATGCGTAGAGGTACTGCAACCACCGATGCGCTTGTGTGTCCTCCAGCAGGGCGAGAACGCAGATGAGGGTGAGGATATTACAAAGCAACCGCAGCACCGCGGCCGAGAAGGAAAGCTCCTCGGCCTGTTCGACGATGGCGTCATACCACTGCAGGCGGTCGCGACGTTTCATCCAGGCCTGCAGGCGTGAGCGGGAGAAATCGCGCAGGGCATAGGTGAGGGTGGAGAAAAACATCGCCCCGAGTGCGGCGGCAATGGTGGCGGCAATGAGCAGTCCCTGATACATGGTGATGGGTCAGCGGTTCTGTGATGGGATCAAGCGCGGCTTGCGGCGCGTGCCCAGTTCGGGCCGGCCAAACACGGGGCCAAGGCCAAGCTTCTCCAGGATGCGGTCTTCCTCGTTGTGCATGGCATTGCACTTCCGCGCGGAAAGATCATCGTGGCCGCACAGGTGCAGAATGCCGTGAATGGTGTAGAGAAGCATTTCGTGCCGGATGGAGATGTGGCGCAGTTTCGCCTGACGCCGAGCCACTGAAGGGCAAATGTATATCTCGCCCGAGAGGGCACGGCCGCGCTGGTCCTGCTCCAGTGGGAACGTGATCACATCGGTCAGCGTCGGATCATTGAAGAACTGCTGATGCAGACGTCTGATGAGTCCATCGCTGGCGACGATAACCGTAAGCTCGCGCAGCGGGCTGTCGCAGAGTTTCGCGGCCTGCCGGATATGCCATTCCAGGAACGGCGCCGCAGCGCGCTGAGTGCCCGCGATGACACAGAGGTCCAGGGGCGCAGGCGGCATGGCGAGTATGGGATGGATGGCGGGTACGGAGGGAACGGAAGGTTCGGGCTTCATTGGTCCACCCTCGTTTGCAGTGCATGGTTTTGTTGTTGCCTTCAGATCGCTCATGGCGGCCTGTTGTTGTCTCACATTCCTCCGGCCGCGGCAACAGGCAATTGCCGCGTGCCTTCGGGATAGGCAACCCGGCCGTGATGGGCGCCCTGCAGGGATCGTATCATCGTCTTTTCAACCATATCGAGTTCCCGCAGGGTCAGATCGCAGTCAACAAGCTGGCCGTCGAGCAATCGCTTGAGAATGATCTGATGCACGAGTGTATCGATTCCCTCGGGGCCCAATTCGGCTATTGACCTGGCAGCGCTCTCGCATGCATCGGCGAGCATGACGATGGCGACTTCCTTCGACCGCGGCCTGGGCCCCGGGTATCGGAACTCGTTCTCGGCAACCTGCTGCGGCTGCTGGCGGCCTTTGCAGGCCTGATGATAGAAGTACTCGACCAGCGTAGTGCCGTGGTGCTGCTGGATGAAGGGATGGATGCTGGTGGGCAGGTTATGCTGCCGGGCCATATCAAGGCCGTCCTTGATATGCTCGACAATGATCATGAACGAGACATTGGGCGACAGCGAGAGATGAGCGCTTTCGGTCGCGTTCTGATTCTCGCAGAAGTAGTGTGGCCGGCGCGTTTTGCCCAGATCGTGATACAGCGCTCCAACGCGAGCCAGCAGCGAGTTGGCACCGATCGCCTCCGCGGCCGCCTCCGCTATCGAAGCCACCTGCAGGCAGTGGCTGTAGGTGCCCGGAGCTTCGGCGGCCAGTTTCCGCTGTAGCGGATGGCTGGCATCGGAAAGTTCCAGCAGCGTCATGCCGGTGGTGATGCGGAACGTCTTCTCCACAAAGGGAAGAACGCCCAGCACGACGAAGCCCGACCCCAGCCCGGCCAGTGCCGCATGGAGCGCTTGCGTCATGACATAGTTGAACGGAACAGCGCCCGAAAACGCCCAGACGCCACTGAACATTGCAATCGCCGCCATGGCCAGAGCGCTGGCAAACCCGATCTCGATCAGTTTTCCGCGCGTCCGCACCGTGCCGGTGAACGCGCACGTGGCGCAGCACCCGCCCAGCAGCACGAGGATGAACTCTGTGCCCTGGTTCAGCGACAGCGTCACCAGCAATGTCAGCAGCATCGAAATCCCCAGGGCAAAGCGCGGTTCATAGGCAATCGCCAAGACCATCGCCGTCAGGATCGTCGGAGCGATTCCAAAGATATACAGCGGCCGGGTGCCCGGAGCGGCCAGTTGCGAGATCAGCAGCATTGCCACCAGCAGCATGGTAATGGCGAATCCTCGGGCATGATTGTGGATGATGCGCGGCTGATATGTGCTGACATACCATGCCATCACGCTGGTGATAATCAGGACGATGCCGACGACGCCTGCAAAATCGCGCAGGACCACCGGCATTGGCAACAACTGCCGATAGGTCCGATGCTCCGCCTGCAGCACGCCCAGATCGCGCTCGTCGACCTCGCCCGGCAGCTTGATGGCGACACCGGCCTTATAGCGGATATCTCCGTGGCGCGGCGGCACGGTCGCCTCGGCACGATCCTGGGCTTCGAGGGTGGCATTCTCATCAAACAGATGCGTTGACTGCATCGACCGCATGACAAACCGGGCGACCTGCGGAGCCAGGTCCTCACGGAAACTTTCAGATGCGGCCCGCTGGATCTCGCCGGCCATCGCCTGCGGTGCTCCAACGCTATGCACACGATCCAGCGGAACCAGCGTGCCGGCAGCGCCATCGCCATCAAGCAGGCGGATCGCCGCACCATTGCTCGATCGCCATTGCTGATGGTGTGCCATTTCCTGATCTCGCTGATCGTCCGGGATGATGACCAGCCCGCGAACAGCGGCCAGGAAGGTGTCGATGCGCTGATTGAAGAGCTGGCGGCGTTCGGGCAACTGGTATTGCGCCAGCAGCGTCAGAGCTTCTGGATCAAGTGCTGATCTCAATGGCTCGGGCAGTTCTGCGATGGTTTTGCCGGCCACTTGCTCCGGCCAGCGCCGGATTTGCTCGGCAAGCTGGGTCCACGCAAACTGCGGATTGGGACGGTAGATGCGCGGTTCATCTTCACGGGCGCGTTGCTGGGCAGCCATGAACTTGGCGTGATCCGAATAGGAGAAATCAACGCGGGCGTGCAGCGGCTGCGTAATGTACTGACCCAGGCAATAGCCGCTGTAATACCTGCCCAGGCAGATAATCGTGCTGGCCAGCACGCAAAACGCCGCCGCAACCACCACGGCCGTGCCGGCGCCGTGGCCACGGAATACTCCGCGCAGAACCGAGCGCGTCTGTCGGTGTTGGTCACGGTCGAGGATGGTGCCGGTCGGTTCTGGCACGGTTAGGTCAACCTCTCATACGCGTTGACGATATTCTGCACCAAACGATGACGCACGATGTCACCGCGCTCGAGCTGCACCATCCCGATGCCGCGGATGCCGCGCAGCTTCTGCATGGCGTCGGCCAGACCCGATGGCACATCCGGCGGCAGATCCACCTGCGAGATGTCGCCGGTTACGATCATCTTTGAGTCATGCCCCAGCCGGGTCAGGAACATCAGCATCTGCGCTGGCGTGGTGTTCTGAGCTTCATCAAGAATGACGACGCAGTCATTGAGCGTTCGGCCGCGCATGAACGCCAGCGGAATCACCTCAATGACATCGTTCAACATGAAGCGTTTGACCTGCTCGAAGTCGATCATGTCGTGCAGGGCATCAAACAGCGGCCGGAGATACGGGTTTACCTTGGCCTGCAGGTCGCCGGGAAGAAATCCCAGACGCTCACCGGCCTCAACCGCAGGGCGAGCGAGCACGATCCGTTTCACCTGGCCATGCTTCAGGAGGCTTGCCCCCACGGCGACCGCAAGATAGGTCTTACCCGTCCCGGCCGGGCCAATGCAGAAGGTCAGGTCATGGCTCTGCATGGCATCGAGATAGCGCTGCTGGCCTTCGGTCTTGGCATGAATGCGATGAGCATGAGTGAAAACGTCCAGCGTGTCGGAACTTCCCTGCGCATCAGGACTTGCATGCTCAACCTGGCTGATGACCTTGCCGACTTCCTCAACGCTGATCCACTCTTTGCGGCGCAGGTGCTTTTGCATCAAATCGAGAACGGCAGCGGCCTTGCCGACCTGCTCTTTGTCCCCGGCGAGACGCACCTCATCATCACGACACGAGACCTGTACACCGAAAGCATCGCGGATCATGCGCACATGGCGGTCCGATGCCCCCAATAGAGCTACTTTCCGATCAGGTTGTTCAACAGCTATGCTTAGATTCACTTCTGTAATTGCTGTAAATAGCGCTGCCAGCGCGGGAACAAATGGCCCCGCTCGGCCGCCGCAACGAGTATTGTTCCATCGCAAGAGGTGCTTGTCGAGACTCCAGGCCACGGCGCGGGCCAGTTATGATGTAAGTGTAGTCTATACAATTACTTAAATCGAATCATGGACTATGCCCAGGCGATCCTGGGCATGCGCGTGGGCTCATCGCGGAGCGTGGCCTGCATGAACTGGTGCAGAAGGTCGCCCTTGAGGGCTGCGGCGGATGGGTCGTGCCAGAGGTTCCGCACCTCGCCGGGATCATCCCGCAGGTCAAACAACTCACCATCGTTGCCATCGCGGTAGACGGTGATCTTGTAGCGATGGTTCACAAACGTTCGCATGTGGAATTTGCAGTTTCCATGGTGGTTCTCCGTCACCGAGTAGTCCCGGGCCGCCGGCCCTCCCTGCCACGTCGGCAACTGGTTGCGCCCGGTCATCGCACAGGGCACCTCCAGACCCGCCGCAGAGAGGAACGTGGGCGAGAGGTCAACCAGATTCTGGATGGCCTGGCTGGTTCCCCCGGCTCTCACCCTCCCGGGATAGCGCACGATAAAGGGCACGCGCAACAGGTCTTCATAGTGATGAATCGCCTTGGCGATCAGTCCGTGATGGCCAAGGAAATGGCCATGGTCGGTGCTGAAGACCACGAGGGTATCCTGGGCCAGCCCTCCCTGGTCGAGGCAGTCGAGCACGCGCCCGATGTTGCGATCCATCAGACTGATCATCCCGTAGTAGATGGCCATGCTCTTGCGGACATCCTGCTCGGCGTGCACATGCGACCCCGAGCCATGTACCAATCCTTCGCCCGGCAACGCCTGATCCCAGAAAGGATGGTTCTGGGTCTGCGTAGCGGCAAAGTGCGGTGGGTTGGCCTGATGTTCTCCAGGACTGAGTCGGCCGATGGGCATGTCGGCCGGGTCATACATGTGCGCCCAAGGCTCAGGCACAATGTACGGTGGATGCGGATCGTGGAAACTTGACCAGATGAAGAACGGACGGTCTTGCTCGTCGGCCTTCTCGATCTGCGCGATGGTTCGCTCGGCCGTCCAGGTTGAGTAGTGATAACGCTCGGGTAGATCCCACGCGCCGCCACCGTGGGTGTAGTAGTCCGGCCGATTGGTCGGTCTGGGCGGCCAGGGGAAGAAGTAATCCTTCCAGTTGGCCAGACCATTCTCTTCCATCCAGATTGCATAGTGCTGGCCAACATGCGACTCATCCCCGTGCATGCGGGCGGTCTCCACATGGGCAAACCCATACCAGGGGCCATGGAAATTCCGCCAGTAATCCAGATCAGGAAGCAGCGACTGGTTTTCGATCGACTCATACCCATACCGGGTCAGAAGCGGCTGGAAGTGTGCCTTGCCAATCAACGACGTGTAGTAGCCCGCCGCTGTCAGATACCCGCCCAGCGTGGGCACATCCTCAAACAGTTTCGTGCCCAGCGACCATGCCCCATGCTGCGAAGGATACATGCCGGTGATCACGCTTGCCCGTGTCGGTGTGCAGGTAGGATTTGGGCAGTACGCGCGCTCGAAACGCGTCCCCTGCTCACACAGCCGGTCCAGCGCCGGAGTCTTGATTCTCGGGTTGATGGTTCCAAGCGTGCTGTAGTGTTGCTGATCGGACGTAATCAGAAGGATGTTCGGCCGCCGCTTTGCCATGACAGGAGCATACACGCGACCATCGGCGATTTGAATTGCGCCCTATTATCAAGGGAACGGAAGGACGCCACTTTGGGTCCACATACAAAGGAGCAGTTACATGAAGGTGTTGACGAAAGAACAATCGGAATTCTACAAGGATCAGGGCTACCTCATCATCGAGAACTTCCTTAGGCCCGCGGAACTCCAGTTGCTCTTGGGCGAGTTGGATCGGCTGGTCGAGGAGAAGGCCCGGAATCTCTCCAAGGACGAGGGCGGCTTCAATCTGGAAAAGAAGCAGACCGGCGAAGAGATCAATTCCTTCCGCGGCGAACCGGTCGGCCAGGGAATCCTGCGCAAGATCCAAGAGATCACCGCCTACAGCCCGGTCTTCCGCGATTTTGTCCACGGCGACAAGATGCTCGACCTGGTTGAAGACCTGATTGGCGACACGATCTACTACCATTCGAGCAAACTGATGTTCAAACCCGCCCACCACGGCGCGGCCAAGCCCTGGCACCAGGACTACGCCTATTGGGCCAGCACCAAACCCGAGCAGGTAACCTGCTGGATGGCGCTGGATGAAGCCACGCCGGAAAACGGCTGCATGCAGCTCATCCCCGGCTCGCACAAGTGGGGCCTGATCAAGCACTACAAGGAAGAACTGCAGATCGATCTCAAAAACGTGCCGCAGGACAAGGTCAAGATCGCGCCGATGAAGCCCGGATCGATCCTGGTCTTCCACGTGTTGATGCTGCACTACTCAGCGCCCAACACCTCCGACAAAGGCCGCCGAGCCCTGATAGCCGACTACGATCCGAATCCGCGCCTTAGCAAGCTGGGCTTCTCCGAGGACCTGCTGCTGCGCCTGCACGGCCGCAAGCCCACCGCCGAAGAAGTCGCCACCCACCGTGGCGAGGTTCTCACGCCTGCATGAAGGCAGGCACGCACTTGCCAAGACGAGAGATTGGGGGGTTAATGGTGGAGGACGTGAGTGAACCGCAGCGACAACCTCTTGAGAAAAGGGAACGAAGATGAAAGTTGGAGTGATAGGGTTCGGGGGGATGGGACTGGGACATGCGATCGAGGTGAGCAAATTAGGCTTTGTGCGCGAGGTGGTGGGCTGCGACACGAACGAGGAGGCACGCGAGCGCGGAGAGGCGAAGGGCCTGCGAGCGGTAGATGACCTGAAGAAGTTGCTGGCGGAGAAACCGGATGCGGTGCTTGTGGTAACGTCGCCGGCGACGCATGCGGCAATCATACGGCAGTGCCTGGAGGCGGGCGTGCCGGTGCTGACGGAGAAGCCGCTGAGCACGGACGTCAAGGAAGGGCGAGAACTGGTAGCGCTGGCCGCGAAGAAGAATCTGCACTTCCAGGTAGGTTTCGAACTCCCGTATTGCGGATCGATGGTGGGGATGAAAGACATCATCGATCGGGGACTGATAGGCAAGCCCACGCTGATGAGCCTGGTGCAGATTTCCGGATCGCGGCTGCGCGGGATCGTCAAGGCGGTGAATGGGGGCACGTTCTATGAGAAGTTGTGCCATGAGATCGACCTGTTCCGCTACTTCTTCGGTGAGCCGGAACGGGTAATGGCGGTGTCAGCCCCGATCGTGATGGGCCACTACGACTGTCCGGACAATGTGCTGTCGTGTCTGAAGTTTCCGGGCGGAGAACAGGGGAACATCACCTTCCTCACCAGCCGGGCAGCGCACATCGGAGGAACAGACGATCACGGAGACCGGGGACATTATTACGAACTGATCATGACAGGAACGCAGGGATCGGTGAGCTATGACGCTTGGACGGGGACGCTGGAAGTGATGCGGTACAATCATCGGCCCGACCACAAGACGGAATTGATCGAGAGCATCAACGTGAAGCAGTGGTACGGCAAAGGCGAGTATAACATCGCCGACCAAGACCGGGATTTCCTGGAAAGCGTGAGAAACAGAAGGCCGCTGCGATTCCCGGCGTCGAACGCACAGATCAGCATGGAGTGGGTGCAGCGCGCGGAGAGGTCGCTGGCCGAGGGCGGGCGATGGGTAGGAAAAGAGGAGTAAGAACCCGTCATCCGCGCGAGTACATCTCCAGCGTCTTCCGTAACTGCCCCGCGCTGTCGGCCAGACCACCGGAGCGGTTGCGCGCCAGCCATAGCTCCTCATGCCTCCCAATGATCTGGCGGAGGTCTTGGGTCAGATCTAGTACCTTCTCGCTGTTGCGATCCAGCAGCCACCGGCCTCGTTTGGCGGCGTGGCGCAGCATCGCCGCGCCGTTGGCTATCTCGCGGGAAACCAGGTTGGCATCGGGGCAATCCATACGGGCTTGCGGCAATGCTGCCATGATCGAGTCGATCGCGGATATGGAACTGTCCAACTGCTGTCGCGTCACCTCAGCAGGCGCATCATTGTTCTTTTGGGCAACCAGAATCCGGAAGAGGCGCGAGCTGTTGGACTGGGTCTTTAGATGTTTGTAGACGTTGCCCAGATCGTAGATTAGCTTTCCCATCACTCCGGCGGCATCGGCAAAGACATGCAGATCCAGCGCCCGTGGAATATCCAAGTCACGGTTGGCGGCCAAGTTCCACGAATACGCCGCGCCGGCGACAAAGCCGAGGTAACTTACGGGCAGATACTGAAGATGCCCATAGTCGCCCCAGTCGGTATTGAGATAGCCGATGGCGCCGTGCTTTTTCCCATTCTCCGCAGCGCTGATCAGCGACTTGATGCAGTTGTCGGTTCGGCCGGTGATTGTGCACCAGCTCGATGTGCCCGGACAGACATAGAAAGGCACCCCTGCCTTCGCGAACAGGGCGCCATCCTTATCGAACGGATGTTCGGCTTCATAGCCCCATTCCATCGCAATGATGTCCTTGGGCAGTTCGCCAATGAGTTGTGGCTGATGCAGGATGATATCTCCCCAGAACATCATCGTTCGGCCATTCGACTGCACGAGCTGATGCAGCTTGAGAAGGAAATCAAAGTACACGCGCGTTTTGCCGACGGCCTCGGCGGCCGCCTTACTCTTGCCCTGGCCGATATCAAAGGTCTCATCACAGCCAACATTGAACAGGCGGCTGGAGAAGTGCGGCAGCAGTTCCGAATACAGCCCGGAAAGCAACTCGAGCGATCGCGGATCCGTCGGGCAAAGGCTGAATGGCCCGTCCCAGTGGGTATCCCATGGCGTGTCCGAGCCCTCTGGCGCTTCGGCCAGGTCGATATAGCGAGGCAGACGCAGCCAGCGTTCCATGTGACCGAAGGAATTCTGGTTGGGCACAAGCTGGATATGCCGTTGCCGGCAATAGGCATCAAGACGAAGCACATCCTCGTGCGTCAGTGGGCTGGCGGTTGCCCATACCTCTTTGTGCTGACTATACGCGAACGTGTGCTCCATATAGAGCTGAACCTGGTTGAGCTTCCACCCGGCGAACTGGTCAATCAGGTCGAACAGCGTCCGCAGCGTCGGCACCTTGTCGCGGCTGATATCGAGCATCACGCCGCGATTGGGGAAGTCAGGGGCATCCTCAATCTCAACGGCCGGCAGACTCGAGCCCGCCTTACGAATGATCTGAATCAGTGTCTGCACGCCATAGAACAGCCCGGCTTCGCCGCCGCCGCGGATGACAACGCCATCAGGGCGAATGCTCAATGTGTACGCCTCGACGCCAAGCCCGGCGGGATCGACCACCAGTCGAATGCATGACTGGCACTGGATGAATACCGCAATCGCCGGTCGGACGGCCGCATGCCGCAGCAGTGCATCCTGCAGTTTCTGCGCTGTGAACAGCGTAGCCGCCGACGGAGCGGCCGGAACAACAATCGTCGCTCCGGAAGCGGAGAAACGTCCAGACCCGGTCGCGACTTTACGAGGCATCGGCAGCAGGCATAGTTCCATGAAACCTTATCTCCTTCAATGTGATCAGCATACTCGTGCCCGCTTGTGCCTCAAGTGTGGATCGCTCCCCTGAGCAATAGCGACCCCATCGGTTAGGGGATTATTTGCTTCCGTACTTGACGATTGTCGGTAGCGCGCCTTCAGTACAAGTGAAGCCCCGAGATTCAGAAGGTTGGCCTAAGAAGGCCAGTAAGAAAGAATCGCGAGGCTTCTTTGTTGCGCTCTCACACCACCCGCCATTGCCCCACGATACCGCGCACCGGTAGAGTGCCATCATGTTCGTCTCCCGGGCAGGACAGAAACTCGAGCATGCACTGACAACGTTCGCCATCGATGTCAGCCGATTCACCTGCGCGGATCTTGGGTCCAACGCCGGCGGATTCGTCGACTGCCTTCTACAACATGGCGCCGCCAAGGTCTTCGCCATCGACACCGGCTATGGCGCGCTGGAGTACAAGCTCCGAAAGGACCCGCGCGTCATCGTCATGGAACGCACCAACGCCATGCATGTGAAACTGCCGGAGCTGGTGGCCTTCATCTCCATCGATGTGGCATGGACAAAACAGAAGCACATTCTCCCGGCCGCGCGAAAACTCCTCGCCCCCGGCGGCCAGGTGGTCACCCTGATCAAGCCCCATTACGAGGCAGACAAGTCCATGCTCCGCAAAGGCATCCTGCAAGAGGAGCATCTGCCGGCAGTGCTGGAACAGGTAAAGGCCGATATCGCGGCCGCCGCATTCGAGGTGGTTCAACTCGTCGATTCGCCCATCCTTGGCTCTCAGGGCAACCGCGAACTGCTCGCATGGTTAAAGTAGTGCCTACTATTGGCCATGTGGAGCAAACTAAACAAGTACAGTGACATCGGTCTGCTGCTGATTCGGCTCATGCTGGGAACCAGCTTTGTGATCCATGGCGTGGGTAAGTTCATGGGAGGCACACCAGTACTGACAGCCGTTGGCAGCGCCATCGGCAACCTTGGGATCACCCACGGCCACTATCTCTTTGGCATTCTGGCGGCCACCAGCGAACTGTGTGGCGGTCTGCTGCTGCTGACCGGCGCCTTCTTCCGCCCGGCATGCCTGCTGCTGCTCTGGATCATGGTGATGGCCATGACCATGCATCTCTCGCATGGCGACGGCTTCAATGTCTACTCCCACGCACTGGAACTGGGCGTGATCTTTATTGGCCTTTTCTTCATCGGGCCGGGCAAGCTGAGTGTGGACAAACAGTAATCCTAAGCCGCGCGTCGATTGATCGTTCTGAAGACGCGATCATAGGGATGTTGGCGGGCGAACTGACGTATCCGTCGTGCCGCGAGGGCCACCGCATCAGCGTCAGCCAGTTCCTGCCGCTTCGCTCGGATCAACTCCATCATGGCTTCGGCCGCGTTGCGCAGTTCCTGCGATGTAGTTATGGTATCGCCATCGGTTCGTGACGCGGCAAAGAGCAGATCGGCTCCGGCGGGCTGTTCCTGATTCAGCGCATCGATCGTCGGCAGGAGATCACGCCAGATCGATATCTCCAGTACACTCTCGCCTACCCGGAAGTGAATGCACCAGAGTATGCGAGACGGTGGAGGAGCAGTCTCCACGCGCGCAATCTTCTTGGGCCGGATCGTGCCGCATTCGGGACATCGCTCTGGACTGGCACGCAGGTCATATCCGCACTTTGGGCACAGGCCCTCGCGCCGCTGGCGATATGTATCGGCCCAGCGCATCATCGCCGTCGAGAACCATGACCAGACAAGCATCAAGGCGCCGCCACAGGCCAATAGAATCGTCACGATTACCATCGCGTAGGCCAGCAACGAGCCGAGTATGGATAGAGGTGACCACATGACCGGTACGTCAGAGACTAGAGCATGAGCTGCATATATACGATATCCAGCCACCGGCCAAACTTGAAACCCACCTCTTTCATATCTCCCACCGTCTCAAATCCCAAGGCCCGGTGTATTGCCACTGAAGCGATCTGGTCGGCCGAAATGATGGCGATGACCGTATGATGGCCAAGCTCCCGCGCACGGCTTATCAAATCCTCCAGAACTGCCCGCCCAAACCCCTTCCGCTGCCACTCGTGATGAACGTAGAGCGAGTCCTCCACCGTCCGGTCATATGCCGCTCGCGGGTGAAAACGCGAGAGTGATCCCCACGCGACAACCTGTCCATCCACCTCCGCCACGGTGATCGGATGCAATCCATCGTGCGCATCGTACCACTGCCGCCGCTCCTGATCTGTCGATGGCTCAACTTGATAGGTGCAGGTCGAGCAGGCAACGTAGTGGTTGTAGATGGCGTTGATGGCCGGTAGGTCGGCCGGCGTAGCAATTCGAATCAAGATGGCCATGCTCGTCTTCTACCTATCTCAGCGGTTACAATCCAGCGGAAATGCGAGGTAACATGCGAACAACGACGATTCTGGCGGCCGTGGCGACCCTGGCTCTGTGCTCTTGCGACCGAACACCGAGTGACACGATAAATCAGAGCCGGGACGCCACCAACCAGGCCAGGGCCACGGTTGCCATCGACGCCGACCAGAAGATCGGCACCGCCAGGCAGATGATCGGACTGGGCAAGATCACTGAGGCACAAGCAATTCTCGACCAACTCAATCGCGACCCCGCCAAACTCCCCCAGGAGACCCAGGAAAAACTGCGCGAAGCGATGAAAGAACTGGAGCAGGCGAAGAGTTCCCGCTGATCGGCGTAGAAGCGACTTTGCAGTCGCTTTGGGAATACCAAACACATCTGCCTCGCGCACAGAGCTCGCAATAGGAGCCGGCGCCGTGCCCGCGTTTCCGACGCTCTAATGACCGCCGGTGAGGTCACCGGCTCTACTTCACACCAGCATCATCCCCGGCTCTTCCATCAGCGACTTGAACGTGCGCAAGAACTCCGCCGCCGTCGCCCCATCAATGACCCGGTGGTCGCTGGAAAGCGTTACGCTCATCATCGTCCGCGCCACTACCTGATCGCCCTGGCACACTGGCCGCTTCTCGGCCGCCGCAATCGCCAGGACCGCCACCTCCGGTGGATTGATGATCGCGGTAAACTCGCGAATCCCATAGTTGCCCAGATTCGAGATCGTGAACGTACCGCCCGTCATCTCTTCCTGCTTCAGCCGTTGCTGGCGGGCACGATCGATCAGGTCGGTTGTCCGCAAGCGAATCTCCTTCAATCCCATCTGGTTGACGCCGCGCAGGACCGGCACGATCAACCCCGATGGCAGCGCCACCGCCATCCCCAGGTTCACATCGCCATACATGGTCACCTGATGGCCATCAAACGTCGCATTCACTGTCGGGTGCCGCAGCAGGGCAACCGCAAGCGCCTTGGCGATGAAGTCGACCAGTGAAAGCCGGACCCCCTCCTTTTCCATCGCCGCATTCAACCGACCACGAACAGCCAGCACGTTCTCGCAGTCAATGTCGAGCGTCTCATAGTAGTGCGGGAGGCTCTGCTTGGATGCCTGCAGTCGCTGCGCGATCGTGGCGCGCATCTTCGTCATCAGAACAACCTGCTTCTGCCCACTGACCACACGCGGCGCCAGCCCGGCCGCGGTACCAGTTTCCGGCTTCTTCTCCGCAGGCTTCGCAGCAGCAGCGGTCTCGACATCCTTCTGTACCACCCGTCCGCCAGGTCCCGTACCACGAATCTGCGAGAGATCTACGGCAACGTCGGCGGCCATGCGCTTCGCCAGCGGCGAGGCAACAACGCGTTCAGGTGTGCCTCCAGCAGGCACTGACTTGGCAACATCAGCGACGGCGGCCGGCGGTTGCTTCTTGTCCTTCACCGCAGCCCGCTCTGCAGCATCGGGGCTGGTCGTTCCCTCCTGGCCCGCCTCCTGGTCCTCAACCGCCGGTTCCGCATCGGCCGCGCCGGCTCCCTTGCCCGCTGCATACTGTTTCTTTACCGCCGCCGCATCCTCGCCCTTGCCCGCCAGGACCGCCAGAACCTGCCCCACCTGCACCTTGTCACCTTCGGCGATCAGGATGGCCGCCAATGTGCCATCATCAAAGGCCTCCATTGGCATGGTCGCCTTATCCGTCTCGACCTCGGCGATTTCTTCGCCGCTCTTGACGGCCTGTCCTTCGGCCTTCTTCCACTTCACAACCGTACCCTCGGTCATAGTGTCCGAGAGTTGGGGCATGGTGATCTCGATGGGCATTTACGATCCTTCCCTTCCTGTTGTCGCTGCACGGCCGCTTCTTCTGCGAGAGTGGGCGGCCATCGTGCAGCACTGCGATCCCATTCTACGCGCCCGAGGCCTCAGCGGTAACACACTTCTTTCACCGCCGCGACAACCTTCTCCGGGCTGGGCTGCATCTGTATCTCGAGGTAGTGGTTATAAGGCGATGGAACATCCTCGCAACAAACGCGCTGAATCGGCGCGTCCAGATCATCAAAGGTATGCTTGTACACCTGTTCCAGAACCGCCGCCCCCATGCCGCCATAGGGCCAGTCTTCATCGACAACCACACATCGATGCGTCTTGCGCACCGACTCGGCCACCGTGTTCACATCCAGCGGCCGGAGTGTGCGCAGATCAATAATCTCCGCATCAATCCCCTCACTCTCCAGCATCGCGGCCGCTTTCACTGCATACTTCATGCACTTGCCCCAGGAGATAATCGTGACATCCTTGCCGCCGCGTTTCACATCCGCCACGCCCAGCGGAACCAGGTATTCCCCATCCGGCACTTCGCCTCGGTCATTGAGCATCATCTCCGACTCAAGGAAGATCACCGGATCATCACAGCGGATGCTGCTCTTCAATAGCCCCTTGGCATCGAACGGCGTCGATGGCGCCACCACCACAAGGCCGGGAACTCGTGCATACACCGATTCCATCCGATGGCTGTGCGTCGCCCCAAGCTGATGCGCAATCCCATTACCGCCACGGAAGACAATCGGAATCTTGAACTGTCCGCCCGACATATAGCGCACATTGGCGGCGTTATTGACAATCTGGTCAATCGCCACCCAGGTAAAGCTCCAACTCATGAACTCGACAATCGGCCGCAGCCCGCACATCGCCGCCCCGACGCCAATGCCGCTGAAGCCAGCCTCACTGATCGGCGTATCGATCACGCGCTTGGGCCCGAACTTCGCCAGCATCCCCTCGCTCACCTTATAGGCGCCATTATACTCACCGACTTCCTCGCCCATGAGAAAGACGTTCTCGTCGCGCTGCATCTCCTCCACCATTGCCTGGCGAAGCGCCTCTCTGAACTGGATCTCGGGCATAGCTCCCTCCTACTTCTTCTCCAGCGGATACTTCTCGGAATAAACATCGCTATAGAGGTCCTGGGCATCTGGATGCGGGCTGTCAATCGCAAACTTCACCGCCGCATCCACCTGTTTGCGCACCTCAGCGTCCATCGCCTCAAGCTGCTCATCACCGATCGCCCCCGCCTCTCGCAGTCGCGCTTCATAGATGACCAGCGGATCGCGCCGCCGCGCCTGCTCCAGTTCCTCCTTCGTCCGATACTTCATCGCATCGGACATCGAATGCCCACGGAACCGGTAGGTGTTCGCCACCAGATATGTTGGACCGCTTCCAGCGCGGGCCCGGTCGGCCGCCTCCCCCACCACGTCAATCACCTGGTCAAGATCGTTCCCATCAAACGCCTGATACGGCATGTGATACCCGCTGCCCCGCCGTTCCAACTCCACTTCCGCACTGGATCGTTCCACCTGTGTGCCCATCGCCACCCCGTTGTTTTCAACAATGAAGACGACCGGCAGTTTCCACAGGCTCGCCAGGTTCAGCGTCTCGTTATGCACCCCTTGGTTAATCGCCCCATCGCCAAACAGTGTGAAGCAGACCCCGCCGGTGTTCTTATACTTGCAGGCAAACGCCGCCCCCGCCCCCAGCGGTATCTGGCTGCCCACGATTCCATGCCCGCCCAGGTTCCCCACCTCCGCCTGAAACAGGTGCATCGACCCGCCCTTCCCCTTTGAGCATCCCGTCGCCCGGCCAAACATCTCGGCCATTGCCGCCCCCGGATCCATCCCCAGCGCCAACGAATGCCCATGATCCCGATACGCCGTGATCAGGTAGTCCTTCCCCTTGGCGAACACCGCGGCAATCCCCACCGCCACGGCCTCCTGGCCGCTGTACAGATGGCAGAACCCGCCAATCCGCTGGCCCGGCCGCGTGTATTCCTGATACGTCCGCTCCTCAAACCGCCGGATCAGCAGCATCATGCGCAGCATCTCATGTGCCCGCTGATCGGTCTTTGCCTTGGTCGGCCGTTTCACACGAGGTTTGTCTACTACACTCATCTCGGCATCACTCCAGCGAACCAGACACCCAACGCCATACGCATTCCCACCCTCCCACCCAATCCGGGGGAGTGTAATTGCCAGCCCATCCATTCACAAACGTCAGCCCACCGGCATCGCACAAGCCAATGCTTTGCAGCCACTTACGCACCGCCAAAACATCACCCGCCGGCCGGTTTCTCTTCCATTATAGGCTCTGGCACCCATTGTATCGCCGTACCTCACCGCCACCCGTTCTCGCGACCCCCGTGGCGGGCGTTTTCTCTCCGCATCTCTCGTCGCATCGCCCCGCCCGCGCTTCCCCGTTACAATCCCCTGCCCTGATGTCGACCGAACTGCTGCTAAGCTGCGACAACCTCGCCAAGGCCTATGGGCCGCGGACGCTCTTTGCTGGCGTGAGTTTCTCCCTGTTCGAAGGTGAACGCACCGGCCTGATCGGTCCCAATGGCGCTGGCAAAAGCACCCTGATGAAAATCCTCTGCGGCCAGGAGCACGCCGATACCGGCCAGATCGTCATGCAGCGTGGCCTGCGCATGGCCTACGTGCCCCAGGAAGACACCTTCCCCGAAGCCGCCACCATCCAGAGCGTTCTGGAGGGTGCCATCGGCGGCGAACACCTCCCCCAGCGCGAGCAACTGGCCCAAGTCTCCATCACCGCTGGCACAGTGGGCTTCACGGACCGCAACCAACTTGCCTCCACCCTTTCGGGTGGTTGGCGCAAGCGCCTCGCCATCGCCCGCAGCCTGATCCAGAAGCCCGATCTGCTCCTGCTCGACGAGCCGACCAACCACCTCGATGTCGACGGCATCGAATGGCTGGAAGACTACCTCTCGCAAGCCAGTTTCGGTTTCCTGGTCGTCACCCACGACCGCTACTTCCTAGAAAACGCCACCAACCGTGTCATCGAACTGAATCAGGCCTTCCCCGGCAGCGTCTTCAGCATGAACTGCGCCTACAGCCAATTCCTTGAGAAGCGTGAGGAGTTCCTCGAAGCCCAGCGCAGCGAACAGGCTTCCCTCGCCGGCCGGGTGCGCCGGGAGATCGAATGGCTCAAGCGCGGCGCCAAGGCCCGCACGACTAAAGCCCGCGGCCGAATCCAACAGGCGCAGGCGATGATCGCCGATCTCGCCGACCTCCGTGCCCGCAACTCGGCCGGACAGGCCATCAGCGTCGACTTCACCGCGACCGGCCGCCAGACGCGCAAGCTCGTTGCCGCAAAACAGATCGGCAAATCGATGAACGAGCGCAAGCTCTTTGACAACCTCGATTTTGTCCTCGCCCCAGGCGCCAAACTGGGCATCGTCGGCCCCAACGGCAGCGGCAAAACCACGCTGTTGCGCCTGATAACCGGCGAACTGGCTCCCGATGCCGGCGCCATTGTCCGCGCTGATGCCCTCCGCATCGTCTACTTCCAGCAATACCGCGATGCCCTCGACCGCAACCAGCCACTCCGCCGCGCCTTAGGCCCCACCGGCGACCTGGTCGTCTACCAGGACCGGCCGATCCATATCTCCGGCTGGGCCCAGCGATTCCTCTTCCGCAAGGACCAACTCGATCTGCCCGTAGGCGAGTTGTCAGGCGGCGAGCGCGCCCGCGTGCTGATCGCGCAGCTCATGCTCCGCCCCGCCGATGTGCTGATCCTCGATGAGCCAACCAACGATCTGGATATCCCATCGCTGGAGGTGCTGGAAGAAAGCCTGGACGAGTTCCCCGGCGCAGTAGTGCTGGTCACCCACGACCGCTACATGATCGACCGCATGTGCTCACAACTGGTCGGCCTCGACGGCCTGGGTGGCGTCGGCATCTATGCCGATCTGAGCCAGTGGGAAAGCGCTGTGGATCGTGCTCGCGAAACGCACCGTCAGGCCGAGGTCCAACGCAAGCAGGACACCGCGGCCAGGCCGCAGCCGGGCCATGCCTCCAAGCCGCAGAAGAAGCGCTTCACCTGGAACGAACAGCGCGAGTGGGAAACCATCGAGCAGCGCATCGCCGATACCGAGACCACCGTCCAGGCCTGCCGTCTGGAGATGGAAGACCCGGCCATCCTCGCCGATCACAAGAAACTCGCTGAAGTCTGCGCCCGCATGGACGAAGCCCAGCAAACCGTTCACAAACTCTACGCCCGCTGGGAAGAGCTCGACCAGAAGCAGTAGATATCACTGCGGCGTCGTCTCGGCATCCTCCAGCTTCGGCTCCCCCACCGCCACGCGATGGATGCGTGAACTGATCCGGCAAAAAACCTCGTAGGGAATTGTGTCGCCAAGCATGGCCAGGTGATACACGCTCGCCGGCGAGCGCGGATCATCATCCATGATGACCACCTCATCGCCGGGATTCACATCCGTGATATCAGTGACATCCACCATGGTCATGTCCATGCTCACCTGCCCCACAACCGGCGCGGGTTTGCCGCCGATCATCATGCAGGCCTTGTTTGACCAAGTGCGGGAATAGCCATCCGCATAGCCCACCGGCACCAGAGCCAGGCGTGAATTGCGCTGAGCCTTCCATGTCTGACCGTAGCCCACGCCGACGCCTGCGCCGATATCTTTAATCATCAGGATGTTCGCAGTCCACTTCATCACCGGCCGAAGATTCAGCTTTGGCTCACAAATGCAGGAAGGAGCAATGCCATACAACCCGAGCCCCGGCCGCACCATATCCAAGTGCGTGTCAGGATTATTGAACACCGCGCCGGAGTTCGCCACATGGCGAACGATATTCATCCCATGACGGCGTATGGCGGACGTGAGCGGATCAGTAATATATGAAAACAGCTCAAACTGCTCGCCCGTGAAACTGCCAGCGTGATCTTCAGAGCATGCGAAGTGGGTGCACAAGCCGAACAGCCGCAGTGAAACATGCCGGCTCAGCCGCTTCACCAGCTCGCCGAACTGCTCCTGAGGAACGCCCGAGCGGCTCATGCCAGTGTCCACCATCACCTGCACATAGGCCCGCATCTGCAGGTTCATCGCAATCCGGGCGATGTCATCGGCGGCCGACCCGGAACAGATAGTCAGGATCCACTGCTTCCTGATCGCCTCTTCGATCTGCTCCCTCTGCCGGCCGACAAACGCGTTCTCCACCGGCCGCAGCACCATGATCGGCACCGCCACCTCCTCCAATGCCATCGCTTCATCGATATTGGCAGCCGCCAACAGATTGCATGGCGGAGAACCCATCTCATCGAGGGGATAGTTGCAGAGGGTATCGACGACGATCGAGGCTCCGTGGCCATAGGCATCGGCCTTGATCACGGCACACACTGACACGTCCGCGCCGACAACTCGCCGGATCACTCGCGCGTTATGCAAGAGTGCTTCACGGTTGATCAGTACTCGCGGCTCTCCCGCGTTCGACCTCGCATCCATGCTGGTCCTGCTCCTTCTACAATCCGTTCGTTGTGGACTATAGTATACAAACTCATCCGTCAGTTAGAAACTAAATAGCTGAGGCTGAATCCATAGGAGGACTGCAGAACCATGGTTGAGATCACGATCCGATATGAAGGTGACCTGCGCTGTGTGGCGACGCACGGTCCCAGCGGCACGGTGATGCAAACCGACGCCCCGGTCGACAACATGGGCAAGGGCGAAAGCTTCTCCCCAACCGATCTCGTCGCCACCGCCTTGGGAACCTGCATCCTTACCATCCTGGGGATCGTATCCCAACGGTCGGGCATCCCCATCGCCGGGGCAACGATCAAAGTGACCAAGGATATGACCGCTCAGCCACCCCGGCGGATCGCCCGCTTGGGCGTAACCGTTAACATCCCCCAGAAACTGACGTATGAGCAGAAACAGCGCCTGATCAACGCCGCCGACACCTGCCCGGTCAAAAAGAGCCTCCATTCCGAGATCGAAGTGCCAATGCAATGGAACTGGGGATAGCCGAAGCGCATAGCTTGCCTTTCAGGCGAAAAAGCCGTAGGTTTGATAGCATCTGGAGAGGTGGCCGAGTGGCTGAAGGCGACGGTTTGCTAAACCGTTGTGGGGGAAACCTCACCGCAGGTTCGAATCCTGTCCTCTCCGCTGACTGTAAAGGCATGGTTCAAAAAACCGTGCCTTTCAGCCGTTTTGGAGCACTTGCCGCCCGGCAGGTGCCGATAGCCCCCAAATGGTCCCAAGCACTTGAGGCCGCTCTATCTGGGGCATTCCTCTCCCTGCCTTTCTCCCTCCCGCGGCAGGTTCTCTTGTCAATTGCGTGGATTCCTCCAGATTTTGGACGCGCCGTACCAATGCGAAGGGACAACGCTGACCGGGGAAACACTGACGCACTCGCCTGCTGCGGAAACGTGACGGTTTCAATCCGTCCCGGTCGTCAGCAATGACCGGGGAAATCGCATCTCACCGATGCGCGTTGCGAGTTCGGCCTGTTTCAATCCGCCCCGGTCATGGATGACCGGGGAAATCTGATAGCCCGCGCAACCATTTGCGATGCCGTCTGGTTTCAATCCGCCCCGGTCATGGATGACCGGGGAAATCGCATTTCACCGATCCTCCCGGCCAGTTCGGCCTGTTTCAATCCGCCCCGGTCATGGATGACCGGGGAAATAACGCATCACGGCCCGGGGTTGCTCCGCATTTGTGTTTCAATCCGCCCCGGTCATGGATGACCGGGGAAATCGGACAGACGTTCGGACTGTTGCCCCAGGAGATGGTTTCAATCCGCCCCGGTCATGGATGACCGGGGAAATGGCTTCTCGCCGGTCTCCACACCATGCAGAATCGGTTTCAATCCGCCCCGGTCATGGATGACCGGGGAAATGTGCCAGCGTCGTGGCCCGACATACGCCAGCGCGTTTCAATCCGCCCCGGTCATGGATGACCGGGGAAATCAGTTCCCAGTGACGTGAGCGTCAGCGTGTTGTCGTTTCAATCCGCCCCGGTCATGGATGACCGGGGAAATGGCCCACTCTTAACTCCATATCCCGCAGATTCCGGCGCGGGCAAAGCCGCGAACATCCGTTCTGGCACCGTTCATCAACGGGTTGTCCATCAACCACCTTCATCGTATCTCTTCACTTGTCAAAGAACTGCATCTCTCCGCGAAACCCCCGTCCGCTCGCGTGCGCACGAGGTTCGCGGCCACCACGGGACCAGCAACTCCTGGTCTTCAGCGATGTCATAATCCAGGCCTATGACCAGGGGAACATGTCAGCAGCAATCTGCGCCGAGGTCAGATCTCGATATGTAACTCCCGCCGGGATGGCATCCAGCACCTGAATCTGCGGCTTGTATTCCTCAAAGGTTCGAGGCGCGGCTTCACGCCCCAGCGGCTTGGTGACGATCTTATCAAACAGTACGTGCGCTGGCGCTTCGCCCAAGGCAGTGGCGTGCTGGAACACATGCAATCCACGAATACACATCAGCCCGCGCGCGGCCGAGCGATCGAAGTCAAACATGCGCTGGATCGCCTGGAAGAACAGCGACAGGTCGGCGTAGCTAAAGCCTGTGTCCTTCGCGAGCATCGGGTTGATGAATCCGTGGCCGCGATAGAGGGCGTAGGGCACGGTAGCCTTGCGGCCGATTGTGCCAGTCAGAAATCCATCCGCCTTCGTCTGCTTTTCAGCGTCCTGGACAGTTGTAACGCTCTTGCGCGTGATCGCGGATTCCATGGGGATGATCGGATCGAGAGAACGTGCGAATGTTATCTGCGCCGGGCCACGCACCTGTCCGCAGTTGAAATCACCGGTCGATAACACTGCACCAAACGCACGAAGATCATAGTAGTTTGCGAGCAGCCACTTCTTGGCCTTCTCGGATTCGGTCGCCTTGTCTTTGCCTTTAAGTTCCTTGAACGCGACCTTGTCAACGCCAGCGCCATCAAACCCACCCTCAATCAGAGTGTTGAGAATGCGTTTCTCATAGACCGCATCCTGCGTCTGGAAGAACAGTTCACTCCCCGGCTTTGCACCTGCCAGAGCGGCCACGGCGTTGCGAATCTTCCGCTTGATGCAGACGTCGGTGACGAACCCTTGCAGCGACTGTGGATCGGTGCGAGGCAGATTGCCCGCGTCCGGGTCACCGTTGGGGTTGCCATCGGTCACATCGAATAGGAACACGAAGTCATAACGACGGTCAACGTAGCTCATACGATTCTCCTTCTTGTTCAGAGTTCTGAAAGCCCAAAGCTGGGATAACGATGATCATTCTTTTTCCCCGCCGCCCTTGCCCTTGCGGTACGCAGCTCGCTGGTGATAGAAGCCAAGGGCAAACTGCCCCTGTTCGGATAACGCAAGCAGGCTGGGGAACGTCTTAATGCGGAGGCAAAGCGATTCAATGTCTTTCTGCAGATTGACCGCCATGCCGGGCTTGTCGCTCTGCAGTTTGCCCAAGTGCTGCTGGGCGGATTTGAATAGCCTCGGAAATACCAAGCCCGGCGAGGTGCTGGCCGTGCCGTAGAAACGATCGACGACATTGGCATTCACATCGCCCAGCGCGCCCCACTGCAAGCGTTCAAACACCGCCATCAGACGCCCACACACATACGCCGGCATAACACACGCCTCATTCAGTGCATCACTCATCTCGAATCCCTTCCGGTTAAGTACCAGTTTGATCAACGCAAGCCGCGTCGCCCTGAATCCACCATCGCCCTCTGCGGCCAGCCGGCGCACGCACGCCGCCAGGACGTTGTCGGGCAAAGCAAGCCGTTTGAGTGCCGCGTCCATCAACTGCGACGGCAGATTGGGCGATACCGCATCCGAATCGAGCGCCGTCGAGATGGCCAACTGCCACAGTGGGAACACACTCACGGTCTCCTTGCCCCATGGATCAACGATCCGCAAGTCGGCAAACCACGCGGCCAAGTTTGACCGCACCTCCCCCAGTGGCGCTTCCAGATAGTCGCGCACCACGACCCGCGCCGAATTGCCTGACAGAGACAAGCAGTAGAAGGCATTGTGATCCAGCACGGTGGATTGATGCCCTTCCTTCATGCTGTCCAGGAGCTTGGCCACCAAAGCCGGGTCAGTACCATCAATGCATGCGAACACATCATCCAGGTCGCATTTGTCCCGTGTCCAGAAGAGGAAGAGCGCGTTTCCTATGCCGACTCGGCTCCGATGCAACTTCTGTTGGATCAGCGATGCCAGCGCCCGCGTATACCCTTCGGCGGCGCGATACCCAATCGACGCATTCGCGGCCGCGTCAAGCCCATAGCTGAGAAAGGCGTCCTTGTCATTGGATACGACACTTACACCCGAAGCCATGCCGCCAGGAATGGTTGGCAATCTCGGATGCGTCGTCGCCAGCGGGCCATATTCTCCTGTGATCTGACAGACGCCCTGTGGGCCATCTTCCTGTCGTTGCTGATCGAATTTGGCGTAAAAGAGACGCCACCAAGCGCGCACCGGCTCGCGATCCAGAATCGTCACGCCCTGGTCAGGATGCCAGGCAAATGTACACCGGTCGCCGGGATCAGGCGTCAAGGCGTCGAGGTCCGTCTTGATCTTTCTCGCCAGATCGCCGTCCGTGGAAATGGCGACGCCGAACGATGCCACCGCCTTTAAGGCAGAATCGCCAGAATCGGCCGCAGCCTTGGTCATCTGTTGCCAGAACGTCTTGCGGCTGTTGACGCTCTTGCCCTCATCGCTCACGGGCAGCACGCGCGCCAGAGTATCGGCGAAATAGCGAGCGAAACCCGCATTTGCCGGAGCTCCGTGTGGCTTGGCGATCAATAACTCCTTGCCCCTGTCCGGCTCGATCTTCGGATGGCCTTTCTTGGTTGGTCTGGTGATCTCGCCACGACGTTCCTCAATTCCGAGGTACTCACCCTCGCCGCCGACTTTGACAATATAGGGCACTGGCACGGATTCAAAAGCCAGATCGTCCAGCAGCCGTTCCCGTACTGCCAATTCATACAATCGCTTGAGTATCATCGCTCCCCCTCCCATCCATGAATCTTCACAGGAGCTTCGCCATTGAGTCCGCCATCGACCGTGTCGCAGTGCAAGGTGCCTTTGATGAGCGATGCAGTGAAGAAGCCCGGACGATTCTCGCCATTGGGGCCATAGCGGATGTCGTAGAGCATCAGTCCCAAACCTTCGGACCAGTCCATGGGCTGCTCAGTCCCATCAACTGGAGCGAAATCGCAGGCGAACTCACGACAACCCAGGTACGGCCGATGGAAGCACTGGCCCTTCTCTACACGACGAACGAACATCTCGCGGTATTTGATCGGTGGGTCCTGTGCGTCGAAACCGTCCATGTGAACACTGGCGTCGATGCGATACGCCACATTCTGTAGCAGCAGCGTATTCCGCTGTGTGCGGTTTTGCCCGCCGGCGCTCTCCCGCCCTGCGGAATCCACCAGGTAAGGCTCCGCCGTCCCTGGTTCCTTCATCCAGCCCATTACTGTTCGTGGGGGAATCTTCCCCTGTACCTCATTGCGACGAACGCTCGCAAGCTGCGGTCGGTCCGGGGCTTTTCCGTTGAGCCACCAAGGCTTTAGAGCGGTGATGCGTCGAATGTGCCAGTGGAAGGCCGGCACCAGTTCGCCGCTTGTTGGGTCCGTCTTCTTCTTGAAGAGTATGGCATCCAACACGCCTCTTGCGGCCGATGGCGTCATGATCGGATAGCTCATCCGTTCCACCTTCAGTTCCGGCCGCGTGAAGCAGGCGTAGTCGCCCCACACTTTCATCGATACTACATGGTTTTCAGGCATATCAATCCTCTCTTGCTTAGAACACCATCGCCCCAGCATCTTCGCCGGGCACCAGTCCCAACGCGGGGTCATACGGCATGGCGCAAACGTTCACCCCGGGAAGGTGGTCGAGCACCACGCTCCCTCCCAAGCGGCGAAGGTCGTAGTCGTAAACGTTCACACAGTATCGTTGCAGGTCTCGATAGAGCTGCCGCGTTGGTCGAGTGCGAATTTCATCCAGCAGTTGCTGGACATGGTCCTTCGCTTCGGCCCAAGCCGTCACCACAAGCGATGTCGTGGCATCATCGATCAAACGGTACTCCTTGGCGACATCGCGGAACGAAAGGCTGTGTCGAAGCCTGCAGATGTTTCGGTGGTCCAGTTCGCCAGTGCGGTACAGCCGCCGGAAATACTCGCTCAATTGAGAGGGAGCATGGATGTCCGGCTCGCGCCCAGCGCGGATGAAATCCTGATCCAGCACGGCCACGCCATTGCGATACCACCCATCGGGCGGAAGCTTGCCCTCAACACTTCTGAAGACGATGACCTCGCCGCATTGGAGCAGCCCCTCGCGATTGCACCGCCCGGCCGCCTGCACCACCGCCTCAAGCGGAGCCAGTTCGCGCATCAAAAGCGGGAAATCCACATCAACACCGGCTTCAATCAACTGGGTTGAAACAAGGTGGCAGGGCTTACCGTCGGCAAGCAGTCGCCGGACTTCATCCAGTATCTCTAGCCGATGCGCAGGACACATCGCCGTGGAAAGATGAAAGATGCCATCCCCGCCGGATTGCCGCAACTGGCCGAACAATTCACGAGCCGCCTTCTTGGTGTTCACCACACAGAGGGCTTGTTGCTTATCCAGCATCCTGCCAGCAACATCGGCCCAATCGATGGCCCGCGCTGTCGGACTCGGCCAGCTTACTGCGACGCGCTTCAACCTGGCAAACAGGTCGAGGCTCGGAGGCACAATGTCACGCACGCCCTCCAGACCCTCCGGTAGCAGACTGGAGTCTCGATTCCATGCCGGCTGGGTTGCAGTGCACAGCACGATGGAGCAACCAAGGTACTGTGTCACCTGCTGGAGCATCTGACACGTTGGAGCGATCAGCCCCGGCGGCAGCGTCTGGCATTCATCCAAAATCACCACACTGCGCGCAATGTTGTGGAGCTTTCGGGAGCGCCCCGGATCATTGGAGAATAGTGTTTCGTAGAACTGCACGCTGGTCGTCAGGACAATGGGTGCATCCCAGTTCTCGGCAAGGCGCTGCGCAGACTCAGTCTGGGCTTCATCCGCACCGTCCCGGTTCTGAATCCCATCGGCCAGACTGTGGTGTTCAAGAATCAGATCGCCCGAGCCATCATGCACAGCCTCGCCGAATACCCTTGCATTCTGCTCGATGATGCTCAGGTATGGCGCTACATAGATCACCCGGTGCAATCCATGTTGTTGGGCATGCTTCAGGGCAAAAGCCAGTGAGGAAAGAGTCTTCCCGCCTCCCGTCGGAACGGACATTGAGAACAGCCCCGGCGGCTGATCAGCTGCATGCAGCGAGGCGTTAAGAACTTGGTCGCGAATCAAAGCGATCTTTGCATCTCTGCATCTGGCTGCCCGGATCAGGATGTATTGGCGGACGCATGTGAGCAGGGCCGCTGCATCCAAGATGAACGGCTGTGATCGCGTGGGCCATTGCCTGCTCCTGGCCTCGTGGTCGGACGTATCAAGCCAATCGGCATCCACCAGGCAACTGAACAAGAGGCGAGACTGCATCTCGACGGATAGCGGTTCAGCGCCTCGCGCGCCGGGACGGATGGCGAGCTCGCACGCCGGGCAGTCTGCTTGGGCAATGGACAACACGTGAGCCAAGACCTCGCGCACTTCCTCTATTGAGTTCACCAGGTCGGCGACATTCTGGAGCCCCGCATGATGCCCCATGATGGCCGATGCCAGCTCAATCCGCCGCGATGCCAACGCATGCGCTGCTCCGATCTGCTTGTGCCGAGTAGCTTCGCCCTTGCCACGGTTGCCGCGAATATACTCCTGAAACTCAGGCCGATACTTGCCCAAATCATGCAGCAGCCCCGCCATGTACGCCGCGTCGTGGAATGCGCCATCCCCCGGCCGCGCCTCTTCCGCAAATCGCCTCGCCATTGTCGCTACCCCCAGCAGGTGCTCCTTCAGCAACTGCCAGTCGCTCCGATCCGCCTGCTTCCCGCTATGCGCGTAATACTCCATCCCGTACGAATCCTTCCCACTCATTGCCCAGGCCATCATACCCACCCGCATCCACCAACGCATGCTCCTGTGACATTCAAAACAATCTCCTCACACCCGCCAATCCTCCCACACCCCTGTGACAACATCATGTCACACCCGATCATGTAATTTTTCAGGAAAGCAGAGGAGACGCCTGCTGGTCGCTCCACTCCCCGGCGATGGCGTCCTGCTTTGGACGCCACCGCTTCCACCACGGGTACGTGGAGCGCTTGCTGACGCTATAGCGGCCTCCGGCCTACGCGTCGGCGCGGCCGCCGCATCCTGTCCTAAGTCGCGTCCCGCGACGGCTTTGGAGCCGCCGCAGTTTACCCGCCGTGGCGGGGCGGCGGGGGTTGGGGGAATCACACCAAAAAATCTCGAAAGATTTTGGCGCTGCGCTAACCCCTTGTCAGTCCTCAACTTCCATTTTTGGCAGCCTCCAAATCACCCCATATATATAGAGAGACGTGTTTTTTCGTTCGTAGTTCAAGCTTTAGCTTGTCTGCGTACCCTGCGCCTCCGCGCTATTTGACAACCGAATACCCGCGCCACCCAAAGCCCACCGGCTGCTGTCGGTGGGTCATGCCCTGGCATCAACTTTGCTCAGCCGATCCCCAGCCCAATGCCCCATTCTGCCCCAAAATGTCCCACTTTATTTCCGCAGGACCACGACCGCCCCTCTTGGTCTTCAACGCATGACGTATCACGTATTGCGTTCTTGCGGACCAATGTCACACTTTGTCACAGAGTGTCACACTTTTTTCCGCAGAGCCACGACGGCCTCTTGGTCATGGTCGAGCGAAGCGAAATCCCAGCCACGCCGGGGTCCCGGAATGTCACCAAAATGTCACCTTTTGTCACCATCCTTTACGAAGTGACATTTCGTGCCTAACTCCAGTAGTGACAAGTCCTTCCACGATGTCACCACCCCCACAGCTTGAGCAGGCGCGTGTCTATACGGCCGGGCTTTGCGGGAATCTCCATGGCATCAACGGTGGGCGCTCGTCGTAGCCGCGCGACTGCCAGGACAAGTCCGGCGTCTTTCGTTCCCCCTTCGCGCAAGACCCTACGCAGCCGCAATGTGCCGCCGGCAAATCTTCATGTAATGATGACCGCAAATCGCCAGACGGATCGCCTTGGGAAACAGCACCGGCCGCCGGGTCGCCGTCCAAGCCAGCAGATACCAATACTGCCATCTCTCCCGCCCGATCACCCCCAGGTAGAACAGCGAGCGAACAAAGGCGCGAACCTGCGAGAAATCCACGGCGGTCTTCACCTGCGGCGCGTGATACTCCCGCAGAAAGCGGCGCAGGCGCGTGTAATAGGCGCGCGGCGCGTAGATCCCTTTCAGAAGCCGGATATAGCCTTCCTGAAGGGACTCAAGTCCCATGCTCGGAACGATGTTGGTCGTGCCGTCAACGTTGTCGCCGGTTGAACCGCCTTGCAGGCGATTCTCGCGCTGCAGACGCTCATGGAGTCTGGTCCCGGCAATCGCCTGCAGCAGGCCAACCATGGCCGTGACAATGCCGCTCCGCTGAATGAAGTCTATCTGCCGTTGGAAGGTGGCCGCGGTGTCATGGTCGAAGCCGACAATGAAGCCGCCCTGAACTTCCAGGCCTGCGTGCTGCAGCGTCCTGACATCGTTCGCCAGATCGCGATTGCGATTCTGACGCTTGCCGCACTCATCGAGGCTCGCGCCATCAGGGGTCTCAATGCCAACAAAAACCTGATCGAAGCCGGCTCGGCACATGAGCTGCACCAGTTCAGGATCATCCGCCAGATCAATCGACACCTGGGTCAGCAACGGTGTGGGTCCGTGGTCCTGCTGCCATGTCGCCAGGGCCGGAAGCAGGTCGCGTTTGGCTGCGCTGCGGCGGCCGATCAGGTTGTCATCGACAAAGAAAACCGGCCCACGCCAGCCAGAGGCCTGCAGTGCATCCAGTTCCCGTAACACCTGCGCCCCGTCCTTGCTGCGTGGCGTCCGCCCCAGCATGGCCGTGACGCTGCAAAAGTCACAGGCAAAAGGACACCCGCGTGAATACTGCACGCTCATGCAAGAGTACTGCTTCTTCTTGAGCAGCCCCCAGAGCGGAATCGGCGACAATGAGAGATCGGCAAATGCATCGCTGCGGTAGATGCGCTGCGCGGTTCCTTTCTCAAGATCGGCGAGGAACGGCGGTAGTGTCAGCTCCGCCTCGTTGAGGATGAAATGGTCCACCTCGTCGAAGAAGGCTTCTTCAGCGGTGAAGAGCGGCCCGCCGGCGACAATCTTCTTGCCAGCCGCCTTGCAGCGGCGAACCAACGCCGCAGTTGCCGGACGCTGCACTCCCATGGCACTAACAAACACGTAGTCAGCCCAATGCAGATCTTCATCCTTGAGGCTCGCTGTGTTGAGATCAACTAGCCGCTTGTTCCATTTCTCCGGCAGAAGCGCGGCAACTGTCAGCAGGCCCAACGGTGGCGAAACCGCCTTCTTGCCCACAAACCAAAGAGCACTTGAGTAACTCCAGAATGTGTTTGGAAACTCAGGATACAAGAGCAGGATATTCATAACTGATCTCAGGCAGCGAAGACACTTCCTCCATGTATACATTGTCTCCTGAGAATGGTCGACAGGTAACGGGCAATGCACTGCGATACCTCCTCCGGGAGGCGCACTCATCAGGGAGACGGAGGTACAGTAGTCGAGACAGGGGTACACCGGCCTAGGGGATAATTCTTATTGCCCTCAAACGGTATTGGGTGTAGAAATGACGTTGGCGGAGTAAGCTTGGCAATTGTGTTCCCGCCGGCCTACGATGCCGTTTGATTGAAGATTCTGCTTGTCCAACCCGATTACCAGCAACACGGTTTTGGCTTCCGCTTGGTGGCCATGCCTGAACCGTTGAGTCTTGAAATGCTGGCGGCCTACCTGCCCGACCATGAGGTCCGCATTCTGGACATGCGCTGTGGCGATGAACTGGCACCGGCCGTGCGGGCGTTTGCCCCTGACCTGGTAGGGGTAACTGCCCTTACGCCAGAGGTCTACGCCGCCAGGGATGTGCTCCGGGACGTCAAGGCGATATCCCCCCATGTTTTCACCGTTGCAGGCGGCCATCACGCCAGTCTGATGCCGCGCGACTTCCATCACCCGGATGTGGACGCCATCGTCATTGGCGAAGGCGAAACGGTATTGGCACTGCTGGTAGCGGCATTGGGCAAAGGGCCCGCCGGTCAGCGCGATCTGTCCAGTGTGCCCAACCTCATCTGGCGTCAGCCGGACGGCGCCTTCCGCCAGAACCCCCAGCAGGCAGTTCCCATCATTCTCGACCATTTGCCGCTGCCGCGCCGTGACCTGGTCGCGCAGCATCGGCCAAAGTACTTCTTCCTCTTTGACCAGCCCGATACCTCAATGGCAACCGGCCGGGGTTGCCCCTACCGTTGCAGTTTCTGCAGCGTCTGGGAGTTCTACGACGGCCGGACGCGGATGATGTGTCCGCAGCGGGTGATGGAGGAGCTGCGCACCGTTTCCACCGATCACATTACATTCGTCGACGATAACTTCCTGCTCAACGCCAAACGCGAGGACCAGATCGCCGACATGATCCGCGCTGAGGGCATCAACAAGCGCTTCAGCATGGAGTGCCGCACCGACTCGATCGTGCGCAATCCGGATCTGGTGAAGAAATGGGTGGACATCGGGCTGTACGCCGCTCTGCTGGGCCTTGAAGGGACCGACGAAACGCTCAAGGCCGTAAACAAGTCCAATTCCGCTCAGACGAATGACATGGCCATCCGCATCCTTCAGGATCACGGCGTGGTAATCTGGGGGGCATTCCTTGTTGACCCGCAGTGGCAAGCTGATGACTTCAAGCGCCTGCACGATTACGTCAGTGCCCGCGGCATTACCCACACCCAGTACACTGTCCTGACTCCCCTTCCCGGTACCGAGTTGTATCGCCAGGCCCTCGCCGACAACCGCCTGCTCACGCACGACTACACCTGCTACGACGCCCTGCACGCGGTGACGGCGACCCGCCTGCCCCGCGAGCAGTTCTACCGGCACCTGGCCGATCTCTACCGCCAGACCGACCCGACCCCGTACATCGAAATGTTGCACCGCGGAGTCCTTAGTATCGCCGACGTGAAGCGCGGCAAGGCCATGCTTGATGCCATGAGCAAATGGGAGAATTACACCGTCAATGATCCCATTCTCGGCCGGCTCACAGGCACAGAAGCCGGGATGTCGCAGCCAGTTTTGCGCGTAGAGTAGCCCCCTTTCGCCAGCCTCAACTGCGTGAATGCCTCACTACCAGCTATACTCCGTCGCGTGAGCATCGCCACTCTGCAGTACCGCCCGCAGCGCATCGCCGAACTCCGGCAGCAGGTCCGCGATCGCATGCTTAGAGAATCCCCATGCACCCGCCAGCCAAACTTCATCCGCGTCTCCGCCGCCGATCTGCTGCTGCTCTACCGCCTCTATGATGAACTCTTCTTCAACGGCGTCATCCAAAGCATGCTGATGGACAAAACACACCGGCCGCTGGCGCTGAAAGTCTCCCAGGCCATGACCTCTTCCGGCGGCAGAACCCTGCGCCTGCGGCGTCGCGATCTCAGCGGCGCCCTGCAGACCCATTACGAGATCGCCATCTCCGCCCGTCTGCTGTTCAACTCCTTCAAGAATAATGACCGCTCCATCCACGTCTCCGGCCAGCTCTGCACTGACCGCCTCGATGCGATGATGCGGATCATGGAGCACGAGCTGGTGCACCTCATCGAGATGCTCAGCTTCGGCGACTCAAGCTGCAAAAAGACCCGCTTCCTTACCATTGCCGACCGCATCTTCGGCCACACCCACGCCGCGCATCGCCTGATCACCCCGCGCGAACGAGCGGCAACCGAACACAAACTGCGCTCCGGTGATGAAGTGGAATTCACCTTCGAGGGCCAGACTCTGCGCGGACGAATCAACCGCATCAACACCCGCGCAACCGTTCTGGTGCCCGACCCGCGCGGCCTGCGTTACACCGACGGCAACCACTACGCCCGCTATTACGTCCCGCTTTCGCGGCTTATCCCGCTCGTCCGTTCGTTCGTAGTGGGGGCGCAAGCCCCCGATGCAGGGACTGTCCAATAGCTAATAGTTCCTTGAGACATCGGTCATTCGAGGCTTGCGCCCCCACTACGAACACTTACTTCACATCATCGTGCAGTAGCTCAATATCCACGCCCAGCAGTTTCTCCCCGCGCAGGTACGCATAGCACCCGCCGGTATAATCCCCCGTCTGCGAAACCGGCAATCCCAGCATCGCGATCGTCTGGCGCATGTCCGGAGCATCCATGGCAATGTGGTGCACACTTGGTCCATGCTTCTTCAGATGCTCCATCCAGACGCTGCCTTCGCCAACCGGTTCGATCAGTTCGATCGTGATGTTCTTCGCCTGAATGAATGCCAGCTTCGCCCGCGCATCGGTATCTTTCCCCTCATACTTCGTGTGCGCCTTGTCCCTGCCATCGGTTAGGAACCACTTGGGTGTTTCCAGCTTGAACACCTTCGCCCACGCGGCAGCATACTTGTCGATGTCATCCACGATGATCGCAATCTGCGTAATGGCCGTATCTTTCATTACCGTGTTCCTTTGCTCAGCAGACCTGATTCTCCCGCCATCATAACCGACAGGCCGGGCTCGACACAGCCAGATCCACCGCCCACAAATGCATCGGGCCGGCGAACGCGAACGTCGCCGGCCCGATCTTCATGAACTGCATCAAATACGCTATCAGAGCGTCAGGTTCAGTTCCACGCGAAGGAACACCGCTTCGCTTTGGTTGCTGCCAGAGTAGAAGTTGCCGGGGAAGAAATACTCACCCCACAGGTGGCCTGTCAGGTGGCTGTTGAACTTGTACTTCGCCACGGCTTGGAAGTAGTTGCCACGGAAGTTGCCGTCGGCGGTGATCCCGCTATTTGCATCCTCATTCGCGAACATGGCGTAATAGGCGGCGCTCAGATTAAGCTGCTTCGTCGGGTTGGCTTCCCAGTTCGGGCCAACTCGAATCAGATTCGTCTGCTCGCCCGGCCGGCCTTTTGTCTCCGTGGCCCAGGTGTTGGCGTACATTTCGCTCCACTGCGGCCACCGGCCCCAAAGAGGATCAAATCCTTCATTGGTCTTGCTGTTCGGGTCATCGCCCGAGAGATACTCAAGATCAAATCCGAGCTTCTGATCCCAGGTATCCTTGAAGGCGTACGTGATGCGGCTCGTAGCACCAAACGCGTTCAGCCTGCCCGGTGTCTCATACGGTGTGCGGTTATTGCCAAACTCGTACACGCCCTGTGCCCGCGCAGACAGGTTGTCACTGAATGCGTGCTCGGCCCGGCCACCTAAGGCGTGAATCTCGCCCTGATCGCCATTACGCAGTTCCTGATCGTTGTTCTTGTAAATGTAGAAGGCGTCGAAATTGGTGCCTTTGTCAACCGTGTACTTGTAGTCGGCAATCACGCCAAACTCATTTTCCTCAACCAGCGAGGGTTCCCCATGCCCATTGGGGTAGGTGGCCGTATTGCCGATGGCCGGAAACCAGGCTTCCGGGTCCTGATGCGTCTGCAACACCGACATGTCCAGCGAACTATGGTTGTCCGGCAACTGCATCTGCAGCCGGATCGCATCAAAGAAAATCGTCCGCGAACCATCCAGCGGCGTGCCATCGAGGACCAGCCACCCTTCATTCATGATGATGTCCTGGCGGCCTACGGTCAGCGTGCTCTTGCTGTCAAACAGGTTCTTCACCTGCAGGTTGAGCTGATCGCAAATAATGTAGCTCGTCTGCCAGCCTTCGGCGGCCTCGGGCTGCAACCAGTAGCGACCCTCCCACGTCCAGCGGTTGTTGATGGTCAGATTCTCCGCAGGCGTGATGGTAGCCCAGGCGCGGGCGCGGAACCGTGAGTAGTCTTGCTCATGGTTCTTCACGTCGTCCGACATGGTCGTTGCATCGTCCAGATACTCCTGACGCAGGCGTAAATCTGCGCCCAGCTTCAGCCAATCAGTCGGCTGCTTGATGGCATCCAGCGGATCCGCCGATGCCGGCGCCGGGGTTGCCGGCGCAACATTCGTCTTCGCCGGTGCAGCCGCTGGCGTCCCCGGCGCTGGTGCCGGCTCCGCCGCGATCACTGCTCCACCAACAAGTGACACTGCTAACACAGCCGCCTTCAGGCGGCAATCCAACATTCCGCGCATCGGGTCTCTCCTTTATCCTCTCGACATGCTCAATCCCATAGGCCGGCCGCACTGGACGTCAGGCGGGCTCGACAGTTGCCGCAAGTTATAAACCCGGACCCTCAGAGTCAACAAGAACATCCATAAATCAAGTGTTGCCAATAAGTTGGTAACCACAAACATAAGCGAGTTTGATTATCCGCTGATCAGTTGCCTAATAATGTACTGCCCACATACAGGTCACATAAGCCTGCTGGGCGTTGGGATTTGCGCTGCACGTTACAGATGGTCAGATCGTCTGGCCAATTGCGGCTTAAGCCCCATATTAATAAGGAGTTAAGCTATGGCAGCTCTCGTCGGCAAAAAGGCCCCCGCGTTCTCTCTCGATGCCGTCCACGATGGCCAGTTCAAGATCGTCACCCTCGATGAGTTCAGAGGCAAATGGCTGGTCATCTTCTTCTATCCCCTCGATTTCACCTTCGTATGCCCGACGGAGATTCTTGCCTTCTCCGATCGCCACGATGAGTTCAAGAAACTCAAGGCCGAGATCATCGGCGTCAGCGTTGACAGCAAGTTCACCCATCTCGCATGGACCGAGCGCGACCGCAAGCAAGGTGGCATTCAGGGCCTGAAGTACCCCCTGCTCGCCGACTTGAACAAGACCATGGCGGCCGACTACGGCGTGCTCGCCGACGCCGGCGTCGCCCTCCGCGGCCTGTTCATTATCGATCCCGATGGCGTCGTCCAGCACGCGACCATCAACAATCTCGCCGTCGGCCGAAGCGTCGATGAAACCCTCCGCGTGCTTCAGGCCTTCCAGTTCACCCGCGAACACGGCGAAGTCTGCCCGGCCAACTGGAAACCCGGTAGCGACACCATGATCCCCGACTGGAACCAGAGCAAGAAGTATTTCGGCAAAGCCGTCAAAGTCTGACGCCGCAGGCCCATCACCCGATCCTTACTCTCAACGGCCCCGCAGCGCTCGCTGCGGGGCCGTCTCGTCTGAGAGATTCCAGCAACACGTCCCGCATCCTGACTACACGCGTCGACCACAGAGCCTGAATGCCGGCGCTCCCAAAGACCAGATTGACAGCGACGTCAACCTGACCCAACATGCTTCCCACGACAGGCATCGAAAATCAACAGAGGTTCAACACATGAAGATTGGCGTTATCGGTCTGGGTAAGATGGGCGTGCAACATGCCGCGATCGCGCGTGAATTCAAGGCGACACGCGAGGTGCTGGGCTGCGAAGTGCTGCCACAGGCGAGAGCCAGGGCTAAGAGACTCGGCATCGCCTCGGTTGGCGAACTCTCGGCCCTGTTGGCGTGGAAACCCGACGCCGTCCTGGTGGCGACCCACGCCTCGGGCCACACTGCCGTTATTGAACCCTGCCTTTCGGCGGGCATCCCCGTGTTCACCGAGAAGCCCCTGGCCACGACCCTCGCCGACTGCCGTCGCCTCGTGGCCCTGGCCGCGCGGAAGAAGGTCCAGCTTCAGGTGGGCTTCGAGCTGCGCTTCTGCGGCATGACACGCGCGATCAAGGACATCCTCGGCTCAGGTCTCGTCGGCAAGCCGCTGAACCTGAGCCTGGTGCAGATATCCGGCCCCCACACTCCCCAGGAATGGCAGTTGAAGCGCGTCGGCGGCATCTTCTGGGAAAAGCTCTGCCACCAGGTCGACTATTACCGCTTCTGGCTGGGCGAGCCCAAGCGCATCATGGCCATCGCGGGCGCCAAGGCACTCAAGTACACCGACCTGCCCGACAGCGTGACGTCCTGCATGGAATTCCCCGGCGGGCGCATGGGTACCATCACCTTCATGACCACGCGCTCAGCGCAGGTCGGCGGCACCAGCGATCACGGCGACCGCGGCCATTTCTACGAACTCTGCATGACCTGCACCAAGGGCTCTCTCACCGCCTGCGCGTGGACCGAAACCCTCAGCGTTGTGCGCTTCAACCACCGCAAAGATTGCCGCAACGAACTCGTCGATCGCTTCATTATCCGCGACCGCTATGGCGAACCATCGTACGACCTGCGCTCGGAGGACTTTGACTTCCTTCAGTGCGTGCACGATGGTCGGAAACTCCACTTCACCGCCGAGGATGCGCTTCAGAGCATGGAATGGGTAGCCAAGGGAGAGAGATCCCTGGCGCAAAACGGCAAATGGATCAGTTGATGGTCTTGAGAGAACAATTATCGCGTAGAGAGCAAACCATGTCCTATCGAACACTATCGACTCTCGTATTGGGCCTGTGTCTGCAAGGACTCCTGCATGCCGAGCCACGCGCGCTCACCTTGCTGGACTTCGAGACCGAGGCGGAGCAGAAGGCAAACACGCAGGGCGAGTTCAAGCAGATCAGCACCGAACACGCCACCAGCGGCAAATACTCGCTGAAGTACACGACGCCGAGTAACTACCTGCACCTCGTGCTGCAGGACCCGGCCATGATGAAGAAACTGGCCGACTATCGCACGCTGGCGTTCGATGTGTTTAACCCGTCACCTTACCCCATCCAGTACTACATGAAGGTAGAGGATGAGGGCAGCGCGGCGGGAAAGAAGTCCCGCTTCGCGAACGACTACAACTTCCTTCCCTCAGGCCCGAGCACGGTTCGGTTAAGCCTGCAGTCATTGCAGCGGCTCTGGCCTAATGAAGGGTCATACGTCCTCGATCCCAGCCAACTCAAGAGTATCACCTTTTTCCTCGGCCGTGACAGCGGCACCTGGGACCCGCCGATCGTGTTCTACGTCGACAACGTCCGCGCTGAGCATTCTGGCATGGAACTGCCCAGAGTTGAAAGATTGAAAGCGTTTAACTTCGGACGCGCGCGCGAAACCGGCTCGTTCTTCGGATGCACCGCCGTCACCGAGAAGACGCCAGCGTATACCGACCAGACCGGCTTCGGCTGGCAGAAACCGCCGAGCCGCTACTTCTCATCGGGATGGAACCCCGACCTGCTGGGTAATTCCGCCCTTGGTGGTGCATTCATCCTAAACGTCCCGCCGGGTCAATACATCGTCCAGACTTGCATCGATCCCATGAACCAGTGGGGATGGTCATCACAGTTCTCCTCGCGCACTCTCAAGCTCTGTGGCAAGGAAGTCCTCAATGAGAAGATGGACGGCAACGCCTTCATCAACGACCGGTACTGCATGTTCGAGGATGATGAGGATACCCCATCCACCGATCTCTGGAACGACCGCGTCCACCGCATCAGCCCCGTACGCAGGTTTGAGACGACCGTCGGCGCTGATGGCAAGCTGACCGTGGAATATAGTGGCGACAACGCCGCCAGCGGCATGTGCTTCCTTGTGGTCTATCCCAAGGACAAGGCCACAGCGGGCGATGCCTACATGGCCGCCATGGATTCCATCCGCAAGGAAGAGTTCGACGCCAGGATGAACGTGGGCATGCCCGTAGCCGATGGTCCCGCCCCTACGCCCACCGCAGAGGAGAAGGCACGCGGCTTCATCGCCTTCCCCCGCTCCTCCGACGCCAATCTCGATTGCCGCTCCGTTCCGGCTGACAAAGAGCGCACCGCCCCCTTGTCCCTGCAGGCTGCCCAAGGTGAGCGCACCGGTATCCAGTTGGCCCTCTATCCTCTCGATGCCCTCAAGGGCATGTCCGTAATCGCCGGCCATCTTAAGGGCCCCGGCAACGCCCAGATCCCCGCCGCCGCCATCGACATCAAGAAAGTCCGCCACTACTTCAAGCGCTTTGGCAACGGCTCCTGCATGCAGCTTCGACCCCTGGTACTCCAGCAATTCCAGACGCTGGATCTGGCCCCCGGCTTCACCCGGCCGCTGTGGATCTCCGTCAAGGTTCCTTCAAATACGCCAGCCGGGCAGTACGCCGGCAATCTGACGATCAAAGCCGGCGGGAAGACCCTGGATGTACCTCTGAGCATCGCCGTCAGCCCCTTCGCTCTGGAAGCTGCGGATGATCTGGCCATCAGCGGCATGGGCACCGGCGCCGGTTTCTGGAGAGAACCGTATCCCGATGCCAGCGAGCTTTGGTGGGGCATGAGCGAGAAGATGATCGCGATGCAAGCAGAGCACGGATTCACCGCACTCACCGGCGGCCCGACCATGAAGCTCCGCGGCATCAAAGATGGCAAGCCCGACATCAACTTCACCGACGCCGACCGCTGGATGGAACTGGCCCGCAAGTACGGTCTGACCAAACTTGGCGACAGCTATACCGGCTTTGATGTTAACCTGGGGTTCGGCCGGGATGGCTCGGCCAATGGGATGGCCGCCAACGATCAGAATGCCAAGGCCGCCTATGGCATGACCTTCGGCGAACTCCTCAAGGTGACCTACGCCGCCGTTGAACAACACGCCAAAGAAAAGAACTGGCCGCCGCGCGCCTATCACCTCCTCGATGAGCCCTCCGGGCCTGCCGTTGATTCCAACAAGATCCTGGTCGAAAGCCACGTGAAGAACGCTCGGGGCACAAAGTTCAGCGGTTATTACGCCCCGGCCGACTCCGCCAGCAAGCGTGACTGCTTCTATCCACTCTTGCAGCTCTCGGTCATGTCCACCGTGACCGAACCGATTCTCAAGACCATCCACGATGCCGGTAACCAGACCTGGATCTACATCAATCCTGGTTACACCAGCTTCCTGAACTTCCGCCACCTCTACGGCCGCTGGGCCTTCATGGCCCATCAGCGCGGCCTCGACGGCGTCACCGGCGGGTTCTACTTCACAAACACCGTGCCCTACTACGACATGTCCGACATCGAAGGCTCTTGGGGCGTTACCTACCCAAGCAAGAACGGCATCAACTCCACTGTCTGGCTCGAGCAGATCAGCCAGGGCATCAACGATTACCGCTACCTCAAGACCCTCAAGGCCAAGCTCGATGCCACCCAGAAAAAAGGCTCCAGCGTCCCCGCCATCGTCGAAGCACAGACCTTTCTGGCCGACGTAGACAAAGCCTGCTCCCTGGACAAGGACCCCTACACCTCGTCCAAGGCTCTGGCCAGCCCATCCGACTTCGCGTCGCTGCGAGAGCGAGCAACCCGCTTGATCGTGGAATTGTCCAGGTAGGTCGCGGCGCTCTCGCCCGCGTTCGAACCACGCCCTGCCGTCTTTAACTTGCAGAGAACACATGCGGGCCAGCAATACAATTAGATAGCATTCAGCATCGAAAGCGAGGTCGCTATGAACGATCTCTTCACACTGCGTGTTCGATCGGCCGCCGTGGCGGGATGGTGGACAGTCCTCGTCGCCATCGGCTTTGTCATCCTCCTCTGGTTAGCCTACCTCTGCGTCACGACCACTCATCCAGCATGGATTCTGCATCTGTGGGGACCGGACATGACCTGGCCCCTGATGCAGCGTATCTTCCTCCGGGTCATCATCATCTTCCGCATCCTCGTCTGGTGCATGATCGTGATGACTCTCTGGCTGACCCTGTGGGCGCGACAGCTAAAGAAACGGACAATGACGACTACCTGATCGACATGCGTAAGCCGACCATTGACGCCAACGCGGCCGACGTACAAACTGCATCTGCCTCTGTCACAGTGAACTATGCCTTACTTCGATCCCGAGTACTGTGAGAAACGCTGCCCGGTCTGCACCCGTGCCCGGCAAGGCAACCGATTCGCTCAGGTGCTGCAGAAGATCGAGTCAATCGTCACCTTCGGCGGCTGTCCCTGGGGCCGCGCCCGCCAGCGCAAATATGGCGTACCGCCAAGCGAACCGTTACCGCCAGTGAACGAGGCCCGTGCGGGAAAGGGCGACTGACGTATTGGAGAAACAGTTCCGGATGCCCAGGAAGCATTACCAACACGATGAGGCTGTATACCGCCAGTTGCAGCACGAAGGCAAGACCTCTTGGGATGAGCAATCAGATCCTTCGGCCAACTTTGAGAACTTTGTTCTGCGGCCATTTGTTGAGCAGACCCTGGCCCTTAGCGGCCCGGATAGACAAGGACGACGTGCCCTGGAGGTCGGATGTGGCACCGGCCCCGTCTCCTGTTTTCTCGCTGCGCACGGATTCACTGTGGATGGCATCGACATCTCTGCCTCCGCCATCGCGATGGCGCATCGGCACGCAGACATGCGGCAGCTCCAGGTTCGCTTTGTGGTGGCCGATATCTGCAACATGCCACCAGGTTTCGGCCCCTACGACCTCATTGTCGACGGACACTGCCTGCACTGCCTGGCCCACAACGCCAGCCGGCAGCGGGCTCTGGCGGCGATTCGTCTGCTGCTGAAAGATGCCGGAGTGTTCATCGTTGAGATGATGGTCTGGCATGACAAGCTACGGATCGGCCAGCGCTACCGCATCGACGATGACGGGATGCTGTGGCTGCGGATAGATGATGCCCAGGATTACGACGAAGCCGCGCGATTTTCGGGTCAGTGGTATCTGCCCCACCGCCGCATTCTGCAACCCGCACAGGTACTGGAGGAGTTGAGGCAAACTGGTTTTGACCCCGTACACCACGAGGTCGTGCCCCAGATCGACCAGAGCAAGCCACATCTGCTGAGAGTGCGATGCGTACCGGTAACAACGTGACTCGATGAACCGTTCCGGCCGCCGGGTTCATTCAATGAGCTGGAACCTCGGCACCTTGCGTCCCTCCACCTCCACCTCCTCGCAGAACATCCCCTTGGGCCGCACCCATAGACCCCGCTCCCCATATAGTGCCCGATACACCACCATCTCCTGCAGCGTCTCGCTGTGCCTGGCAACGCCGATCACCTCATACTCCTTCCCCTTGTAGTGCCGATACCGCCCCGCCCTGATCGGCTGAATCGGCGGAAGTTTCCGCGGTTCTATGATAACGCCCTCGTCCGTCTCCTGCTGCGACAGAAACTTCATGATCGCCAGATCAACGATTACCTCAAACTCCTGTCGCTCCACTACCGGCCCCTGGAACGTGATCGTCCCGCTGCTTTGCCACCAGTTCAGAATCGCGTTGTCATTACCGCGAAACTGCCAGTACCCCCTGCCCTTATCCAGCCACTCGCCACTGGAGCCGGTCATTTCAACAACCGCCTTGAGCTGCTCAATACTGCCTTTGAATTTCCGCGCCATGGGTACTTCCCATTCGTTCTCAATCGCCCCTGTACTCAAACCGCTCGAACTCCGCCCAAGCGGGACTGTCCGCCCCATTCCCCGTCGCATACATCCCCAGATACACTCCTGTAAACCCTTCCGCCAGTTCCGTCGATAGGTGCCGAGCTTCTGCCTTGCCTAGTGCAATCGTCGCACCGCCAGCAACCTGCACCGTGAACTCATACCACTCCGGCGTCGCCGCAATGCACAGCGTGGCCGGCCCTTCACCAATCGCCTGCGTCCCGGTCTCGGCCACCAGCGACCCGACACACCGCCTTAAAAACGCCACCCGCTTCCCCTCGCGCCTCGTCACGGCAATATCGCACCGATACTTCTCATTCATGATTACCGTCATCCCGGCCTCATCCCCCGGCAACTCCGGCCGGAAATCCATCTCCACTGCCGCCTGACACGTCAGGTGTTCCTGCCGACACCCCACAAACGCCGGCGCGGGCGAGGACACATCCGACAGCGTCGTCGCCACGCATCGCAACGCCAACCGGCCTGCCCGTCGCGACAGCGACCAGGCCCCATCATCCGGATTCCGCCGGAAGTTCCACTGCAGCCCCAGCTTTGGCGATGCAAAGTTCTCCACAAACCCCGCCGATCGAACCTGCTGCGCCATCGGCCGATCCGTCTCCACCCCCAGTTCCACCGGCCGGCCTCCGTTTACCACCGGCCATCCATCCTTCGTCCACTCCACCGGCGCCAGGCACGTCTCCCGGCCGATATGGTGCATCCTGGGATACCCCACATGCCGGCATGCCAGGAACACAATCCACCAACGTCCCTGCTCATCCTCGACCAGATCCGAATGCCCCGTCGACTGCAGCGGTGTATCGATGCTGCGATGGCTCAATATGGGATTGTGCGGACAAGGTTCAAACGGCCCATACACATTGCGGCTGCGCGCAATGGTCACCATATGGCCAAACTCCGTGCCACCCTCCGCCATCAGCAGGTAATACCATCCATCTTTCCTGAACACATGCGGCCCTTCCGGATACGCCCCGCCTGTCCCATTCCACAAGTGCCGGCACTCACCCACCTTTCCCGTCGCAATGTCTACCTGCGATTGAAACGATCCCCGACTGCCCTTGGGGTCCTTGGCACTGGTGCTGACAAAGTACACCTTGCCATCACCATCAAACAGCAGCGATGGGTCGATTCCCGGCTGGTCCACCCAGATCGGTTCCGACCACTCACCGGCTGGATCTTCGCTCGACACATAAAAGTTTCCGCCATGCGAGACATTGGTCGTCACCATATAGAACCGGCCATCGTGATACCGGATCGTCGGCGCATAGATCCCGCCCGAAGACCGAGCCTTTTCCAGCGGCAATTGACTCTTGCGCGTCAGGCAATGCCCGATCTGCTTCCAACTCACCAGATCGCGGCTATGGAATACCGGTACGCCCGGGAAGTACTCAAAACTGCTGGTAACCAGGTAGAAATCGCTGCCAACTCTGCAAATCGACGGATCAGGATGAAACCCGGGAATGATTGGATTGCGATAGTGCATGCTCGTCCTTCTCCAAGACAAACTCAGAGCATAGGCAATTCAGAAGCCCACGCAACGACGGATGGCAGCGATCGCGGCGCCACGGACGGCGAAACGCTCCATCCGCTCCATCTCCCCATTGCCGGCACAGAGCCCGGTGATACATTGCCCTTGGCGGCTGTCGCAAAACCGCCCGCGAGATTCGTGTCCTATCAGTGAAAGCGTGTCATCATGAATAGCGCAAAGCTTTATGTCGTTGGGCTGCTGCTTGCCGTTAGTGGCCTTTGGGGTTTGACAGCACCTGCGGATGGGGCGGAGGCGGGACAGCAGAAACAGGAGATTGCAGTGAAGAACTCGACGCTGCGGGTGGCGGCCGCGCAGACGCGCGACCGCACGGTGGATTGGCGGATTGCGGATACGGCGGCGGTGCTTGGCCAAGTCGATCAGTCCCTGGGCGAACTGGAGCAGCTCGTTCACAAGGCTGGTGAAGCCAAATGTGATGCGATCGCATTCCCGGAAGATACTCTGGGACTGCTAAAGTGGGAGGCAGCACATCCGGATCGGTTGCAGGAGGTGTTGCCCACTGCCGTGTCGCGGATGATCGAGCGCCTGGGACGCGCGGCCGCTTCACATCGCATGTACCTGATCGTCTGCAACGACACCGTGGAGAAGGATGGCACCTCGCGGAACACCGCCTTTTTTATCGGCCGGGACGGCCGGGAGTTGGGACATTACAACAAGGTGAACCTGCCAATCACCGAGCAGGCCCGGACCCGCGGCGACTCTTTCCCCGTGTTCGAGACGCCCGACCTGGGCGGCGTCGGGATGGCAATCTGCTACGACATGATGTTCCCCGAGACCACGCGTTGCCTGGCACTGAGCGGTGCAGATGTGGTATTTGTCCCGACGCTGGGCGGAGCTTCCCTAGGGGAGGGAGACATAGACCGCGCTGCCTTCCGCACCCGCGCGGCCGACAATCTTTTATGGCTCATCGTCGCGAAGCGCGGCAGTGGAAGCATGGTCATCTCCCCCAAGGGCAAGGTCGTTGCCGAAGCGAACGGGGCGGACAGCCTCGCCATCGCCGAGATCGAACCGGCAGGCCAACGCGAAGCCGGCGATGCGTTCAACTGGCAACGGGATTACCGCAGCCGTCTCTTCCGCGAGCGGGTGCCTGCCGCCTATGAGATTCTGACCGCCCCTCACCCGCCAGCACTGGACAAGCTCCCGCAGACCATTCGCACCGAAGATGCGATCCGCATCTTTGCCGGCGCTCTGACCGTTGGGGAACAGCGCTTCGGAGAAGCCGACGCCCTGCAGCGTGCAGGAAAGACGGCGGAGGCGATCCACGCCTTTGAGCAGTTGAAAGCCGAGTACCCTGCCTCGTGGATCGACCGCTCCGCGAGTCAGCGACTGGCGCAACTGCGCGAGCAGGCGAAGTAATGTCCAACGCATTACCACCACGATTCGGGGATATTCACAATCCTTCCGAAATCCTCCGCCGTTCCCTGCGTAGGCCCATACTCAACGCTCACCCCGTATGTGGTCAGGTATAGCATTCCCGGATGGTTGGGATCGGGAATAGGGCAATGACCCCATTTGAAGCGATATCCAGGAATACGGTTCCAGGTCTTGCCGCCGTCATCGCTTCGATACGCGGCATTCTGAAACGTATTGATATAGATCTTCCGACTATCGGCAGGATCAAAGGCCGCTGCAAAGACACGGACTCTCTGATCAAATCGCTGTGTCCAGCTTCTGCCGCCATCGCTGGATTCATACACGCCGCCGCAGACATCAGCGCCCTTTTCGTGCTTTGGCCAGCAGCTCAAGTACATGTGCCCAGCATCTTTCGGGTCAACCAGCAGATCGCTCGGAGCGGTGACTCCTGCGGGAAGATTCGCTTCGTTCCAGTTCTGCCCTCCATTGTCGCTGTAATAAAGCTTGCCATCGATGGTTGCTTCTCCCCTCCACCCCCTGACACAAAGGGCATACACTCGTTTACCAGCTAGCCTCATCTCCCAGCCATAACGGCTATCCTTCAAGCCCGCACTGGCGGCACTCCACGATTTCCCGCCATCGGCTGACTTAAACAGTCCCTGATTGAACGTACTGAGATAGAGTGTCCGTGCATTGGGATTGCTGGTCGGGTCTATCAACAAATCAGTGGAAATGGAATTGTCCGGCAACCCATTGGTAGATGTCTTCCACGTCCTTCCGCCATCGTCAGAAACGGCAACCCCACCGTAATAGCCGGCGAACATGCCATCGCCAAACTGAGAACGGCGCGGCAATGAATGCTTGTTAGCCCACGTAGACCAGACCCGTCCCTTAACAGTCGGATCAAATCGAATGCTATAGCAAGTGTTCACCCAATTGCCGGGAATGCCCTCCACCAAGTGGCGCCATGACTTACCGCCATCGAAGGAGTGAAACAGTCCGATATCAATATAGGAGATGATCAGGTGGTTCTTGTCGAACGGGTCAAAGGCAACGCCGTAGCAGCAGGTCAGGTCAAGGCCGGTTGTGGTAACCGATCCATCCGGTTTGTTTTGACTGCAAACCTGATTCCATGTCTTCCCACCGTCAGAGGTCTTGTACATCTGCCCGTAATCGGTGGCATAGCAGATATCAGGATTGCCCGGTGCGACTCCCAGTGTCAGGACATCGCCGCCCCAACCCGGCCCATAAACCTGGTTTAGCCAGGAATCACTGAAATTCTTGCTCGTCACCTCAGTGTCAGTTGCCGAATAAACTGGTGACCAGTTCTGACCGGAATTGAACGTCTTATAGATCTCATACTTGCCGTGCATCTTGCCATCAGTTCCCTGTACCTTTGAGACCATCGACAGGTACGCTACTTCAGGGCGAGTTTCGCAGACGCCCACTGCATGGAGTACATGTGGCTGATCAGCCGGGTAATCCCTAAGCACATCGTTATTGATGTTTCTCCAATTGGCGCCACCGTCATTGCTGAGATAGAGACTTGCCGATGAGTTGCCTTTGTCATCCCGCGGCGTTTGCGAGATGAGATAGAGAAGGGTCTTTCCAGATGCACTGCCGCCTCCCGATGCGATGAGTTTCCCTTCGGGATGGGAAAGCATTTGAACTTTCCCCGTGTTCCGGTTGACGCTTGCGCAGGCCTCATCGGTTATCACCGTTAACTGCTCATTGTTTCCGGCCGCGCGAGGGAAGATGCCCAGGACAGAAGTTCCGGGGACCTCGGCGATCTTCCTCCAGTCTTTCCCTCCATTATCGGTTCCCACCAGAAATGTCATATGAGCTGTACCTTGAGGCAGTGGTCCGATATACGGCCGCAACGGGGAGAGCCCAAGATATATCCGGTTATGATCGGCGGCATCAATCTGGATCTTGTCGATTGACCCATCCGGCATCCCTTGGAGAAGCTGGGAAGGCAAGAACGCCGTGGACTGAAGTTTCTCTAGCGGCCGTATTCTCTGGGGGTCGGGGAAAATGGCTCTCCAGGTTTTCCCCTTGTCATCGGACCGGTATAGCATGGTAAGTCCCGATCCACGGTCTTCGTCGTAAAGGTATCCCCTGCTTGCTGCATAGACGACGTTTGGATCAGAAGGATCAAACTTGAAATCCTGGGCTACCGCCATCAGATTGAACGTCTTCCAGTTCTTACCGCCGTCAGATGTAGCAAAGACCCCCGTCATGTCGCCCTTGCAGAACACCAGATCGGCATCAAACGGGCTAATCGTGGGAATGAAGACACCGCCGCCGGCGCCCGGGCCGATCACTTTCCATTCTTTTCCTTCCTGACCACCTAGCCGAGCCGCAGAATGGGAATCCTCGCTTCGACACGAAGTTAACGCCATGCAAAGTGCCATGATGCAACCAGTAACCACAAGGGTATGATCCGGGTGGTTTTTCATGTGATTATTCCTCCTGGAAATAGAAACAGGCAGCTAGTCTGCCTTGCCGATTCCTTAGTTAGTCTACAACTCTCAAACTCCGTATGCACGCCATCTCCCAACGCTGGTGAAGTGACGGGGTCCGAGGAGAACGGTCATGCTCATGCTGTCGATCTCACCTGACCGCTTTGGCAATCTTTAGCGCGCGCGGGTACTATCGCGCAGCATTCCCGGGGTATGTTTTGTAGCTGAGTAGGCGAATCGTTGTTACAGAGAGGGTTGTGAACATATGGCCGGTCCCGGCGCTGATCTGAAGGGCCAAGTCCTCCAGGCGACTGACATCGTCGAACTGGTCAGTCAGACCGTCACTCTGAAGCGATCTGGACGTGGCTTCACCGGCCTGTGCCCTTTCCATCAGGAGAAGACGCCCTCCTTCAGCGTGAACCCCACGCGACAATTCTTCTACTGTTTCGGCTGTAAAGCGGGCGGGAATGCGATCGACTTCGTGATGAAGCGGGATCGCATCGAGTTTGTCGAGGCGATGCACCAACTGGCGGAAAAGGCGGGTATCGCCATCCCGAAGTTCGATGGCCGCAGCGAGTCGGCCTCGGAACGGCAGCTTCTGCTGGACGCCCAGTCGGCCGCCTGTGCCTACTTCCAGGACTTGCTCCGCCAGCCGCAAGGGCAGCCGGCACGCGAATATCTGGACAAACGGGGCTTCAACGCGGACGCCATTTCGAAGTTCCAGATCGGCATGGCAACTAACGGTTGGGATGGGCTACTCAAGGGTCCGGTTGGCCGCAAATTCGCTCCTGAGGCACTGTTAAAGGCCGGATTGCTCAAGCACAACGAAGAGCGCAACAGCTACTATGACACCTTCCGCAATCGGCTCATGTTTCCGATCCGCGATGAGCAAAGCCGCGTGATCGCCTTTGGCGGCCGAGTCATGCCCGGCTCGGATGACCCGGCCAAGTACCTGAACAGCCCCGAGACCCCGATTTTCTCCAAGGGCCGCTGTATCTTCGGGTTGGATCTGGCGCGGCAAAGAATAGTGGAGACGCGGACCGTGGTCATCGCCGAGGGGTATACCGACGCGATCATGTGCCACCAGTTTGGCGTAACCAATGTCGTTTCAGCGCTGGGCACAGCCCTGACAGGGCCGCATGTCAACCTGCTCCGCCGGTATGCCGACCGCATCGTACTGATGTTCGATCCTGATGTCGCCGGCGATCTGGCGGTCAACCGCGCGGTGGAACTGTTCCTGACGCAGCCGATCGAGGTGCTGATCGGCACCATCCCTGAGAAGCTCGATCCCGACGAGTACCTGCTCAAACATGGCGCCCAGGGTATGCAACAGATCATCGACGGTGCCCAGGATGCCCTCAGTTACAAGTGGAAGCAGCTCGACCAGCGATACCGGTCCAGCGATGGCGACATCACCGGCCAGCAGAAGGCTGTTGAGGAATATCTGCAGGCGATGTCGGATGCCCGTGCCGGCGGACCGGTCGATTCGCTGCGTTGGGGCGCAGCCGTAACTCGTGTGAGCCGGCTCACGGGAATTGGGGTGGACGATCTGAACCGCAGGTTCAAGTCGCGGAAACCGCCCGCCCGCGCATCTCAGGCCGGTTCAGGTGACAGCGCGGTCCGCCCGTCCCCGGGCGAGCCAACGGCGCCAACAGTCCCGATGGCCCCTGTACATTCCGGCCCGCTCAATGCCCAGACGCGCGCTGAACGTCAGATTCTGGCGTGCCTGATGGCGCAGCCCTCCTCGTGGCATGAGGTGCAAATACAGGTCATGCTGGACGATTTTGTCGATGTGGCCAACCGGAAACTGGCTCAGGTCATCTGGGACCATCAGAAAAACGAAGGCGATATCCAGTTTACCGAGTTTCTGACCATTCTCGGGCCGCTTGGCCTATCGGAACTGGCAATTGCCCTGATGAGCTCGGCCGACCAGGATGACCAAATCAACGCAACGCTCAGTCAGGCGGTAGAACACATCAGGTACGCACGTGAGTCTCGCGAACGGGCCAAACTCACTGCACAGCTTCGCCGTGGTTCCAAGGGCGAGACCGCAGAAGATGAGCAGTCTGAGGTTGATGCACTGCAGCGACTGTCCGACGCGGCACGGCGAGAGGATCCGCGTCGGGGATTCTAGGCAGCGTATGATGGAGTCGACGTTTCTCGTTCCCCCGCAACGCGGAAACATGCCTACAATGACTTCTGGAAGTGAGCCTGCGGAAGGCGAGCTGCCAATAGCGTAAAAACCGGAAGGGATGCAATACCTGAGCTTGGCAGGCAGCACCCCTTCCCAAAAGCAGGCGGATCAGTAAACTCTTGTCCGCCCGGGGTAGCCCTATATACTGCTGCCCCCTACCGGATGCCCGGGTGGTTTGCCCATGCATCCGGCGGCCGGCGGTTGGCCCTTTGCCGGGCCACGCAAGTACCGCCGTGCCAACGGCGAGTCGATACGCCACGTTACAGGGATCGGGAACAACCCCGAGATCCTTGGCCTGGAGTGCGACTCTGCCGCGGCTGACCAGTCCATAGTGGATTGGGCTGGATTGAAATACTACAAGCTATGTCATCGATGGAATCACCCCTGATCGGGTCAGGCTCACCCGAAGAGGTCGAGCGTCGCACGCGTGAATTGATCGACATCGGGCGATCACAAGGCTTCTTAACTTTCGAAGAGTTGAATGATCGCTTGCCGGATGAGCTTGTCTCGCCGGACAAGTTGGATTCATTGCTGATGATGCTCGATGAAATGGGCATCCGGCTCATCGACGGCGCGGATATTGGAGAGTTCCAGAAAGGCCCGAAGCCCAAGATCGTGCTTCCGCCGCCCCCGCCGATACGCATCCCCACGCCTGCACCTATTCCGGTTCTCAAGAAAGACCCGGAAATGGAGAAGGTGGAGGCCGAGGCCGGACAGGAAGAGGAAGAAGACCTCGACCTGAACCTGGAAGAGGAACTGGCCGAGGCCTCCAGCAAACGGATCGACGATCCGGTCCGCATGTACCTCACCCAGATGGGTGAGATCCCCCTACTTATCCGGACCGAGGAAATCAGCCTCGCCAAGCGGATCGAGGTATTCCGCAAGATCTTCCGTTCCAAGGTGTTGGAGAGCGATTACTGCCTCAACTCGGCCGTTGAGATTCTGCAGCAGGTGGACGAAGGCGACCTGCCCTTTGATCGGACCATGAAGATCAGCACGGCCGAAGGGCAGGCAGATAAAGGCACCATCGGCCAGCGCATTCCCATGAACCTGGAGACCGTCCGCAAGATGCTCGGGCGCAACCAGGAAGAGTGGACGACGATGCGCCAGATGAAAAACAAGAAGGATCAAGAGGTCCTGAAGCTGGCGATTCGCCGCCGCCGCCGCCGTGCCACCAAACTCCTGGAAGAACTCTCGTTGCGCACCAGCAAAGTAACGCCCCTGATGCGCAAGCTCTCGAGTATCTCAATAAAGATGCTGGAACTCGAGCAGCGCATCGAGGAACTGAAAAAGGTCAAAGACCCCGGCGAGGATCTGGAAGTCTGCGAAACCGAACTGTCGGGCCTTGAGGACCTGGTGCTGGAAGATGCCCAGAACCTGCATCGGCGGGTGACCGCCGTCCGCAAGATATTCTTCAAGTACGAAGAGGCCAAACGCAAGCTCTCCGGCGGCAACCTTCGCCTCGTGGTCTCGATTGCCAAGAAGTACCGCAACCGCGGTCTTTCCTTCCTCGACATCATCCAGGAAGGCAATACCGGGTTGATGCGGGCGGTGGACAAATACGAATACCGCCGCGGCTACAAGTTCAGCACTTACGCCACATGGTGGATTCGCCAGGCCATCACCCGCGCGATTGCCGATCATGCCAGGACGATTCGCATTCCGGTGCACATGATCGAGACAATGAGCAAGCTGCGGAACATCTCCAAGATGTTGACGCAGGAGCTTGGGCGCGAGCCGACGATTGACGAGATTGCCAAGAAGGCCAAGATGACGGTCAGCGAAACCCGCCGGGTTTTGAAGATCAGCCGTCACCCGATCTCGCTGGATCGGCCGGTCGGTGAGAGTGAAGATTCCTACTTCGGCGACTTTATTGAGGATGAAAAGGCGGAGAACCCTGTCGAGACCGCCACGCAGGAGATGCTCAAGGACAAAATCGAGCAGGTCCTCAAGACGTTGACCTATCGCGAGCGCGAGATCATCAAGCTGCGGTATGGGATCGGCGATGGCTATACCTACACGCTGGAAGAGGTTGGCCGCATCTTCAAGGTCACACGCGAACGCGTGCGGCAGGTGGAAGCAAAAGCCATCCGCAAACTGCAGCATCCCGTGCGAGCGAAGAAGCTTGAAGGGTTCCTGGCCGGGCAATTCCCCAATGAATAAGAAGGCAGGAATGCCGGATCACGCCATCTCAACAAGCTGGCAACCGGCGATTCCTCACTTGCGCGCCGGCAATTCCTCGCCCAGCACGCGCAGTCCGTTGTAGTGGAACATCAGGTCAAACTCTTCTTCCGTGAACCCGCCAGGCTGAAGCATTTCGCGAGTCTCGCGCACGCGGTTGAGATTGTCCGCGCCGGTGCCGTCGGTTCCCAGCACGATCCGCTTGATACCCGGATCCCATGGAACTTTGCAGGCATAGTGGATCGCCTCAGTATTCCAGTGACCCGACGTCGTCAGGTCGAATGTCCACTCCGGAAAGCTCATGGCGATGTGGATGGCCTCAAAGTACCACGGCGCTGCGAAGTGGCCGACAATCAACTTAAGCTTCGGGCACGCCAATCCGATCTCCTCCAGGTAGATCGGCCGGGCGTATTCCGAGCGCAGTCCCGGATGCGACGCCACCCGCCCCATATGGAAGAGCACCGGCACGCCCAACTCCTGGATGACCCGGCACACTTCGATGCATCGCGGGTCGTTCGGGTACCAGCCTTGCGGCGGGTAAAGCTTCACTCCACGCATGCCGCGCTGGCGGACCCAATGCTCCACCTGTCGAGGCGCATCTGCCTCGCGCGGATCCACATGGCAGAACGGCACAAGCTTCGGGCTGGCAACCTGCCGGATCATCTCCTCCAACTGCTGGTTGGTGGTGTTGAAACTGGACATGTACGGCCAATCGCTGCTGAAGGGCAATTTCAAGTCCAGGGCGCAAACGACCACACGATGCACCTGGTCCGATGCCGCCAGGCGGCGGTAGTTCTCCACGGCATCGGGTACTGACGTCACGTAATGGCTGTGCAAATCAACGATTGGCAGCATGGTTCACTCCTGTTACTTGTGCAGATTGGGATCGCGCAAACGCACCGTCCAGACCCAGCAACGCCAGCGCGTTATCACTGGCAACCTTCGCGATCTGTTCTTCGCTAAGTCCACACACGCGAAGTCGCTCGACCGTCCCGCGCGCCAGATCCATATTGTTTGCCCCCGTGCCATTCGTTCCCAGCACGAGTCGCTCAATCCCCAGGTCCGGACACCGCGCAGCAAAGCGAATCGCTTCGGTACTCAAACTCCCGCTGGTGGACAGGTCAAAGTAGAATCGGAAGCTCTTGCTCAAAGCACTGGCTTCCAGGCTCCACGGAGCGGCAAAGTGCCCCAGGATTACCTTCAGCCGCGGACACACCAGCCCCATGCCCTCCAACCGCGCGGGCATTGCGTAGATTGACCGCAGTTGCGGATGCGCACTCGTTCTTCCCATGTGCAGAAACACCGGCAGATCCTGTTCCTGCGCAGCTCGGAAGGCGTCCAGCACACGCGGTTCGTCCGGAAACCATCCTTGCGGCGGGTACATCTTTATCCCACGGAACCCATCGCGAGCGGCTTGTTCCACCTGGCGCGCGGCATCTGCCTGCCGCGGATCGACAAAGAAAAAGGGCACGACTCTGGTGTCATCAAGTTCCGCAATGAAGTCTCGCGCCTGTGCGTTGCTCGTGCGGAACTCCGACATGAAGGGAAAGTCGTTCGAATGGCTTAACTTCAAGTCGATCCCGCTGAGCACCAACCCCACCACCTCCGCCTGGTCCAGGAACCGGCGATAGTCATCTCTACTGGAGGGCCGGCCGATGAAGTACTGCCCGTTGATGTCGAATATCCGCATCATTACCTCTCCTTGTACCCCTCTCGATATCTGCCGTTGACCGATTGGACCGTTGCGTTGGCTGGACTGAACTGGATACGCCTACTCCCGATCCAACTCCCGCAACGTCTTGAGAATCATTCGATAACTGCGCGTGATATGCTCGGGCGGGACATCCTCGGTCACGCCAAAGAGCACTCCCTTGCGGTCCCCGGCCTGCGCGACAAGCTCTCGCGTGATCTCGGCAATCCGCGCATCGTTGCACAGGTGCTGGCTCGAGGGAAAGTTGATCGACAGCACCGTGCCCGGCAATTCGCGACGGAACTGCTCCACCGACACGTCACAATCCGGCGGCGGAGTAAACGCCTCGATGTAGTCGAATCCCGCCCTGCGGTACGTCTCCAGCAGCAGCGCGTTGTCCGCGTCGGCATGTGTACCGATCTTCTTTCCCGTGGCGTGCAGCATGTCGGCAAACGCCTTGTAGCACGGCTCGATGTACCTCTGGATACTTTCCATCCCGAGCATGGCCGCCACCACGTTGCCACAATAGTTCACGTATCGCGCTGGGCTATCGGCCACGATCCGCAACAGCGACTGCTGCGACTTCCACATCACCTCGTGCAAGCTCTCGATGCATTCAGGGCTGTCGGCCAACTGGTAACAGAACTCCATCTGCCCCAGCCAATCCAGTTGCATGTCCAGAAGCGGCGCTGCCGCAGCGCCGGCCAGAACAATCCCGCTGTCGCCCACTCTCGCCTGGCACGCCCGAAACGCATCATAGTCCGCCTCGTAGCGACGGTCGCTGACGATGAACTCCGCCACGTGGAAGTCGTCCTTCTTCTTGATGTAATGCTCGATCGGCGCCCAAGACCCGCCCGCCCCCTGCTGCGAGATCTTGTACACCTCGCCCACTGGTGTCACATGTGTCACCTTCAGGCGTCCCGGGCCGATTTCCTCGATCTTGAGTTCGACATTCGGCGTCGTTTCCTTCGCGACAGACGCTCGCGCGCACACCGCCAGCCCCATGCCCTCAAGTTCCGCCCGGTCGGCCAATGGGGGCATATGCCCCTCGTACGCCATGAACGGCATATAGTCAGGCCGGCCGCCGGCCAAAGCGCATTCGATCTCTTCGCGATAGTTCCGTCTGGTCACCATGTCAATTCCCTGGAATCAAGATGGGCCCTGGCCCATAGCAAAGCAGCCCTCCAGGATGGAGGGCTGCAAATCGGGGTGATAAGATTTGAACTTACGACCTCTTGGTCCCGAACCAAGCGCTCTAAACCAAGCTGAGCTACACCCCGGTGTCTATCTGCTGCACCGGCAAGACGCGGAAGTTTAACCCGCTGCCACAACTATGCAAGCCCCGCATTCACCCACTTACAGGCCCACCGCATTGAAGCCGCTATCCACATAGATCGTCTCGCCAGTCACGCCGCTGGATAGATCCGAAAGCAGGTAAACCGCTGTCCGCCCCACCTCATCCCCATCGATATTCCGCCGCAATGGGCTCTTCTTCTCCACGTGCTCGAAGACTGAATCGATCCCCCCCACCGCCATCGCCGACAGCGTGCGCACCGGACCGGCCGAGATCGTATTCACCCGGATCCGCTTCTCTCCCAGTTCATACGCCAGATACCGCGCTGATGACTCCAGCGCGCTCTTGGCCACCCCCATCACGTTGTACCCTGGGATTACCTTCTCCGCGCCAAGATAGCTCATGCAGATGATCGAGCCGCCATTAGGCATCAGCGGCGCCGCCGCCCGCGCCAGTCCGATCAGGCTATACGCACTGATATCCAGGGCCTGCCTGAAGACCTCGCGTGGTGTCTCGGTGAACTTGCCGACCTGCAGATACGCCTTATTGGCAAAGGCCAGGGAATGGACAACAAAGTCGATCGTCCCCAGCGACTGTTGGACACTGGCAAAGAACGCCGCGATGTCCTCATCTCTACTCACATCGCAGGGGAATATCGGCATCTGGCCAAATCCCCCCTCCTGCATCGCCATCCGCACCCGTCGCTCCATCTTCTCCATCGGCAGGAACCCAAAGGCGCATTGCCCCCCCTGCTTCACCACGTTATTGGCGATGTGCCACGCGATGCTGCGATCGTTGGCGATATTGAGGATCACACCCTTCTTGCCATCAAGAAGACCCATAGTCTATCCCGTGCTCCATTCAAAAGTTGAAGCCTATGCGCTGCACCCACTGCTCACAGAAGGATAGGACCTTAACGTCGGCTTTGCCATCAGACCGAGTCTGGCATCCGCAACTTTCGTCCGCTACAGTACTTATCGTATACAGAAAGACCTTCATGAGCGACCGCCTTTTGCTTCTTCATGGCCTCGATGACGCCACGAGCGTTATGACCACCGTGGCCGCCGAGTCAGGCTATCAGCCCTGCCCGGCCGGTATTCTTAGCGATGTCATGCTCGAACTGCAGCGCGGCGGCATGGGCGCTGTATGCGTTGAATCCGCCGGTCCAGGTTCGCTGGATCGCATGGTTAAGGCCCTGCGCGAGATGCCCGAGACCCTCCGCCCCTACCTGATTGTCCTGGACGAATCCGCCGACGATGCCACCGCCAACCAATACCTGCGCACCGGCGCTGACGATGTAATCCGCGATGCCCCCGGCACCGGCCGTTTTGAACTACATCTACGTGCCGCCACGCGTTTTCTGCGTCTCCAGCATGAATTCTGCCGCCACGCCCTGCACGATCCCCTGACCGGCGCGTTCAACCGTGGCGCCCTCATGACCATCCTCGACCGCGAGTTGCAGCGGGCCCGCCGCTTCGGCTACAGCATCGCCGTGGTCATGGCCGACTTCGACAAACTCAAAGAGATCAACGATATCCACGGCCACCTCGTGGGCGATGCCGCCTTGTGCGCGGCCGCCAGCCGCATCCAGACGCAGCTGCGCCCCTACGATGCCGTGGGCCGCTACGGCGGCGATGAATTCATTCTCGTCCTGAGCAATTGCGCTGAGCCCCACGCCCGCGATGTCTGCCAGCGCATCCACCGCGCAGTAGTGGCCACCCCCGTCAGCACCCCCAAGGCAGCCGTCAACATCTCCCTCAGCATGGGTGTCTGGATCACCGACCAACGCAATCCCGGCACCGCCACCGACGCCATCGGCCGAGCCGACAGCGCTCTCTACGAAGCCAAACGCACCGGCCAGGGCCACCTGGTCGTGCGCCAGTAGCCAGCCCCGCGTACCCGCGCCATTCTGTACATCCACCGCTCCTCCTCAGCCCCAACCGGGGCGTCAAGTGCACAGCCCAGGGCAAGGCGTACCCGCCGCAGCCCTGGGTATCATCATCACAAAAACCAGAAGCCCCGAAGGGGCGAGACAATATCCACACACACCTACGGCAGCTTCGCCGAAGGTGCCGGTATCTCTCGCTGACCATCTCCAATCTCCAATCCGCTCTTTCACAACCAGCAACCAGAGATAGCACAGAGGCAGTGGAGCGCGGCCACTCACCCCGCGACCATCGCGCAACTGAGCCCGCACACCAACAACTGACCATCGCGAAATGGGCCTCACCCCATGCCCCAACGTAGACCATGCCGTCTGCGCAGCACCTCGCCTGGGTGGGCCCGGGCGCTTTTCTCCCCACACCCCAATTCCAACGAACGGACCAACCGCAGAGATAAGAGTCTCTGACAGCTCAGACATGAGCCAATTCGCTGTGTCCTGAAACAGAAAACAAGATGAGTTCCTTTTCGGCCCCTGCTCTCTCGTCCTCCTGCTCGGGTCGATGGAATCCGCTATACTCACGAGGTAGGATTATGCCATGAGCGCCGGATTTCATGGTTCGCGCGGCTCCGACCGAGGGAAGCGAGTGTTTCGCGGTATGAAGTTCATTGATCAGATCCTGAATGAGCTATCGCAGTTGATCCAGCAAGGGCGTTTTGCGAGTCTGGAGACGGATGCGCTGGAGATCAAGCCGGTCCCGGCCGATGGCGGGGAGTGGACGGAGAGGCACAAGACCATCAACGCCTTCCTTAATACGCGTGGCGGCATCATGGTTCTGGGCGTGAGGGAAGAGGGCACCGGGCCTGCACGACGCTATGTAATCACCGGGTGGAAGGACCACGCCGAGCCCAAGCTCAAGGAAGTATCAAAGCAGTTCACTGATGACAACGGCGTGGCGCAGGATCTGTCAGACTGCTTCCCCCCGATGCAACTGCGCGATCTTCCAGGCGGACGTGTGGCAGTGGTGTACATCGATGAGTTGGCGGCTGACCGAAAGTTCGTCTTCTACAGAAACACAGCTTACAAGCGCATCCTCACCGGCGACCACAAAATAACTCCCGCCGAACTTGAGGCACAGGAGGAGTTCAAGCGGGAAGCCTCCCATGCACGCGAACTGCAGCCGGTTGCCGGTCTGACGCTTGCGGACCTGGACCTCGACAAGCTGAACCAGTTCATCTACCAGCTAAACCAGCCGGTGCCAGTGGAATCCATCAAGCCTGACCTCGAACAGGCCAGACCCTTCCTGGAGCGAAAATACTTCCTGAAGAACGGGGCGATAACCGTTCTGGGCGCACTGGTCTGTGCGCAGCATCCCGGTGATTGCCTGGGTTTCCGCAGCCACGTGCATGGCTATGTGGATATGCCGTCACAAACGAGCGATGCTGACCCCGCTTCGCAGGTAGTGCGCGATAAGCAGGATTTCGTAGACAACATCCTGCAGCTTATGGAATCAGGATTAGGCTACCTTCTCCGCAACATCCAGGTCGGCGTAAGCGCACGCGAAGGCGGGACAAGCCAGCCACAGTACCCTGTCGCTCTGCTTCGTGAAACCGTCAACAACGCCCTGGCGCACCGCGACTATTCGATTGACCGGCAGGTAATTCTCTCGATCGAGCCGGGGAGACACATTGCCATTCAGAATCCCGGCGCGTTCCGCCCGCAGTTGTTGATCGAAGCGGCGGACGACGCTATTCCGTTGTACCGGATTCTCCCCGAAGCCAAGCCGCGCAACCCCAAGCTGGCGGATGTGCTTCGAGTCTATCGGAAATGGGAGGGGCGAGGCATCGGGATGGCCACGCTGGTCAATATGTGCCTCCAGAACCAGATGGATTTGCCCTTCTACCGCATCAGGTCCGAGGAGGTCGGTCTGCACCTCTGCGCCGGCCGTTTGCTCGATGAGCGGATGGAAAGGCTATTCGTATCGTTCGATCGCCACATTGAGGATCGATTGCTTGGCAACGCGCCAACGGAAGAGCAGAAGTTGTTACTGAGCTACCTGATCAAGTCCGAATGGGCCAATCAGGAACTCGGTTACACGATTCTCCTGACTCCTGACAACAACCATTTTGGCGCGTTGCGCTCGATGGAAAGCGCCGGGTTGATTCAGAAGCACGCCAAGAGCACCGCCACTCACCCAGTCTACGTTGCTGACCGCGTTCTTATGAGTCGTGGCTACCTGACGGAGTTGCGGCAAATGTTCGGAGCGGGGTTTGACGCACTGGATGCGATTGCTAAACAGGTCTTGGGTGTGGTGTACCGCTTCAATAACTACAGCAAGACACAATGGGTTAGTGCCAAGCAGGCGAGTTTCTCGCTCTGGTACGAGGGCAATGGTGCTTCAGGCAACATCGAGCAGTTCGATGCTTTCTATCGCAGGGTGCGCTACGTCTTCAATAAACTCCAAAAGAACGGGTATGTCCGAAAGCAGGATGGATCTCGCGGATATCGTCTCGCCACTGACTATCTCACCTCTCATTTGCTGTAGCAGCGCCGCGGAATCCAAGAGGGACGTATCTACTTACTCTCGCTCTGCGCTCCGCGCACTGCGTCAGACACTCGTCTGACTTCTGACCTCTGACTTCCGCTACCCACAGATTAGAATGCCCTATAGGCTGAACGGTATACTGTAGCTCGATGGCCGGCGCGTGCCGGCCGCTGATCGGCCCTACGTTACGCTTCTATGACCACCATTGCTTGGCAATCCGTGATGATCGACGCCGTTGACGGAATCGGCGCCAATCTTTGCGCCTCCACCCCGGCAAGCGTCCGCGCAAGGCTCCAGCAATTCCGCACTGACGTTAGCGCGGCAACGACGCGCGCGAAACAAAAGCGATTGGAGAGCAGTTTCGAGAGATTCGTGCAGTCAAAGTCGTACCTGCGCGCCTCCGCGAAGCGGTATCTGTCGCCACGTATTGTTGCGGCCATCAACCAAGCGACCGAAGCTCTTAGGAAAGCTGAGGTCTGGCGGAAGGCCTACAAGCAACGGCAAGACGGCAAAGGGACATAACCGGCCACTGCGCCCGGCGATGACGCCCTGTCTTAGGACACCCCCGCTTCCACCGCGCCTGCGCGGAGCGCTTGCTTACGCTATAGGGAATGGCAGTAGGTGGGTTGGGAGGGCCCGTTCGTCGCTTTGTCGCTCTCTAACTCATTCTTGCCCTCCAGAAATCTTCACATTTTCCTGAAGCCGCGTTTTTCCGCTCTTTCCTAACAATTCCCCGCCCCAACACCCCTTATATATAGAGAGATGTGTTTTTCTCCCTCCCTCTCCCGTTGGGAGAGGGCAGGGTGAGGGTGCCGTACACAGCACAGTGGAGGGCGCGTTTTTTCTCCCCGCGCCGCTTCCCGCTATTTGGCAACTGAATACCAGCACCATGCCAACACCCACGGACAGCAGTCCGTGGGTATCCCCGCTCCGCAAGCCCAGGGACGCAAATCAGTGCCCGTGTCGAGCGCAGCGAGATCTCGGTGCGCCGGGGGTCATTGCCCTTCCGCCCCCTGTTGGAGACTGCTGTTTATAGCCTGTAATCTCCCTCGCATATCAGAGTTGTCCACAATCACCCAGAACCTGCGCACCTCCTCCTCGGATATCAACCTAACCCGTTACCCATAAATCACTTGGCACGCTAGGGGTCCCCTGCTAGAGAACCTGCGCACCTGTCACTTATCCACACCCGACACCTTTTCCGCCCACCCGCCATTTTCCATTTTGCATTTGTCATTTGCCATTTGTCATTCGGGGGCGCTCTCTTCCGTAATCCGTGTTGTTACGGAATAATCAGTGATCACTACGCCAGAAACAGGAGACCAATCGATGCCCAACAAACCCCAATGCGTTGCCTCGCCCGTAGGCCTGAAACAGGTCGAACTGACTTCCGGATTCCTCAAAGCCCGCCAGGAAACCAACCGCCGCGTGACCCTTCCCATGGAACACGAGCAGTGCCTCCGCACCGGCCGGATCGGCGCTTTCCGCCTCGACTGGAAGCCCGGCCAGCCCAACCAGCCCCACCATTTCTGGGATTCCGATCTCGCCAAGTGGATCGAGGCCGTTGGCTATTCCCTGGCCCGCAACCCCGATCCCCAACTGGAAACGACCGTTGACGAAGTGATCGACCTGGTCGTCTCAGCCCAGCAACCCGATGGCTACCTCAACGTGTTCTACACGGTTGTGCAGCCGGCAAAACGCTGGACCAACCTGCGCGACATGCATGAACTCTACTGTGCCGGGCACCTGATGGAGGCGGCCGTCGCCTACTACCAAGGCACCGGCAAGCGCAAACTCCTCGATTGTCTCTGTCGCTACGCCGATCATATCGCCGCCACCTTCGGTCCCAACGAACCTCAAAAGCCCGGCTACTGCGGCCATCCCGAGATCGAACTGGCCCTGATGAAGCTCTACCGCACAACCGGCAACGAACGCTATCGCGATCTGGCACGCTTCTTCGTCACCCAGCGAGGCACACAACCGCTTTACTTCAACATCGAGGCGGCCGCCCGCGGCGAAGATCCCACGAAATGGGGACAACATCCGGAGTACTTCCAGGCACATGCCCCGCTGGTCGAGCAGAAGACCATCGAAGGCCACTCGGTTCGCGCTCTCTACCTCCTCTCCGGCGCCATCGATGTGGCGGCCGAAACTCACGACCCCAAACTCTGGGCTACCTGTAGACGCCTGTTCGACAATGCCGTCCAGAAACGGATGTACATCACCGGCGCTGCAGGCTCCGCACGGCATGGCGAGCGTTATACCTACGACTTTGACCTGCCCAACGAAACCGCCTATGCCGAGACCTGCGCCAACATCGCCCTGGCGCTCGCCGCCTGGCGGATGCTCCACGTGGAACCCGACGGCCGCTACACCGACATCATGGAACGTGCCCTGTACAACGGCATCATCTCGGGCGTCTCGCTCAAAGGCGACCGCTTCTTCTACGCCAACCCACTGGCAGTCGATCGCGAGGCCCTTACCACGAAGTCGGGTGGAATCTCCGCCCACCGTCAGGAGTGGTTCGACTGTGCCTGCTGCCCGCCCAACATCGCGCGGCTCCTGGCCCAGGTAAAACAACTGATCTACTCCACCTCAGCCGACACGCTCTACGTCCACCTCTATGCCTCCAGCCGTGTTGAGACGGAAATCGGCGATGCAAAGATCATCCTCCAGCAGCAGACGCAGTACCCCTGGGATGGAAAGATCGCAATCACGCTCTCGCTCAAAGCACCAAAACGCTTCGCAATCGCCCTGCGTATCCCCGGGTGGTGCCATAAGCCCACCCTAAAGGTCGTCGGCACGAAGCTCGCCGTGAAGCCTAAGCACGGCTATATGGTAATCCAGCGCATCTGGTCGGATGGCGACGCCATCGAGCTGATCCTGCCCATGGAAGCCCAGGCAATCGTCACCCATCCGCAATGCCGCAACAACGCAGGCAAGGTTGCCATCCAGCGCGGGCCGATCGTTTACTGTGCTGAGGAGATCGACAACGGCCCCGTGTTCACCTTCTCCATCCCGAAAAATGCGAAGTGGCAGGCGAAGTTTGAGCCCCGGCTCCTGGGAGGCGCGGTCACCCTCACCGCCAAAGCGATTCGGCGAGACACCAAAGGCTGGAATGGAGACCTTTACCGCTCCGCCAGCGATACCGCGACCAAGCCGACGGCCGCTACGCTGAAACTCGTCCCCTATTGCGTCTGGGGCAATCGCAAGGTCGGCCAGATGGTCGTCTGGATGCCACTTTCATGACCGTCTCGATCAACTTACTCCGCCCGAGCTGTCGACGCCGTCGCCCGTTTGTCATACCGGGTAAGCGTGATGCGCGGCCATGTGCGCTGTTCAGCTTCGTGATAGTTCTGGGCAAAGTACCGTCGGGCAAGCCCATCAGGGTCGATCCAGCCCACATGGGCTTCCACAACCCAGACTCGGTCGATGTCAGGACTCGTCAGCCGCTGCCTTAATGCATCCAAATCGGCATCGACGCGCACTGGCAACTGCACCCGCGGCGGATCGTTGGATCGGAAATCGCGCGGGATGCCTCCCGTCGTCATATGGTCCCATCCTCGTCGCGATGCGAAATAGTCATACATCAACTCGCCCTCAGCAGCATGGAAGAGGGCGATATCGCCCGGCCGCTGCTGTTCCTGCAGCCAGGTCATCGCCTCACGCCACGGCTCCGTCGGCGGATTGACCAGCAGGATCACGCTGCTGGCTATCGCAGCCAACGTCAGACAGATCAGGCCGATGCGTATGCATGGCCGGACCAACCAGTGCCCGGCCGTCACCGCCGCCACCAAGATCACCGGCATCACCACCGCCGATGGCGAGAACGCCCGTTCGATAAAGATACTCTGACGAAACTGGCTATAGACGAAACCGAGCATCACCGGTCCTGCGGCCACCGCCGCCAGCGCCCAGGTCCGCCGCCGCAGCTTGCCCCGCGTTCCCACCAGTGCCACCCCGGCCAGCGCAATTGTGAGTGCGAACAGCGAAAGCCGCAGCAGACGATGCATCGGATCATGGATCAGACCCAGATCATCGGCCGTCTGCCCCAGCGTCTCGGAATTCGCCCCCGCCAGCCACGACGTGGTCTCGGTCAACTCAAAGAAGGTCGGTCGTTGCGTCCAGAATGCCTTGCCAAGGCTGTGAAACTGCCCCAGCAGCGACGGCACCCACACGGCGAACAACAACGCAATCCCCACATCACCCAGCACCATGTCGGCGATCCGTCCCTTCATCCGCCGCTCGCCCGGCCACACCAGCCAACTCACATGCAGGCACGCCAGGAAGAACCACATGATGTTATGCTGGTACACCAGTGCCGCCCCCGCAAGCACATACCCCAGCAGCCACCACGCCGATCCACCCTCCGCCCGCCGGGTGATCATCCACAGGCATGCCAGCACCAGCAGCCCTGCCGTTGCATAGCAGCGAACATCGCGGGCAAACTCAAGCTGCACCACCGACACGGCAAGCAGCGACATCGCCAGCAGCCGTGCCCCTCGGCCCGGCAGCACGCGCCAGATCAGCATAGAGCCCAGCCCCAGCGTAAGAGTCGATGCCAGCGCCGCTTGTGCGCGCATCGCCCATTCGCTCTGGCCAAACGCGCCGATCCAATAATGCATGGTAAGGTAATAGAGTGGCGGCCACGTATCCGCCCTGATGATCTGAATGATCCTCGCCAACGGCTGCCGCGCCACCCACCAGGTAAACCCCTCATCGTACCAGAAGCTATTGCGATCCAACGCCGTCCACCGCAAGCCCATCCCCGCCAGCAGAATCAGCGCCGGCACCATCCGCCTGTACCACGATGTGGTCGCTTGCGGCACCGGCGACAGGAGTTCTCTTTCGTGTATGCTCAAAACAACATCTTCCCCCAGCCAGCTACTGTAGGGCTTGCCGTCGGTCCAATCAGCGCGGAATCTGCGCCGTTATTCAGACTGCAGAGTCTGCTACTCCCCGGGAATGTAGCTGATCACGCCATCAAACGGGCTCGACGCTGTGGCATAGCGCTTCTTGCCGATACGCCCCGCCTGGTACGAGAGCCGGCCGGCCTCCAGCGCATGGCGCATCGCCTGTGCCATCTTCACCGGGTCTTTCGCATGGGCCACACCCGTATTGAGCAGCACGCCATCCGCCCCCAATTCCATTGCTATCGTCACATCGCTTGCCGTGCCCACTCCCGCATCCACAATCACCGGAAACCGGGCATCGCCTTCTTTCAGCAATTCCAGGCACAGCGAAATGTTCAGCGGATTCAGGATGCCCTGCCCCGAACCAATCGGGCTGCCGGCCGGCATCACCGAAGCCGCGCCCGCTTCCTTCAGCCGCACGGCCGACCTCGGATCATCACTGGTATACGCCAGTACTGTGAACCCTTCTTTCACCAGTTCCCTGGTCGCCTCCAACGTTCCCACCGGATCAGGCAGAAGCGTCTTCTTGTCACCCAGCACTTCCAACTTCACCCAGCCCGCCCCCGCATTCCCCTGCTTTTTCAGCAGTTCACGACCCAGCATCGCAACCCGAATCGCATCCTCCGCACTAAAGCAGCCGGCCGTGTTCGGCAGGATGATGTACCTGCTGAGATCCAGGAAATCGAGCAGCGATCGTCCCTGTGCATCCACCAGCCGCTCACGACGCACCGCCACCGTCACCACCTGGCATGCCGAGGCGTCCAAGGCCTTTTGCATGATCTCATAGGTGCCATACTTGCCCGTGCCGACGAACAAACGGTTGCTGATCTCAAACTTGCCGATCTTCAGATTTTCCATTGTTCTCTCTCATCCCCCGCCCACAAAAGTCACGATTTCGACCGCATCGCCATCCTTAAGCACAGTCTCATAGCGATCCGAGCGCAGCAGCCGCCGATTGAGTTCCACGGCGACGTTGCGCGGCGTAAACTTAAGCTGCTCAAGAAGTTGCGCAACGGTGGTCCCCGTTGCCAGCTCTCGCTCCTCGCCATTGACCTTGATCGTCATCGCCGCGTGATTATAGAGCCGGCCAATCCGAGGGCAATGAAACCGCCGGCCGTACGTTGTACCTCTGAGACGGTGTGCGGTCGGAGAGATGGTACAGGTGGCTGCGACAACGGGCGCTGTTCATTGTATAATGCACAGTGCCTACGTGGCTCGATTGTCCGTGGAGAGTGGAGGTTTGTATGCGAAGATTCATCTGTGTTATCGCATCCGCCCTGTTGGCCATCGGTTGCTGCTCCACCCTCAGTGCCGCTTCCGCCCCAAGATCAGCGCTCGCTGCGCTGGCCATCCGCCTTCCTGAGGTGAAGTTTGACGGCACCCGCATGGTCGACGCCATCGACTATCTCCGCGAGGTCTCCGATGCCAATTTCCACGTGAACTGGAAGGCAATGGAAGCTATCGGTGTTACGCGCGATACCCCCGTCACATTCACTGCCCGCCAGATCACACTGCGTAAGGCATTGTCGTTAGTCCTTGCCCAAAGCTCCAACCCCAATGATCTGAGCTTCTACAACGATGGTGGCGTCATTGAGATCACCACCAAAGCTATCGCCGACAATATCGTGATCACGCGACTCTACGATGTCCAGGACCTGCTCATCCCAACCATGTCAATGAGTGGGAATAGCGGTGGTGGCAACGGCGGCAACGGCAACTCAGGCATCAGTTCCGGTACAAGTTCCAGCGGCGGCCGCGGCAGTTCGGGAGGCCGCTCTGGCGGCGGCTCCTCCGACCGCATGTCTTCGGGTTCTGGCGGCCGCACGGGCGGCGGCGGTGGTGGCGGCCGCTCCTCATCCGGTTCGCGCACCGGCGGCACTGGCTCCAGCAGCGGTGGTGCCTATGGCGGCTCCGGAAACTCGAGCGGGGGCAATACCGACCCAGCCGCCATCGCCGATGATCTGATTGCGATTATCACGAGCACCATCGAACCGAACATCTGGATGGAAAACGGCGGAACCAGTTCCATCCGCTACTTCCATGGCAATCTCATCATCACCGCCCCTCGTCGCATCCATGAACTCATCGGCGGAACATTTGAATAACCGCGATTGATGCGAACCGATGAACTCGATTTTCATCTTCCGGATGAACTGATCGCGCAAATACCTGCGCAAAGACGGTCTGACGCCCGCCTCCTGCACTTTCGCCGCCAGGATGCCAGCATCACCCATCGGCAGTTCCAGGATTTGCCCCCCCTGCTCCAACCGGGCGATCTGTTGGTCTTCAATGATGCCCGTGTGCTGCCCGCTCGCTTCTCCCTGCGCAAATCCACCGGTGGACATGTCGAAGGTCTCTTCCTCTCCGAGTCTTCGCCGGGCGCATGGAACGTCATGCTCCGCAACGTCGGCACCCCGCATGGGACAATGCGCCTGACGTTCCTGGATGCTCCGGAGATTGCGATGGACGTCCTCGCGAAGGATGATGAGGGCAACTACCGCGTACGCATCGATCCGATCTCACCCGCGGCCGAGTTGCTTGGCCGGCTTGGGCGCATGCCATTGCCACCCTATATCCACCGTGACCGCAACCACGATAGCCGCGATGCTGACGATCGCGCCCGCTATCAGACGGTTTATGCACACAGCGGACATGCCGTGGCCGCGCCGACCGCCGGTCTGCACTTTACCCCGGAACTGCTCGCCGCGCTCGACACTCGCCACATCCAACACGCTTGCTTAACCCTTAACGTCGGCCTTGGCACCTTCAAGCCCGTTTCCGCCGCCACCCTCGACGAACACCGCATGCACGTTGAGTCCTACACCATCCCCGCGGAAACCGCCAACCTGCTGAACCTGGCAAAGCGTGACCGTCGCCGCATCATCGCCGTCGGCACGACCTCCGCCCGCGTCCTGGAAAGCCAGCCGGCCGGCGATCATTTCCAGCCGTGCACGTCCGAAACCGGCATCTTCATCTACCCACCCTACCAATGGAAACACGTCGATGCGCTGATCACCAACTTCCACCTCCCGCGCTCCACCCTGATCGCCCTGGTCGCCGCCATGGTCGGCCTCGATGAGCAGCGGCGGCTGTACCGCACCGCCATTGAGCAACGCTACCGCTTCTTTAGCTACGGCGATGCCATGTTCATAGAATAGTCATCTGGAGACGATGTGAAGTTTGTACTCGTGGCAATCGGTTCCGGCGGTGATGTCTATCCGTTCCTCGGATTGGCCCTGGCGCTGCGCGCCCGCGCCCGCGGGCATCAGGTCGCCATGATCGCCAATGGCCATTTCCGCCCGGCCATCGAGCACCACGGCATCCCCTTCGAAGAATACGGCTCCGACGAGCAATACCGCCTGGCTCTGCGCAATCCCGATCTCTGGCACCCTCTAAAGGGCTTCAAAACCGTGATGGGTTTCAACGACCATCAGCGCGAACTCATGGCGACGATCCGAAAACTCGCCGGCGGCGATGGCGTCGTGATCGCCCACACGCTGGCATTCGCCGCCCGCATCCTGCATGAGGACGGTGAACTGCGTTCGATCAGCATCTGTCTGCAGCCGGCCGTTCTCCGCAGCGTCTACGATGGTCCGGTCATGGGCGGTAATCACGGCATAACCAAACTGCCTCGCTGGATGCAGCAATCTTTCTGGTGGGGCGTCGACCAGTTTCTGGTTGATCCGGTCGTCCAGCGCATGGTCGAGCCCATCCGCAGTGACCTCCACCTGCCACCGCAGCACCGCTACTTTGCGCATTGGCTCCATTCCCCCCTCCTCACCCTCGGTCTCTTCCCCGACTGGTTTGCCCCTGTGCAACCCGACTGGCCGGCCAGCGTCCACCTCACCAGTTTCCCTCTCTCCGACACCGTCAGCGACCAAGGCGTACCCGATCAACTGCAGCATCTTCTGCAAACGCAGCGCCCGGTCGTCTTCACGCCCGGAACCGGCAACCTTCATGCCGCCGCATTCTTCGCCGCCGGCATTGAGGCCTGCCGCGCCCTAAATCTGCCGGCCATCATCCTCACTCCCCACCGCGAGCAGTTGCCGCCGGCGCTCCCACCCACCGTCCACAACTTCCCGTTCGCCCCCCTCTCGCAGATCCTGCCCCGCTGCGCGGCACTGATCCACCACGGCGGCATCGGCACCACCGCCGCCGCCCTGGCCGGCGGCATCCCGCAGATCATCATGCCCCTTTCGCACGATCAGCCCGACAATGCCGCCCGCATCGTGCGCAATGGATGGGGTGCCCGCCTCTGGCCGCGCCAGTTCACCGCCAGACATCTCACGCCCTTGCTGCGCGATGCCCTCGCCAATCAGGAAATGGCACACCGCTGTCGCGCTGCGGCCGCCCGCCTGGCGCAAACCAACGGCTTGAATACCGCCTGCGAGCTGATCGAGTCGGCTCTGCGCTAGGCTCCGTCTAACAACCCATTGACTCCGCGGCCCTGGGCTATCGATTCTCGAAAAACTCGATCAGTTCCCCATCCGGGCCTTTGAAGAACCCGATACGCACCGGGAGTTTCACGGGCCTGGCTTCGATCGTGATATCCTTCGTCTCCATCGTCACTTCAAACCCCGCCGCCTTCACCTTCTCCATTGCCGACTTGGTATCACTGCAGCGCAGCGCCAGGTGACCCCAGTGCCCATCCGGCCGCTGCCCCTGCGGCCCGCCAGCGAACAGTTCAAAGCAATTCCCGTTACCCGCGTCAATCATCGCCGCCCGCTTCTCGCCTTCCCCCCAGGCCGCGGTCACCGGGAATCCCAGCGTCTGCGTATAGAACTTCATGGAAGCATCAAAATCTTTCACCTTGATCGCGATATGATGAAAACCCGTCACGCTTACATTATTGGCCATTGCATTACACCTCTTGGGCCGGATTGTCGCGAAGATCCCCCCGCCTGTCCAACCGTCTGTGTGTACCTGAATTCCCAATCCCTTCTCTTCAATCCAGAATCTCGCAGCGCAGATCCCGGTCGGAGAGTCGCCGTGGTGATCCGCGCCGGGGCCGAATCCTAAATGCATGTGTTGTTACGGAATAATCGATAATCACTATGCTTTCCGAACCTGCGCATCTGCGCCCCCAATATCCACCTAACCGCCTGCCCCCACAGTACTTAGCGCATAGGGGGTACCCCCACCGAGAACCTGCGCACCTGTCACTTATCCACAATCTCTCCCGCTCTTAGTTCCCCTTATCCCCTTGTCGCCTTGTCCCCATGTCTCCCCCTCCCGCCCTCACGCCCTCTCCCACTCTCGCCCTCGGCTTTTTTGCTCCCCGCGTCCCCGTGTCCCCGTGTCCCCGCGTCCCCGTGTCTCTCCTCCCGTCCTCCCCCTTCACGCCAGCGCCTGATGCAACGCCACCAGGAACGCCCGGTTGTCAGCGCTCGTGTACCGCATCCGCCCGCCCATGCGGCTGAATGTTTTGCAGAAGCGAAGGTAATACGCCGGGTTATCCATCGGCGGCTCGCCGGCCTGTTGCCAATCCCAAGTCGATGCCGCCAGATCGACTACGTGAATCGAGAAGTCGTCAATCTTCGCCCCGCGCTGATGCGCTACATTGCGAGCCATCGACAGCGCCTTCTCGAAGATCATCGGCGACATCACCGCCGACCCCACCGACAGATACACGCCCCCTTGCAGTTGCGCGACCGAGTTCACAAACGACAGAAAATCGCGCTCGGCCACCCGCCCGATGGCCGCTCCTCGATTGGCCGGATGCGTGTAGATGATGTCGTGCCCGAACATCGGATGCCCGGTAAGTGGCATGCCCTTACGCAGCGCGGCCGCCTGCAGCCCGGCCGCCTTGTAGCGATGCTCAATCCGCAGCAGTCCTTCGGGCAGATGCAGCTTGCGGATGATCGCCAGCAGGTCGGCCGCAGCCGCCGCTCTCTCCAACGTCGCGCTGTCGGCCGCTGGCGCCAGTCCCTTCCGCATGCTCGCCAGCAACTCCTGCTCGCCGCGAATGCGCAGCCCGTCCTGCTCAACCATCGTGCCGACCGATGCCCCATACCCCAGACCCTCGTAAGCCCCGACAAGGAATGCCAGGTTCAGATAAAGGCCCGTCTGTTCCCAGATGCCAAACTGCCCCTCCGTCGCATACCGCCGGACATCCTCGCCGCTCATCCCCTGGTAGGCGAACTCCCAGTCGTGGATGATCCCAGCGCCATTGGTCGCCAGATGGGTGACCCAGCCCTTCTCCAGCAGCGAGATGAGCGTCGGTGCCAGGCCGTTCTTGATGCAGTGGGCGCCAAACGCCAGGATCACCGGGCGGCCGGCGCTGCGGGCCTGCCTGATCTCGCCCGCCGCCGCTCGCACCGCCGCTTCTGCCTGCGCCGACAGCTTGGGAACGTAGCGTGCCGGATCGATCAGGTCGCGCTGCAGCGTCAGTTTGTTCTCCCGCTGCGACAGCGGAAGAGTCTTGATCTGTTCACGGTCGAATTGTCTATTGACCCGCTCAACCATATCGGCCCGAGCATACGATGCGGGCAACGCCCAGACAACGGGCAACAGTTGACACCATAGGTCTTAGCGCCGAACCTTTGCACCAGCCATAACCATGTCGCGATCGATCAAACTGGATCTGGTGACCGCATTCGCCGCCTCGGGCACAAAAGTCCTGGCGTATATGGCGATCTCGCGCATGCTGCTGGAAGGTGGAGCACATATCGCGGATTTCGCCATGTTCACCGTAATCCGCTCAACGCTGGGCCTGCTGAATTACGCAACCCTTGGCCTGGCCCCGGCCTTCATCCGTCAACTTGCCGGCATGCTTGCCGTACCCACTGCAGCCCTAGACGCAGCCCCCAAGCGGCCCGGTCGTCTGGACTACGCAACAGAAGCCACCGAGCAGGGGATGCCGATGCTCACCACCGATCCCCATCGCCTCTACGCTTCAGCGCAATATCCCGCCCTGGGTATCGGCCTGCTCGCGTTGGCATGTGTATGCATGTATGCACTGCTGTTCCGGCATATCCACAACGTGCCCGAAGAAGTCTGGACCCGCGCTCCCTGGGCCGCCTTCATGGTCGGCCTGGCCATGCTGGCACGTCTGGTTTCCGACGTCCCCGGCGGATACCTGCAGGCAACCCATCGGATCACCCTCGACAATCTGTTGGTGCTGTCGGCCGATGTGCTATGGGTCATGCTAACCTGGTCGCTGCTCCGCGCCGGCTCAACTCCGCTGATCGGAGTATCCCTGTCATTCTGCATCTGCTATGCCCTGCTGTCCCTGAGCCGTTTCACCGCGGCGGCCATTGCCGGGGCGCCGGTCTTCGCCCCGATATCGCAGGTAGATCGGCCGATGGCGCGGCACCTGCTCGCCTTTGGCGTGCTGCTGACGCTCTCGCAGCTTTCGGATTTCCTCTATGCCCCCACCGATTTCCTCCTCATTAACTGGTATCTGACCAAGGACCACGTTGCCAACTACTCCATCGCCGTGCAGGTTGATGCGGGGCTTCTCCTGCTGACGGCCGCCGTTGCCACCGTGCTCTATCCCCGGGCTTCGCGCGCGGTCGCGTTGCGCGACGAGATAACGCTGCGAAAGTATTACCTGCGCGGCACGCTCCTGACTGCCACGCTCCTGACCGCCGCCGCCTCGGCTCTGATCGCGATAGCACCGCACCTGTTGCGGGTCTGGCTGGGCACCGATGCACCCGGAGCGCGAGCAATCCTGCCCTTGGTGCTGCTGCATTCCATCGTCGGCGGATCCAGCGCCCCATCACGGGCGATCCTCCTGGCGGCCGGCCGGGCGCGAGTCTTCGCCATCTCTGCCGTAGTGGCCGGTGTGCTCAACGTGATCATTTCATACGTTCTCGTGCGCTACACAACGCTGGGTCTTACTGGAGTGGTGATCGGCACCCTGATCGCCGTAATCCTTCGTTGCGCATTTTTCCTCCCCTGGTACACGCTGCGAGTGCTGGGCGAGATGCGCGAGCTAAAGCAAACCTAGCGTTCCGGCACGTACCGCCGCACCGACCGCGGAATGTCGTTGAAGCTCTTAGGGCGGGCATGAGCGAGCAGGTCCTGATAAATCCTCATTTCCGGCGACCGCTGCACCATCATCGCAAAGAGCTGGCGCAGCGCCTCGGCATCTCCCATGGCACGGTGATCGGCACCGGAACGACCAAGGAACCGCGATACCAGCAGGTCCAGGCGATGACTGGAAAGCTCAGGGATGCGCCGGCGGGCAAGGGCCAGCGTGCAGAAGACCGGCGACAAGGGGCAAGAGGTCGTCGTTCGCCGGGCGGCCGCGCGGAGAAACCCAAGATCGAAGGTGGCATTGTGGATCAGCACCACATCGGCGGAATCGATGAACTCGAAGAACGACGGGAGCACCTCGTGGATCGTCGGCTTGTGGGCAACCATGTCATTGGTGATGCCATGGACAGCCGTCGCCGCATAGGGAATGTCGCAGCACGGATCGACGAGTTGTGCAAACCGATCAAGCACCTCGCCGCTCAGCCGGAACCGAACCGCAGCCACCTCCACCAGTTCGGCGGTTCGGGGCGACAGGCCAGTCGTCTCGGTATCGAGTGCGACGAATGTCAGACCCGCGAGTTCTCGGGCATCGGGCAAATGCATTCGTCGGCATTGTCCGCTCATGTCGGACGCTCTGCAAATGGAGCCAGAAGGTTATACTGCTCGCTCAGGGACAAGCCTCGATGAATCGCTGCTGCATTGGGCAGCAGAATCGGCAGCCACTGTGGAGTTCGATGAGACCACGGGCTCTGCCATGGTGGCCGCCGGCGTCGATGGTATTTGACAATGGCTCCGCGAGGACTAAGTTTGTGCCCGATCACATGGACAAAGCATTCATGCAATGGTTCCTGAGCCGCGTGGAACCCTACCGCGACGTTCCGCCCGAAAAACTGTCGGCCGAGCGCGAAGCGATGGGCCGCCAGCAGGAGCACAACCGCAACTACGCCGAGTTCCTCAACCACGCGGTCCTCCCCGCCGTCGAGCAGCTTGTTGGCTACCTGGGCACCCAGCGCATCGTGCATCGCGTCAGCACCTGGGGCAACCAGCTTGCCATCCGCGTGCACCTGGCATGGCGCTGGGGCGAGTTGGTCATCACACAGAGCCACGAGGATGCCGTCACGTTCGAGCACCACATCATCACCGAAGGCGAAAAGCGTAACGAAGATCGCGTTGAAGATCAGAGCCATCAGTACGATCTGCACGACCCGATCCCGCCGATCATCGCCGAACAGGAGTTGGCTTTTTTCATGAGCCGGCTGGCTCAAGACCTGATCCTGGAAGCCCCCGCGGAGACACCTCCAGGCGAGTGAAGGGACAAAATAAGTTCGAGCGCGCCTGTTGTACAATCGAACAGACGTTGACGCTGGCGCAAGTGTTGCTATCTTTGAGTATGCAAATGCACACGGACCGAAGGCGGGTGGCTCCACTTCGGTCCGTTCTTTTTTCTCGTCGACGCGACGTGCTGTTCTTTAGAAGGGCGACCCCGCAGGCTTTGCAGTGGCGCGGCCGATCTTTTCCAGGAACTGCTGCTCGGTCAGAACCGGCACTCCAAGCTGCCTGGCCTTATCGAGTTTGCTGCCCGCGTTCTCGCCGGCAACCACGAAACTGGTCTTCTTGCTGACGCTGCCCGAAGGCTTCCCGCCCGAATTGGCAATCAGTTCCTCGATTTCGGTCCGCCCGAACGTTGCC
>CAIQIQ010000024.1 GCA_903871935.1 uncultured Phycisphaerales bacterium
CAAACTTCTGGCCGACCTGCGCGACGCCGCGGCCATGGTCGGCGCTTCCGCCGGTTTCGCCTCAAAGCTCAGCCAACTGCTCGAGCAGAACCGCTCCAAGAACGCGCTGCGAGAAGTGTTGCGAGATGCGCGCCTGATTTAAGCGTTGCGCCGAAAAGCATTTAGCTCCAGATGATGTGTTGATGTCTCAGAAATTGATGCTATGATGTTTATATGCGGACGACGCTTACACTGGACAACGATGTTGCAGACTTAGCCCGTGCCATTGCAGAAAAGACGGGACGGGCATTCAAGGAGATCATCAACGATGCGCTTCGCCGCGGTCTGCCGGACATGAAGCAACCCACACGACTGCCGCCGTACCGCACCAAGCCGCACAGGATGGGGCCGCCCCTCATGCCGCTGGACAACATCCAGGAGGTCCTCTCCCGCATTGAAGGGGAGGATGCGAGGTGATCCTGGTTGACGCGAATATCCTTCTCTACGCCGAGGATGAACAGTCCGTCAAACACGACCCTGCCCGCCAGTGGTGGGACCGCCAACTCTCAGATAGTCTCGAGGTCTGTCTCTGCTGGCCGGTCATCTCAGCATTCATCCGCATCTCGACCAATCCACGGGTCTTCACCCGGCCATTGACGATCGAGCAGGCCTCCGACCGAGTCAGCAGTTGGCTCCAGCGCCCCAACGTCCGCATCATCCAGCCGACATCCCAGCACTGGCAGACTCTCCATAAGCTGCTGATTCAAGGCCAAGCCTACGGCAATCTGGTCAGCGATGCCCACATCGCCGCAATGGCCATCGACCACGGCTGCGAGCTCGACTCAACCGACGCCGACTTCTCCCGCTTCCGCGGTCTGAAGTGGCGAAATCCGCTGGCTTAGGAAGAACAAACGGGTCAGCCAGTCAGCCATCGAAATCGAAGTGATCTGGCCGGTGATTACGCCGAGCAAATATGCGACGGCCCCAAACGTGGCGCAGCGGTCTCCGCTGCGGTGCCCGCACCCGTCTTCGGGTGCTGGGCTGGAGTACGCGAGAAGCACGGTCAACCTATGACGTTTGCTGACCGAACCGCCACGAACCAGCACGGAACCTACCCGATCACCGGGGCCGAACCTGGACTCACCACTTCCTCATCGTGATCCTGGCGACCCAATATCAATCCCACAGCCCCGTCCCACTCGATCCGATCCACGCCCATGCCACCGCACAGAGTGTCGCCAATCGAGTTCCCACGCAGAGTATCGCGCCCCTGGTTGCCCCAGAGCTGGTCATCTCCGCCATCCCCGCCCGTGATGATGTCATTGCCCCGGCCACCATAGAGGCGGTCATTTCCATCACCGCCATTGAGGCTATCCTTGCCATTCCCGCCATAGATCAGATCTGCACCACCACCGCCGCTAATGGAGTCATCGCCAGAACCACCAAATATCCTCACGCCGCTGACGTCAGAGCCTATCGAAATGGTGTCATCGCCGCCCCTGGCAAGGATCGTGATCTGAGTGATCGATGCCAGGCTTCGGCGCATCTCTCTCCCATTGACCCGGGCAATCACGTCGCCGTTCTCAGTCGTTACTTCAATGGTATCTGCACGACCAGTGCCTCTGATCACCCAGGGCCTGGCCACAGGGACAGATACCGACAACTCAGTCGTACTGATATCAAGACCATCACTCGCTGCGACACTGAACGTGTACCGCCCCGGGGTGTGTGGCGTCCATGTGAAAGTGCCTGTCTCGGCGCCAATGCTCGCGCCCTCAGGCACATCGCCCTCAAGCCAATACCGCAACGGTTCCGGGCCGCCATCAGGATCTGTTGCGGCAATCGTTCCAGTGATCACGCTGTCGGGATCTCCAACGAGTTTGTTGAACTCATGAGGAAACACGGGCGCAAGGTTCAGCCAGACATCGTCAGGTAAACCGGCATAGCGGAAAAGCTGCGGTTCCCACGGCATGGGCGGAATATTGCTGTAATTCCCGACACATGCAAAGAATAGTCCGTCGTCGGTCAGGCTGATGGCTGAGATCTCGCGGTCACGGGCGATCCAGAAGGGCTGACCATTGGAGCTGAGCTTGGCCATGCCATCGGGAGTTCCGCCGCCAGGAGAGTTAGCAGTCATGCCATTGCGGTAACTCACCGCAACATCACCCACGGCATTCACATGCAGCTCCAGGGGCGCGCCTGGATTGAAAACCGAGAGATCGTTCTGCCAACGCCATGCATTGCTGGCATCATAGCTCACGACCAAAGTGGAGTATTCGGAGGGAGTGTACAGAGGGCCACCAGGAAAGCCCGGCTCGGCTCCAGTTGCCGTCGAGTAGGCCACATAAAGATTGTTGGCACCATCCACGCCGAGGCCGACGGCGCCGTCAGCTTGGTCAGGAGCAGGAATGTAGCTCAGCGTATCGGCACCCGTCATACGAACGATGCACGGCCCGCCCATCTCCGCTGGCGTGCCGCCCAGATAGACACTGTCATCCGAGGCAACAGCGATAGAGCTGATGCACTTCAGGCCAAGTGAGTCGAGACTGCGCGAGGCGGTCAGGTTTCCACCGCTGTCAAAGATCCGCAGCAACTCGTGATGGTCGTCAGAAACCCAGTTTCCAGTGACTTCCAGAAGCTGATTCTGATGATTCACGACATCGCGGTGGTAGAAGTCCCACTGCTCCTCGGGCCTGTCTGCATAGGGTTCCTCGTAGGGTTGGTCAACGGTCGTTCGACCGCGCGCATCGAAATACATCATGTGAGTGGAACTGGATTCAGAGCTCCAGGTCCAGACTCCGCCGGAAACATCAGGGACAATCCGTCCCACCCAATCACTGAATGACCTCGTCCAGACAACCTGACCACGGGCGTGAATACGAGATAGATGGTACCTGATAGGGGTAGTTGAGTCGGACCACCGGGAATAGCCGCCGGTGGTTGAGACGATAAAGAGATCGTTCGACCCATCCCCAACCGGCTGCATCTGCTCGACCGCATCAGCAAGATGCAGTCGGCCGTTACCAAGTTCGGCCGTAAGTAACTGCCGCGACTCCAGCGCCTCGCTCACCGCCCCGCCTATGCGGCCCTTTCTGCTACCGCGATGCCCACACCCAACCATTGCCGCCACCCAATGCCGCCTCGCCATACCCGACCTCTTTCCCGAAACAAAAGACACTGACCCACGATGAGTCCCGCCGCACGGCAACAACAAACCTTAACAACTCATACTAGCAGTCACAAGCTTTATCACCCCAAGCCGCTGTTGCCATCCGCCGCTTGCCCAGTCCTGCCGCCAAAAATTCTGCACATTTTCCTCATCCCCGCGTTTTCAGCCAATTCCGAACAAAACCCCGCCGCAGAACCCCATATAGTAGGAGGGCATGCTTTTTCGCCCCCTCCTGGCCTTTGCCCCGGCCACGCTATTTGACAACCGAATACCGCATCCAACCACCCCGGCCAGCGCAGCAGCGCGCGCAGCACTTCACGTGCGCCCAATGTTGCGCGCTTTCACGTCCCAGCCCAGTGGCTGCCGCTCCAAACCCCTCTTTCCCCGCGCAGCACCTGGCGCAACATGCTGTGCGCCACCGGCCCCCAATGCAATTGACCTCACACAGCGTCCAAAGATATGCGCGCCGAACCTGAGCACCTTCGTACCATCAGTAATGCAAATCACACTCATCACTGGACTGCGCGCGCTAACCTGCGCACCTTCGGCCGTC
>CAIQIQ010000025.1 GCA_903871935.1 uncultured Phycisphaerales bacterium
CTTCCGGCGACGACGGCGGTTGAGCGGCTGCTGGATGCATGGCCGGATGAGTTTCGCGAGCAACGGCTGATGCTGGATGTGCAGGATGCGGAGATTCAGATTCGCGGGGTGATCGGATTGCCGGACCTGGCCCGGCCGACGGCGAAGTATCAGTATACGTACCTGAATGGCCGGTATATCCGCGATCGGTTTCTGCAGCATGCGGTGCGCGAGGCGTATCGCGGTTTGACGGAGCCGGGAAGGCATCCGGCGGCGATTCTGCTGATCACCATGCCGCCGGAGGATGTGGATGTAAATGTGCACCCGACGAAGATTGAGGTGCGGTTTCGCGATTCCGGACGGCTGCATGGGCTGGTGCTGGCGGAGATTCGCGAGAAGCTGTTAGGCAACGATCTGGCGCCGGCGGCGGTTGTGCCCGGGCGGAATGCGCCGGGGGGGAGGTCGGTGAATGCTGAGCCGGGGCCGCGCGAGAAGTTGGCCGAGTTCTTTCGCCAGCACTTTCCGGATGAGGTTAATCCGCCGACGCCGGTGAGCCCGGCCGGGGCGGCGGTGACGCCGGGGTTCTTCGATAGCCCGCAGCCGACGCAGGCGACGATCAGCTTTCCCGCTGTGGCGCCAGCGCAGGGGCATGTGGATGTCGCGGCAATCGGGAGGCAACAGGAACAGGGCGAACCGGAGAGGGCGCCAAGTTCGTCGCGGGCATCGGCAATCCAACTTCACGGCAGCTATCTGATCGTGGAGAGCGGCGAAGGGATGGAGATCATCGACCAGCATGCGCTGCATGAGCGGATACTGTTTGAGGAGCTCAAGGAGCGGCTGGCGCGGGGGCCGCTGGAGTCGCAGCAGCTTCTGATCCCCGAGCCGGTGAAGGTTACGCCCAAGCAAATGGCGCTGCTGGATCAGGTGCAGGGGGTGCTGGGCAAGCTGGGGATCGAGGTGCATGAGTTTGGGCCTGGCACGGTGGCCATTCAGGCTTTCCCTAGTTTTCTGCATCGGGTGAACCCGGTGAAGTTTGTGCAGGAGCTATTAGAGCGCGGCGAGAATGAGCAGCTCGATTTGCATGAAGAGGAACTGCTGCACGAGGTGCTGGATATGATGGCGTGCAAGGCGGCGGTGAAGGCGGGAGATCCGCTGACAGCGCAGGAGATCGAGGCGCTGTTGGCGCGTCGGCATCTGGTGGATCGGTCCAGCAACTGCCCGCACGGCCGGCCGACAACGCTGAAGCTGTCGCTGAAGGATCTGGAGAAGCAGTTCAAACGGACGGGGTTTTGACAGCCAAGCAAGCGATCGGGATTACCCGACCGCTTGATGAGGCGCTGGGGTGGCCTCTTGCATAGACAGCAGGGCGTAGAGCATTTGTAGGCGTGGGGTTGATACGCCCAACTTTTGTGCGGTACGCAATGGGTTGCCGATGATGGCATCGAGTTCGATTGCTCGACCGCTCTCTCGGTCGATCTGCATGCTGCTGCGGTAGGCGCCCATTGTCAGGGTTCGGCGGATGTTCAGTTCGAGGAGTGTTGCGTCCAGGTTGAATCCAGCGGCATGGGCGGTTCGGATCACCTCATCCATGAGTTGCCGCGCGAGTTCCAGGCCGGCCGGGTGGTTGATGATCTTGTCGGTTGTTAGTGCCAGGGCAGCGCCAAGGCCGTTGAAGGGGACGTTCCAGATCAGTTTTTCCCAACGTCCCATGTTCAGGTCATCGAGCATGTGGCACTCGACTTTGCTGGCGTTGAACATGGTGTCGATCTGGCGGAGGCGCTGCGAGATCGGGCGGCCAAACTCGCCGATCTTGATCATGCCGTAGTCGGTGTGTCGGATGTGACCTGGCGCTGTTCGGTTGATACAGACGAATGCCAGGCCGCCGAGGATGCGTGAAGGGCCGAACAGGTCGGCCAGTTGTTGCTCGTTTCCCAGGCCGTTTTGCAGGGTGAGGATGGCGGTCTGGTCGTGGAGGAGCGGGGTGATCAGTTCCTGGAAACGGTTATTTGTGGTGGTCTTCAGGGTAACCAGGACCACATCGGCTTTGGGCATCTCCTGAGGCCGGTGGTAGAGGTTCAGGGCGGAGGGCTTAAGGATGAAGTCGCCATCTTTGCTGTGGATTTCCATGCCGTGCTGGCGGACATGGTCGTAGTCGCTGCGGAGGAGCCAGTGGACATCGTGGCCGTGCTGGGCGAGACGGCCGCCGTAGTAGCAGCCCACAGCGCCAGCGCCCACAACTGCAAAGCGAGGTCGATCCGGGAGAGCGTCCATGGTGGTCAATAGATCACGGGTTGAAGCGAGCTTGTCAAGGACAACGAGTTAATTCACTATATCCATATAGGAAAAGTAGACTTTCACCGGGGATGCCATTATGGTTATGAGCTCCGTGAACCGAGCGGCCGTTGCGGCTGTATTTGTTAGTCATGGAGAGAGAAGCTGTTATGAGTCATTACAAGCCAGGAATGGCCGACAACGAACGCGTCAAGAATGAGAAGGATGCGTTGGATGTCTGGGAGGATATCTCCCGGTATGCGAAGCTTGGGTTCAAGGCCATCGCTGAAGATGATTTTGCCCGCATGCGCTGGTATGGCATCTACCAACAGAAGCCCAATGAAGGGCATTTCATGTTGCGGATCAAGCTGCCGGGCGGCCGGCTCACGCCGATGCAGTTGCGCGAGATCGGGATGATGGGCAATCAGTACGCCCGTGGGTTTGGCGATATCACCACGCGGCAGGACATTCAGTTTCATTGGCTCACCATTGAGAATTTCCCGGACATCTTTGACCGTATCTACAACAAGTGCGGTCTGTATACGGACTTCGCCTGCGGCGATACGCCACGCAATATCTGCTCGTGCCCGCTGGATGGGCTGCTGGTCAACCAGGTCTGCCAGACAGGTGACATCGTCCAGAAACTTTCGGACATGTTCCGTGCCGGCGGCAAAGAGTTTTCGAACCTGCCGCGGAAGTTCAAGTGCAGCGTGAGCGCGTGCCCGATCCACTGCAACCAGCCGCAGATCAACGATATCGGAGTCTTTGGCGTGATCCGCAAGGCTGATGGGAAAGATCAGCGTGGCGTCGGTGTCGTTGTCGGGGGCGGGCTGTCGAATACGCCGCATTTTGCGCAGGGGCTGCGCGTGTTCGTGCCCGAGGAGAAGGTCCAGGAGCAACTGCCGGCGATCGTTCGGCAGCTTGCGCTGATGTTCAATGATTCGGAGGAGCGCCGGTACAAGCGCAAGTATGCCCGGTTCAAGTTCACGGTTGCGGACAAGGGGTGGCAGTGGGTGCGCGATGACCTGGAGCGGCGATTGGGATATCCACTGATCCATGATGAAAGCATCGTGGATCCGCGCGGGGCGCTGCATACGGATCACATGGGCATTGGCAGGCAGAGCAACGGGCTGTTCTACGTGGGGTCGCCGGTGCAGCGTGGCCGGATGACGTGCGATCAGATGATCGCGGTGGCCGATTTGGCCGAGCGCTTTGGTGAGCCGGGCAAGGGGCAGATCCGGTTGTCGCAGAAGCAGAATCTGCTGCTGGTGAACATCCCCGAGGGTAATGTGGCGGAACTCTCGGGCGAGTTGGAGAAGATTGATCTGCCGCCGAAGGCACCGTTGTGGCGGAGCAACCTGGTGAGCTGCACGGGGATGCAGTTCTGCAACCTGGCGGTGGTGGAGACGAAGGATCGGTCGCTGGAGGTGCTGAAGCACCTGGAGCAGGAAGTGCCGGGGTTGGATTCGGCGATCATGGTGTCGGTGAGCGGCTGCCCGAACTCCTGCGCGCAGGTGCATATCGCCGATATCGGGTTGACCGGAACCAAGGCGATCTGGAACGGCAAGAAGGTGGATGCGTTCGACCTGATGCTTGGCGGGTGCCTGGGAGCGGAGAAAGCCTGGGCGAAGACGATCGTGCCGAAGATTCCGGCCGACCTGGTGAAGCAAGTGATCGTGCAGCTTGCCCGGAATTACATGGAGAACCGGGTTGAGTTCACCGATGCCGATCCCGAGCCGTTTCATGCGTTTGTGGCGCGGCACGATGCGAAGGAACTGGCCGGGTATGCGGCGATACCGGACTGGACTCCGCCGGTGAAACGAGTGCGGGCGGAGCCGGAGCCTGAGACGGTGTGAGGGGAAGAGAGAGGGCGTGAGGGGGATTTGGGAGAGGGCGTGAGGGGGAGACACGGGGACGCGCGGACACGGGGAGCGGAAAGGCGCCCGGGGGCGAAGTTCGATGCTCTGGGGTTCTTCGCTGACTTCTTCGACGACCAGGGCGTGGAGATGGCGGATCAGGGCGCGGTGCTCGGGCGGGTTGGCGAAATCGTCAAGAGTATTGGTGCGAGCGCGGGTCCGGAGATAGACTGGGAGCAGGTAAGGAGCTTCCAAGATGAACCGACTTCGGAAAGTGGTTTTGGCGGTGGCTGTGTTGCTGGTGGCGGGTGCGTGGGCAGGCGCCCAAGATGCCCAGCCGGCGACGAGTGTCGAATCCCTGACGGTGAAGCTCTGGCCCAAGGAGCGCATCGAGTCGTGCCTGAAGGAGCTGGAGGCCCAGAAGGCGGCCGGGCTGGTTTCCGATAAGGGCTACGAGCAGCGGCGGAAGATGCTGCAGGATCGCCTCGCCGGGACGTTCAAGCCGACGGCTTTGTCGGCGACGGATCCGCCGCTGAACCTCGTGCAGAACGGGGGATTCGAACAGATCAACAAGAACTCGAGCAAGGACCGCAGCCGCTGGCTGTGGTGGGGCGGGTGGAGTTGGGGCGGCGACTACGAGAACATGTGGGAAGAGCAGAAGGAGAACGTCCATTCCGGGCAATTCTCCGCCCGCATCCGCTGCGTGGGCCAGAAGGGACGGATCGGCATCAGCACGCCGCCGCTGCCGGTGGTGAGCGGGGCGAAGGAGTTTGTCCTGCGCTTCTGGGCCAAGGGCGAGGGCGACAACATGCTGTTCGTCAACTATGAAGGGGCGGTCACCGGTACGATAACTCAGAAGATGCCGAACCAGTGGAAAGAGATCACCGTCAAGGGGACCGTCGGTGAGGGGAAGGAAAAGACCTTCATACTCTACTTCTATGTCATCGGCGAAGGCACGATCTGGCTGGATGATGTCAACCTTGTTCCTGTGGGCGGCAATCTCGACGAGTAGGTGAGTTGGAGCGCGGTGCGCCCGAGTGAAAGGATACCCATGAACCCAAGACTTCTTCTGATCGCGGTGCTGTCGCTGCCGGTGGCGGCGATGGCGGCGGATGTTGACCTGTACGTGACCGATTACAACGAGAACCCCAGTCCAGAACAGAAGGCGCTGGTGGAGCAGGCCGTCACCATTCCCAACGCGGAGGAAGTGAGCGTGAAGGTCGGGGGCAAGGCGCTGACCTACAAAGAGCCCAAGTCGGTTGCGATTCGCCGCGGTGGCAAGGGCGAGGAGCGGCAGGCCAGGCTGTCGGCGGCGCCGGGCGAGTACGAACCATTCAGCTTTCTGCTGCGGCCCAAGGAAAACCTCGAGCAGGTATTCATATCGGCCAGCGACCTGAAGGGACCTGCGGGCGCGATCCCGGCCGCTACTGTCAAGGTGACTTCGGTCGAAGGCTTTTTGGGGGCGGGGCGAGATGTGCTGACGCCCGTTGGCAATCCCTGGAACATGGCCGCCAATGCGGCGGAGTATTTCTGGGTTACGGTGCACGTGCCGGCGGATGCCAAGGCCGGTGCGTATGCCGGCGAGGTGGCGGTCACCGCTGGCGGCAAGGCGGTTGGCCAGATCGCCGTCAGCCTGGATGTGCTGCCGATCCAGTTGGAGGATCCCCCCTTTGCCCTGGGGTACAACTATTCTTCCCCGAAGAATGACAAGGCGTTGGCCGCTCATTTGGCCGACATGCGCGCTCACGGCATGACGACTGTGGCGTCCCTGTACAACTTTAGTTTGCCCGTGCAGGATGCCGACACATCGGAACTGAGCAACTTTATTGAGGCGTACAAGAAGGCGGGCTTCCCCGGCATCTTCTACTTTGCCACGCCGATGGACCTGGAACTGAGGGATCTGGCCGGATACGGCAACCCGTGGTCCAAGCGATGGCAGCAGAAGTACGTCAAGGTAATGCGGCAGATTCACGAGGAGGTCATGAAGCACAACGTGCCGACGGTCATGAGCATCGGGGATGAGATGACCAACCGTGGCATCGAGGGCGTCAAGATCGCTGAGCAGATGGCCCGCCTGACGGCCGAAGAACTGCCCGAGATCGCTGTTACCAGCGACATGAACGGGTACATGGAAGTGATGGCGATGGCGCCGTACCTGAACATCGCGACGTTCAACAATGGATGGGATGGCGCTGATCACCACAACAAGGGTCGCCATCTGCTGAACCGGAAGTTCCTTGAAGAACTGCAGCAGAAGACGCCGGCGATTCCCTGGTTCGTTAACGCGGGCAGTGGGCGGTTCCCTTATGGCTTGTTCTTCTGGAAGATGACGAAGTACGGGGTACGCGGGAAGGTTGAGTGGTATTACAACCTGGGCAACAACGAGCGCGGGTCGCTGGTGCGGCTCGATAAAGAGAATATCTATCCAACGCTCGATTACGAGCGCAGTCGCGAGGGAATCGATGACCTGAAGTATCTGTGCAAACTCGAGAAGCTGGTGGCGCAGGCACAGCAGGCCAAGATAGGTTCCGAGGAGGTTGCGAAGGCTCAGGCGGTCCTCAAGGGGATTGCCGATAGCATCCAGGATGACTGGACGATCTATGACACGGGCACGCGTTTCTCGATTGACGGCTTTGGTGTTGTTGATCCGGAGAAGGCGGCATCTCTCGGGCAGTTCAATTCGGTCCGGGCGGTCGTGGTGGAACGTATTCTGGCCCTCCAGGCGGTTGCCGGGATGGGCAAGTAGAAGTCACCAGCGTACCGGGCGATGTAATGGATCTATGAAAGCAGCGTAATCCACCGCGTTTCAAAGAGCATGAGGGCCCAGGCAGATGACTACCAAAGCAGGCAGGTGCGGCGTTTCGCCAGTGGAGTACAGCGGCATTCCTCTGGGCGGCATGGGCGCGGGCACGGTGGAGATCCGCGCGGATGGACATTTCCACGACTGGCAGATCATGAACAATCTGCCGCTGGGGAACGGACCGGCGACGGCGGAGATGGAGGATGAGGGGCTGTTCTTCGGGATCGTGGCGCACGATGGCAACCGGTCCAGGGAACTGATCCTCAACCGGCCGCGGTGGTTCGACCGCGATGCATACGGATCGAGCGAGATATTCAAGTGGACGCTCGACTCGTACCACATGCCGTGGCTTGAGTACCCATCGGAAATTGCGTATGACGCGAAGTTTCCCTTCGCGGACATCGAGTTCGCGACGAAGAACTACCCCATCTCGGCGAAGCTGGAGGCGTTCGCACCGTTTGTTCCATTGGATGCGAAGAACTCCGGGCTGCCGGTGTTCTTTCTGACGTATGCGCTAACGAACAGGTCGCGCGTGAAGCAGCGCGTGTCGTTCTTCGGCGCCATCAAGAACGCGGTGGGTTACGACTATCCAAAGAATGAATCGGCCATCCGCTACGGCGAATCGGGCAAGGCGGCGTGGCTCGATTTTTCGCGAAAGAACATGCCGGAGCTGGCGCAGTCGGATGGCTCGATGACGATGGGGATGTGGACGAAGAAGGGCGGCAAGTCATCGTTTGTCCTGCACGCTGCGCATCCGCGCGACATATACGACCCGCTCATGGAAATCGGGGTGCTGGAGAACCTGGATCGAAGCGGATTTGCCGGAGGTGTCGGCAATAACCTGGGCGCAGGCGAGCGCCTTGAGAAAGCCGTGAAGGGGTGTTCACGCGGCGCTTTGGCGCGGACGTTCACCATGGAGGCGGGGGAGACGGTCGAAGTCACGGTGGCGCTGGCATGGTTCTTTCCCAACGCGCTGCAGAAGGTCTGCCGCGACTCGGACAAGCTCGAGGTGATGGGGCACCAGTATGCCAACTGGTTCGGGTCATCCCGGGAAGTGTTCGATTATGCCCGCGCCAACTTCGCCGATCTTCGCGGCCGGTCGCGGGAGTTCGTCGACGCATACTACGCGAGCACGGCAGACCGATGGCTTCTGGATGCGGCGGGGGCGCAGTTGACCACGCTGCCGAAGGGTGTGTGGTGGGACAAGGCCGGCAACTGGGCGGTGTGGGAGGGGCTGGGGTGCTGCGGATTGCAGACGCTGGATATCACGCTCTACGGATCATTCCCGATCGTGCAGTTCTTCCCTGAATTGCAGAAGAAGCAGATGGAGATCATAACGGCGACCGCGCAGGAGACAGGCCGGCCGGGGCATGGATTTGCACGGACGTTCAGCCCCTGTTGCCTGTGGCGCAATAACCGCATCGACAATGATGTTCAGTTCGTGATGCTGGTGTGGCGCGATGCGCTCTGGACCGGCGATGTGGAGTATGTGAAACGCCAATGGCCGGCAGTCGAGATCTTCCTTAAGGATGTGGAGGCAACCGACAAGAACGGCGACGGGCTGCCTGATAACGCGGGCATCGACCAGAGCTATGACCAGTTCCCGCTGTTCGGCACGAGTGCTTACGTGGGGTTTCAGTATGTCGCTGCGCTGCGCGGAGCCGCGTACCTGGCGCGAATGCAGGGGATGGAGCAGCGTGCGGCGGAGCTGGAGGCCAAGGCGGCGAAGGCGCTGGAGACGGCCGACAAGCAGCTCTGGAACGGCGAGTACTACAACTTGAGCTTCGATGCGGGCAAGGGCACGGGCAACGCAGGCTGCATGGCCGACCAGGTATGCGCGGACTGGTTCTGGCGGCAGAGCACGGGGGAAGGGCTGCTGGCTGATGGCAAGGCGAAGCGCGCGCTGGCGGCGGTCGCGAAATACTGCACTCGGCCCGAGCGGTTTCTGGCCAACTGCGACTGGCCGCGGGGCGGCGAGGTAAAGATACGCAGGCTGACGAGCGACCAGGCGCGATGTCCCTGGACGGGGGTTGAGTTCGCGGTGGCCGCGCACATGCTGCTGATGGGGTTAAAGCGCGAGGGCGTCAAGGTTACGCGCGACGTCTGGGACCGCTATGAAGATGTCGGGATGCGGTTCAATCATCTTGAATGCGGCGACCATTACTATCGCGCGATGAGCTCGTGGGCGGTGTACCTGTCGCTGCTTGGGTTTGCGTGGGATGCACCCAAGGGGCGGATAACGCTGGCAGTGCCGAAGAAGAAGGGCCGGTTTGTGTGGAATACGCCGGGTGCGTGGGGGTCGGTGAGTTTCCGCGGAAGCGCCAGGAACGTAGCGGAGATAGAAGTCGTCCGCGGGACGCTCGACCTTTCCGAACTGCGGTTGATGGGAATCGAAGAGGGGCGGCTGAAGGTGCGTTGCGGCGCACGGGAGATAAACTCGGTCGCGGCTACGACGGATGGAGCAACGGAGATCAAGCTTGGGCGCGGGCTGAAGCTTGCGGCCGGCAAGGGCGTGGTGGTTATGGCTTGAGTGGCGGGCGGCTGCGAGAGAGTGCTGCTGGCTGACAATACGATTGAGCTGACTGGAATTACCGCCATATCGGTTCTGACTATTACCGTGACGGGGGGCGGTGGTGGTAGGGATGTGCCCGTGGCGCGAGCATCGGCCCATATGAGCGGCGGTACTCCCAAACAAGATAGATCTCCAGTACCAGAACCAGAATGCCGGGCCCGATCTCAGCCGGGGAGAGAAACAGGTGGAAGCCGATAATGTTGACGACCACCGGCGCGATCAGCACCAGCGCCAGCGGTACGAAGCGATTCACCAGCAGCAGCACTCCCACAACCAACTGCGTTCCGCTGATCAGCGAAAACATGTACCCGGTCTTCATCAGCGCCCCGGCAAACGCGGCCGCCCCTTCAGGCATCGTCGCCGGCTCCGGCAGGAAACGCAGAAAGCCGTTGAGGCCCGTCACGAGAAATACCAGCCCCATCAATACTCGGGCGGTGGCTGGAAGATATGCGTACCAGTTCACAGAGTTGGCGGTCTGCGGTTCAGAGTCAGCGTTCACGAGGTCCACCTTCCATCATCAGAAGATCATTGGCCGGCCCAATGGCGGAGTCCAGTGAGACGCCGTGCCGCAGATGGACTTGACGGCAAACAGAAACGGGCGGGACCTGGTTGGCCTCGCCCGTTTCACGGGTTGCGAGAATCGATATTGATCACAGGCGCTATGAGACGCGCCAGCTTTCGGTGCCGGTGAGGAGTTTCTGCAGGTCGCCGCGGCCACCTTTCTGAGTGATGGCTTGCTGCACCTGCTCGTGGACTTGGTCATCGTAGGTGGGCTGCTCGACATCGCGGAAGACGCCCATGGGTTCGGGGAAGCCGGGCTGGCCGAGTCGGCTGAGCATGAAGGCCAGGGTGGGGTCGGTGGCGTGCTCATCGTGGATGAGCAGGGAGTCGGCCGGGACATCCTTGAGGTTGACGACTTCGGGGGTCAGACCGCCGGGGCGGAGGCGGATGCCTTTGTCGCGGTTGGCGCCGAAGATCATGGGCTTGCCGTGCTCGAGCTGCAGGACGTTCTCGGCTTTGGTGAGCTTGTCGGTGGCGAACTGGTAGGCGCCCTCATTGAAAATCACGCAATTCTGATAGATCTCGACGAAAGCGGTGCCCTTGTGGCGGGCGGCACGCTCGACGACGAACTCGAGGTGCTTGACATCGCCATCGATGCTGCGGGCGGCGAAAGTGGCTTCAGCGCCCAGGGCGACGCTGATCGGATGCATGGGGCGGTCAAGTACGCCCATGGGGCTGCTCTTGGTCTTCATTCCCTGCAGGCTGGTGGGGGAGTACTGCCCCTTGGTCAGGCCGTAGATGCGGTTGTTCAGCAGCAGGACCTTCATGTTGAGGTTGCGGCGGATCAGGTGAATGAAATGGTTGCCACCGATGGCGAGGGCATCACCATCGCCGGTGACGACCCAGACATCGAGGTCGGGTCGGGCGATCTTCAGGCCGGAGGCGATGGTCGGGGCTCGGCCGTGGATGCTGTGGAAACCGTAGGTGTTCATGTAATAGGGGAACCGGCTGGAACAGCCGATACCGGAAACGAACACCGTCTTGGAACGGTCGAGATTCAGTTTGGCCAGAACTTTCTTGACGACGGCGAAGGCTGCGTAGTCGCCGCAACCGGGGCACCAGCGAACTTCCTGGTCGCTGGCGTAATCGTTGGGCTTTGCTGCGGTTGGGGTCATTACTGCTTCCATTACTTTCTCCATAACTGCTGTTTGCATCTCCATGATCGTTGAGTAGAGCCGGTGTGTTTGGACCGGATCAACCGCCGGCGTCAGCGTCAGCGGTCGCCTGAGCGGGAACTGGGAAGGACGGGGCCGCGCCCATGGTGGCACGCACGGCATCCTCGATTTCCTGCACGGTAAATGGCTGGCCGCGAACTTTGCTGACCGACTTGGCATCGACCAGGAATCTGGCTCGCAGGAGCATGCTGAGCTGGCCGAGGTTCATCTCGGGGACGAGCACATGAGTGAACGCCTTGAGCAGGGGGCCAATGCGTTCGCTGAGTGGGTTGACATAGCGAATGTGGCAGTGCGAGACGGCGACGCCCTGGGCTCGCAGAGCGAGGACGGCCTCTTTGATTGCGCCATAGGTGCTGCCCCAACCGACGATGAGCACATCGCCCTTTTCCGGGCCCGTCCAGAGGTAGCTGGCACCGACGGGCTTTACATTGGCGATCTTCTGCGCCCGCAGCTTAACCATCTTCTCGTGATTGACGGCGTCGTAGCTGACTTGGCCGGTGATATCCTGTTTTTCCAACCCGCCGATGCGGTGCTCGAGGCCTGGAGTTCCGGGTATGGCCCAGGGCCGAGCACCGTTTCCGTCGCGCAGGTAAGGTCGATAGGGCTTGCCGTCGGCAGTGGGATGCTCCACGACGATCCTGCCGAGGCGGCTTGCATCGGGAACCAGCCAGGGCTCGGAGCCGTTGGCCAGGTAGCCATCACTGAGGACCATTACGGGGGTCATGTACTTTACGGCGATGGTGGTGGCTTCGATGGCCGCCTCGAAGCAATCCGTGGAGGTGCAGGCGGCGATCACGGGGATGGGGCATTCGCCGTGGCGGCCGAGGATGGCCTGGAAGAGATCGGACTGCTCGGTTTTGGTTGGCAGGCCGGTGCTCGGGCCGCCGCGCTGGACGTTGACGATGACCACGGGGAGTTCGGTCATGACGGCGAGGCCGATGGCTTCGGATTTGAGGGCGACACCCGGGCCGCTGGTTGCGGTAGCGGAGATGGCGCCGCCGAAGGAAGCGCCGATGGCAGCGCCCATGGCGGCGATCTCATCTTCGGCCTGGAAGGTGATCACACCCATGTGCTTTTCGCCGGAGAGTTCATGGAGGATGTCGGTTGCGGGGGTGATGGGATAGCTGCAGTAGACGAGGTCTTGCCCGGCCATGCGGGCAGCAGTAATCAGGCCCAGAGCCATTGCTTCATTTCCGGTCATTTTGCGATAGGTGCCGGGGGCGAGTTTCGCGCGTGGCACCTGGTACTGCTCTTCGAAGAGTTCGCAGGTTTCGCCGTAGTGGTAGCCTGCCTTGAGGGTGAGAAGGTTGGCTTTGGCGACTGCCGGCTTCTTGGCGAACTTCTTGTTGATGTAGTCGATGGTGGCATCCATGGAGCGGCCATAGAGCCAGTAGACCAGACCCAGCGCGAACATGTTCTTGCAGCGGTCGGTGTCGCGCGGGTTCAGGCCGGCATCCTTGGTGGCGGCGGCGTTCATGGCGTCCATCGGCACTTTTACCAGCCGATGGTTGCGCAGCGAGCCATCTTCCAGAGGATTGGATTCATAGCCGGCCTTGCGCAGGTCGTTGGCGGCGAAGGCATCTTCGTTGACGATGATAAGGCCGCCGCTCTTGACGGCGCGGAGATTGACCTTGAGGGCCGCGGCGTTCATGGCGATCAGGGCATCGATCGCATCGCCGGTGGTATAGACCTCGGTGTTGGCGAGGTGGATCTGATAACCGCTGACGCCGGCGACGGTACCGGCCGGGGCGCGGATTTCCGATGGGTAGTCGGGAAACGTGGCAAGGTCGTTGCCGGCCAGGGCGGAGGTATCGGTAAACTGGGTTCCGGCCAACTGCATGCCGTCACCGGAGTCACCTGCAAAGCGGATGGTGACAGATGGCAAGACGGTGATTTTCCTTGGATGTAAGGTTGACTGGTCGCCCTCGCATTTCAAAGCACCCGGCGTCGCCGCCATATCGAACTCCTCTCAAGAAATAACGCGCCTCAACCGCCTCAGGGTGTCCTCCCTGAGTGTTGAAACTGGATGCGCAATAAATACTGCAAAAACTTCAGAAGCACCAATGGTCATCGGCGGTTTTTCGCCAGATGGCGTCAAGACCCGAACCACACACTCCTGCAGGCGAATTAAGCACCTGTCGCATGCGAGATGTATATAGCTCATTGAATACTATAACGAATGCTAACGGGCTGTGTTCATATAGGGAAGGCGAATGCTGCTATAAATGTTTTAGTAGTTGGCATTAACATCGTGAAGTAATTCACGTTTGATATTCTTAAGAATGGGAATGTCCTCACGAGATGGCATCCGATCAAAACCCGGAAAGATCGTGAAACTATTCACTTATAGGACTTGGCAGGTGCTATACTGATTGATGCAACTTCTTCTGGGCACTGGAAATCCAGAGGATTTGCGCCTAACTCTGTGATACCGATGAATACACATGGAATGAGGCTCGCTGTGAGGGGCGCTGCGTTGGGGAGCGATCTGCGAAATCTCGCGCCCTTTGCCCAGCGTTGCGGGTTTAATGGTCTGCAACTTGAACTGAAGCTCGGCGATCTGGATCTGGGGGAGTTGTCAGCGACCGGTCAGCGGGAAGTGAAGAACACGATCGCGCGTCATGAGCTTGAGCTCGCTTCGGTGCGAGTGGCATTGCCGCATGCCGGGCTGGCCGAGGGGGATGCGGGGCAGATGCTCTGGTTGGTGGAGCGAGCGATGAAGGCGGTGATGGGTGTGGGCGCGAGGATGATCTGTCTCGATGTCGGCCGGCTGCCCTCGGTGAAGCCGGAGAATAAGCCCAAGCCGGTCACGTCGGAGCAGGCGGGGGTGATCCTGATCCCGGAGCCGAAGAACATCGCTGAGGTGGAAGATGAGCCGGTGGATGCCAGAGAGATCGCGCGATGGGAGGTGGTGGATTCGGCGTTGCGCGAGACCGGAGCGATGACGGATCGGTATAGCATGATGATCGCCTTGAGCAGCGAACTGTCCAGTTTCGCTTCGCTGGGGCGCGCGATCGCGCAGGCGGCGTGTCCGTGGTTTGGCGTCGATTTGGACCCGGTGAGCGTGCTGCGCGACCGCTGGGACCTGGAGCATGTGCTGGATGCGGTTGGCGGGCTGCTTCGGCATGTGCGGGGGCGGGATGCGGTCAAAGGAACGGATCGACGGACGCAGCCGGCGGCGATGGGCAAAGGCAGCACCAACTGGAAAGAGATGCTGGCGCTGTTGTCACAGGGTGGCTACGGCGGTTGGATCACGGTGGATACGATGGATCTGCAGGGCCGGGCGGCAGAGGCGGTGCGGGCGCGGAAGCTGTTGGTGGGGGAGTAGAGACGGACAGCGGCATGAAGGTGGGACCACGATCACTTGATAAGGTGCGCTGACGAGCCGATCGCGGCTCATTGCGCGGTCAGGCGTGTTTGGCGGCTCGTAAGCACACCCTACGCGAGCTTGAGGACTTCTTCCACGAGTTTCTGCGCGCCCTGGAAGACTTCCCATGGGCCGTTGGCGGTCATGTAGCAGGGGGTGGTGACGATCTTGTTCGCGGCGTCGATACAGACGTCGGTAGGCGAGGCGTTGTGGTGTTTGGCGCCCATGGCTTCCAGGGTGTTGGCAGTGCCGGGATCCGTGCCGATGGTGATGAGTGGGTGAAGGCCTTTGGGGCCGAAGACGGCGGCGGCCAGGGCCGGGGCAATGCACGCCAGCCCGATGGGTTTCTTAGCCGCGTGCATGGCCAGCAGCAGGCGGGCGACGCCGGTTTCCACTTTGCAGGCAGCGCCTTCGGAGGCGAAACTCGAGAGGTTCTTGGCCGCTCCAAAGCCGCCAGGGAAGATCAGGGCATCAAGGTCGTCCACCTTGACGGATGCGATATCACGGATCTTGCCACGGGCGATGCGGGCGGATTCGACCAGGACATTGCGGGGCTGGGCATCTTCGCTGCGCAGATGGTGATTCACTACACCGCGCTGGGGGATGTCCGGAGCCATGCAGATGGTTTGTGCGCCCTGCTTGTCCAGGGCGATGAGGATGCTTACCGCCTCCTGAATCTCGCTGCCATCGTAGACACCGCAACCGCTCAATACGACGCCGACGCGTTTGGACATTGGGCCTCCTTCGCTAAGGCGATTATACCGCCGTGGGTCTCAAGGCAAGCCAATGTCTCGCATGATTTCCTGATCGTGCTATACTCCGCCGCCGGTTAGTTGGCAGCGTGTTCCGGAGACGGGGCCTAGAGACGACGATGCTGGATTTCCTGAAATACCTGATGGGCGACGGCCCGGATGACGTGACCGTGTACGATCAGGCCACGGCCGAGGGGTATTTGCATCAGTTCGATCCGGCGGAGCCGGATGACATGGCGATCGCGGCCGTGAACCGCGGCAATCGTTCGCAGTTCGTGCAGTTGATGGCCCAGCGCGGGGTATGGGTGATCGTCCGGTTGGATCAGGGCGAGTTTGCCGGTGATATCCGCCTGCTTGAGTATGAAGAGGGCGACCGCTTTGTCCTGCCGGTGTTTTCGTCGCTCTTTGAGGCGATGGCGTTTGTGTATACGGTTGAACTGGGTGAGATGGTTCCGCTCCAGTATATGCGGGTGCCGGCTTCGGTACTGACGCACAATGATCTGAGCCAGCACAAGGTGGTCATGAATCCTTACGCGGGCGCTTCGACGGAGATCCAGTTTCCGGACATCCAGGCGTTGCGGAACCTGCTTAGCGAGCAGTAGGCGCGTGCGACATGCTTTACCAGAATCTGCAATACTCGCTTCTGCAACGGACGCGCACGATCGACTTCAAGGATCTTCCCGCGGGAGCGACGTTCCTTCGCATCATGGGCGTGAACTACGTCCACTTGAAGACAGCGGAGGGCGGCGATCTTTATCTTACCGAGTATGGCCTGCCGTTCCGCGCGCACCTGATGCCGGAAAACTGGTACGAGGACGAGTATTTCAAAGCGAAGCGGCTGCGCCTGGAGGGCACCAGTGCGGTGTATCGGGTACCGACCCGGCCGGTGCAGGGGTATGTGTGCCCTTCGCTGGACCTGGTGGTGAAATGGTCGCGGGTGGGGCAGGATGTGCCACTGGACACATTCACACTGAACAAGGCGATCAACGCGGAGTTCAATACTCCGTTTGAGGAGTTCTCGCTGGTGGAGGAGTTGCGTGAAGGGACCTATGGTCCGCCGGAACTGCATATCCCGATGCAGAAGCCGATGGCGATCTATGCCCCGCCGGAGCGAATGCAACTCTGGCAGACGGGCCGGTCTCGCGACAAGATCCTGTCGAAGGTCGCACGCCACCCCGGCATCGAGGTCGATATTCTGCGCTCGTACATTCTGCTCTATGCCTGGCTTGAGGGGTATGACAGCGTGCAGACGTTTGCGGTGAGGCCATGGGAGCGGGACCGCCAGATCCAAGAGCAGCAGAAGATGCTGGCGCGGGTCAACGAGGACCTGGAGAAGAAAGGCTTCATGGTCGCCGATAACAAGCCTACGCACATTATCCTCCGCACCCGGGATGGCGAGGGCGTAAAGAAGCGCGATGGCAGCCTGCTCTATGGGTTAATCGACTATGAACTGCTGCAGCGCACGCCGCTGCATGAAGAGGTGGTCAAGAAGTCGCAGCGTTCGCGCTACCTGAACCTGCAGAAAACGCGGTTCAACCCACCTGGTCAGGTGGCCTTTCCACTGGACTTGAAGCCGACCCAGGTCCTTGGTGTTGATTACGTATACGGCCGCTCGGAAAGCACCGGGGGATCGCTGTGGGTGGTCGGCAGGGACCCGGAGTTGTTCAATTATTTCCTCCCTGAGAAATGGCGCTACAAGCAGGTGAATCTGTCGCACCGCCGGCAGACGTATTACGTTCAGTCCAAGGATCGCATCCACCTGGTATGGGAAGTGTCGCGGCTGGGCGAACTGCCAGAGGAAAGAGGGGAGAGCAGCGAGCGGTTTGAGCAGTTGGTCCGGTTCGGGTTCAACTCTCCGTTTGAAGAGGTGACGCACGCGCTGGAGTTGAAGCGGCGGGGCATACCCACAACGTATCCGCGCGCGATCTACATGACCGGCCACGAATCGCCGATGCCGCTGTGCGTCATCGACGAGAATCGCTTTGAGCATTTGCGGAATGTGATGACTCCCGATGGCAAGCCGGCATTGCAACTCGACCATGACTACATCCTGATCTGGGGCTACTGGCGCGGGTTGGAGGATTACCACGCGCCGGAGGAGACCGGATATTGGACGCCGATCGATGCAACCCGGGCGGCGGTTAAAGGGCTGATCACAGAGCAGGAGTTGCCGGAGATCGTGGAGCAGCAGCGCCGTCGCCTCGCGGCCGTGGGCTTTGAAGACATGACCCTCACCGGTGAGCACATTCTGCTGTCATACATCCCTGAGGGCGCGATCAAGCGAGGCCCGGATGGGTACTATGAGTTGCGCCAGTGCACTTTTGAAATGGTGCGGCCGATTCCGGCGCAGAAATGAGCGGTCATCCTTGGCTCCTACTTGCTCATGATCGCCTGCACCACGATCATCTTCTTTGAACGCTTGAAGGGGATCTTATTCCCCGCAATTGCTTTCCCATCCACTGTCAGTTCCTTGACGCCTTTCTCGATACCATGCGGGTTACTCACGGTGATGTCATAGATCACGCCGCGGAATTCGCGGATGAGGTGGAAGCCCTTCCAATGGGAAGGAATGCAGGGATCAATGATCAGGCCGTCAAAGTCGGGGCGGCAGCCGATGATGCCCTGCATGACTCCGCGGGCAATCCAGGCGGCCGAGCCGGTCAGCCAGGCATTGCGTCCGCGTCCAACGATGTGGAAAGGCTTTTGCGAAATGAATTGACAGGAGACATAGGGTTCGGATTCGTACAGGTCTACCTTGGTATTCTTGGTCGTTCCGGCTTTGCGCATGAAGTATTCGTAAGCCTTGTTGCCGCGGCCGGCGATGCATTCGGCGGTGATCATCCATGAAGACGCATGGTTGAATACCGAGCCGTTCTCCTTGACGCCACCGGGCACGACGCTGGCCGAGCCGACCTCGTCCCAGTCGAAGCGCAGGAATGGCCGGTCCATGATCTTGTGACCGTCGGGCGTGCCCAGATGTTTCTCGACATTGTCCAGGGTCAGCGTGGCGCGCTTGCCCTCGGCGACTCCGGCGATGACGGCCCAGGGCTGCGGCTCGACAAAGATCCGGCCGTATTCTTTGGTCTTGCGGCTGCCCAGAACGGTGCCATTTGTCTTGATCAGGCGCTGATACCAGCCGCCATCCCAGGCGACGGTGTTGAGCAGTTCCTTAATGGTGTCGTAGCGCTTCTGCCAGAGGGTAGCCAGGCGTTTTTCCCCCAGCAGACTGGCCAGTTCAATCAAGGCCAGGGTGCCAGCGCAATAGAGTGCGGAGGTAAAGACACTTTCGGTGGTCTTGTCGCCGGGATTGAGCGAGTCATTCCAGTCGGCGCAGCCGACCTGCATGAGGCCGTTCTTGCCGCGTTTGGACCAGGAGAAATCCTGGGCGGCCTTGAGATGTTCAAACACCGTCCCGGTCTTCTTCGAGCGCACATAGGGCACTTTGAGCTTGAGAAATGCCGCATCCCCGGTTTCGCGGACGTACTGGTTCACGGAGAGGGCCGGCCAGTTCTGGTCATCATAGAAACCGCCGTCACCCCAGGTGTCGGTGATAGGGTTAAAGTCGTGGCAGGCCTCGCCCTTGGGACTGATGGCGCGAAGGATATCAATGAGCATCTTCCTGGCCACCTCGGGGAAGGCGTGCGTCAAGCCCAGTTGATCCTGGGAGGAATCACGGAAGCCGATGGAGCGCCGGATGCCCCATTCATAGGAACTGATCGATCGCGACAGCCGCATGGTCATGGCCGCCTGATATTGCACGAAGCCGTTGACCAGTGTGTTGAAGTTGTTGTCGGGAGTATCGACCTGGAACTTACCCAAGCGGCAGCGCCAATGCTCTTTCACTGCGGCAAAGGCGGCATCCACCTGTTCAAAAGTCGCATATTGCCGGGCATCGCGTTTCCAGGTCTTGGCGCCCTGGCTGACGCCGGTGCGATAGACGATGCGCTTGCTTTCTCCGGGCGCGAGAGTGAAGCGATGTTCCATGCTGCCGATGGGATAGCCGCCCCATTTGCACCAGTTGGTTGATTTGCCGGTTTCCACGACGATGGGATTCTTCTCGTCACGATACAAACCTAGGAACTTATCGCGGTCGCCGTTGAAGGCATCGCAGCGTGGCGTGGAGGTGTGGAAGCCGTAGTTCTGGACGAAGCACATGTTGTTCAACTCGGTGCCGATGTCGTTGAAACTGTAATGAAGGATGGTGCCATCTTCCTCGTGTTGCCGGGAGAGATTGGGGCAATTGTCGATGTTCATCAGGTCGCGCATCGCTCCCCAGAAGGCGAATTCCGCGTAGCTGTAGGTGGACAGTTCTCTTTGCCGCTGTGAGACATTGGTGATATGGAAATCCCAGATTTCCAGGGCGCCTTTCGGCGGTACAAAGTATCGAATCTCGGTGCGGATCTCATCGTATTCGAAAGTGATGATCTGGTAGTTCGTGCCCACCCGGCAGGTGTATTTGGCATTCTCCATCGGGGTGTGCACCGGTGCCCATGAGGCCGACCAATATTTTCCGCTCTGGTGGTCGCGGATGTAGACGTAGCGGCCGGGCCGATCGTAGGGGACATTCTGGTAGCGATAGCGGAGGAGGCGATAGACGCGAGGATCTTTGTCGTAGCTGACGCCGCCGCCGGTATTGGAGATCAGTGCGACGTACCTGTCGTTCATCAGGTAGTTCATCCAGGGGCGCGGCGTATCCGGCCGGGTGATGACATACTCGCGCTGTTCCGGGTCGAAATATCCGTAGGAACCTTCTGCTATTACCGACATGTCGGACCACCTTTCGCTTCACACGATGTCCATGCTCGTCAACGGATGCCAGCGGTCATCGGTCATTTGGCCTTTGATCGCGAACCAGACGCGCGGCTTGTTCTTGTCATCCACGATGACCATGTCGACCTTGGCTTCACCTTTGGCCAGGCCGCGCGGCACGACGATCTTTTCCTCGAAGTAGGTATGGCCGGGCATCCATGTGCGGATGTCGGTCTTGAGGCGCACAATCTCGAACTTCTGCCTCTGCCGGAATCGGATCGCCAGTGCATAGGGCCGATAGATCGGGGCACAGCCGAGGTTATCAATGAAGAACGTCAGCTTGATCTGCTTGCCGCAGGCACTTTCCAGGGGCATCACCATCTGCCGCAGGGCGTAGCGGTAGCCGATCTTCTTGTCGAACTCGATCAGCCTGGGGAGATACTCGGCGGGGAAGAAGGCGCTCTTGGGCATGAAGATCGAGGTATGGTAGCGATAGCCTTCGCGGGTGATCGCGTCCAGGTCAAAGTCGCCCATGAACCAGGTGGCGACGTTGCCGCAGGTTTCCATCGTCACCGGGGCCGATTGCCACGCATCTTTGATGCCGAAGTTGACGATGCCGGAGGGGATGTCGTCGAAGTGGCTGGTCCAGGTCAGTTCCGGTGGCACGTGATAGCCGTAGGCTTTACGCAGATCACCAATGCAGTCGTGCCGCCAGCCGATCTTTTTCTTTGACTTGGCGCTAATGGCCGCGGCGTGCCTGCATCCGGGCGTGCCGTGCATGGACAGCAACTGTGTCTTCTTGAAACTCTTCAGGTAGATATCAACCAGTTTCGCGGCCGTGGCGGGCGTGGAGTTGCCGCCGCACTCGCCCCAAAAACCGGCATAGGCCATGTCGATGCTTTCCAGATCCGGGTGGCCGTCGAAACGCTTCGCAAAGGCGCGGATGAAGTCGCCGAAGTGCTTGATGTAGAGCGGGTCGTTGCTGTCGGGCTCATTGGGAGCATAGACGCCCTGCGGTGTCCAGGTGGCGCCGGTGTCCCAGTACCAGTCGGGCACATTGACCGAGACTTCCGGGGGGTGGCGCTTGGATGGGCATGGGTCGTTGGCGTAGTTCACGCGCTGGGTGTAGGGCTGAAAGCGGACCTGAAGCGTCTGGCCGCGGTTGTGGGCGGTTTTCAGGGCGTTCTCAATCAGATCCCAGCGGAACTTCCCTTTCTTCGGCTCCAGCCAGCGCCAGGGCCAGCGGCAGTAGGAGAGCGTGGTTCGTGGGATGAATTTCACGTTGTCGCGAACGGGAGCATCGGGATCAAAGCTCAGCGGGCCATGCGTGTCACTGGTGGTCCAGGTTGCCTGGGTGTCATCGCCCTGGAAACGCTGGAAGGTGGTTGTGCCGCGATGCGGATTGGGGATGTACTCATTGGATTCTTCGGGGCGGACACGCTGAATGACTTGGTCAGGCCCGAAACGGTCACGCCAGTACGGTCCGGTCTTGACCTCAGGCAGGTCCTTGGCGGTGGCGAGGATGTGGTCAAGAATCTGTTTTGCGGCGTTGGGCCTGGCGGTGGCCGGGCCGGCAAAGTCTTTCTCGACGACGTTGCGCCAGGCGGCCATATCGCCATCCTGGGGGGCAAGGTTGGTGAAGGCGGGTAGTTCCTGAAGCAGGGCAAGGGTGCGGCGCGCCCGGTCGTTGCGGTTGAGGGCATCATGCCAGAAGGCGGCGGTCTTTGCTTCCGGCGGCAATCCGTCGGCCGCTTCGGGAACTGCGGCGATGAGATCTAGAAGGCACTGGACAACCTGTTCGGGGGTAATCGTCATCGTAGTGGACATGTGTGATGCTCCTTGATCCCTGGCCTATTGCCTCATCTGCCGAGAGAGGCCAGGAGTTTGCATGACTCTACCGGGAATTTGGGATCAATGACAAATGACAAATGACAAATGCAGAATGAGCCGAGGATGGCGCGGGACCGTGAATGACCAGGTTTCAACGGCTGACGGAAAAGGGGCCGGGTGTGGATAAGTGAGGAGGTGCGCAGGTTCTCGGTGAGAGGACCCCCTGTACGCCAAGTGTTGTATGGTTGATTAGTTAAGTAAACAGTCGGGGAGGAGGTGCGCAGGTTCGATGGCGATTGTGGATAAGTGGCCACGGATGAGACATGCGGGAGAGGAGTTAGCCACAGATGAACACTGATGAACACAGATTCGTTGAGGGAAGATGCGCAGGTTGCGTGCGTGAATCTGCGCCGGGTGTAACTGTTGGTGGCATCGGTGGTTACGTCATAGGCAGGGGGAAAGATGTCCAAGTTTCTCCTGGTCAGTCGGCCGGGGAAAAACAATGCACAAACATGACCTCACACAGGTCCACAGAGGCCACCGAGCGAATGCTCGGTGCGACAACGAAGCGCGCGACAGTGGGTGGAAACAGGGAAACTCGTTGCGCGGGGTGGTGCTGTAAGTGGCGGTGGCAACGGGAGTTGTGGGAGGGCGCGACGGTGTCGCGCGCTAAATGCACACATGTCGCGCGGGGTTAAGTCTTGGCGGGACAATGGTTTGGGTTGAAGTTAGTGCACAGAATGCGTGAAAGTGTCGCGCGCTGCATCTTCCCTAACGGCATGGGTAGATTCCCTACTTGTCCGGTAGGAGTGGTCGTATTCGGTTTTCAAATAGCGTGGGACGAAGACAAGCTGAAGCTTGAACAACAAACGCAAGCTGAAGCTTGAACTACGAACGAAAAACACGTCCCTCTGTGCGGGTACGCACCCTCACCTTGATCCTCTCCCAAAGGGAGAGGCATAGAGGAAAGCGCGGCCCCTCTACATATATGGGGTGTTAGGGCGAGGTTTTGTGTGAAAAGGGCTGAAAAACTGGGCTTCCAAAAAATGTGAAGAATTTTTGTCCGGTTTGGGGGTTGGGCGGCCAGTTACATATAGGATGGCCGATGCTATGGATGAACAGGACTTGCTCAAAGCGTATGCGGAGAGAGCCGACGAGGGGGCGTTTTGCGAGTTGGTGCGCCGGCATGGGGATTGGGTCTATTCGGCCGCCCGAAGGCAGTTGGGGGATGTGCACCTGGCGGAGGATGTGACGCAGGCGGTGTTCCTGATGCTTGCCCGCAAGGCCAGATCGCTGGTGGGGTATGGCTATTCTGGCGGGTGGCTGCTCCACGCAGCGCGATACTGTGCGAAAGAGGCGAAGCGGGATCGGGCACGGGTGGCGAGGCGGGAGAAAGAGGCGGCGAGTATGCGCAAAGAAGCTGTGGAAGAGGCGGGGTGGGAAGAGATTGCTCCGGAGCTGGATGCGGCGGTGGGGAAGCTGGGGAAGGCGGATCGGGAGGCGGTGCTTTTGAGATTCTATGAGGAGCGGCCGCTGGTTGAGGTGGGGAGGGCGCTGGGGATCAGCGAAGAGGCGGCGAGGAAGCGGGTGGATCGGGCGGTGGAGAAGCTGCGGGGGCTATTAGCGAAGAAGGGGATAACCGGGACAACGGCGGGGCTGTCGGCGGTGTTGGTGGGGAATGTGGTTGAGCGGATGCCGGAGGGGCTGGCGGAGGGGATCATGAAGGCGATTGGTGGTGGCAATCCCGTGGCGAGTGGGATTGCGAAGGGAGCGATGAAGATGATGGTATTTGCAAAGGCGAAGGTGGCGGCGATGATCGTAGTCGGGATACTGGCCGCGGGTACTGGAGTCGCGATAGCCGTCACGGCGACGGCAGAGCACGGACCGGCAACACGGGGAGTGGCTGCAGGCGCCGGGGCGAGCGCAAGCGCCAATGTTGGACAAGCAGACGCGAGCCGGGATGAGATCATCCGGATACTCAGAAGCGCGCGAGGGGTGGCGGATCAGGTCGAGAGTGGCCGAGGGCTGGCCGAGGTGGTTGAGACAACAGATGGCAAGACAACCACTCGGAAACTTGCGTTTTGGTTCCGGGGATCGGCCTCGCATGTGGATATTCAGGAAAGTGCAGATGGCGCTGTCTCCGCCTGGAAGTGGTTCGATGACGGGACAAGGTCGGTTGCCCTTAACCCTGTCGGCGACATCGTGATAGCGCGCTCTGGATCGCTCTCTGGATACCGGGACTGTGGTTCCGATTTCCACCCGACAGCGATGGCAGCACTCCAATCCGGAGGCCCAATGAGCTTCGATGGGGTGATTGACAATGTCTTGAGCGCTAAGTCAGACGCGCGGATGACAACGACGGATGATGGCCGGATCAGGATTGCGACCTCGTTCAAATATCCTGAGGGCGAGAGTAAGTCCTCCAAGCTGAGCGTAGAGATTGACCCCAAGCAGGACATGCATGTCGTGCTTTACGACTCAGAGCAGTTGAATGAGCCATGGCCAGGGGTGGTCCACCGCCTCCGGATGGACGTGACGTGGGCGCAGAAGGATGGTGTCTGGTATGTTGCCGAAGCGCACCGGACCCGCGCCGGCAACATGGGGCCTGCCGAGGGCCGCGTACGTCCGACCCAAACCGCGGATCTGAAAGTTCGGATTACGGATTACGAGCCAAAGGTGCCAGTTGCGGACGTGACGTTTGCGATCGAAGGGCTGGGAGCGGTAGCGGGCACCCCGGTGTATGACCAAACAAAGCGAACGAGATATCGGTACCGGTAGTGATTATTGATTATTCCGTAACGAAGACGTTTGGGGATTTGCGGAAGGAGAAGATGATGAAGATGGCGGCACGTCAGGTGCGAACGACGGCGGATGATCTGATTACGATCCGGTCGGCGTGTGCGGAGGACGCCGAGGCCTTGGTACGCATTGAGGCTGAACCTGCCGACGATGGGGATTGGTCCTTCTCTAAAGACCCGTCGACTCCTTGGGACCAGCGTCTGCACAAGAAACGCCACTGGATCTCCTGGCACGCGGAGCAGGCTGGCGGGTTGTTCCTGGTCGCGGAAATGGATGGCGAGATTGTCGGATGGATATGCTGTAGCCAAGGACAGGACCGTTGGCATGCCCATCGGGGCACGTTGACGATCGTGTTTGTGGTGAAAGAGCGGCGGCACCGGGGCATAGGATCGTCCCTGACCGGAGAGCTTCTGGGCTGGGCTGACGAAGGGGCGGTGCTTAAGAGCATCGGCCTGAAGGTGGTGTCGCTCAATGAGCCGGCCATTCGACTCTACCGAAGATATGGCTTTACAGTCGAAGGGACGCTGCGGCGAAGCGTGAGATTGGACGAGGAACGCTATGCGGATGAGATTCTTATGAGCAGGCATTGTCCAGGGGAGGGATGAAGCAAGACGTCTTGGGATTCGGATTGCGGAAGGAGAAGATGATCAAAGAGAAGGATGAAGGCCCCGGCGCGCCGGGGTAAACTGCAGGATGAAAGACGGAACATCATCATCCATTGGCGGGCCGCTCAATGGCGAAGTAGGCGGCCGTGCTGTCATTGGCAAAGGCATCCAGAAACTGTGCGTGGTTCCTGATCGCAGCGATGGTCTCTTCGACGGTACAGTTTCCCAGCAGGAGGCCTATGACCTTGGGTGGTGGTCCCTGGACGAGTGCCCGTTGGCGGAAATCATCATCCTTGCTGACGATGACAAAGCCATTCGCGGCCGCATGCCGCCATATCCGATCGTCATCTGCTCGCTGCATGTCGACGTCGCGTACATGCAGTGATCCGGGGAACATGGCCGCAAGTGCGCGTGGCAGGCTCGGCGAGAGATTTTCATCAAAGAGAAGTTTCACAGCACGTGGGAAACCAGTTTGCGTTCGCGGTCGGCTGCGAAAGAAAGACAGGCGCTGATATCGGCGGCTTCCAGATCGGGGAAATCATGCAGTATCTGGTCGGGAGTCATGCCGCCAGCCAGGTAATCAAGCACATCGTAGACCGTGATCCGCAGACCGCGAATGCACGGCTTGCCGCCTCGCTTGCCCGGTTCAATGGTGATTCGGTCGGCGTAGTTCATTCTCTGCACATTGTAGCACGGCCGGAGTGTCCAAGGTAGTCGATCCGCCGAGATCCGCCGAGGTCCATCGCATGGGGCGTCGCCATCTCTTGTGCGGTCATTCATTCTGGATTCTGGATTGAGGGGCGCAGTCAGGTTGAGGGGATGCCGTCGCAGTTGCTGTCAGCGCAGCGCACAGCCTTGATGAAGGCGGTGACACGCCCGGGGGATTTGCGGCCCTTTACTTCCTCGACGCCACTGGAGACGTCGACGGCCCAGGGGCGGAGCATCTCGACGACGCCGCCGACGGTGGAGGGACGCAGGCCTCCGGCGAGGATCACGGGGGGAAGGGTGTCGAAGCCGCCGTCGTTCTGAAGCTCGCGGATCTGGTTCCAGTCGTTTTCGATACCGGTGCCACCTTTGGCGGAGGCCCAGCCGGTTTCGAGGACGATTGCTTTCAGGTTGGGCAGGCCGGCGGCGACGGCTTCGCGCCAGGGGGCGAGTGTCTCATCGAGCTTGCCGGGTAGAACGTGGACGGCTTTGATGATGTGGAAGGCGCCCAGTTGCTTGACGTCCGCGGCGGATTCGCGGCCGTGCAGTTGGAGCCATTGGAGGTTCAGACGCTTAGCAACAGAAGCGATGTTGGCGGAAGGTGTATCGAGGAATAGGCCCACGGGAGTGACGAAGGGGGGAATGGCCGCGATGATCTCCTCGGCGGTGGCGATGCTGACGCCTCGGGCCGCGGGTTTATGGAAGATCAGGCCGATGGCGTCGGCGCCGGCGTTGGATGCCAGAAGCGCATCGTCAACGCATGTAATGCCACAGATCTTAACTCTCGTTCGCTGCATAGGATACGGGAAGTTTAGCGGGCATGGGGCAGAGGTCCAGCCATGTCCGCTTACATTGCCGGCCGAAAGGTAAGCCATCGCGCAAGGGCAGATCACTTGTCTCCGGATGCTGGCGAGGCGCAGGGCACTTCTGGCGGCCGGGAGCGTTTCTCCTGCCCCTTCAGGGCAGATCCATTGCGCAAGACAACCCAGGGCGGCGCGGAATACGCTTGCCCTGGGCTGTAGTGTGCTGTCCCGTTGGGACAGATTCTCCGCCCAAAGCGTCCTGCAGCCGGGGAGGCGGGTCACTTGTCGCCGGATTCTGGCGGCGCCGTGGTGGTGGTGGGATGGGGCAGCGTGTTGATCAGGTTGGTCAGGGCGCCAGAGATCTGATGGGCGCCGATAAGAAATACATCGTTATGTTCGGCTCCGGGGATGGGGAACTGCCGGACGGAGGAGGAACCCGTAGCGGCGTCGCGGAGGCGAAGGGACATCGCGTAGGGGATCATCGGGTCCTCCTGGCCATGGGCGATGATGATCGGGCAGTGGATGTCGGGGATCTTGGTGATGTTGGTGAAATGGTGGCGAAGCAGCAAGCCGGTGGGGAGCAGCGGCATCCAAAGCCGGGCCATCTCGTCCATGCTGGTGAAGGCGGAAATGAGCATCAGTCCTTGAGGAGAGGGGGCGGATGGGTGCTTGTGGGCAAGATCGATGGCGACAGCGCCACCGATTGACCAGCCGACGATGATGATCTGATGGGGGTCTACTTCCGGGCGCTTTATGGCGTAATCCCACAAGGCCTCCGCTGCCGCGTAGCAGTTGGCTTCGGAGGGTTTGCCAGTGCTGGGATGATAGCCGGGGTAATCGATGGAGAGGACGTTGGCGCCGCAATTGCGCAAGAGATCGAGTTCGGTAGCGGATCCGGCGAGGGATGAACCGTTGCCGTAGAAGTAGATGATGGTTGGGCGGCGTTGGGCGGAGCTTGTCGTAGCGCGGGCGGGAAGAAAGAGGCCGGATACCTGTATGCCGTCGGCCAAATCCAGTCGAAAGGATTCGCTGTTTGCGGGCACTCTCGCGATGCCAGCAGGAACGGACATGTACGCGCCGGGGAAGATGAGATGTTCTTGAGACATGGCGACCAGCAGTGAAAAGACGATGTAAACGATGATCACGATGCGCAAGAGGCGCATGGCCCATCGGCGCAGGCGGTTGGGCCTGGGCGAGGTGGCGATGTTATCGGTGGAAGGGCGTGACACGGATGGTTCCATTGCGAGTAATGATGATTGTAAGCGCGCCGGTCTTGCCGGTCCGCAACACTGGTTCGGGCCAACTCTGGGTGATCTGGTCGAACCGTCGCTGCTTGTGCGAAAGGCGAGGTGAACTGGAGCAGATGATCCACTGCGGGTTCACCCGGGCGATGAGGTCGGCGGTGGGCTGTTCAGAGGAGCCGTGGTGGGGGGCAATGAGGATGTCGGATTGCAGGGACTGGCCGGTGGCAAGAAGGGAACGGATGCCGCTTTCTTGGATGTCGCCGGTGAAAAGCATGGTTCGCCCACCAAAGCGGAAACGGAATACGGCGGAGGCATCGTTGCCGCGGAGGGTGGTGGCGGGCTGGGGTGCGAGGATATCGACGTCGCTGCTGATGGACTGGCCGGCATGCAGTTGGTTGAGGACTTGCGGGGAGAAACGCGACTCGACTTCGGGCAAAGCGCTGACGTGGTCCGTGTCGTTGTGGGTGATGAAGACCTGATCGAGGTGGGTGAGGCCGCGGGAGAGAAGGAAGGGGGCGATGGTCTGTTGGTACAGGGTGGGGCGCATAATCGCGCCGCAATCCACCATGATGGTGCGGCCAGCGGGGAACTCAACGATGGTGCAGCTTCCATTGCCAACGCTGAGGATGGTGGCGCGAAGTTCATCGCGATTTGACGTACGGGCGAATTGGGCGAGAAGAGGTGTGACCAGGACCAGGAGCACGGCGAAAAGTGGGAGCCAGCGTGTGTGCCGCCATGTGCGCAGCCGCGGCAGAACTGGTGCGAGCAAGAGGATGGCGCAGCAGAGCAGAACCCATGGCATCAGAGGTGGGATGGGGAACTCTGATCCGGGCATATGCGCCAGCGCGGCCACGGCAGCGCGCAGGGCGTGACTCGCGGCCGCGGCCGCGGGGGCAAATAGCGCGGATGCGGAGGGGATCAGCAAGGAGAGGGTAATCTTGGCAAGTCCGGCGAACAGGGCGAAGGTGACGAGTGGGGCGAGGAGAATGCTGCCGGGAATGGCCCAGGGGTTGATCTGCTGGAAGTGCCAGGCGATCAGCGGCATCGAAATGGCGTAGGCCACGAGGCCCGCGGAAAGGGCGGTGATCGAGCCGGAGATCAACCAATGGCGCACAGCGGCGAGTCCGGTCGGTGGGCGGATGATGCGAGCCATGCGGTCATGCTCGTGCTCGAAGCTCCAGAACCAGGTGGCGACGGGGCGGGAGAAGAGCATCAGGCCGGCGACGGTGCCGAAACTGAGTTGGAAGCCGGGGTTGAACAGATCGAGCGGCTTCCAGGCGAGCATTACCAGAACAGCGACGAAGAGGCACTGCAGGGGATCGGTGTTGCGGCGCAGGATCAGCGATGCGCCGACGGCCATGCAGAGGAATACGCTGCGCCAGATGGGTGGCGAAGGGCGGGTGAGCAGGCCATAGAAGAGCGCGAAACTGATTGCGATCAGGACGGCCGTTTGCGGATGGCGCCTGGTCAGGCGGCAGAGCAGCAGGACCAGGCCGCTCAGGGCGGCGATATGCATGCCGCTGATACTAAGGTGGTGCGCTGTTCCGCTGGCGCGGAAGTCGGCCCAGGTTTCTTCGAGTAGATCGCTGTTGTCGCCGAGAAGGAGAGTGCGGAGCAGTGCGGCATCCAACTGGTGCTCGGCATCGAAGCCACGGGTCAGAGCATTGCGGATGGCGATGCGGATGGGCCAGAGCCAGTTGGCGCTAGGTGTGCCAATCGGCTTGGCGAGGCCTTGGCCGGTGACATTCAGACGCAGGGCGATGTTGTCGCGGGCGAAATGCTCCTGCCAGTTGTACTGTCCGGGATTGTCGGGTCCGGCAATGCGGGAGAGCATGCCGATGGTTTCGAGGGTCTGGCCGGGCGAGAGGTCGGCAATGGCCGGTTGGATGTGAAGCAGGAGCCGGCCGCTGTGGGGCTGCCACTGGTCCGAGTAGTGCAGGGCGAGCAGGTCGGCGGTGCAGGACATGGAGGCGGGGCGCTGCTGGTCAGGAGCGTGGAAGGTGGGCAGATCGGCGATGCGGATGCGGGCGCGGACGAGGGTGGGATCCTCGCTGACGAGTGTTACGGCGGAATCGAGCGGAACGTACCAGCGCTGGAACTGGGCCAGAGCGACGCCGGTGAAGGCGATGGCAGTGCATAGGACGATGCGGGCCATGGTTCGAAGCGTCAGCAGAAGCAGGGAGAGCAGTGCCAAGACGATGGCGATGCTGGCATAGCCACTGGCCCAGATGGGGAGGAGTCGAAAGGCGAGAATGCCGGTGGCCAGACAAGCGGCGATCCAGATGGCAGGGCGGTGTGGCCGCACGGTGGGAGTTGGCGCAGCAGAGGCTGCGACCTGGGCGATCTGGATGGTGGCAGTTGCGGTGCCCACGAGATGACAGGATAACGGCAGAGGGGCGCAAGGCGTAGTGATTATTGATCATTCTGTACCGGGAGCAATCACCTGCGGTGGCTGCGGTGCTTTTCGTGCGGGCGGTCACCGGCGGCGGTGGAACCGATCAGGGCGTGATGCTGGCGGAGGCGGTCGGCGTCGGATTTGGGAACGGTGATGGGATTGCCTTGCGTGTCGATGCCGGCGTGGTACATGGCGGCGGCGACGGTGCCGGGCAGGGGGATAAAGCACTGCACCTGTTGCGGACGCCAGCCGCGCTGGTGCAGCCAGTTGGAGAGGTGCTGCATGTCCTTTGGTGTTGTGCCGGGGAAAGCAGTGAGGAGGTAGGGAATGACGTACTGCTCTTTGCCAGCGGCACGGCACTCTTCCTCGAAAGCATCGAGGAACTGCTCGAAGACCTTTTGCCCAGGCTTGCGCATCAGGCGAAGCACCTGATCGGCGAAGTGCTCGGGGGCGATCTTGAGCTGGCCGCCGACGTAGTCGCGGACCAGAGCGCGGATGTACTTGCGGTCCTTTAAGGCCAAGTCGTGACGGATGCCCGAGGCGATGCGGACGTGCTTGACCTTGGGAATGCGCTGGATCTGCTGCAGGAGTTGGATCGTCTGCAGTTGATCGACGACGAAATGGGGACAAAGGGCGGGGACCAGGCAGCTTGCCCGCTGGCAGCGGGAGGGATCGTCAGCGCAGTACGCGTTCCACATGTTGGCAGAGGGGCCGCCGACATCGGTGATGGAGCCGTTCCACTTCGGGTGGCGGGTGAAGGTGGTGGCTTCGTCGAGGATGGATTTGGCGGAGCGGGAGCGGATGGAGCGGCCCTGGTGGGCGGCGAGAGAGCAGAAGGAGCATCCGCCAGCGCAGCCGCGGTGTGAGGTGATCGAGAAGCGGATCATGTCGGCCGCGGGGATTGGCTCTTTGTAGGAGGGGTGTGGATCGCGAGTGAAAGGAAGACTGTAGAGTTGGTCGAGCTGGGCGCTATCGAGTGGCTTGGGCGCGGTGAGGATGAGATGACGGCCTTCGATCGGTTCGATGGCGATCTGGTTGGCGTGGTGGACGTGCTGCTCGAGGGCGAGGGTGGCGGGCATGAGCTTCCTGGCATCGGCGATGATCTCCTCATGGGAAGGAAGCGACAGCGTAGGAGTGTCCGCTGGCGGTGCGCCCATGAATGCAGCGCCGGGGATGGACGGGTCGGCCAGCGGTTTGCCATCGGCAAGGCGCCCGGCGGCTTCGAGGATGCCGCGCTCGGCCATGCCGTAGAGGACAAGGTCGGCCTTGGCGTCGAGCAGGATCGGGCGGCGGACTTTGTCGGTCCAGAAGTCGTAGTGGGTGATGCGGCGGAGCGAGGCTTCGATGCCGCCGAGGATGATCGGGAGCTTGGGGAAGGCCTGTTTGACCAAGCTGGAGTAGACGAGGCAGGCGCGATTGGGGCGGGCACCAGCGCGGCCGCCGGGGGTGTAGGCATCGTCCGAGCGTTTCTTGCGGAAGGCGGTGTAGTGGGCGAGCATCGAGTCCAGAGCACCGGCTGTGACGCCGGCAAACAGACGCGGCCGGCCGAGGCGAGCGATGTCGTCGGTGCTGGTCCAGCGCGGCTGGGCGATGATGCCGACGCGATAGCCGTGGTGGATGAGCCAGCGGCCGAGCAGGGCGACGCCGAACGACGGGTGATCGACGTAGGCGTCGCCGCTGATCAGCAGGATGTCCAGTTCTGCCCAGCCGAGGGCGTTCATCTCCCGTTGGGTCATCGGCAGGAATTTCGGCTGAGCCAGGTTGTTGGTGGTTGGCGGCATTGGCAATAGACTTCTACGCTTAGAAAGCGCAAAGGTAAACAGGAGCGATCATGGCAGAAAAGCTTCGGGTTTGTATGGTCGGGTTGGAGTTTGGCGGGACATTCATATCCTCGTTGGCAGCGCATCCGGATGTGGCGGGCCTGGGGGTCTGCGATCTGAACCTGTCGACGCTGCGCGGCGTGGGAGATCGTTTCTCAATTCCCCATGAGAATCGGCACGCCTCGTTGGAAGCGGTGCTGGATTCGGGGGCGTACGATGCGGTGGTGCTGTTTACGCCGATTCCGGATCACGCCGCACAAGTGATCGCGGTGATGGAGGCACATCTGCACTGCGCCTGTGCGGTGCCGATGGCGACGACGGTGGAGGATCTGCGGCGGATCTCGGAGGTTCGACGGCAAACCGGCCGAACGTACATGATGATGGAAACCAGTCTGTATACGCCAGAGTTCCTCATGGTGCAGGATCTGTATCGGGCCGGCGAGTTCGGCGAACTGCAGTTCCTGCGTGGGGTGTGGCACTGCAATTTGGAGAACCATCCACGTTACTGGCATGGGCTGCCGCCGATGCATTACATCACTCACCCGCTTGCGCCGATGCTGAAGCTGGCGGGTCGGAAGGTCGCGAAGGTGGCGTGCTACGGGTCGGGAGCGATGCGCAAGTCGTTGCAGGAGGTGTATCAGAATCCCTATCCGGTGGAGACGGCGATCTTTCAGTTGGGGAGCGAAGCGGTGAGTGCGAAGGTCAAGCCGCAGGGAGATGCCGGCCGGCCGCTCGCGGTTGAGGTGACCAGTATCGTCATTGAGACAGCGCTGCAGAACAAAGAGACGTTTGACCTGTGGGGGACGAAACAGAGTTTTACGTGGGCGACTTTCTACGATGACAAACATGCGTTCATCCGCATCTGGCCGGCGCGGGAAGGTGGACCCAAGAGCAGCTACAACACGGTGTTCCGGTTTGAAGCGCCCAATGACGTTGACCGTCTGCCGCAGGCGATGCGAAAACTTGGTCCCGGTTCGCCACAGGCGCATCTGGTACACGAGTTCGTGCGGGCGTGCATCGAAGGCCGCGAGAGCGAGATCGATGTCGATGAGGCGTCGGCTTATACGGAGCCAGGGCTGTTGGCTCATCAGGCGGCGATGAGTGGCCGATAGGTGGCGGTCCGTTGGTGGAATGACCAGGAAAGGGGGAGGAGTAAAAAGGTGCCAGGTGTGGATAAGTGACAGGTGCGCAAGTTCTCGGCGGTGGTACCCCCTCTGCGCCAAGTGATTTGTGGTTCGTGGTTTAGGTTGATATCCGGGGAGGAGATGCGCAGGTTCGAGGCGATTGTGGATAAGTCCTGCTGGAATGACCAAAGCCCAAATCCCAATGCCCAATGAATGACCAGGGCCCAATGACCAAGGATCCGGGGTGGTGACATCGGGCAAGTCCTTGTCGCCGCACAGGTTATGACCGAAATATCACTTCGTAAAGGATGGTGACAAAAGGTGACATTTCTGGGACATCCGGTCGGGTACCCACCGATGGCATGGGCGTTTGGGTGGCGCGGGTATTCACTTGCCAAATAGCAGGGAGGGAAGAAAAAAAACAGTTCCCCCATAATAAGGGGTGATTTGGAGGCTGCCAAAAATGGAAGTTGGGGAATGACAAGGGGTTAACGGAATCCAAAAATCTTTCACGAATTCTGGCCCCCCACCCGCCGAAGGCGGACCCAGAGCGTCGCCGGAAGCGACTCATGTAAGGTCGCGACGACCATGTCGGCGCGTAGGTGCTTCTGAATGCACCGCTATAGCGTCAGCGAGGCGAAGGCGTAATCGCCGGGAGCCGGGGCGGGCCGTGAAGGTCCGCGGAAGCCGGGGCGAAGCCCAGCAGGCGCGCACAACCTACTTTGTTTCGGAAATCGGAGATTTTATCTGTAGGAATCCTGGATTGATGATGTGTATACTACGCAGTGCATAGTGTGCAAAGCAGAGGTAAATATGAGAATCGAGAAGCAACTGATGCGTGGAGCGGGGCCGACAGCGGTGCTGCAACTGTTGTCCTCGGGGGAAAAATACGGATATGAGCTGGTCGAGGCTCTGGCGAAACGGAGCAGCGGGGTGCTGGCGATGGGGCAGTCCACGCTCTATCCGCTGCTGTACAACCTGGAGGCCAAGGGACTGGTGGCATCCCGAGTTGATAAGACCGGCCCGCGGCCGCGGCGTTATTACCGTTTGACCGACAAAGGGCGCAAGCGGCTGGCCCGCGACCACAAGCAGTGGGAAGCTCTCCGCGACGCCATGGGCAGCCTGGGGATCGGGCCTCAACCGGCCGGAGGTGCGGTATGAACGACTCCCGCGAGTATAGCATTTGGAACACACCTCTCTCGGAACTCCTGCGCGGCAGGATACGCCAGGGAACGTTCAAGGTTGAGCAGCGGATTGACGCGTTCGCCACAGTCAGGCAGAGCGATCTGCCGGAGTCTGCCAAGTCGATGATTGTCCAGGTGGTGAAGAAGACTCGACTCTGGAAGCACGAGAAGCAGGAGATCGCCGAAGAGATGGTGGCACACTTTGCCGACGGCATCGCGGCCGGAGGACGAGCCGAAGATCTGATCGCCACCTTCGGTGATGTGCGCAAGGCGGCCAAACTGATGCGCCGGGCGAAGAAGCGCAATCGGCCGCTCTGGTGGAGGCTAATGCGGGGCAGCGCCCAGGCGTTAGCCTGTTTCGTCCTGTTCTACATCGGCCTGGTGCTACTGCTGTCGCTGCGCCATCCCTATCTGCGCACAGACTACCTTGCCATCCTTAATGCCTCTACGCCCAACGCACCTGAATCCGACCGCGCCTGGCCGATCTACCGGGATGCGTGGGCAAAGGCGCGGATATGGAAGTTCGATGACGCTCCGCTGAGAGTCAGCGATGAGAGAACTGCCCGCTGGTCGCGTCCCGGCGATGATCGCTGGCCGGACGCTGTCGCCTTTCTCCGTGATCGCCAGCAGCTTTTGAATGCGCTGCGAGAGGCGGGACAGAAACCATCGTTGGGATGGGAGTTCAGAACCGCCGGAATGGAGACGTGGCCCGCCGAGGATCGAGCCGCGTTCACGGATCAAGCTGCATCGACGAAGCCAGTGGGTACATGGATCTCCGATAAACTGATGGCACAGTCCATGATTGGGATCTTGCTGCCGTATCTTTCCCAGATGCGAGTATCGGCCACTCTTCTGGCTGCCGACTTACGTTGGGCGGCCAGCGAGGGTGATGCGGATCGCGTATTGGCTGACTATCGCGCCCTGGTGGGCATGGCACGACAGTGCGGCGAAGCGCCGATCCTTGTCAATCAGCTCGTTGAACTGGGAATCCTGGGAGTCGCCGACGCGACGCTCATGGAGATCAACCATTCATCGCCGCAGTCCCTTGAGAAGTGCCGCGTGGAACTGCTGCATGTCATGTCGTCCATGTCAATGCTCAAAATGAACCTTGCCGGCGAGCGGATGTGTTTCATGGATATGGTTCAGCGTGTCTACAGTGACGATGGCAAGGGAGATGGCACGCCGACCCTGGATGGCATGCGAGTAATGGGCAGTCTTTCTCGGTAACTATTTACCGTGCCACGGCACGAAACAGCAAATCGATCGCCCTGAGGAATTCGCGTGGTATCGTGTAATTGCTCTGTTTTGGTTTTGGAGATTGTGGTATACCTGCCGGCGCCATGGATGGCGTGCAGCAGA
>CAIQIQ010000026.1 GCA_903871935.1 uncultured Phycisphaerales bacterium
AGGAATCTGCCGCCCAAGCGGGATGAATGCTGGTTCCTGATGACCGACCAGCAGGGAACCGCCCGGCAGATCTGCCGGCTCTACGGCCGGAGAATGACCATTGAACAGCTGTTCCGGGATGATAAGAGCAAACGCAACGGCTGGAGCTTGCGGGACACCAGGATCACCCGGCCAGAGCGATTCGACCGGCTGCTGCTGATCCTGGCCATCGCCTATCTGCTGCTGTGCGGGGTGGGACTCTTGGCCCAGAGGCAGTTCCGGCCATCGGCCTGGTGCTCCAGCAATCGCCAGAATGAGTGCAGCATCTACACCATCGGCATGATCATGCTGCAAAAGATGGACGTTACCCCGCCCCAAGCCTTCGATGCTGTCCTGAAACTCTCAGAATCCGTTGCACCAAACTGGGGATGACTCAGTGCGCCGCATATCCGCGCGATCGCCAGTCGCCCTTGCACGGATGCCCCTGTACCAACGCAACGATGCGTCAAGGCTGCGCGAAACCGAGCACCAGGCGTGTTCCGGCAAACGGCCACACCGGTTTTTCAGTTTGTGCGGTCATGCCCTTTTCAACGGGCTGCATTTGGGCATAATGAATGGTCCGCATCCGCCGGATGCAGCGTCGCGGCGGATCAGCTCTTTTGCATAAAGGAACGCGTATGGGCCCGATCAACCAGGCCTTGGTGAAGCTATTTGAAGCAGACCAGAAGTATCGCCAGGCGCAGAGCCGGTACGAAGCCGCCTCGCGTGATGTGCGCTTTCAGGAACGCAAGGTAAACGAGCTTGTCGCCCGGCTCGATCAGACCCATCACGAGTTCAAGGAACTCCAGGCACGCTCGGCCAACACCGAACTGGATATCAAGGCGCGCGAACAGAAGATCGAACATTACCGCGAGCAGCAGCAGACCGCCAAGAACAACAAGGAATACCAGACCTTCCTCGTCCAGATCAACACCGAGAAGGTTGACAAGAACAAGATCGAGGATGAACTGCTCAAACTCATGGAGCAGGTGGAGAAAACGCAGGGCGAACTCAAGGCCCTCGTCGAGCATGTGGAGGCCGAAAAGCTGAAGCTGGCTCAGTTGCGTGAACAGATTACCGGGCGTCTGGAAGTGTTGAAGCAGGAGATGGATGACCTGAAGCCGGCACGTGATCTGGCCGCCGCTGAGGTGCCGGCAAAGCACCTCGATACCTTCGAACGTCTGTGCGAACGGTTCGATGGAGAGGCGCTGGCCGCCATCGCCAAACCCAACCGCCGCGTCGAGGAATACATCTGCAGTTCATGCAACATGTCGATGGCTCCAGACATCTACAACCGCGTGCACAGCCGCGATGAGCCGCTGACCTGTCCGAGTTGCCGAAGATTCCTGTTCATCCCCAACGATCTGCCGCCCGAACTGGCGGTCAACCAGCCGAAGAAGCCCAAGAAGAGCGAAGGAAAGTCGGCGGAGGCGAAGGCCGGTGCCGAGCCGCCGACGGTGCAGTCGGCTCAGCCGACGGAGGCGCCGCAGGTTGATGCCCCGCCAGCTACACCGCCGAATCAGGCGTAAGCGGAGCGTTGGCTCGCCGAAGTGTTTCGAGTATGTTCGCGGGCACCATGGCTGGTGCAAATCTGAATGAACTGCTGTCTGTCGCGATTGAGGCCGCTTACCTTGGCGGCCGCCGGACCCTTGCCTATTTCAACACCGGCGTTCCGGTCGAGCGCAAGAGCGATGCCACACCGGTTACCTGTGCCGACCGTGAGTGTGAGCAACTGATTCGTCAGACCATCACGCGCTACTACCCCAGCCACAGCCTGGTCGGCGAAGAGGGGGGCTCGGCCGCGGGCGATCCGGAATACAAGTGGATCATCGATCCAATTGATGGCACCAAGACGTTCATCCATGGCGTGCCGCTGTATGGTGTTCTGATTGGCGTTGAAGTGCGCGGAGTGCCGAGCGTTGGCGTGGCCTACATGCCGGCACTGGATGAAATGGTCGCGGCGGCGAAAGGGCAAGGCTGCAGGTGGAACGGCCGGCCTGCGCGGGTCTCAAGCCTGGCGACTCTGGCCGATGCCGCGGTGATGAGTTCCTCGATCGTGAGTTGCTACAACCGCTCGGAAGCATTCGCAAAGATCGCATCGCGTACGCTGCTGCAGCGCACCTGGGGTGATTGCTACGGCTACCTGCTGGTGGCGACGGGGCGGGCGGATGTCATGATCGATCCCGCCGTAAAGGTCTGGGATTGTGCCGCTCTCATGCCGGTGATTGAAGAAGCGGGCGGGCGATTCACCAACTGGGCTGGTGAATCCACCATTTACGGCGCCGACGCCGTTGCGACCAATGGGCTGCTGCACAAGCAGGTCATTGACCTGTTGCGGTAGCTGGCACGTAGTGGAGACTAGCTATAAAGCTTTGCAAGCTCTGGCTTTGCGCACTGCCGGCGACTAGCATTCCGCCCGCTTTATGACGTTTACTCGGACATCGTGCGGCCGGAATCACGTTGGGTTCACACTGGTGGAACTGCTGGTTGTGATGGGCATCATTGCGATCCTGATCGCGATCCTGTTGCCCGCACTCTCCAAGGCACGGCGTGCAGCGCAGCAGATCAACTGTGCCAGCAATCTGCGTCAGTTGGGCTTGGCATTCCTGATGTACTGCGATGACTATCGGGGTACATATCCGGCGGCCCAGGATCCCGTTGCGCCGGGGATCTGGCTCTGGATGGGCCGAGGATGGCGTCCGCTGCTGGAACCCTACACCATGCGCACGGACACGAACCCGGGCGTGTTCTTCTGTCCGGCCGACGAGCAGGCCCGGGAAAACTATGACAACACCTCCTACGCCTACTCCATGTCGTTCTATCATACCCCCGAGCAGATCAACGCCATGACGACCATTGCGGCGAACTACACCAACCCACAACCTCCCGCAGCGATCAAGTTTGGCGGAGTTGGTTCATCATCCCAGAAAGTGCTGGCCGGCGAGTGGAGCAGTGTGCACGAGACCATCACGAACGATGCAGGCTGGTTTGGGCCTGGCGGATCGCGGGTTTTTCTGTTTGCTGATGGGCACGCGGAGTATCTGTCATGGCAAGACATTGTGCCCGGCAATGATGGCAACCCGAATCCCAATCTCACGAAAGACGGGGTGCGTGGTTTCGACGTGAGATGACATTCTGCCGGGAGTTCTCCACCGGCTGTCAGAAACTCCTGTGGATAACCTGAGTGTGCGAATTTCTTTCTGGGGGAAAATGCCTTCTGCTGGTATCGTCTGCATCTATCAACAGTTACGGCAACCACACAACCCGTGGTGGTTTTTCTGTTGACCGCTACCATGGGTAGTGTATATTGGCGAGATACTCATTATTCGTGTTGGATTTGTGAAGTGCATGTTTGGAAGCAGATCTTTTCGGCATATTGGAACATGTTGCTGGAGCTTGAGTTATGGGGATTCTGTCCGACACCCAGATTCGCGAACTCATCGGAATCGAGCCGTTTGAAGAGAATGTCAAGCGGCCGGGCAGGGTGAGCTACGGAGTCTCCAGTTACGGCTACGACATTCGGGTGGGATCGGTCTTCAAGATCTTCACGAATGTGAACTCGCAGATCATCGACCCGAAATGTTTTTCGGACCGATCATTTGTGACGGTAGATGTGAGCAAGACTGGGGCAGACCACGTCCTGATCCCGCCGAACAGTTTTGCCCTCTGTGAAACGGTCGAGTTCGTTTCCATACCGCGCGGCGTGCTGGCGATTTGTCTTGGCAAGAGCACGTATGCCCGGTGCGGCATCATCGTGAACGTTACGCCGATTGAGCCGGAGTGGCGGGGTAAGATTACCTTGGAGATCAGTAATACGACGCCTTTGCCGGCCAAGATTTATGCCAACGAGGGCATCGCGCAACTGATCTTTCTCAAGGGGGATCGCGTGTGTGCGGTGAGTTACGCGGACAAGCACGGCAAGTACCAGGACCAGCAAGGGTTGACGCTGCCGCGGGTGGATTAGCAGTTAAGGCGCCCGGCATCGATGAAGATGGCCGGGCGGTCATGTTTGAGCGGATATTTTCCAGACATCAACAGTAGAACAGTCTCAGGGAAGTAACTCATGAAAATCACAAGGCGCTTTACACAAGCGGGGCAAGACCCCTTCGCCACAACGGAGTATGAGAAGCGGACCAGCCGCATCAGCAATCCGGACGGCAGCGTCGTCTTTGAGATGAGCGATGCGGAGATTCCGGTGAGCTGGTCGCAGCTCGCGACCGATATCATGGTTTCAAAGTACTTCCGGAAGGCGGGAGTTCCGCAGGTCGGCGCCGATGGCAAGCCGCTGCTGGATGATGATGGCAAGCCGGTGACCGGTCCGGAGCGTTCGGTGAAGCAGGTGGTGAATCGCCTGGTGGGCTGCTGGCGCTGGTGGGGCGAGACCCACGGTTACTTCGATTCGCCGGAAGATGCCCAGGCATTCTACGATGAGCTGGCGTACATGCTCATCCACCAGATGTGTGCGCCCAATTCGCCACAGTGGTTCAATACCGGGCTGAACTGGGCGTATGGCATTGGCGGCCCGTCGCAGGGACATTTCTACTGTGATCCGCGGACGGGAAAGCTGACGCAGGCGACCGACGCCTACACCCATCCGCAGCCGCATGCGTGCTTCATTCAAAGCGTGGCGGACGATCTGGTGAATTCTGGCGGTATCATGGACCTCTGGGTTCGCGAGGCGCGGCTGTTTAAGTACGGATCGGGCACCGGCTCGAACTTTTCCAAGCTCCGCGGTGAGGCGGAGCGACTTTCCGGGGGCGGCCGGTCCAGCGGGTTGATGAGTTTCCTGAAGATCGGCGATCGCGCGGCCGGCGCTATCAAGTCGGGTGGCACCACCCGCCGGGCGGCAAAGATGGTGTGCCTGGATCTCGATCACCCGGACATTGAAGATTTTGTCAACTGGAAGGTACGGGAGGAGTTGAAGGTCGCCGCATTGGCCGAGGGCCTGAAGGTGCTGCCGCGCGACCAGCGTCAGCTTGCTGAGAAGCTCAAGCTCAAACTCGACTATGACTTTAACGGCGAAGCGTACCACACGGTTTCAGGGCAGAACTCCAACAACTCGGTCCGCATCCCCAACCGTTTCTTCCACTTGGTTGAACAGGATGGAGATTGGGAAACCTACTTCCGCTGCAACAGAAAAGTGGCGAAGAAGATCAAAGCCCGTGACCTTTGGGAGCAGATCGCCTTTGCGGCCTGGCGATGCGCCGACCCGGGCGTGCAGTTTGATGACACGATCAACCAATGGCATACCTGTCCGAAGTCGGGGCGGATCAATGCATCCAATCCGTGCGTGACCGGCGATACCCGCGTGCTTACGCCCGGCGGCATCTGGCGTCGCATCGATCAAATGATCCATCTGCCGGCACGAGTGATGACGAACCTGGACGGCCAGGCAATTCACGTCACCGATGGTGCATTCCCCACCGGCACGCGCGAAGTGTTCGAACTGTGCACGGAAGGGGGCTACAGCCTGAAGCTGACGGCCAACCACAAGGTCTGGACGCGCACGCGCGGCTGGGTCATGACGAAGGATCTGACCGTTGAGGATGAGGTTCGCCTGCCGAGTCAGCCGGCCATTTTCCGCGAGGTCGGCGAGCCGGTCGATCCGCAGTTCTTCCAACTCCTGGGCCTCTACGCTTCAGAGAGCAACGACGATCTGACGGCACTGAACCTCGACCGCTGCCTGGTCGGCGAGACGCTCACCGATCATTTTAGCGCGTATGTTCACGAGCAGTGGGGCGATAAGCACTACGACGACGACTATGTCGATTATGCATTGCTGGGCGATCCGGGCGCGGGAAGCACCGCGACGGAAACGCTGACGAATCGGCGACTGATCAGCCGGCTGCGCGCCTATATTCGCGGCACGGCATCTCAACGCACGCTGGCGGATGAGGCCTTTACAGCAGGTCTGGCGGCACAGAAACATATGCTTCGCGGGCTGTTCTCGGCCGATGGCAACATCGTCAACGGCAGCATGGAGATTCGCTCTCTGAGCCTGGAACTGTTGTCAGATGTGCAAACGCTGCTGCTTGGGTTTGGTATCCGCTCCAGCGTTCGGCCGGGACTTTCGAGTCACGCCCTGCGCGTTCACGAATCGAGCCTGCAGGCATTCACCGTGCATATTGGCGTGCTGCCGGGCGATCTCTGGAAGCATCTGCAGACTGCCGCCCAGATGGCCCGGCCGGTGCAGGCCGGGGCTGGGCACTGGGAACGCGTCGCCGGTGTGACCTCTGTCGGCCAGCGGCAGGTGTTTGACCTGACCGAGCCGGTCACCAACTCGTTCATTGCCAATGGCATCTCGGTTCACAACTGCTCGGAATACATGTTCCTCGATGACACGGCGTGCAATCTGGCATCGCTGAATGTGCTGCGTTTCTTCGATATGGAGAGCCGCACGTTCGATATCGAGGGATACAAGCACGGCATCCGTCTGTGGACGATCGTGCTGGAGATCTCGGTGCTGATGGCGAGTTTCCCATCGGAAGAGATCGCGCGGCTTTCCTATGAGTACCGCACACTGGGCCTGGGCTACGCAAACCTGGGCGCCATGCTGATGCAGGCTGGCATTCCTTACAACAGCGAAAAGGGCCGCGCGATCTGTGCTGCCCTGACCGCTGTGCTGACGGGCGAGAGCTATGCCACCAGCGCGGAGATGGCGAAAGAACTCGGTGCATTCGCCGGCTATGAAAAGAACAAGGCCGAGATGCTGCGAGTGATCCGCAACCATCGCCGGGCTGCATACGATGTGACCGGCGATGCCAGTTCGCGCAAGCAGAGCGGCGACTATGAGGTCCTGGAGATCAAACCGGTTGGGATCGACCTTTCCCAGTTCGCTGATGCAGATTCTCTGGCATCGAGTGATCTGCTGGCGTCCGCCCAGGACTGCTGGGATCGGGCACTGGCGATGGGTGAGAAGTACGGTTATCGCAACGCCCAGACCACGGTCATCGCCCCCACGGGCACCATCGGCCTGCTGATGGATTGCGATACCACAGGCGTTGAACCCGACTTTGCCCTGGTGAAGTTCAAGAAGCTGGCTGGCGGCGGCTATTTCAAGATCGCCAACCAGTCGCTTCGGCCGGCTCTGGTGAATCTGGGCTACTCACCCGAGCAGATCAATCAGATGATGGCGTATGTGATGGGAACGCTGTCGCTGACCGATTCGCCATTTGTGAATCGGCAGTCGTTGCGGGCGGCGGGCCTGACAAATGACGAGATTGCCAAGGCCGAAGATGCGCTTCCCGGTGTCTTTGAACTGGGCTTTGCATTCACAGCATGGTCGCTGGGCGCTGATGCGATGAAGCGTTTGGGTATCAGCGACGCCGAGTGGCACGCACCTGGATTCAGTTTGCTTCGCAGATTGGGCTTCTCGGCGAAGCAGATCAGCGAGGCCAACGATATCGTCTGTGGTCGCGGCACGGTGGAAGGCGCTCCGCACCTGAGGATAGAGCACTACCAGGTGTTCGAGTGCGCCAGCCGCTGCGGTAAGCATGGTAAGCAGTATATCCCGGTTGAAGGTCACATCCGGATGATGGCGGCAGCGCAGCCGTTCATCTCGGGCGCGATTTCCAAGACGATCAACTTGCCCAGTAATGCAACCGTGGAAGACATCAAGAACAGCTACCAGCTTTCCTGGAAGCTGGGGCTCAAGGCGACCGCACTGTACCGCGATGGCTCCAAGCTCTCGCAGCCGCTGAATGTGAAGAGCGATGACGAAGCGGACAAGAGCGAAGAGGACGATGAGGAAAACGTGGCGGCAGCCAAGGAAGAGCTGGCCAAGGATGTGGCCAAGGCCGTCAAGAAAATGGGAGATGCTATGACTGATACGGAGATCAAGAGCGACAATCTCGCTCCAGCGCCGGCGAACGTAGTCGAACGGGTGATCGAACGCATCGTGGAACGGCCGCTACGGCGGCGCCTGCCCGATACGCGCAACGCGATCACACACAAGTTCGATGTTGCCGGACATGAAGGCTACGTGACGGTTGGCCTGTATGAAGATGGGACACCTGGCGAGGTCTTCATCACGATGGCCAAGGAAGGTTCTACGATCGGTGGCCTGATGGACACGATCGCGACCCTGGTCAGTGTGTCGCTGCAGTATGGTGTGCCCGTCGAGTCGCTGGTGCGGAAATTCGAGCATGTGCGCTTCGAGCCCAGCGGCATGACGCGCAATAAGGAGATCCCGTTTGCCAAGAGCCTGACCGACTACATCTTCCGCTGGCTGGCGATGGAGTTCATCCCGGGCTATCGTGCTATGCATGCCCCGAAGCGAGACAAGAGGCCCGATTCGTCGGAACACAAGGATGAATCGGAGGGGTCTTTAGCAGCGGGAGGCAACGGTAACGGCGGGTCGGCGAAACATGATTCGCCCCAGACGTTTGCATACACCGAAGGCGAGATGCGAAAGGCCGCAACCGCTCAGGTGGGCGGACGTCTTGCCGGAAAGGCTGCGGGCGATCTGAAGCTGGTCGTCTCTTCCGATCCGCTGACGCAACAGGGCACGCAACTGCAGGCCGATGCCCCGGCATGCGATGTTTGCGGTTCGATCACGGTTCGCAGTGGCACCTGCTACAAGTGTCTGAACTGCGGCAACTCGATGGGTTGCTCGTAAAAAAGGTACATGAGCTGAAGTCTTTGGCTTGGGGTGTGCTGATAGAACGAGATGAGCACACCTGGGGCTGATGATGGAGCGATGTGCTGCCAGGATGGCAAAGAACGCGACCGGCGGGACAAGATGTCCCGCCGGTCGCGGTGTTTTATTTCACATCCCGCGCTTCCAGCCAGGCGACGATGTGCTTCGAGACGATGTCTGCTTCAAGGTTGAATGGCCAGCCGATGGGGCGGTCGCCGATGGTGGTCAGCTCCAATGTCGTGGGAATCAGGGCGACTTCAAACGTGTCACCCTTCACCGCCGCGATAGTGAGCGAGACACCGTCGATTGCCACCGAGCCCTTGTGAACGAGATACTTCCGCAACTCGGGCGGTGGCTGCACCGTGAGGCGGACCTCATCCTTGCTCTTGACGACGCTGACGAGTTTGCCGGTGCCATCGACATGGCCTTGGACGAAGTGGCCGTCCAGGCGGTCGCCGACGCGCAGGGCTCGCTCGACATTGACGTCGTCGCCACTCCTGAGCTGGCCCAGGTTGGTCTTGTCCAGCGTCTCCTTGATTACATCAAACCCGATTCGATCCGACCTTAACTCGGCAATGGTCAGACAGCATCCATTCACAGCGATCGACTCGCCGTGTCCCAGGTCAGTCCAGGTATTGGCGATCCAGATCCGCCATGCCATGGGCTTGGAGATGATCTCAAAAACGGGCACATGCTTCTCGACGATTCCGGTGAACATGGTGGATAGGTTAGTTCTGCCGGCGATGAATGCAACGATGAGTGCAATGAGGGCGATTCCAGAGATCGCTGTAAGTTCTACTCAGCATCGCGGCGAGTCTGTGGTAGAGTATAAGAGCCAATTGAAAAGGAGATGGACAATGGGTCTCTGGGACAAGCTGATCAACGAACTGATCGACATCATCGAGTGGACCGACGACAGCCGCGACACGATGGTCTGGCGGTTTCCTCGTTACCAGAACGAGATCAAGTATGGGGCGAAGCTGGTCGTCCGCGAAGGGCAGGCGGCGGCGTTTGTGAATGAAGGTCGCCTGGCGGATGTCTATGTACCTGGCACCTATACGCTCACCACGCAGAACATGCCGATACTGACGACCTTAAGAGGCTGGAAGTATGGGTTCAACTCGCCGTTCAAGGCTGAGGCATACTTTGTCAATACACGCATGTTCACCGATCGGAAGTGGGGGACCAAGAACCCAATCATGATGCGCGATGCGGAGTTTGGCATGGTGCGGGTGCGGGCGTTTGGCACTTTCGCCATCCGCGTGAAGGATGTCGCGAAGTTCATCCGCCAGATTGTGGGAACCGATCAGCACTTCACGGTTGAAGAGATCGGCGATCAGTTGCGCGATCTGCTGGTGGCACGATTTGCTGATGCGGTTGCCCAGGCGAAGATTCCGGTGCTGGATCTGGCCGCCAAGTACACCGAGATTGGCGACCAGTTGCGCGGGCGCATCCAGGCCGATTTCGATCCGATGGGGATCGAGGTGGCGCTGCTGGCGATCGAGAACATCTCGTTGCCGCCGGAGGTTGAGGGCGCTATTGATAAACGCACCAGCATGGGCGTGATCGGCAACATGGGCGCCTTCACGCAGTACCAGACGGCTCAGGCGATTGGCGATGCGGCGAAGAACCAGGGCGGCGTCGCCGGAGTGGGCGCTGGGCTGGGCGCGGGAATGGCGATGGCGGGACAGATGGCCGGGGCGATGGGGCAGATGAATAGCCAGTCGCCCCCTCCTCCTCCGCCGATCCCGCAGCAGGCTGCGTTCTTCGTGGCGGCCAATGGCCAGCAGACTGGCCCGTTTGATGTGGCGGCGATTCAGCAGCGCATTGGCAATGGCCAGATCACCCGGCAGACGCTGGTATGGCGCACGGGCATGGCACAGTGGACGGCCGCCGAAAGCGTGCAGGAACTGGCAACACTGTTTGGCCAGGTGCCGCCGCCGATACCTTCATCCAAGTGATACCGCCTGTCATGGAGACAGTGACACAGCCGCCAACCCATTGCGAGTTTCCCTGCAAAGGTTGCGGGGCGGATCTGGTCTATGCACCCGGAACAACGACGCTGACGTGCCAGCACTGCGGGATGGTGAATGAGATCGCGTTGAAACAAGAGGGCGTGGAAGAACTGGACTACCTGGCCGAGCTGCAACGGGTACACACGGGCGCTGACACGGTCGATGTCATCACGGTGAAGTGCGCATCCTGTGGCGCTGAGTCGGCGATGCAACCGGGAGTGACGGCCGACCGCTGTGCATTTTGCGGCACGCCGCTGGTCGCTCAGCAGTCGAGCCGGAGACTCATCAAGCCACACAGCCTGCTGCCGTTTGCGGTAGGCGAGAACCAGGCCAAGGGTCTGTTCCAGCAGTGGATGAGCACACTTTGGTTTGCCCCGAGTGCGATCCGGACGGAAGCGGGTGGGGTGCGTCTGCGTGGGATCTACATTCCGGCATGGACCTATGACAGCCGCACTAGTAGCGACTACACCGGGGAACGGGGCGATGACTATTGGGAGACGGAGACATACTGGGATACGGAGACATACACGGAAACCCAGAATGGCCGGATGGTGACCAAGAGTCGGCAGGTGCAGAAGACCAGGCAGGTGCGCAAGACGCGCTGGCATAGCGTTTCCGGGCGGGTATCCAATGCCTTTGACGATCTGCTGGTGCTGGCGACGGCATCGTTGCCGAAGGAACTGGCCGAGAAACTGGAGCCTTGGGATCTCAAGAGCCTGGTGGCTTATCAGGATGAGTTTATCAGCGGTTTCGTTTGCGAAAGCTATGGCGTCGATTTGGAGCAGGGGTTTGGCACAGCGTGCCAGATGATGCGGCCGACGATTGAGCAGACGGTGTGCAGCGACATTGGTGGCGACCATCAGCGGATTGGCTCTCTGAGCGTCCAATACTTCGATATCACCTACAAGCATCTTCTTCTGCCGGTGTGGCTGTGTGCGTACCTGTACCGGGGAAAGACCTATCGCTTTCTGGTGAACGCCCGGACGGGCGAGGTGCAGGGCGAACGGCCGTATAGTGCGATGAAGATCGCGATTCTGGTGATATCCATCCTGCTGGCGGTGCTGGGGATGGTGCTGGTCGTGATGCAGCAGCGGTAAGAGCGGAGACGCGAGGACGCGGAGACACGGGGACGCGGAGAGGGGAACGGATGAAAAAGGGGTCGGGTGTGGATAAGTAGCAGGTGCGCAGGTTCTCGGCGGGGGGATCCCCTGTGCTCCAAGTGCTGTGGGAGTAATAGGTTAGATGATAGTCGGGCGAGGAGGTGCGCAGGTTCGAGGCGATTGTGGATAACTCAGTCCGCGGATGAAACACGAGAAGAGAAGTTAGCCACTGATGAACACTGATGCGGAGGCGAAGGTGCTCAGGTTCGCGTGCGCAATCTTCTGGTCTCGGTGAGGTGAATAACCGATGTGGGAAGGTGCTCAAGATCGCTGCGCATCATTGAGGTGGCATTGGCCACCTGGCAGGCGGGAGAGGTCGTATTCGATTGTCAAATAGCCCCGATGTGATCGGGATAAACTCTGGCCGGGGCGCGGCCGGCAGGGGTGAAAAAACAGCTCCCCCATAATGAGGGGTCGTACGGGTGGTTTTTGTTCGGAAAGAGCGGAAAAATGAGGCCTCAAGAAAACATGAAGAATTCTTGAGGGCAAGAAATAACCACGGATACGCCCATACGGAGAGGATCAGCCACATAGAGCGCAGAGACCGCAAAGAAGAAGCTGACCACGGAAGATGCAGACGACACGGAAACGATGGCCGAACTGAAGGACAGATTCTGAACACCGAGGTAGCGGAGGTAGCGGAGCATACGGAAGATCAGAATGACGAATGCCAGATTGGCACCTCCCAACCCCACCCGCCGAAAGGCGGCCCAAAGCCGTCGCGGGACGCGACTTAGGCCAAAACGGCGATCGCCGCGCGGGCGCGTAGCACGGACGTGCGCTCCAGCGTCAGCAAGCGCTCCACGTATTCGTGGTGGAAGCGGGGGCGGCCGAAAGTAGGCCGCCAGAAGCCGGGGAGCAGAGCGACCAACAGGCGCGGAACACACCTCTTCTCACGCGAAGGCACGAAGGCGCGAAGAGATGTAGCCACAAAGAGTACATAGATCACGTAGACAGGATCGGATGCCGCAGATGAACGGTTCCGAACCGGCATTTCGTCCCATTGCGCCGCGGGGTCGTGTATGCGAAACCCTTTGGGTCGGCTGAGCTTGCGGCGTATACTGCCGGTAATCCGGCCGCGGGTCATCTTGCGCGGCCGGTCAGATTGATCAAAGGTTATGCAGCCATGTGGATCGTCGCATTCTTGATCCTATTTCTGGGCCTGTATCTTGCCGCGGACGGGGTGTGTTTCGCGTGTATCTACCTATTTCCGTCACGGTGGCGTGCGCAGTCCTTCAGCAGGGCGTTTTGGCCGCTAGACGCGGTAGCGAGTTTGTCTCCCACGCTCAATCGCTTGTACACGAAGTATCTGTTTGCATGTTATTGGCTCATTGTTGAACGTCGTTTCCCGCCGAGCGATCATCCGTCGCCACCACCGCCGCCGCTCTGGGATTGAGGCGGGCCGGCGGTGGCATAACCAAAGGCTGCAATGGACCGGCCCCGCGAAGAGCGTTCTGGTAGACTGGGAGTCGGTTGGCGCGGTGCCGGCCATTGATTGAACGTCCAATCGTTATGCCTCTGCATGCGTCGGGATACTTATGAGTGACGGCTGGTCGGAAAATGACAAGGCAGTTGCCAAGGCGGCGAGCGAGAGAGCGCGGAAGCGTGCCCATGAGGAAGCCATCGCCCTGCACGCCGGGTACACGGTCGATACTATCGATGACCTTTGGCGGCTGGAGCAGTTGATCCGGCAATGGCGTAAGGAGCGGCGGGGCTGTGGGCACCTCAGTTACGAGACCGCGAACGACACCTTGGCGCTATGGCTGGCCCGAGAGTGGCTGCAACTGTCTGACCTTAGCCGGATGTCCCCGGATCGGCTAGCCGACATCGTCGCGAAGGCCGAACGGCTGCCGCGGCGACTCGACAGACGCTCGCAGCACTCTGGCGGGGCATGACCCGCCGCTGGATGGTATGATGTATTCGTGAGCCGGTCGTGCGGCCGGCCGCCGGCCAGTGAATGGCAACACGTTATGCCCGCACCTGAGGCACCAATTCCGGTACGCATTGACGACTTCCGGGTCATCGAAACCGGAGCGCTCGCCGAATCACGGTTGCCTTTAGGTTATGTGGCGCCGTCGGACGGGCGCCCGCCGCTCAAACCCGTGAAGAACGTTGCGCTTTGCGAGGCAGACGGCGTGGATGGGTACTACACGCTCTTTTGCACCGACACTTGGGAATACGTGACCTACCAGTTCAATGAGACGCGAGAGTACGCAAAGCGGAACGTCGTCAAAGAGTTTGGTGTCGATGTGACCGGCTGGCGAGTACGGGCATAACCCGCGGCTCAACGTCAGCTCGTGGCCAACGGCCAGGTAGCCGTTCGAGTCGGCAAAGGCGGCGCGTTGCTTTTGGATTGCTCCACCACCGGCCGCCGGATAACCCGCCAATGCGGCGGACCGTTCGCGGGGTGGTATGATGTATTCGTGCGCCGGTCGTGCAGCCGACAAGCGATGGGGCCGAGAAGAAGATGTCTCACGCCCGCGGTGTACCGCTTACGCCGCCACGAGCGCGATGAAGAGGGAGGGCACGCGTTGCGTGACGGTCTACGAATCCAGGCCCCTTATCCGCGCTCTGGATGGTATGATGTATTCGCGGGCCGGTCGTGCGGCCGACAAAGAGGCCGGTTGGCACCGGGCTGGCCAGTGAATGTCATAACGTTATTTGGCAGGAGCAACTCGACGTGCGGACCGTCTGCGTGCAATTTCAGCCCGATCGTGCGACCGCCGATGAATCCCGCGTTCGTCAAGCGTTTCGCACCGCGCTTCCCGATGCAGAGATCGTCGTCGGCGAGGATGACGGCCGCTACGAGAACATTATGTTCGATGTCCCGTCACCGGAGGTCGCGTTTTCGAGGATTAAGACCGTGTTCGATTCGCCGACCGTCGGACGGGCGGCACGCGCGTCGTGCATCGTCACGTGTCAAGGCGAGCGCGGTTGGGATGACTACCTCCTCCTGCACCATTTCGACCCCGCAGAGAAGGTAGACGTCCCGGTCGCCCGGCCTGCCGAATAATCACGCACTGCAACGCACCGGGCGGGCAGAACGGTCCTTGTGGATCCAACGCGGCTCGGTGCCCGGCCGGCCGCTGAATGCATTTACGTTATGCACCCTCAGGGGCTTGTATGGCAAAAGCGGTCGTGTCCTTCATCGTCGTCTTTGTGTTCGCGTTCTTCCTCGGTGGGTGGTTTCTGATGCCGCACCTTCCGCCGGTGCCCGATCATCCGGTCACTGTGTTCGAGGCCGAGTATTGGACGACCAACTGGGTCGGTGCACTGCTCGGGATCGTTCTCGGCAGATTGTCCGCTCGCTCCGTTCTGAAGAAGCGGCCAGCGCGGCCGGGTGCATAACCGAACACTTCCCCGGACCGGCCCGGGGGTACCATGGATTCGCAAGTCGGTCGTGCGGCTGGCCGCGAAGCCAAGGCCGTATGAGGCGGTGCGTTGCGAATGGTGGTGTTGATTGGGCCGTGTCTCGGATCTTTCGACCAATGTCGCGCCCTTAGCAGGGCTCTTTGTTTTTGTGGCGACGATACCCAGGGCCGCGGCGGGTACGCCTTGCCTTGGGCTATGCACTTGCGCCCTGCTGGGCTTAAGAAACGGACGGAGTTCTCTGCTGCCTCTGCTTCTCCTGGAACGATCCATGCGGCTCAATGATCCGTGGAGACTGATTCTGCAGATCGAGAGAGCAGCAGAGCGGAGGGTCGTGGTGATCAGCATTGAGGACTATCATTAGCCGGAGAATCGCGATCAAGCACATTCGTACGACTGCGGAGGTATTTCCGCCTGGCGATTTCATCCGCGAGGAATTGGAGTCGCGTGGCTGGAGCCAGGGCGATCTGGCACGGATTATCGGCCGGCCGTTGCAGATGGTTAATCAGATCATCAACGCCAGGAAAGCCATAACCGCCCAGACTGCCAAGGAATTGGGCGCTGCCCTTGGCACTGGTCCGGAAGTCTGGATGAATCTGGAAGTTCAGTGGCAACTGCGGTCTGCGCCGGAGCCGGATCAGGCGATCGTCAAGCGGGCGAAAGCTGCCATGGCGGCATAGTAGCGGTAGCTCGTCCTGAACCATATGTGTTACCTATGTCCTGAACCTGTACCTCATTGGGCCAGGGTGATCAGGCTTAGGTCCAGGATGTCGGGGTTGGCGCGCTGCAGCGCTTGCAGGGAGTCGGGGGTGGGGGCGGATTCGAGGTGGATTTGGGCTACGGCGGCCTCGGCGCCGGCGAAGATGGTGTTTTCCATCTCCTGGACGTTGATCCGCGCTTCGCTGATGGCATCGAGGACGGCCGCGAGGACGCCGGGGCGGTCGCGGTGACGGACGACCAGGATACAGGTGGCGGGGGTGCGCCCGGCGATGTTGACGGCGTTGGGGACGTGGCCGGTCTCTTTGAAGCTGCGGACGATGCGAACGGTCTCGGCGGCGATGGCTTCCTGGGCCTGTTCGGTGGAGGCACCGATGTGGTGGGTGCCGTAGAGGTTCGGCTCGGATGCGAATGGGTCGGTGAATGGCCCGGATCCGGTGGCGGGCTCATCGGCGAAGACGTCCAGGCCGACGCGGATCGACTTGGCGCGGATGGCGGCGGAGAGGGCGGATTGGTCCACCACCTCACCGCGGGAGGTGTTGATGAAGTATGCACCCGGGCGCATGGCGGCGAAGAAGTCGGCGTTGATCAGGTTGCGGGTTTCTTTGGTGAGGGCAACGTGGACGCTGACGATGTCGGCCGCGGCGGCGACTTCGGCGGGGGTGGATTTCATTTCGATGCCGAGCTCTTTGGTCTTCGCGGCGTCGAGGCTGCGGCTCTGAGCGATGACGGGCATGCCGAAGGCTTTGGCGCGCGGGATCATCTCGCGGCCGATCTGGCCGATGCCGATCAGGCCGAGGGTGCGTCCGAAGAGGCCGCGGGCCTTGGAGAATTCGGCTTTGTTCCATTGGCCTGCGCGCAGGGCGATGACGTTGTCGGCGATGCGGCGGTCGAGGGCGAGGATCAGGGCAAACGCCAGTTCGGCGACGGCGATGGAGTTTTTGCCCGGGCAGTTGGAGACGAAGATGCCGCGTTTGGACGCGGCCGCCACGTCGATGGTGTTGTAGCCAGCGCCCGCGCGGACGATCAGCTTGAGCGAGCTGGCATCGAGCATGGGCTCGGTGACCTGGGTCGAGCGCACGATCAGCACTTCCGGGTGGAGAGAGTGGATCGCGTCGACGAGGACCTGGTCCTTGAGCTTCGGCTCAAAGAGGACGTTGCAGCCGATGGCGCGAAGGCCGTCTTTGCCTGATTGCTCGAAGTTGTCGGCGATGAGGACGCGCATGATGCACCTTTGGTTGGGTTTTGGAGTTCCGCGTTGCGATCATTCGTACCCAATCATGTCCGGATCAGGCGGAAGGTCTTGCGGTCGGATCTCTCCAGGCAGACGCGGCACTCCATCCAGAATCCACGCACGGTCCACGACCTCCCCGTCGCCCGTCGGCATGCACACGACACCAATACCGAAACCCGGGCCACGGCCGATCTTGGGACCATAGGGAGGGACATACTCGTCGACGGGTAATCCGCCACCTGGCAGCCCCAAGAGAGCGTCAAGCTGACTACGGGGCATTCCCTTGCGGATGTACTTGGTGGCAAACCATCGTATGGCGGTCTCCTGATCCGCTCCGCTCTTGCTTCGCCAGAGGGCGAGATAGCGGTCTACCTTCCCATCGGTATCCCGCGAACGCCGCGAGGTGCCTGAGCAGCCGCTCATGAGGATCAGAACGAGCACAGCACAAAGTAGGATGCGAGACGCGGGCATATTCATTGCCTCCTGCAACGCCAGCCCCTGAGCGTGCACCACGAAACCGTCTAGAATGGGCAATCCCAGTCATTGTTGCATGCAGAGGTGCCAGGATACAAGAGAAAATCTTTCCACCAGGTCCGCGGCTTGATGGTTTGAGGAGCCACCCGGGGCGGGTGGCCTACTGATTGCGCGGAACGGAGGCATGGCGGCGGCGAGGGCTACGTGTGACAGCAAAACCCGCCCGCCGCGGCGGGGCGGCTCGTTGAATGCCCCTGTATGTACCACGGGTGCGTGGAACGCTTGCTGATCTGGATGCGGCAGGGCCTAGGGGCACCGGGAGCGAGGTCTGCCGTTGCCGGTACGTGTGCGCCGTTGCGTGTGCGATGCCGGGTGGACTAGAGGGCGTATCGCGCAGATAATCCCATACCTATGTTTACTGCCCTGACAGACCGACTCAATGACGTCTTCCGCAAAATCTCCGGCCGCGGGATCATTTCTGAAGAGAACATCCGCGAGGCTGTCGCCAACGTGCGCACGGCACTGCTTGAAGCGGATGTTAACTTTCAGGTGGTCAAGGAATTCTGCGATACCGTCCAGGCCAACGCCATGGGGCAAGAGGTCATCAGCAGCCTCCAGCCCGGCCAGCTCTTCATCAAATCGGTTTACGATGAGCTGGTGAAGCTGATGGGGCCAGTGGATACGTCGATCATGACGGTAACGCCAGGTCCCACGGTCATCATGATGTGCGGCCTGCAGGGCGCCGGCAAAACCACGACTTGCGGCAAGCTTGCCCGCTATCTGGATGCCAAGGGGCTTCACCCGCTGATGGTGGCGGCGGATCTGCAGCGGCCGGCGGCCGTCGAGCAGTTGCGCGTGCTCGGTGAACAGGTGGGTGTTCCGGTCTATATTGACGAGGCGAGGGTGGCCGAACATGGCCAGGTTCCGCGCGGGGCGGCGGTTGCCGTTTGCCGGGCGGCGGTCGCTGACGCAAAGCTGCATGGCCATGACGTGGTCATTATCGACACGGCCGGGCGACTGCATATCGACGAAGACCTGATGACCGAACTGCGCGACATTAACACGCAGATTGGCGTGCACCAGATATTTCTCGTGCTCGATGCCATGAGCGGTCAGGATGCCGTGAATTCGGCCAAGGCCTTTAATGACCAGCTTGAACTCGATGGTCTGATCCTGACGAAGTTTGACTCGGATACGCGCGGCGGCGCGCTGCTTTCGGCAAAATATGTCACGGGCAAGCCGGTGAAATTCATCGGTGTGGGCGAGAAGGTGGAGGGGCTGGAAGAGTTTCGCCCCGAAGGTATGGCCCAGCGCATCCTGGGGATGGGCGACGTCGTTGGCCTGGTCAACGATGCGATGCAGAAGTTCGATGCCGCGAAGACGGCAAAGATCAATGAGAAGATGCTCAAGGGGCAGCTCAGCCTTGACGATTTCATGGACCAGATGGCGCAGGTGAGCAAACTGGGCAGTGTCGGCCGGGTGATGAACATGCTGCCGGGCATGGATGGGTTTACACGCGATCTGAACATCAAAGAGAGCGATATGGACAAGCAGGTGGTCCGCATGCGGGCTATCTACAACTCCATGTCCAAGAAGGAGCGCAAGGATCCCGATATGCTCGACGGCCCGCGCCGGCGGCGGATCGCAACCGGCGCTGGAGTGCAGACGCAGGATGTGTCTCAGTTCATCAAGCAGTTTGAGACGAGTCGCGACTTAATGCAGTCGTTTGGCAGCCTGAACATGGCGCGCAAGATGAGCGTGATGAGTCAACTGATGAGTGGCGGGCTGGTGAACCTGGCTGGAAGCTTTGGCCTGAAGGGCAGGAAATCGACCTTCATGGAGAAGAAGGACCGGAACAAGAAGAAGCGACGGTAGCAGCGGCAGGTGCAACAGAGGCACTGGTTACGGATCGATTCGATGAGAGTCAGGACTTCATGGTTCGAGCAAGCCAAACCGATCCGATCCGAGATCTGATCATTCACGAGGACGACGATATCCTGGTGGTGAGCAAGCCACCGGGAATGCTCACCTCTTCGGGTCCGCGCGATGAGCGGCCAACGCTCTGGCGGATCATCCAGGCGAGGGCGGTTCAGCAGGGCTGGCGCAAGCCAATGGGAATCATCCATCGTCTGGATCGCGATGCCTCGGGGCTGCTGGTCTTCTCGAAGTGCGATGACGCGTATCAATCGCTCAAGAAACAGTTCTTTCGCCATACGGTGGAACGCATCTACATGGCGATTGTCAGCGGTACGCCCAATCCCGCCGAGGGCACGATCGACTACTACATCGATGAGTGGAAGGATGGGACCGTCCACAAGACTCGGCAGCATGGCCGGGGCGAGAGGGCGATCTCGCACTACCAGACGTACAGTGTCACGAAGAAGACGGCTCTGGTGCGGGTGAAACTGGAAACGGGACGCAAGCACCAGATTCGCGTTCATCTGGCGGGGATCAACCATCCGATTCTGGGCGATGTTCTGTACCATCCGCATACCAAGCGCGGTGCAACGCTGATGCTGGTTGCCAAGCGACTGTGCTTCGATCACCCGCGTACGGGCAAGCGGATGGAGTTTGAATTGCCGCTGCCTGAGCATATGCGCCAGTGTCTTCGTGATCTGGGCGACCAAGATCCGGATGGCGTGAAGAGCGGGGCGGGCAAGAAGGCTTCCAAGGCTACCGATGCGGTAAAAGACGTGGAGAGTACGAAGAAAACGGGGGGCCGCGGGGGGCGAATCAGCAGATGAGCGATGTGATCCTGGATATCCGCGACCTGCGCAAGGAGTTTCCGGGGGTCCAGGCTCTGAGCGATGTGAGCCTGAAGCTTGAGTCGGGCGAGGTTCACGGTCTGATCGGGGAGAATGGGGCGGGTAAAAGCACCTTGGTGAAGATTCTTGCCGGGGTCTATCCGCCGACCTCTGGCGCGGTGGTGTTTCGGGGCAAGGCGGTGCGCTGGCGCAGTGTGGCGCAGAGCCAGCGCGGCGGGATCGCGATGATCCACCAGGAGTTCAACTTGGTGGATGAACTTTCGGTGGTGGAGAACATCTTCCTTGGGCGCGAACGCAGCCAGTTTGGTTTTGTGCGCCTTTCGGAATTGCGCAAGGAAGCTCGTGAGCTGCTTGCGCGTCTGAATGCCAACATCGACCCAGACCAGCCGGTTCGCGATCTCTCGGTGGCCGAGAAACAACTCGTGGAGATTGCCAAGGCGATCTCGTGTAACGCGTCGGTGCTGATCATGGACGAGCCGACCGCGGTACTGACAGCTCGCGAAACCGAATCGTTGTTTGGCCTGATCAGCCAGCTTCGATCCCAAGGCGTCACGATCATTTACATTTCCCACATTTTGCGTGAGGTGCTGCGCATCTGCGACCGGATCACGGTGATGCGCGATGGCAAGGTGGTGCGTACACTCCCGCCCGATGAGGTGGGCTCGGCCAATGAAAAGAGACTCGCCAGTATGATGGTGGGCAGGCCGCTGGCGGACCACTTCCCGCCACGGGGAACTCCATCCGATCGTCTGTTGCTGCGGGTCAGCGATGTTTCCAGCGACCAACGGGTGCGCGGAGTGAGCCTGGATGTGCGCGAGGGGGAGATCGTGGGACTGGCCGGTCTGGTTGGGGCCGGCCGCACCGAACTGGCTGAGGCGATTGCCGGGTTGCGCAGACGTGGCGGCGGATGTGTCGAGGTTGCGGGGAGTCGTCTGCGCGGCGCCCGTCCGGCCGATGCGGTTCGGGCGGGGATCGCGTATCTCTCGGAAGATCGCAAAGCTACGGGCTTGACGCTGGACATGAGCATCACCGAAAACGTCGTGATGGTATCGCTCCGACGCTACAGTCGTGGACTGCTGCTTGCCAGCAAACAGAATGACGTCGCCCGGCAATATGTGAAGAAGCTTGGGATCAAGGTGGCTGACATTAGAGATCCCGTGCAGAGGCTCTCCGGCGGCAATCAGCAGAAGGTGGCGCTTGCCAAGTGGCTCGAGACGAACCCGCGAATCCTGATCCTTGATGAGCCCACGCGAGGTGTGGACATCGGGGCCAAGGAAGAGATCTACCGGCTCATCAAGAGCCTGACCGACAGCGGCATGGGTTGCCTGATGATCTCATCGGAATTTAACGAACTGCTGGGGATGTGCCATCGCATCGCGGTGATGCGCGAAGGTCAGCTCATGGGAATCGTAGATGGCGCAGCGGCGACCGAAGAGTCGCTGATGCACCTGGCGGCCGGGGTCGGCGAGCGATAGATCTGTTCGCAGTCCCGCGTATCTTTACGCTCCAATTCCGTTTACCAGAAGAGCGTTTACACGCCTGGCGAAGGCGGCCGGGTCGGAGACACGCGATCCTTCGGCGATGACAGCCTGGTCGTGCAGAACAGCGGCGATCTCCTGCACACGGTCGTCGGTTGGGTTCTTCTGGTAGAGCTTCTCCATCGCCTGCACCAGTGCATGATCGGGATTCAATTCCAGTATTCGTGGGGCGGATTGGCCCTCCTCGCTCTTGCCGACGCGTTTCATCAGCCGTTCCATGTGGGCGGACATCCCATGCTCGTCGGCCACCAGGCATGCGGCCGAGTCTTTGAGGCGCGACGTATAACGCACCTCCTTCAGGCCGGAGAGTTTCGCCTTGATCAACTCAAGCAGTGACTTGAGTTCGGTAGTCCTGGTCTTGATCTTTTCATCCGAGCTGTCGCTGTCTACCTGGCCACGGTCGATCGCCTTGAGGTGCTTTCCCTGATATTCGCCCAGTGAATCGATCAGGAATTCGTCGATCGGGTCGGTAAAGAGCAGCACTTCCTGGTTCTTCGCCCTGAATGCCTCCACGTAGGGTGAGCCATCAAGCTGCTCGCGGGTTTCACCGACCAGATAGAGTATCTCCTTTTGATCGGCGGGCATGGCCTTCACATAGTCGGGGAGACTGGTGAACTTGCCGGGTTCGGTTCGGGTTGACTCGATCAGCAGCAGATCTGCGATGCGCGTGCGGTTCTCAAAATCACCCGAGATTCCTTCTTTGAGAATCACGCCGAACTCGCCGAAGAACTGTGTGTATTTCTCGGATTCTTCTGTCTTCATCTCCTCAAGTGACTTGACGATGCGGTTTACCAGGTTCTTCCTGATCCGCGTCAGGATCGGGTTGTGCTGGAGCATCTCGCGGGAAACATTCAGCGGCAGATCGGAGGAGTCGACGACACCCTTTATGAAGCGGAGATACTGGGGCAGGAGTTCCTCGCATTCATGGGAGATGAGCACCCGGCGGACATAGAGTTGCAGGCCGGCCTTGGGCTCGCGCCAGAAGAAATCGAAGGGGCGTTTGGCGGGCACGAACATGAGGGCCTTGAACTCCATCGCGCCCTCGGCCGCCATGTGGATGACTTTGGCGGGCTTCTCGGAATCGCGCGAGACCTGCTGATAGAACTCGTCGTATTCCTCTGGCTTTACTTCGCTCTTGCCCTTGAGCCAGATGGCTTTGCGACTGTTGAGGGTTTGCGTCTCTTTCAGCTTCTTCCCATCACGCTCGACCTCGACCTCCATTTGCACCGGGTGCTCGATGAAGTCGGAGTATTGGCGAATGACCTGGCGGAGGCGATATTCCTGGACGAAGTCACGGGCATCTTCGCGCAGGTGGAGGATGACGTCAGTGCCGCGCCCCGCGCGCTGGGCATCCTCGACAGCGAAGGATCCCTGGCCGTCGGATTCCCATTTCACGGCAGCGGCGCCGGGGGTGGCCGAACGGGTGATGACGGTAACGCGGTCGGCCGCCATGAACGAGGCATAGAAGCCAACGCCGAACTGCCCGATCAATTCGGGACGGTTGGTGGCGTTGGCTGCCTTGAGGGTCTCGATGAACTGCCTGGTGCCGGATCGGGCGATGGTACCGAGGTTCTCGATGACCTCATCGCGGGTCATGCCAATGCCGTTGTCCGAGATCATCAGCGTGCCCGCGGCGGCATCGGCCGTGAGGTGAATGCGATAATCGGTGTCGCCGGCGGCGAGGTCGGGCTGCGTCAGGGCGCTGAAACGGAGTTTGTCGATGGCGTCTGCCGCATTGGAGATCAGCTCGCGCAGAAAGATCTCTCGCTTGGTATAGAGGGAGTGAACAATGATATCGAGCAGTTGCTTGAGCTCGGTCTTGAACTCATGAGTGGCAGGTGTCGGCATGGGAGTGACTCCTTGTTGTGTCTGCCTCGAAGCAAATCTGGTGCCGTGTCTCTGTGGATGCAACTCTATATACACTAAACACTTATATCCGGACCGGTAAGATAGGAAGCTGCCAGAGCGGCAGTCTGGCGTTCACGTGTTGCCACGTGAGTTTCGCATCCGAATCCCAGAGGCGCTATACTTACGGCAGAGTACGCTTGGAGAGCCAGCTCTCACATCTGTAAGTAATTGCGTACTTGGCGTTGTCCTACTGCCGAGCTCGGCCATATAATTGATATGGTCGTGTGGGAGGTCGAAGAGTGGCATGAGGATCACTGCGTCCAAT
>CAIQIQ010000027.1 GCA_903871935.1 uncultured Phycisphaerales bacterium
GAGATCGAGTTGGACGTTAGGTAATAGCGCTGGCTGAAGGAACATGAGAATCCCCTGTGTAAATGACCAATGACCAAGAACCAATGTCCAATGAATGACCAAGACCCAATGACCAATAGGGGCAGCGGGCTTGGGCGGTATTAGGTTGTGGGGGCTGTCCGATACAGCCCTCTATAGATCCTGCCGGTGTCGCGCTTTGTGCGCGCAAAGCGCACCACCTGGCGGGGGGATTTGCGTTTTTCCATAGGAATTTGAAGATTTGAGATTTGAAATCTGAGAATATTGCTGTAAGTCGCGGTGCGCGCCTGCGCGACACATGCGCAGCACTCCATGTGTATAACTTTGGCTTGGCGAGTTGTAAGTTGTGGCTGGTGCGGGAGTTGGCAGTTGCCGGGGGTTGTGGATGGGGGGCCCGGTTTGTTACGATGGCGTTATCTTCATGCGCGCATTATCATCGTGTTGCCATAGCGTTCTTGAAAGTCAGGGTAGCGGGCGGTGGTTGGGGCCCGGTGGAAGAAGTGAATCATGGTGGAGATATCACCTGCACGGGCACGTCGTATAGGAACATCGCGGGCCCGGGCTGAGGGTCTGGAGCCAAGAAGACTTTTGAGCGCTGCGCCGCCGGTTCTGCTGCGAATCAATGCCGGCGGCGAGGCGTATACGGACAGTCTTGCCCGGCCGTTCGCGGCCGACGCGGGATTTGCTGGCGGCACTATTGGCCAGACCAGTAGCGATGCCAGCGGCACAGAGGACCCGACGCTCTTTGGCACATGGCGGGAGGGCGCGGCGTTCTCCTTCCATCAGGCGGTCGCCAACGGCAACTACGCCATCTGGCTGGAGTTTGCAGACTTCGGATCTACCGCAGCCGGGCAGCGACTGATGGATGTCTGGGCCGAGGGCGGGCAGGTGCTGGATAATTACGATGTTTTTGCCGCGGCCGGTTCCGGTGCGGCAACCGCCAGGTGCGCTAATGTGAACATCAACGATGGGGCGCTGGATCTTTCGTTTGCTGCGGTGGCGGGAGAGGCGATGGTGTCGGCGATTGTGCTGATTCCTACCGATGCACCGGTTGAAGCACAGCCCTACCCGATTGAAGGCGGCTATGTCGACTCCGTCCGTGATCTGCACAGCCAAGCCAACCTGCGCCTGATCGGGCAGACGATTTTTCTGTACGCGAACGATAACAGGGGACATTATCCATCGGATTTCGGTCAGTTGTTCCGAGCCCAATCGTGGAGTAGTTACGCCGTGTTCGCTAACCCCAGGACAAGCACTGCGCTTCCTCGGGGCGAGACCTCGTTCGTTGAGCAACTCGCCTGGGTGCGCGACCATAGCGATTATCTTTACCTCCCGGGCCTGCGACTGGAGTCGCCGCCGACCGAGGTGATGGCCTACGAGAACCCCACTCGGCTGGCCGGGTCAATCAACGTATTGTTCGCGGACGGCCATGTTGAAGAAGTGGATCGGAATGTGGTGGCCCAGCTTATCGGGTTTGACCCGAACGTGCCTACCGATCCCGCGCCGGTTTGGCCCAATGTCACTGCTGACCCGGCGGTCCTCCAGAGCCAGACCAACCTGCGTCAGATCGGGGGGGCGATGCAGGATTACTCAGCGGATCATAGCGGCGGGCGCTATCCCGTCACGATGTCGGCGCTATACCAGGGTTATCAGGTGCCGATCAGCGCATTCGCCAATCCGCGCGGCACGACTGTTGTGCCGGAGCTTAGCGGAGACGCGGCGGTCGCCTGGATAGATGCGAGCACCGACTATATCTACCTGGGCGCAGGGATGAGCTATGGTTCTGTTTTGCTGGATACGCTGCTGATCTATGAGAGGCCCGCCCCGATGGAAGGCGGCATCAACCTTGCCTTCGCCAATGGGAATGTTGAGTTCCGGGAGATGCGATGGGCGATGGAAACCCTGGCCCGCGCCACGGGCGGATATGGTATGGATGCCATCCACAATCCGATAGCCAACATCGCCGGTCGTTACACCACACAACAAGGAGTGCCGATCCAGGTGACCGGCGCGGGCGTGCGTGCCCTCCAGAGCACCCCCTTCTATACGCACACGGCGATTCCTATCGCCGTCTACGAATGGGACTGGGACTACGACGGCACAACCTTTCACGTGGACGCCACCGGGCAGTCGCCTGTCGTTCCTGCTGATCGCCTGCATACGGTGGGGACCCGCAGCATCGCTCTGCGGGTGCGGGATGCCGCCGGTTACGAGAGCAGTATCGCGACCGCCTCGCTGACCGTGACCAGCGACACAACGGCACCGACGGTAACGGCGGTTTACGTGAAGGGCTCGACCTGGAGTAGCAACTTCCTCTCCTTCCTGGCCGACAATATCGGCGGTTCAAGTGCCCTGTATGGCTATGCCATTCCGGTGGGCTCGGGCGACACACAATTGCAGACGCTGCCCTGGCGGAATCTCAATCAGATATCGATCGCCTTTAGTGAAGATGTCTCGATTGCTCAGGCGCAGTTTGCCATTGTGGGATCGGTGGGCAGCTACAACGTGTCGGGCTTTAGCTATAACGCGACGGATCATGTGGCTACCTGGTCGCTCTCGGCAGTGATCGGTGCGGATAGGCTCTATATTGCTCTGCCGGGCAGTGGCGCATCGCCAGTAAAGGATGCTGCGGGCAATGCCTTGGATGGGGAGTGGAGCAATCCTGCCAGCTATAGCCAGGTTGGTGCTTCGGATACATTCCCCTCTGGCAACGGGGTGGCCGGGGGAGATTTTGCCTTCCGGTTCGATGTTCTGCCGGGGGATTCGACCGGCGGGAACCTCGGGAAAGTGAATGTGGCGGATATCAATCAGACCAAGAGTCGCAGCAGCCTGCCAGAGACGATAAGCGTCTACCGGTCGGATTTCGATGGGAATGGCTTGATCAATGTTGCCGATATCACTTATGTCAAATCGAGGTCGAGCATATCCTCGTTGCCGGTCGATCCGCCGGTACTGCCGCTCTTCAGCACAGTGTCAATCTGGGAAAGTCTGCGTATCATCTGCCCCCAATGGAAAGTAA
>CAIQIQ010000028.1 GCA_903871935.1 uncultured Phycisphaerales bacterium
GAGATCGAGTTGGACGTTAGGTAATAGCGCTGGCTGAAGGAACATGAGAATCCCCTGTGTAAATGACCAATGACCAAGAACCAATGTCCAATGAATGACCAAGACCCAATGACCAATAGGGGCAGCGGGCTTGGGCGGTATCAGGTTGTGGGGGCTGTCCGATACAGCCCTCTATAGATCCTGCCGGTGTCGCGCTTTGTGCGCGCAAAGCGCACCACCTGGCGGGGGAATGTGCGCTTTTCCATAGGAATTTGAGGATTTGAGATTTGAAATCTGAGGATATTGCTGTAAGTCGCGGTGCGCGCCTGCGCGACACATGCGCAGCACTCCATGTGTATAAGTCGGCGGTGGCGAGTTGTAAGTTGAGGCTGTCGTGCGACTTGCCACTTGTTGAGGCTTGTGGATGGGGGATCCTGGCCATGGGGAAGCATTTGGGGCTTTCTCGGCAGGGGTGGCATGTGGCAATGGAGAGAAGAATGGCCACAAAAAGCACAAAAAGAGAAGGAGGATGCGAGGGCGCGATGACGCGAAGCGTATAGGCTACAAGAGCCACGGACAGGAGTTGGATGGCAGGCGCGTTGCGGTCGGCAGTTGGCGCACTGTCTCGCGCCGGTGACCCACTGGGTGTCGAGCCTGTAATCTCATGTGGGCGGTTCCGGCGTATTGATGGAGATATATGATGGACGGGAATGTACCTCTTGACTACGCACCACCTGATCCGCAGGGACAGTGGCGGCGTCGGATGCTGCAGGTCGGGCTGATCGTGGGATGTGGGCTGATTCTGTTGGCGGGAACGTGCAGCATGGCATTGAGAAGGGCGCGCTCACAGGCAAACGCAGTGGGTTGTGCGTCGAACCTTCGCCAGATCGGGCAAGCGATTCAGTTGTACTGGCAGGATTATCATGCGTATCCTCCTGATCTTCGGGCGGTGATTCAGACGCAACAGATAGGCTCGCAGACGTTTACCTGTCCGGCAAGTTCCGATGTGCGGGCGCCAACGGGAACTGCCATCGGCGCTCCTGGAACCTGCTCATATATCTATGTCGGCATCCCGTTTCTGGCAGAAATCCGGCCGGACGCGGTCGTTGCGCTGGAGGATCCGGCGAACCATGACATGGATGGGGGTAATGTGTTGTATGGGGACGGGCATGTGGAGTGGGTGGCACTGCCGGATGTCGTTCAGATCCTGAATGATCTGCAGCAGGGGATCAATCCGCCTTCGGCCAATACTGCGCTGACGAAGCGGCAGGCCACGAAGGTTTATGAGATGAAGTGGAAGGCGCTGATGCCGCGGCTGAAGAGTGGGGTGTGGCGGATTCCCAGTACACGGCCGGCGGGATAGAGCGGCCGGGCTGGAGGGGGCTTTGCATGCGGTGCAGGTCTGGGGAGGCCGTGGGTGTCGGCTGGGGCTGTATCGACCTTTGAAGGGCTCACTTCATTTGGTGGATGTGTACCCAGGGCGGCCTTGTATCACATCCCGGCCATTAGGACGGCGAGGAGGCCTTTCTGGAAATGGAGGCGGTTTTCGGCTTGCTGGAAGATGCGCGACTGCTGGCCTTCCATCACACCATCGGAGATCTCCAGGCCGCGATAGGCGGGCAGGCAGTGCAGGACGATCGTGTGCTTGGGGGCTGCAGCCAGAAGATTCTCGTCGATGCAGAAGCCGGCGAAATCTTTGATCCGCTGCTCTTTCTCACGCTCCTGGCCCATCGATACCCAGGTGTCGGTGTAGAGGACATCGGCATCGTGGGCCGCTTCATAGGGGTCGGCGGTCGTGACGAAATCCATGTCCGGCACCTGCGACATGATCCGATCCACATCGGATTGCGGCAGCTCATACCCCTTGGGAGAGGCCAGGACGAAGCGCATATCCAGCCGGCCACAGGCGACGGCGAGAGAGCGGGCGACGTTGTTGCCATCGCCGATGAAGGCGAGGGTGCGGCCGGCGAGTGAGCCGAAGTGCTCCTCGATGGTCATGATGTCGGCCATGGCCTGGCAAGGGTGCGAATAATCGGTCAGGCCATTGATCACGGGAACGGATGCGTAACGGGCCAGGCCCGCTATTTTTTCGTGCTCGAAGGTGCGAGCCATGATGCCATCGCACATACCGGCCAGGACCCGGGCGACATCACGGACCGGTTCGCGGGTTTCCAGGCCGACTTCCTCCTGGCGCAGGTACATGCTGGTTCCGCCCAGGTGGGTCATCGCGGTGGTGAAAGAGACACGCGTGCGCAGGGAGGGTTTCTCGAAGATCATCGCGAGCGTTTTGTCGGCCAGGATGTGGTCGTTGCGGTGAGTCTTCTTGTACTGATCCTTGAGCTTGCGGGCGACGTCGAGGATGTGCCGCAGTTCGGCGGGGGAGTAGTCGGCAATGGCGATAAAATGCTTCATGGTATCACCGTGCTAAAGCACGATCTCCGTGCCGATGCCTGCTTCGGTATAGATCTCCAGCAGCAGGGCATGGGGAATCCGTCCATCAATGATGTGCGTCTTGGCACAACCACCCTTGAGGGCGGTGATGCAGGCCTCCACCTTCGGCAGCATGCCAGCCGATATGGTGCCGCTCTTGACCAGGTCATTGATCTCGGCCACGGTCAGGTGCGGCAACAGCGTCGCAGGGTCTTTGGGGTTGGAGCGGATGCCGTGAGTGTCGGAGACGACGACCAGCTTCTCGGCCTTCATGGCGGCGGCTACAGCGCCGGCGGCGGTGTCGGCGTTCACATTGAGCTTTCCGCCAGCCTGATCACGACAGATCGTGGCGATGACGGGGATGGCGTCGGCCTGGACGAGCAGTTCCAGCAGGCGGGCGTTCACACTCTTGACCTCGCCAACCATGCCGATGTCGATCCGCCGGCCATCTTCTCCGGCCAGATAGGTCTTTTCGGCAAACAAGACCACCGATGCCAGAGAATGCAGGCCCATGGCCTCACAGCCTTGCGACTGGATGAAGTTGACGATGAACCGGTTGATGTCGTTGCAGAGTACATGCTCGGCGATGGCGAGGGTGCGCTCGTCGGTGTAACGACGGCCCTGAACCCACTGGGGTTGCATGCCGGCTTTTTCCATGGCGGCGTTGATGGCTTTGCCGCCACCATGTACCAAGACGGGCTGCATGCCGACGTAGTTCATGAAGACGATGTCGGTGAGGATGTTGGAGAGCGCCAGCTCGTCATCCATAATCGAGCCGCCGATCTTGACGACGACTTCTTTGTTATGGAAGCGCTGGATGTAAGGCAGTGCCTCGGCCAGCGCGGACGCTTTGATGATCGCCTGTTCCATACGGTTCTCCGAGAGCGAATCTCAAGTTCAGGGAAAACGGGCAGTGTAGGAACGGGCCCAGCGGCTGTAAAGCTGCTCTCACCCGCGCCCAGCGCCGCGGTGGTGGATGCCCCTCGTGAGATGAACGGACTGAGCAGTACGCGGCGGCCTCGCTTGACAGTGATTCAGCCGCGGCAGACTCTGGCGAAGAATCACTTTGCGGCGAGTCGAAGCAGCGGTCGGGTAGTTTCGTGTCGCATCTCAACTGGCCGAGGCAGGCAACTGCTGATGAACCAAACGGTTATAGCGTTACGCGGCGTTTGAGAAAACGGCACAACGATGTGGGAGGACCGATTTAGGGCTGGCGTCGCCATAACTTAATATGTATGATACATTTACAGCAAGATGAGCCGACGTTGAGAACTGGTTGAGATGCATATCAGTTTGTCCCTTGCAAATCACGCCAGGAAACGTCATAGTACTTAAGTCTGTTGCCTGTCATGTTTTAACGTCCGCTAGAGGAACGCTATGGCAACCATCACCAAGAAGGAACTGATCGACCGTATCGCCGATCGGACGCAGCAGCGCCGCGTGCAGGTCAAGCGCGTGGTGCAGCAGTTTATGGAAGAGGTGATCGCCGAACTTGGGCAGGGCAATCGTCTTGAATTCAGGGACTTTGGCGTATTTGAGACGAAGGTGCGCAAGGCACGGCGTGCCCAGAACCCCAAGACGCTTGAACCGGTGAGTGTGCCTGAGAAGCGGACGGTGAAGTTCAAAGTTGGCCGGATGATGAAGCAGAAGCTGGCGCGAGCGACCGGCGCCGTAATCGATGATGAGGCCGGTGACGTTGCGGATATGGCCGATCAGGGGGATGACGATTCGGAAGGCGAAGAGGCCGGTAAGCAGCAGGCACAGCCATAGAAGAATCCGGGCATTGTGTCGGTGCAGAGGTCATGGTCCGGCGCGCGGACTGTCATTGAGCTCACGCGGCTGGAAGCGCTTGTGCGGGTGAGAACCTTGGCTTGGGGGAGCTATTCCTATCGGCGGGCGTCGGTCCGCCGGATTGTCACTTCCTTATGCTTGGCGAGTTGCGCAGTGAGCAGTTTCATAGCCTTGTTCTGATCAGCGACCTTGAATATGCCGGTGGTCCTTCCGCTGGGGGCGCCACTGGTGCAATAGGCATAGTTGATATTGATGTGATTCGTGCCCAGCAGGTTCGCCACATCGGCAAGGGCGCCGGGGCGGTTCGATAACTCGACACAGAGCACATCTGTATGCGTCATGGGAAGGTTCAGCTTCGTCAGAGTCTCTTTTGCGAGGTTGGGATTGGCCGCCACTACGCGCAGCACGCCGTGTTCCTGTGAATCTACGAGCGTCATGGCAACGATATTGACTTTGGCGTCAGCCAGGGCTCGCGTTACCTGCGCAAGGACACCCGGTTTGTTGACAAGAAACACGGAATACTGTGCAGCGAGGCGGATGGTAGACATTGCAGTGGCTCCTTTAGTATGGCCCGCAAAGTGCGAGCTCTAATGCTCCCTGATTGCTTCTTCGTGCGTCGAGTGTACGGGCAGAATCTTGTCGAGCTTGGTTATGCGCAGCAGCCCGCTGAGCCGCGATCCGACGGAACAGAGTACAAGCTTGCTCTTGGGCAACTTTGCCAGTTTCTTCTGCATCATCATCAAGATGCCGATGAACTGGCTGGAGATGTACTCGACTTTGCTGAAGTCGAGGACAATCATCCGGTGGTCTTCAAGATCGATCAGGCGGTATAATCTTGCCGACATCTCGTCCAGCGTTTGCGGATCCATAAGGGAAGCCGACTGGAACTCGATGATGGTGTGCTGGCCGATCTGCTGAGTGGTGAATCCTTCCATAGGTTGTCCAGACTAGCGCCGGGGGCTGCCCCGCCTAAACTTTAGTTTTCACTTTCTTCGGTTTCTTGCCTGATATTGCCGGCGTCCGGGCCGGCTCCAAGGCGAGCTTCAACACCTCATCGATGTTACTGACGAAATAGAATTTCAAGGTTTTGCGCACTTCGGCGGGGATATCGGGCAGATCTTTTTCATTGCGCTTTGGCACCAGCACCTGCTTGATTCCCGCACGTTTGGCCGCGAGGGTCTTTTCCTTAAGTCCACCGATCGGCAGGACCAGTCCGCGCAGCGTGATTTCGCCGGTCATGGCCATGTCGTGGTGGACCGGGCGGTTGAGCAGCAGCGATGCCAGAGCGCTGAACATTGCCACGCCTGCCGAGGGACCATCTTTGGGAACTGCGCCGGCAGGCACGTGAATGTGGAAATCGCTCTCGGCGAATACCTTCGGGTCGATGCCAAAGTTCGCAGCGCGCGAGCGGACGAGGGAGAACGCCGCGGTGGCCGACTCCTTCATCACTTCACCGATCTGTCCGGTGAGGGTGATGTGGCCTTTGCCGGGCATGTTGGTCGCCTCAATGAAGAGAATCTCGCCGCCCACCGGCGTGTAGGCCATTCCGGTTGCCACGCCCGGCACACTGGTGCGGGCGGCCAGTTCCGGTTCGAATTTTCGTGGGCCCAGAATCAGGCTGACACGGTCTTTCGAGATCGTCGTTTGCGTATACTTCTCGCCGACGACGTCGGCGGCGACGGATCGCGAGATGGACCCGATCGTCCGTTCCAGATTGCGCACGCCTGCTTCGCGGGTATAGCCCTCAATGATCCAGTGCAAGGCATCGGACTCAAAGGTCACCTGTTTTGTGGTCAAGCCACAGGTGTCCAGTTGACGCGGCACCAGGTAGCGCTTGGCGATGTGCATCTTGTCGGTTTCGGTGTACCCGGGGATTTCGATCACTTCCATGCGGTCGCGAAGGGCGGCGGGCACGGTATCCATGGTGTTGGCCGTGGCAATGAACAGCACATCCGCCAGATTGAACGGCACATCGAGGTAGTGATCCGTGAACGTGTGATTCTGTGCCGGGTCCAGCACTTCAAGAAGCGCTGACGATGGATCGCCGCGGAAGTCGGCGCCCAGTTTGTCGATCTCGTCAAGCATCATCACGGGGTTGCGGCTGCCGGCCTTGCGAATCTCGGCAATGATCCGCCCGGGCATGGAGCCGATGTAGGTGCGGCGGTGACCGCGGATGTCGGCTTCATCGCGAACGCCGCCGAGGGCAACGCGGATGAACTTGCGGCCGACCGATTCGGCGATGCTCTTGCCGAGGCTGGTCTTGCCAACGCCCGGAGGCCCGACAAAGCACAGGATCGCTCCGCCACCCTCAGGCTTGAGCTTGCGCACCGCCAGGTACTCGATGATGCGACGTTTTACCTTCTCCAGGTCGTGATGGTCGCGATCGAGGATCTTGCGCGCCTGCTTCAGGTCGAGTTTGTCGGGGGTGGTGATGGACCACGGCAGTTCGCTAAGGATCTGGAGATAGGTGCGGATGACGCCATATTCGGGAGAGGCCGACGGGATCGCCTCAAGGCGCACGAGTTCACGGTTGGCTTCCTTCATGACGCCTTCGGGCAGCTTGGCGGCCTCAAGCCGCTGGCGCATCTGTTCGACCTCGGAAGCGCCGGCGCCGCCTTCGCCTTCGCCGAGTTCCTTGCGAATCGCCTTCATCTGCTCCTGGAGGTAGTAGCGCCGCTGGCTCTTGTCGATGTTCTCCTTGACCTGGTTCTGGATTTTGTTTTGCAGTTCCAGGACGTCGAGTTGCGTTGCCAGGCGCGATGCCAGCATCTGCAGCCGTTGACCCACGTCCAGTTCCTCGAGCATGCGCTGCTTGTCTGCGATCTCCGCCTGCAGGTTGGCGGCAAGGAAATCCGCGAGGGCCGATGGATCAGTGATGGTGCCGAGTACCTGGGCGGCCTCATCAGGCACATTGGGCGAGAGTTCGATCACCCGATTGGCCTGCTGGCGAACGGAATTGATCATGGCATCGAGCTGTGTGCCCGGAGCCACGGAATCCTCGAGGATCTGGATGCGTGCGGTGGTGAACGGCTGGTTCTGCACCTGCTGGAGGAGGCGGAATCGGGCCAGGCCGTGGACGATGATGGACTGGTTGCCATCGGGCAGCTTAAACAACTTCAGGATCATGCAGATAGCGCCGGTGGGCTGCAGATCGGCAACCTGCGGATCCTCGGTGTCGGGGTTGCGCTGCGTCACGACGCCGATGATCTTGTCCCCCGGCATCACCTCATCGAGCAGTGCTTTACTCTTGGGTCGGCCGACGTTTAGAGGCATCACCGTACCAGGAAATACCACGATGTTGCGGATGGGGAGGATCGGCAGATTGCGCTGGACGATGACATCCTGGTTGCCGCCGCGCGGGTGGATGGTCATCGACTGTTCGGTCTCAGCAATGATCAGCTTCTCAGACATAATTGTGTTTGCTTTCCTTCCGTGGTTGCGTTCAGGCTACCCCCGCATGTTGCCGCAGAGGCCATTCCCTACGCCAGACTCTTTGGCAGCTCTATCCACAGCATGCCGTCTCGATGTGATGCCGTAATGCGGCCCTGTTCGACGTTCGCCGGCAGTTCCACATCGCGCGAGAACTGTCCGTGATCGATTTCCATCAGATGCACCCGGAATCGGGCCTTTGCCGAAAGGCCCTTGAACGTTGGGACAGCGCGGGTGCCGTGGATGCGCAGGATTTGCTGTTCGACCGTGACATCGATCTCGTGCTTCTCCACTCCGGCAAGATCGACACAGACCAGGTAGGCCGTGTCGGTCTCATAGAGGTTCACGTCTGGCTTCCAGGCCTCATTAGGGGCGTAGTTGAAATAGCCGCGAGACATTGGGTCAGATGACTTGCCTGATGAAGCGCCGCGATACGGCTGTTCCGTTGCTACTGAAACGGGCATCTCCTTCTCCCTTCGAGCTTGGTCAGTGCGACTCACTCCCTATGATAGCAGCCAACTCGACGTCTTGCACCAAAGGATATGGCCTGTATTCTGCCGCCGTTTGGCCAGAAGGGGCGCCAGCGCATGCATCGCTGTGGAGCGGGCGCGGTGGTATGCTGAAGGACAGCATGAAAGATGTCGAGATCGTACAGATGGTGGAGGGTCAGCGGATTGCCGAGAGGATCCCGGTGGAAGACCTTGGCGGAAAACGTTATCGCCTGGAAGGGTCGCCGGGGCTGCTCAGCGGGCTGGCGGCCGGGGATGAGATTGAGCTGAAACGCGAGGGGTTTCGGCTGCTCAAGCACGGAGGGAATGTTTGTGCCCAGATTATCGTGAGCCGATGCGATACGGCTACGCGCAATGGTGTGACCCGATTGATGGAAGAAATAGAGGGATGGCTTGATGGTGAGATGCAGGTCGAGGGCAAGTGCATACTGGTCTGCACGGCACCGGTCACTGCCAGCTTTGCCGTAATCGAGAAGACGCTGGATGAGATCGCGCGGAGGTACCGGGCCCAGGGGTGGATGTATGGGAATGTTTATGATGAGGATGGCGAGCCGCTGAACTGGTGGCCGCAGTAGCAGATACTTGAGATGCTGGTTCAGACGCGGGAACCGATCTGGTAGAGCAGCAGGCAGAGGGTGTAAGCGAGGGTGTTCATGTAGACGAGCATGAAAAGCGGCCAGCGCCACCCGCTGGTTTCGCGGCGGACGACAGCGAGCGTGCTCATGCATTGCATCGCGAGGACAAACCAGATCAGCACGCTGATCGCGACCAGCGGGGTCCAGATAGGGCGGCCGGCGGGTGGGCCATAGCGGGCGGAGTAGGTGTCGTGGCGCATGGCATCGGGAAGGGCGTCTTCGTTGTCGCCGACGGCGTAGGTGATCGCGATGGTGCTGACGAAGACCTCGCGTGCGGCGAATGCCCCGATCAGGCCGACGCCAATCTTCCAGTCGTAGCCGAGTGGGCGGATGGCGGGCTCGATGGCGTGGCCGAGCCGGCCGGCGAAACTGTGCTCAAGCTGGGCGGCGCCCAGGAGATTGCTGGTGGCGGGGGCGCTCAGGGCGTTGGTTCGGGCGGTGGCCTGGATCTTCTGGACCTGGGCCTCGGGCAGGCGCGGGTAGTAGGCCATGGCCCACATCAGCATGCTCAATGCAAAGATGATCGTGCCGGCGCGGCGGAGGAACTCCCAGGTGTTTACCACGACCTGGCGGGAGACCTGGGAGAACTGAGGAAACTTGTAGGTGGGAAGTTCGAGAATGAAGGCGGTGGCAGCGCCCTTAAGCAGGGATTTCTTGAAGATCCAGGCGCAGCCGGCGGCTACGACGATGCCCATACCGTACAGCCCGAGCATGATGCCAGCGCGAGTCCATGCGCTGAACTGCGCGAAGAATACGCCGATCAGCAGCAGATAGACGGGGAGCCGGGCGCTGCAACTCATGAACGGGGCGATCAGTATTGTCGCCAGCCGTTCGCGGCGGTTCTCAATGGTGCGCGTTGCCATGATGCCGGGGATGGCGCAGGCAAACGAGGAGAGCAGGGGGATGAAGCTCTTGCCGTGCAGCCCCACCCGCGCCAGCAGGCGATCCATGAGGAATGCCGCACGGGCGAGGTAGCCGCTGTCTTCCAGGATCGAGAGGAACAGAAAGAGCATGGCGATCTGCGGCACGAAGACGACCACAGCGCCAACGCCGTCAAAGACGCCGTTGCTCAGTAGTGCCTTGAGTGGGCCATCGTCCATTTCGCCGGTGACCAGATGGCCGAGCCAGGCGACGGCGCTTTCCATGGCATGCATGATCGGGGTGGCCAGCCAGAAGATGCTGACGAACAGGCTGCCCATGATCAGGGCGAAAACCAGCAGGCCCCAGACACGGTGCACCAGCACCATGTCAACCCGTTCCGAGACGGTTGGCTTGCGTGCGGGCGGCTCACGCGAGAGCAGGGAAGGGGGCTCGTTGCCCATTGCGGCCAGTTCATCGACATCGTGCAGGCAGCGTGCGGAAATCAGTTCGATCCAGCGGTAGTGGGCTTCGATCTCGACCTGCATCGGGTCCATGCCATCCTGGGTCATGCGCTCGTGGGCGCTGCTCAGAACGGAGCCGACGGGGTCGCGGTTGGCGATGGCGGTCAGATCGCCAGCGCGGTCGCCGACAAGCAGACGCTCGGCGACGGCTCGATAGCGGTCCAGGCGAAGCTGGTTGGGATGGGCTGCTTCCTGCGGGGTGGCTCGCTTTAGTCCGGCCGCCTCGCATTCGAGGCCCTCGGCAGAATCGATGATCGCCAGGGCGCCGCCGACGACTGTGAGTTCCTCGCGCATGGATTGCGGAAGCGGCCAATCGGGCATGGGGGCGATGCGGGCCTTCAGGATGGCGGCTTTGAGTTCTGCGATGCCTTCGCGTTTATGGCCGACGACGGGGATGACGGGGATGCCAAGTTCCGCTTCCAGTTCGGCCGGCAGGATGGCCACGCCGCGACGCATGGCGACATCCATCATGTTCAGGGCGATGACCATCGGGGTGCCCAGTTCGATGATCTGCGAGACGAGGTACAGATTGCGCTGAAGATTTGAGGCGTCGACAACGACAATGACCGCATCAGGTTTTGGGGTATCGGGGCGGAGTCCGCGAAGGACTTCCATGGCAACCACCTCGTCGGGCGAGCGGCTGATGAGGCTGTATGCACCGGGAAGGTCGATGATATGTGCGTCAACGCCTTCAGGCAGGCGGCAGCGGCCGACCTTGCGCTCGACGGTGATGCCGGGGTAGTTGCCCACCTTCTGGCGCATACCCGTGAGCGCATTGAATATGGTGGTCTTGCCACTGTTGGGGTTGCCGGCGAGGGCAATCGTGAGCGTGCCTGTGGTGAGCGGCAGCGTGGAATCACTAGCTTCGCAGCAGATGGCCATTGGTATCTAACCAGGTCCTCTCATGGATCACTGTAAGCCCGAGCACGGTTGTGCCTGGGTGGGAATGACGATGCTCGGCGACAGGGCGAGTGAGACTAGTCCGGGCGGATACTGATGCAGTGTGCCTGTTCAGCACGCAGCGACAGGTGATATCCGCGGAGGCGGTACTCGATGGGGTCGCCGAGGGGCGCCTTGCGTACGACCTCGACACGAACGTTGTTGCAGAACCCCATTTCCAGAAGCCGTCGCTTCAATTCCCGCTCGGCGAGGATGCCGAGCACTCTGCCTGCTCTGCCAACGGGTAAGTCGTTGAGGGCAACAGCTTTATAGGTTGAAGTGCCAACTCGGCCAACTGGAGCGCATTGCCGTTCCATCTATCACTCCTGGGTCCAGTACACCTATTACGGCTTAACAGACCCTTTGATGCCTTTTATGTTTGTACAAGTATAGCGTATCCGCTGCCGGGGACAATGTGCTTGACCCATATCAATACGCTGGCGGAGCATGATGCTCTTCTTAGAATCCGCCGTTGTCCTGGACCTTGCGGTGGTAATCGGCCAAAGTCTGCTGCCATGGGCGCATTGTCCGGCCAAGGGCGGTGTGCAGGCTGGTGCAGTCGAGCACGCTATAGGCTGGGCGGCGGGCTTGGTTGGGACGCATCGCAAGGTATTGTTCGGTGCTGACGGGCTGGAGATCGGCCGGGATATCGAAGGTCTCAAGGGCGGCTTTGGCGAAGTCATACCAGCTCGTCGGGCCGGAGTTGGTGCAGTGGAAGATGCCGCGAGCACGTGCCAAGGTGAGATCGACCATGACCTGTGCCAGATCCTCGGTGTAGGTGGGGCAGCCGATCTGGTCGTTGACGACGCACAGGGGTTTACCTTGCCGGGCAACTTCGACCATTGTGCGCGGGAAGTTGGGGCCGCCGATGCCGTAGAGCCAGGCCGTGCGGATGATCAGCCAGCGCTGAGGGTTGGCCTCGCGGAGAAGCTGTTCGCCGAGCAGTTTCGAGCGGCCGTAGGCGGAGACCGGGGCGGGCGTGTCGGTCGGCTGGTACGGGTGCTGGCCGTTGCCGCTGAAGACAAAGTCGGTGCTGATGTGTACAAGGGCGGTGTCGAACTCGCGGCACATCGTCGCGAGGGTGCCGACCGCATAGCCATTGACGCTGTTGGCCAGTTCGACCTGCTGCTCGCAGGCATCCACCTTGGTAAAGGCAGCGCAGTTGAATACCACGCTGGGGCGGATGCGCCCGAAGACGGAAGCAACATCGGTCTGGCGCGTCAGATCGCACTCAGGCAGATCCAAGCCGACAAAATCGATTCCACGCGAGACCAGTTCCGCCGCCAGCGCCCGAGCCAGCATGCCCTTGGACCCAAAGATAACTGCTTGTCTGTGCATGGTCTGCTAGTGATTCTTAAGAACCGTTACCTTTGGGCATACTGCTGTTCGTAGTAACGCAGATACTCGCCGCTCTTGATGTTGCGCCACCAGTCCTGGTGCTGTTGATACCAGGCGATGGTTTCAGCGATCGCGGTTTCAAAGCGGCGCTTGGGCGTCCAGC
>CAIQIQ010000029.1 GCA_903871935.1 uncultured Phycisphaerales bacterium
GCCATCGCTACCGCCCGGGCAGAGATCAGGCAGGCAGTGGCGAGTTGATCCTTACCCCGAAGCCGGCGCAGGCGCGCGATAGAGTTCCAGATCGCAAGCATCTCCGGCCCATCGGTGCTCTTGGGCGGCGCCTGATGGAAATACGGATGCGAGAGGAACTGATCGGTGCCCTCTTCATCGGGTGTACCGGAGGCGGCCAGCTTGCCGGCCTGGTCGTGCGGCTTGTTGGTGTGCTTGCGGGCAAGGGAATCGCTGATGCAGTTGCCCGGCCCGGTATCGAACGCGACGATCTCGTCGAGCGAACCGCCGGCCGGGAGGAACGTGATATTGGCGATGCCGCCGAGGTTGAGCAGAACGCGATTGGAAGCCTTGTCGCGAAACAGTAGGTAGTCGGCAAAGGGAACCAACGGAGCGCCTTGGCCGCCCAAGGCACAATCAGCCCGGCGGAAATCGCTGATCACCGTGCAACCCGTCTCGGCCGCCAGAAGGGCTGGATCAAGCCACTGGATCGTAAGCGGAGGAGCATGGAACAGGGTCTGCCCGTGGGCAGCAAAGCAGGCGATATCGGCCGGCGTAAGCCCTGTCTTGCGCAAGGCTTGCAACGCAGCGCGGGCATGAACCAGGGTAAGTTGCCGGCCGAGCTGCGCCAGGTCGGCCAGGGAACAACTGCCAGAGTTTCGTACCTCAAGGATCTGCGTGCGCAAGGGCGCGGGGAAGGCGACACTGGCCAGACCAAGCAACTCGGGGCGCATCTCCAGGCCCGAGCCGGCAATCCGCACAACGGCAACATCGACACCATCGCAACTGCTACCCGACATGGCGCCAAGAACGGTACGGGCAGCAGCGGGAACGGTTGGCATAGATAAGGCTCCTTCGGTCAATCCTGTAGGGATCCCTATGCCAGATTAAGGAATCTCGGGCCGGTTGTCACTGGACGACTTGTCACGTTTGACGTTTCTGCCCCCGTCCATACACTCTTGACCCCGTGGTCGCCTCGGCGACCGTGGGACGAGGAAACACCTAAACATATAGGAGCAAGAATGAGCTTGAATATCGAATTCATCCAGGCGCGTCAGGTACTTGATTCGCGTGGCAACCCCACCGTCGAGGTGGACGTTGTGCTTGAAAGCGGCATCGTCGGCCGGGCGGCCGTTCCCTCGGGCGCTTCCACCGGCGAGAACGAAGCCTGCGAACTGCGCGACGGCGACAAGAAGAAGTTCGGCGGCAAGTCGGTCTACAAGGCCGTCGAGAATGTGAACTCGAAGATTGCCCCAGCGCTGGTCGGCCAGGATGCCCGCGACCAGGAAGCCATCGATCAGCTCATGGTCGAGATCGACGGCACGCCCAACAAGAGCAAGCTGGGCGCCAATGCGATTCTGGGCGTTTCGATGGCGGTGGCCAAAGCCGCGGCCGAGGGATCGGGCCTGCCGCTGTATCGTTACCTCGGCGGCACCAATGCCCGCACGCTGCCGGTTCCGATGATGAACATCCTTAACGGTGGCAAACACGCTGACAACAACGTCGATTTCCAGGAGTTCATGATCCAGCCTTGGGGCTTTAGCAGCTTCGACGAAGGCTTCCAGGCCTGCGTCGAGATCTATCACAGCCTTAAGAAAGTGCTGCACGATAACAAGATGAGCACCGCAGTGGGCGATGAAGGCGGCTTTGCCCCCAACCTGAAAGACAACGAAGATGCCCTGAAGGTGATTGGCGAGGCGACCGAGAAGGCCGGCTACAAGTTCGGCAAGCAGATCTTCGTGGCGCTGGACCCGGCCGCCAGCGAGATGTGGGACAAGGCCAAGAAGGGCTATCGCTTCTTCAAGAGCAATCCCGACAAAGTCATCAGCCCCGAGGCGATGGCCGAGTACTGGGCGAAGTGGGCCGAGAAGTACCCCATCCGCTCGCTGGAAGATGGCATGGCCGAGAACGACTGGGCCGGCTGGAAGAAGCTGACCGACATGATCGGCGGCAAGTGCCAGCTCGTCGGCGATGACCTGTTCGTGACCAACGTGAAGTTCCTGCAGAAGGGCATCGAGACCAAGACCGCCAATGCGATTCTCGTTAAGGTCAACCAGATCGGCACCCTCAGCGAGACCTTCGCCGCGGTAAACCTGGCGATGCGCAACGGCTACAGCGCTGTGCTCTCGCACCGTTCCGGCGAGACCGAAGACTCGACCATCGCCGACATTGCGGTGGCGACGAACTGCGGCCAGATCAAGACCGGCGCCCCCTGCCGCTCCGACCGCAACGCCAAGTACAACCAACTCATCCGCATCGCGGAGCAGCTTGGCGACACCGCGATTTATGGTGCTCAGTTCTGGAACAAGTGATCATCCTGCAAAGGATCACTGACTGAGCTATCAATCATGAGGGCATCCGCAACAGCGGGTGCCCTCTTGATTTGATGCCTCTGCGATTCCGGAATTGCGTGCTGCTGGCGAGCGATCGCGGGTATACTATCGGTCATGTTCCCCACCACATGGCCCCGGCCCTCAGCAACGGCGGCCAGGACCGGCACCTATCTCCATGCCGGTATGACCCGGGGGATGGTCTGCATCTCTCCCCTGCCCGACAGCAACCCCCAAAAGTACACACTGGAATTCAACGCACTAGGCATGACCCACTCCGGCGGCTCCTGGCCAACGCTTGCCGATGCCATGCATGAAGCTGAACGCATCTGCCCGGCCGTTCAATGGGACCAGTAGGGACGCCAAACATATCGACATTCCCATTTGCCCCACCCCTCGCCGCGTCGTAGGCTTATTGGTATGAGCACGGTTAAGATTGGTCTGATTGGCGGCAGTGGGCTGGGGCAGGCGCTTCTGGAAGGGCATGAAGGCCAGCGCCACGAGTTGGACACCCCTTTCGGCAAGGCCTCGGATGCGGTGATCGAGACGGAAGTCGCCGGCCTGAACGTCTTTATCCTCAATCGCCACGGACCCGGCCACACCATCAACCCGACCCACGTGCCCTTCCGCGCCAACATCTACGCGCTCAAGTCGTTGGGTGTCACACATATTATCGCCTCCGGCGCTGTCGGCTCGCTGCGCGAGGAGTTCAAGCCGCGCGATCTGGTCATACCCGATCAGGTCATCGACAAGACCAGCCGCCGCGCTGGCACCTTCTTTGAAAAGGCCGCCGTCCATGTCGAACTGGCCGAGCCGTTCTGCCCGCTGCTGCGCCAGCTTCTGCTTGAGGCTGGTTCGCAACTGGCTACCGCCGAGCAACCCGTGAACACGCACGGCCGCGGCTGCTATGTGTGCATGGAGGGCCCGGCGTTCTCCACGCGTGCTGAGAGCCTGATGCATCGCCTCTGGGGCGGCGACCTGATCGGCATGACCGCCATGCCCGAAGCCAAGCTCGCGAAAGAGGCGGAAATGGCCTATGCTCTGGTGGCCTTGGTGACTGACTACGACTGCTGGAAGAAACGCCCGGCTGAGCAGAGCACCGATCCCGCCGAATTGATGCGCGAGATCATCGGCCACCTGCAGGTCGCTACCGGCAATGCCATGACGCTGGTCAGGCGTGCTTTGGATCTGGCCGCCGCGCGGCAGGATGAGCTGATGAAGTCGCCATCGTTGCAGGCGCTGGGCCTTGCGATCTGGTCGAACAAGTCGCAGATCGCGCCCGATGAGGTGCTTCGGCTCAAGCCGATCTGGGGACGCTACTTCCAAACCATGGAGAGCCAATCAGTGCAATCATGAGGGGAACGCAGCACACCTACCGCTCGCCAAGCTATGCCGCACTGGCACTGGCTATCGCCGTCAGCGCTGCGTCGCTGGCTCAGGCGCCAACTCCCGCCCCTCCCGCCCCTCCCGCCGCTGATGCCGGCAAGCCCGCCGAGCCGCCATCCATTTCCACCTTCGTCCCCGACTCCTCCGTTGCCATGGAGCGGCTCGCACTGGCCGCCAAGCTGGCGCAGGCGAGCGAATGGGCCAAGTCGGCCGAGATCTATCAGGAGCTGTTGGAGAACTACCGCGATCGCGTTGTGCCGGCATCCGCTGACGATCCCACACTCTATCGCAACGTCAGCGATCGCGTCCTGCAACAGTTGGCGCATTGGCCGGCCGATGGTCTGGCCGTTTACAACGGCCGCTATCAGCCCACCGCCCAGACGCTGCTTGCACAAGCCGACAGCCCGGAATCGCTGCGTGCGATCACCGATCGCTATCTGCTGACGCACGACGGCATGGCCGCCGCCGGAAGGCTGTTGCAGCAGTGGTGGGATCAGGGCCAGGCGGGGACTGCTGCCCAGTTTGCCGAGCATGTTGCAGCGCTGCTCCCGGACGACCATCCGCAGCGTCCGTCACTGATGTTTCAGTCGGGCCTGTGTTGGCTGTTGGCCGGCAATCCCGAGCGCACCCGCGCGATCGTGGCAACGCTCCGCGATCGTTATCCCCAGGCTCACCAGACCATCGCCGGAAGCGATACCACTCTCGCCAACGCCCTGGAACAAGCGGTCGCCCGATCTGCCTCTGCCACGCTCGCCGCAGCGCCCGCCGACTCCTGGCGCGCCTTCGGCGGTTGGCCACAACGGGCCACGGTGCCGCCGGGCCAGGGGCGACCTGATGCCCTGCTCTTTGCGATCGATCTCGTCAGCCCCTCATCTCCGGATGGGCTGAACATGCCGCGGGGCCTGCCCCCAGGTGTCATGCTGGGGCGGCCCGCGCGCAATGATCTGAATCAGGCCCTGGCTATCATGCCGGTCTACGATAACAGGGAACTGTTCTTTCAGGATGGCACCAACCTCTATGGCGTCAGTCTCGACGGCGGGATGAAGCTCCCCGGCTGGCCAGGGTTGTCCGTCCCCATTGCCTCTGTCTCCCCAGGCATCTCGGGGCCATCGCTGCGCACGCTCGCCGTCACCGACGACAGCGTCCTCACCGTGCAGAGCGATCTGGTCCTCTTCGCCCAGATGATCCAGGTCGCCGCTGAGGCGCGGCCGGACATTTCAGCGCTGAGTTGCTTCGATCGCAAGACCGGAAAGCTGCGCTGGCGGACCACTCCATCGCGCCTCACCAGCGCTGCCGCGGCTCTGAAGACCGTGCAGTTCGCATCGGCGCCGCTGACCATTGGGTCGCAGGTGTTCGTCGCCGCGCGCGGGGGCCACAGTGCCCAATTGAATGACATCTACGTGCTCTGCTTCGACATCGCCGACGGCAGGCTGCTCTGGTCCTCGTATGTCGCCAGCGGTCCTAACGCAAACATGGCGATGTTTGACGGCATGCCTGGCCAGGCCGATACCGGGCTGCCGCAGCTATCCTGGAACGCCGGACGCGTGATCGTGCTCACCAACGTGGGTGCCATCGCCGCCCTTGATGCCGCCGACGGGCTACCCGCCTGGCTGCGCGTCTACCCACGCAGTGAACAACCATCCATGCGCTTCATGGGCCGCTTTGTCCGTCCTGGCAACCAGGTGGATACGTCGCGCATCTTCGCGGCATCGCCCGCAGCGATCGCCGGGGGGCGCATCTTCGCGTTGCCTGTCGATGCGACGGCCCTGCTGATACTTGACGAGGCCGACGGCCGGGTGATCAAGCGCATTGCCCTCTCGTCCCTGGGCTCGGTTGATATGCTGGTGGGCGTTCGCGGCAAACAACTGATCGTCGCCGGCGAGCGCATTGCCACCGTGCTCGATTGGGAAGCCGCCAGCCAGGATGGCGCCCAGCAGACCGACGCCATCAACTGGACGATGGATTTCCCCGGCGCCGCTCTGCGCGGAAGACCATTCCTCACCGCCGATTCACTGTTTCTGGCGACCGACGACCGCCTGCTGCGTGTCGCCCGCGAGCACTGGAAGATCGAACAGACCATGCCCCGTTCTCCCGCCACCTGGCCCGCCGATCAGGGCCCGGGCAACATACTGGTTACCGGCGAGCAGGTCGTGGTGGCCACCGCGAAACGGGTAAATGTCTATACGAATCTCGCCACCATTACCGCCCGCTACGACCAGGATGTCGCGGCCAACCCAACCTCGCCTGAGCCCCTGGTGCGCTACGGTGAGCTGCTCTTCACTGCCGGTCAAAACGATATGGCGCTGACGCGCTTCAAGGCAGCCTTGACACTGGCGATCTCTCCCACGACCAAACCCGAGATGCGCGATCGCCTCTTCTCGGCCGCCTTGAGCTGCGCCGCGCGCCTCTCCACCGCCGACCCGGCAAATCAGTCTTCACTGGCTTTCCTCGATATCGCCCGGACTGCCGCCGCTTCGCCCGCCCAGCAGGTGCAGTATCACATTGCCGCCGCAACTCGCGCCCAGCGTGCCAACGATGGGCCGTCGGCCATGGCGCACATGCAGGACATCCTGGACGATCCGCAACAGCGCGCCGCTTCGGTGCGTGATACTGACCAGTCGCTGCACATGGCTTGCGTCATTGCCCGCCGCACCATCGCTCAGCTCATCGACCGCTATGGCACCGCAATCTATCAGCCCTCTGAACTGAAGATGCAGAAGGAGCTTGCCGCGGCGGAGGATTCCCACGATCCGGCCGCGCTGATGGAACTCTATCGCCGCTATCCCAACTCTCCTGCTGCCCCATCCGCGGTCTTCGCCGCCGGGCGGCTCTATGAGGATCGGCAGAACCCCGCCGATGCCGCCAACGCCTATCGCACTCTGATTCAGGATAATCCAACCCATCGCGATGCTGCAGCGTTCTTCGAGGCCTTCGCTCGCGCCTACGCTGCACTTCCCGGCAAGGCACATATTGCCGCGGCTCGCCTCGCCCAGGCCTCCATGATGCTCAACGACCCGACAACCACCGCCGCCATCCGCCTGCCCGATGGCCATGTCATCGAGCCGGGCCATTTCTCGCAGGTCGCCGTCGCCCTCAAACAGGCCGCCGGAGTGCAGCCCGGCCGCGGCCTGCCCGATCTGCAGCTTCCCCCCTCGGGCACCACCGCCTATTCCCGCTCTTTGACCATCGACGCGCTCCAGGCGGATCGCATCCTTCCACCCATCCCCGGCACCCGGCCAGACTATCAGCGTTGCATATTGCTCACCAAAGAACAGAATCTCGCCATCATTGAACCGGCCGGCAAGATCGTTGCCCGCATCCCCATCACCGCCATCGTCGAGCCAGTGGATGTCGCCTGGGCAAGCCCCACGACGCTGCTGGTCCGTTCGCGAAACCAGCTCACCGCTCTCGAGTTGACCACCAGCAAGATCCTCTGGTCCATCACGCCCGACAAACTCCCGTCCGTGCCACAACTGGAAGCCGATGCCGAACCGTCCACCGATGCCCAGGCCGAAGCCGTAGCAGATGTGCGCGTGCAGATCCAGCAGCAGATTCGCATCGCGAACCCGCTTGTCGCCGCACGGATCGGCAACCCTCAGCCAGATGCCGATGCCACGGGCACGGATGTCTCTGCTGTGGCCCTCGCCGCCGGCAAGGTGGTCTTTGGCACGACCACCGGCCGTCTCGTTGCCGCCCGCATCGACGATGGCTCAATTCTGTGGCAGGCACAGCTCGGACAAGGCGCCATCGGTCGCGTCGATGCCTGCGATGATTTTGCTGCCGCCCGGCTTGATTCGCCGCGCCTGTCTCGCCTCACCGCTACCGACATGGCCACAGGTCAGAGCGTCTTCAGCCGCGTTGCCACCAATGTCAGCCCGGTCTACAATCTGGTCCTGACCGGCGACGGCCGCCTGATCTTCACCCTTGGCAACCGACTGATCTGCAAGGATCTCTTCGACCAGTCCGATCGCATGCTTTTTGAGACTGGGATGAGCGAGAACACGATGGGCTTCTACGGGCAAAAAGCCGCGGACCAATTGCTCGCCACCGATGACGCGATTGTCGCTGTTACCGATGGCGGGATGAGCATTCGCATGTTCTCGCCGATCACCGGCCGGCAGATTCTTCCCGGCGGTGGCGGCGCCACCGGCCGTCCAGCCCTGTCGCTGGGGCCAGGCGCCCGTCCCGGGCCGCAGTTCCGCGAGGTGCGCACACACCTTGTCGCCGCCGAGCCGTACGTCTACGTCTATAGTCAGGGCATTGTCCGCGCCTTGAACGCGCAGCGTGCTGAACCTGCAGACAGGATGCTGCCCGGCCAGGCTGGAGGACAGATCACCAATCTCGGCCCGGTTGTGCCTGGGCTGATGCATCTGGTGGCGTTGGAGCAGCCGTTCCGCCAGGGCAATGCAGCGAATGCCCAGCCGGCATCGGCAGTCAGCCTTTATGCTTTCAGCCGTCTGCAGGGCGCCAAGAGCGAAAGCGGCCGGCTTGAGCAGGCTGTTACGCTGAAGCAGGAGAGCGGGGTCACCTCATGCCAACTTGTCGAGGGCGGCCTGTATCTGACCACGGGTGATAACCACCTCATCTACTATTTCGCCAGCAAATAGCACAGTGCGCAGACATGACTTGCGCCCCTTCTGGCGGTATTATCGCCTTCATGGTGTACCTGCAGATTGACTCAGGCGGAGAAACCCGCCGCTTGGAACTGGGTGATGCGCCGGTACAAATCGGGCGCATCGCGGGTCGGAACACGCTGGTCCTGGAAGATAACCTCATCAGCCGCAAGCACTGCATCTTCAGCAAGCTCGGCGATAAGTACACGGTCAACGATCTCGGCTCCTCCAACGGCACCTACGTCAACGGTGAACGCCTCGCCCAGACCGCCATCCTCCAGACTGGCGATGTCATCTCTGTCGGCCATAACCAGATTCTCTTCATTGACGAGTCTCAGCCTGCGCGAGCACCCGAGCCGCAAGCCAGCGCGGTTCCCGCCGCTGCGGCCGGCGCTGACGCCGCCGAACCAACCCCACTGGAGCTCGACGAATCCGATATCGTCGATGACACGCCGGATATCTTTCAGGCCTCTACCAGCAACGACTACCAGCAGCACGTTGAACCCACTGTGGCCGAAGATTATGAGTCGGTGCTCCTGCGTCTGGCCGAATCCCTGCCGGACAAGAGCTTCCAGGACTTCAACATCTCCCTGGTCAATGCCCGCGGCGCCGTCTCCCATCCCGCGACCTTGGCCCCGCCACCACAGCGCTCCAGCGAAGGCGGCGACGCCGTCCGCCTCTTGCGCCTGATTCTGCTGATCTGTTTCCGCACCAACGCCTCCGATATCCATGTGGAGCCCAAGGAGCACCTCGTCCTCGTCCGCATCCGCGTTGACGGCACGATGATCGATCTGGTCCGCCTCGACAAGGTCCTCGCCGCCAAACTCACCTCGATGATCAAGGTGCTCGGTGACATCGATATCGCCCATCGCCAGATCGTCCAGGAAGGCCACTTCTCCTCGCGCCTGCCCGATCGTCGCGTTGACTACCGCGTCAGCTTCGCCCCTTCGGTCTACGGCCAGAAACTGGTGATCCGGCTTCTCGATGCCAAATCCGCGCCGCTGCGCGCCGATCAGCTCAAGCTGCCCCCGTGGATGGCCGAACAGCTCATCCGCGCCACCGAGATGGAATCGGGCGTCGTGCTGGTCTGTGGGCCCACGGGTTCCGGTAAGACAACTACTCTCTACGCCGTGCTCCGCTCGCTTGACGTCGGCCAGCGCAACGTCATCACCATCGAAGATCCGGTCGAAATCCAGCTCCCCGGCGTTACCCAGTTGCCTGTGAACGATGATCAGGGCAACACCTTCGCCAACCTGTTGAGGTCCGTGCTCCGGCAGGACCCCGACGTCATCCTCGTCGGCGAAATTCGCGACCCCGAAACCGCCAAGACCGCCATGCAGGCCGCCATCACCGGGCACCTGGTCTTTTCCACCCTCCACACTCGCGACACCGTCGGCACCATCTTCCGCCTGCTGGACCTGGGCGTTGAGCCATACATGCTCGCCCAGGGCTTGCAACTGGTGCTCGCTCAGCGCCTGGTTCGCCAGCTCTGCCAGCACTGCAAGGTGCCGCAGAGACTCACCGCCGAGCAGACCGCCAGGATCATCGCCGCGGTGCCGAACTTCAAGCAATCTTTCACCCGCCGCGGCTGCCCGCGCTGCATGGGCACCGGTTTCACCGGCCGGCGCGGCGTCTTCGAACTGCTTATCGCCAACGATGAGCTGCGCGATGCCGTCCTGCACAACCGCTCGAATCAGGCCATCACGCAGGCTCTCGCCAACTCCAAGTTCGTGAAGCTAAGCCACCATGGCTACCAACTCGTAGCCGAGGGCATCACCTCCATCGACGAAGTCGAGCATGCCGTGGGAATATAAGCCACAGGCTGCATCCATTGTTGACCCGATCCGCGCCAGGGGCGAGTATATCGGTCTCCAATGTTTGGTTTCCATCGTCGCACGAGTGCACATGACAAACCGGCGGGCATCGCCCGCCGACGCCGGCGCTGGTACCGGCGCTGGACACGTTATGTCGTCTGGAGCGCGCTGTTCCTGCTGGTGGCCGGGATTATCGCGTACAACATCATCACCCAGGACCACCGCGTACGGGCCTTCCTCGAGCAACAGCTTAGCCATGCCAGCGGCGCCCGCGTCCGGATCGGATCGGCCAGCTTTTCCATCATGAGCGGCCTGCATGTCAACGGTGCGGAGTTTCTCACTGATGAATCGACCACTGCCGGCGCCAGGCTTCTCACGGCCAGGGATTTGAACGTCGTCCTCGATTACTCGGAACTGTGGCGTTTCAGGGCCCCGCGATTGGCCCTCCTGGAAGCTCAAAACGTCGATCTGTCCCTCATCGAGGATGTCGATACGGGCACCTGGAATTTCGAGGAGCTGCTCGAGGCCCGCCGCCGACAACCTGCGGCAATCCCAGAATCGGATCATGCCGGCAAAGACATGGTACCTACTGTATTTCTGCGCAATGCCAGCGTGCGTTACTTCCGCAAAGAATCGCAGAAGATCACCGAAGCCGGGAAGATCGAGGTACAAGCATCCGTCTACCCGATGTCGCCAAAGCATTACGGATTCAGTGCCGTCGCCCAGCCGCCCGGAACCACACGCACCACCACCGTCTACGGGGTATTCGATTCCAATGCTGGCACGATCGATGGTCGCATCGGCGCCCTGCAGTTTGATGATGCCCTGCGCAGAATGATGCCAACACAGGTACGGCAATGGATGGAACGTCTGGATCTCTCCGGGCAGATTTCCATTCCGCGCTTCAGGTACAAGTTCGGACCGCCCAAGGATGCGTTCGACATCACGCTCGCGTTTCACAACGTGCAATCCACAGTACAGCCCGATCAATGGCTCAACGACCGGGAACACTTCCGCCGTTCCATCCTTCGCGAGTCGATCTGGCTGTTCGACCGCATGGGGATGGACCAGAAGCTCAATCCCGGCGACCTGGTCAGCGCCAGCGATGAAGATGCCTGGCCGCGAAGCACGCTGGAATACCTGCGCCTTAATATGCGCATGGTTCCCCTGAGCCTGAAGCAGCTCCAGGGAACGGCACGCTTCACCACTGATGCAATCGAGCTCAACGGCGTCCACTTTCAGTTGCAGGGCCAGTCATTCGTCATGAATGGGCGGATGAATGGCTATGCCGGCAACGCTCCCGGTGAGATCCGCGTGCAGACCGAGCCCGGCACCTTCCTGCAGGTTCCGCCCGACCGCCAGTTCATGAACTGGCTACCCGATGAGGTTCATAAGGTTTATCTTCAATTTCAACCCGAAGGAAAAGCGAGGCTCGATGTCCAGCTTGTGCGCTCCAAACCCGACGAGGGATTTGAGCCGACCGTCATTGTTGAACTGTTTGACTCGCAGTTTGCCTTTGACGATTTCCCCTACCCGTTGCATCGCTGTTCCGGCCGCATTGTCTTCGCCCGTGATGAAACCACTGGCGAAGAACTCGTCAAGATCGTTCGCCTGACCGGACACGGAATTCCCGGCGGCCCCAATGCAGGCAAATCGGTTGAGATCAATGCGACTGTCGGTCCCTTCGTCGCCGGCGGAGTGGGTGTTGATGTCCGCGTTGAAGGCAAAGACATCACCTCCGAGCCCGCCATCCGCCAGGCATTCCCGCGGGAGATCGCCAAAGCCATGCTGATCTTCGGCCCGCCCGACTACGGCGCTCGCCAGGCGACCGCCGGCAAGCCGCCCGAACTGGCGTCCGAAGAGCTCTTTCATTGGCCGGAGTTCTTCGGCGATTTCACGGCGCATGTTCACCGCGAGCCCGGCCCGAACAAGGGAGTTGACACCGATGTCACGCTGGATCTGAAGAAGGCGGCCGGCTCGTTGCGGGTCTTCCCTTATCCGATGAACAACATCGCCTGCAAGCTGCGCATCCTCGATGATGATGTCCACCATGAACTGCAGGTTCACTCCGTGACCATGAGCCAAAACGGAGCGACGCTGAAGATGAACGGCAGAGTCGAGTTTGGCGAACCGACCATGCCTGACCTGAGTGTCGAAGCGTTGAACGTCCCTATTGACGAAGATTTGCTCAGTGCCCTCCCCCCCACCGAACGCGGCTGGCTCAGGAAAGCTTCACTTGAAGGCCGTGTTGACATCGTCGGCCGGGTCTTCCGCGATCCCCCGGGAACACCGCGGGCGGACGACACCAACTTCGCCCTGGCACTGCGGCTCCACGATGCCAAGCTCTACCGTGACGCCCAGGGACCCGCCGCCACCAACCTCAATGGCGATCTCTATCTAGTGCCCGGCCGCCTCGACCTCAAATCGGTCATCGGCCGGCGTGGCGATGCCGAACTGCGGATCACCGGCTACGCCAACTGGGAAACGCCCGATGTGCAATTGCAGCTTTCGGCGCGCAATCTTCTGCTCGATCCGCTACTCCACGACATCCTGCCCAGATCTGCCCAGGAAAGCTGGGACCAGCAGAAGCCCCAGGGCACCAGCGATGCCGACCTCGCCTACTCCCTGACCAAAGCCAATGATGCCGCGGGGCAGACCGCCGATGCCTTGAATGAGCACATCCGCCTGGCCTTGCGCCCACGAAAGCTCTCTATAACATCGGACAGCTTTGCCTACAGGCTGGACGATCTTGGCGGCGAAGTGATCGTTGATGGACGCGATGTGCAGTTCAAGCAACTGACCGGCCGGCATGGCGCAACTCGGGTCGACATCAGTGGCTCGGGCACAACCGGCCCACAGAGCAACTTCGATCTGAAGATCCGCGCAGTGGACTTGGAGCCCGATAAGGAACTTCTCGCGGCTGTCCCTTCAGCGCTGGCGGACATTCTCACCGGGCTTAAAACTGGAGGCCAATACACGGTTGACTTCGACAGATTTACGCTGCGCGACTCGGATTCCGCCCGCGCGACAACAACGACGGCGGGAACGCCACCCCCAGCATCTTCCTCGCGGCCCACGACCCGCCCAGTGGATCTCGACTTTTCCTGCACCATCGCGTCGGATGACGGCTCGCTTGATATCGGTGTGCCAGTGACAACGCTGGTTGGCTCTGCGCAACTCACCGGCGAGGTGCGCCAGAGCGAACTGACGAAGCTCGATGGCTCCATCGCTGCAGACAGCTTCAAGCTGTTGGGACGCGCCGGCGGCTGCCTTAGCGCCACACTCCGCCGACCGCTGTACTCCCAGAACCTCATGATCGAGTCGCTCCGCTCCGATTTCGCCGGTGGCGTCGTCTCCGGCGGCCTTACCATCCTTGGCAGCAACGACCGGCCCCCTCGCTACGCGGCCGATATCGTCATCCGCAACGCCGATGTGATGCAGATCGCCGGCGATGCCCTGCGCAAACCGGTTCGGGCGCAGTTTTCGGCCGATCTCGGCGTAGAAGGCATCTTCGGTGATGTCAGGAATCGTCACGGCCGCGGAATGATCACGATCAACGGCGAAAACATGTACGAAGCCCCGATCGTTCTGGGCCTCTTCCGCCTGGTCAACCTGGCCCTGCCCGTGCAGCAAGGCGTGCGCAACATCCGTCTCTCCTACGTCCTCAACGGCGATGTCGTCACCTTCGACACGGTGGAGATGAGTTCCCCGGGCTTGCGAATATACGGCGATGGCAAACTTGATTTCGGCACGCGGAAAATGTCCTTCACGCTGAACACCGAGAACCCCGATGGTCTGAGCCTCCCGATTATCGGCACCCTTACCCAGAGGCTCCGCGAGGAACTCCTGCAGATCAAGATCTCCGGCACCCTGCAGGAGCCCGAAGTCAAAACCACCCCTTTCCCCACCTTCCAGGCCACGCTCGGCCAGGTCATCGAAGATGTCGAGCGCAAACGCAAACCATAGTCCAGCGCTCGCACCTATGCATATTCCGCGCCATACTTCGCCTTTGCCGCCTCCGCCATTTCTTTCACTCGTTGCGACTTGTCGATGGGGCAGATCAGCGTAGCATTCTTCGTATGCACGATGATCATCTTCTCGATCCCCACCGTGCTGATCAGATGCCGCGGATCATCGCTCACGATCACGTTGTCGCGCGAGTCCACCAGCAGTGTCAGAGGTCCGGAGATCGTGTTCCTCGCGGCATCCCTTTCCAGCACATCCGCCAGCGCCGGCCAGCTTCCCACATCAAACCACTCCACCGGCATATCCACCATCATCACCCGAGCATTGCCGCGTCCCTGCGATGCCGGTTCCATCACCGCAAAATCGATGCTCTTCTTCGGCAACTGCGGATACACCCGGCCCACAACTTCTTGCGCCCGCGGTGTATCCCATGCCTGCCCTATCTCCATCAGCCCGCCATATGAGCCCGGCAGATGCTCCTTCAACTCGCCCAGGATCGTCTCCGCGCGCCAGACAAACATCCCGCTGTTCCACAGATATTCGCCGCTTGCCACATACTTCTGCGCGGTCCCCAGATCGGGCTTTTCCTTGAACTGTTTCACAAAATAAGCGTCCTGGTCGTCCACCTTCACCACCTCGCCTCGATGCACATACCCCAGCCCCGTATGCGCAAACGTCGGGCGAATGCCAAAAGTGATCAGGGCATTGCGATACCGCTGCACCACCCGGAACGCCAGTTGGATCGATCGGGCAAAGCGTTCGACCGGACGGATCACATGATCGGCTGTCACCACTGCCATCACCGCATCTTGGTCGCGCTTCAGCAGCACCGCCGCTGGAAAGCCAATCGCATTAGCAGTGTCCCGGCCCGTCGGCTCGCCCAGTACATTCCCCTCGGGCAGACCCAACTCGCGCTGGACCTGCCCGGCATATGCCGAAGATGTGCAAACCAGGATTCGCTGCGTCGGCAAGAACGACGCCAGCCGTTCAAAGCTCAGCCGCAGAAGGCTCTTGCCCCCAATGATCGACAGGAGCTGTTTGGGCTGAGTCGCCCGAGACATGGGCCAGAGCCGTGTTCCCGAGCCGCCTGCCATGATTACGCCATATTCCATGCACAATTTGTAGACGCAACCGCCGGGCTTGCCAAGGTGCAAAAGCCGCAACCAGATGTGCCGCACAGCGGCTACCCCTTCGCCGTCTCCTCAACTCGTTTGGAGTTATCTCTCCCCTGGTGATCCGCCTTCGGATCCGTCGCCGCCGCATTCGCCTTGCACGTCCGCAACCACACGCTCTTGGGCGGCTGCTCCAGCCCCTTCCACGCATACGGGTCTTTCCCGCTCACCGGCACAATCACCCGTCGGTCCGCCATAGCCACATGCTCGCCAGGCTTCAGGTTCCACGGCAGGTGCGAATACGCGTTCATGTAGTGGTTCACCAGCACCCGCCGGTAGATGTTGCTGCGATTCTTCCGTGACCGGTGCAGCAGATACCCATTGAAGAACACCACGCTCCCCGCCTTCACCTCCACCGGAATCTCGCCCTTCTGCTCAAACCCATAGCTCTCCTGCGCGAAGTCAAACTCATCCGGGTTGTCGTGATCCTTCTGCGGATAGAGATACCCCATCTTGTGCGATTCCGGCACGATCCACAGACACCCGTTCTCGATCGTCGCATCATCGATCGCCGTCCACGCCCCGATCAGCGAGCGATCGCGCGTGGGGATGTAGATCTCATCTTGGTGCCACGCCTGCCCCTGAAACCCCGGCGGCTTCACAAACAGCATCGACTGCATGCACTTCACACTTCCATCCCAATAGGGGAGATGAGCCGCTGTGATCTGCGAGAGAGCTCCGCATATCTGCGGGTGCTTCACGTGCTTCAGCATCGTCGGACTGATGTAATGCGGCTGATGGATGCACAGAATATTCCGCAACACCTGATCATCCGAGAGCGCATCTGGCATCGGCTTGATGTTCTCATTTGCATATTGCCCCCGCGCGATCCGCACCGTATCGACCTTGAGTTCCTCCAACTCATCCGGCCCAATCACGCCCGGAAGAACCAGATACCCATTCTCAACAAAGAACTTCACCTGCTCCTGCCCCAGCGGCTTGGGAACGTCGATCCATTCCTGCACCATCCTCGGCTCCCTTCCAGTGTGATTGCCTCACAACAGTAGAACCCTCATCGCATCTGGTCCACCTTTGCCAGATAACCCAGAAAGTTCGGGCTGGACCGGTAGTTCTGGTTCAGGTGCTTCTGATCGGCGAGATGCGCCTTGGCGATCCCGGCGTTGTAGCCCCCGAGCCCGAGGGTGAAATACTCGGCATTGCTGTAGCCGGAGAGCCGATAGGCATACGCATAGGCGTGCGTGATCATCTGGTTCAGGTCGTAATACGGGCGCCCAGCGCGGCTGGGAGCGGTGAAGTAGACCCAACTGTCGCTCGTGCCGACCCGGCCGAATCGCGTGAGCCAATCCACCGCCATCGTCACCGACTCCGCAGCCGCCGGATCCCGGGAGATGATGTGATAGCGGATAACACCCTCCAGCAGCAGGCCCGTCATCCAGGTGCTTCCTCCCCAATTATCACGTTTCGCCCCCTCCTGGGGATCGTGGTCGTACAGGTTGTGAATGAACCCCGTCTGCCCATCGATCGCCTGGTTCTCCACCTGCATGCGATGCAACTCGTGGACGATTCGCTCGGCCTCTTGCCGATAGGCGGGCTTGAGCGTCGCCTCGTAATAGCACACGATCCCCAGCAGGGCGAACGCCGGCTCACGCTCCGTCCAGAATCCCCGCTTGCGTGGCGGCTTGTAATAGACACCCCCGCCGGCGAGTTCCTCCAGCTTCATGTAGAACTGATCGACGACCACTCCGGCGACGGCCAGGCTGGCCTGGTCGCCATTGAGCAGGTAATCGTCCACCAGGCCTTCGACGTACGTATAGCGCGTAATCGTGGTGCCGTCGAGCGTTCGCCGCCCTGGCCAGCGGCTCTCCAGAGGCGCAATCTGCCGCGTCCGGTGATACACCGCCCAACGCCGGGCCAGTTTGTAGTAATCGACGTTTCCGGTGCGGAGGAATTGTTGGTACAGCGAATGCGTATTGTCGTAATAGTTTGTCCCCTCGACGACGCCTTGGTCGCCGCCGCCGAAGCTCTCGTACCGGGTGTACTGCGCCAGGAAGTTCGCATCATACGCCATGTTGTCCACAATACCGGCCGGGGTGGCGACGCTGTAGCCGGCCGGCACCATGGCGCCGAGCACACCGCTGTAGCTCATCCATTCCTTGCTCGGTACGGCGATGGCCGCGGGCAGCGTCCAAGTGACAGGCGCCAGCGGCAGGTCGACCGTTGAGCGCAGCGCCCCGAAACCCAGCACTACCGTGTCTTGCTTCGCCGAACCAAGGTCGCAGTTGAACTGGACCAGCACCGACCGGATTGATCTGGAGTCCGGCCACTTGACGATCTCCCGCGCTGAGATGGGGATTTCCCTGCCATCTTTCCGAATGACGATGTTGCGGGCGTCAAAGAGCACCTCGCGCGGGAATGGGATCGCATTGGATACCAAAACCCTCGCCGCGTCGCCCTCGACCCGGCACACCGTTAGCTCGATCTCCGGCGGCGCAGAGGCCAGCAACCGGGCGCACTCCGCCCAGTCCGGCGAGACCCGGGCGGAAGATGCGTTAGCGCTCTTCGGCAGCGGCTCCGCAGCGCGTGCCGCAAGCGTTCCCAGCGCCACTACACAAATAATCGCAGCCACGCGGTGCATGTTCACTTTCCGGATGCGGCCCTATTGGCCTGCGGGGCCTTTTGCCGACGCCGCCGGCGGATCGAACTGCGCCTTGACTCCAAATACCATCGGCGGCGCGCCGGCTTCCTGAGCCCCCATGTCTGGGGCTCCGTTGACACCCTCGCAGAAGTTCGGAATCACCACGGCTTTGTGGAATCCCGGGCTGTCGGGAGCCAACTGGAAGTTGCCGGTCTTGGTCGCAAACGAGAATCCCGCGCCCGGCACGTACCGAGGTGTGCCCTTGATGCCGTGTTTCTCCTGATCGGAGGGATATCGCCCGGCCGACATGAGGTCGTAATCAAAATCGTTGTCCACGCTGTTCTTTGCCGTGGCAATTGCATGCGTGTCAGCGGACCTGACATGCAGGATGTTATTGCGTGTGACGCAATGCTTAATGAGCTTTGAATCGCCGCCCAAGCCATTGGGCCCCTCGTCGTTCGGCTGAAGCAGAGTATTATTGAAGACGTACATGTGCCCGGTCATCCAGCTATCGTTGCCGGCAAACCCCATCTTCATGAAAGATCCGTGCGTCAGACCCCAACTGCTGCCCGGCGGGCTGTAGGACCGCCCTGCGACGTTGCGCCAGATGTACAGCGGCCCGATCGAGGTGGCGGCGTTAGCGATCGACATCATCGTGTTCTCGATGTAGTTGTTCCAAATGCGCACGTTCTGGTTGCCACCCTCGGACTCGATACCGTCATCCCAGCAGTTCGCCAGGTAGTTGCCATAGATATCGCTGTCGGCTCCGGGGAATCCCCGGTAACTGCTGTTGAACCTGCCGCCAATAATGTCGTTGTAGTAGTGGTCTTTGTCCGACCACAATTCGTTGTAGCGGATCACATGGTTGCCATCGGTCTCAAAAAAGACGATGGTTTGCGGCCCGTCTGGATGCCGGCTATCGCGTCCCTTATAGTGGTCTTCCGCCCAGCTATTCGTGTTCCAGGTAGGATTGTGGATCTTGCAGCGTTGGATGACGACTGCATGTATGTCCTTGTCGCTGCCGAAGACGCCGGCCTGTTGTTCGAATCCGAAGCCATTGGTTTCTTCGCTGCCCCATTTGCTGATGTCGCAATCCTCGATCACGATGTGATGGCCCTTCATGATGCGGATGCCGTGCTCCTTCACATTCCTGATCGTGAAACCGCGAAGGATCACGTAATTGGCATCCACGGAAATACCCAAAGCGGACTTATTGCCGCAATCGATGACGCTGCCGGTGCCATCATAGAGAACGTAGCCATCGGCAGTGCCCGACTTGTTCACCATCAGCGTGGTCGCACTGCTTGCAACCTTGACCGTTGAAGCCACCGGAAACTTTTCACTCCAGGTGGCAGCCTTCAAGGATGTGCGAACGGCGGTGCCCTCCAGCGCGAGGGCAACTTCGTAGGTGGCGCCGGGCGTCAAGTTCACGATGCTGCCGCGATAGTCACCCTTGCATTCCGGCGTCTTCACCGGGTTGTAGCGCATCGGCAGTCCCTCGCGCCATGCCGCCTGCCCAATCTCGCGAAACTTCACCAGCACCTTCTTCCCGGCCGCCCCGTTCTCCGGCGACCAGTAGATGCCCAGGCAATGGAACGTGGGCACCGTCTTCGCCGCCACTTTGGATGTGGTACCAGGAGCGGCCTCCGCCCCAGCCTGCCCCCCTTCCGCCGCCAGAACGATCTGTCCCGCAGCAACAAGAGCCAGAGCAACGAACGCCACCGCCAGCATTCTGATTCTCATCATTGATTCCTCTGACATGTAGTTACCGGGTCCATACTTCTCCTGTTGCACGGACAGGGAATTGGGCTCATCGTACGGGCAGGACCACATTAACCTATCCACAGCCTGATGACGAACTCCCCACCGTGTCTTCCGATTTTTCCTTTCCTCGTGACCGCCCTTTGGGCCATAATATCATTCTGAAAGCGAGGTCCGCATGAGAGCGATGTTCGGGCTGGTGGGTGTTCTTGTAACCATTGGCGTACTCGCGATGATTTGGAGCTACAACACTGTGCCGATTGTGCAACAGAGCCAGGTTACACGCAGCCAGGTGGAGCAGATCGCGGGCGTTGACCAGAGCGGTGCGCGGGTGACCCAGACAGTGGTTTTCCAGCCAATCACCACCCAGGGCAAGTTGATGTACCTCCTGGTACAGTGGATACGGCCCCGCAGTTCCTATGGCGACTTCTACGGCATCGCCCCTGGCGACATCGTCGAGACCATCGGGCCGCAGAACGTTCGCGATATCGGCGATGAAGTGCTGGCCAAGTCACTGGCCTACGAGGCGTACCAGCGGCAATGGGATCTGGTCATTATCAGGAACAACAAGCGGTTTGTCCTTCCGCGCGATTCCGCGGCGGCGGCGGGCCAGTTGCCAGCACCCCCGGCCCCATCTGCTGCGACGTCCGGAACACCTGCGGCCGCCGCTCCGACCGGTGCACAGCCCGCCCCGGAGCCCCAGAAGACCGGCAACCCTCTATATGACCAACTCAACGCGATACGTAAGTACAATGAAGATAAGTGATTGCGTCGGCTCCTGCACCAACCGAGCTCTGCCGCACTTCTGGCTCTGTTGCGGCAAAGCTGATAACCTTTACCCGTGATGAGTAACCCGTTACCCAGCAGATTCACCCTGGATGACCTGCGCGAAGCCCGCCGCAACGGCAAGAAGCTTGCCATGTTGACGTGCTATGACTTCACCATGGCACGGTTGATGGAGGAATCAGGCATTCGCCTCATCCTCGTTGGCGACTCGGCTGCCAGCGTGATTCTCGGGCATGACTCCACCATCCCGGTTTCCCTGAATTTCATGATCGAGATCACCAAGGCAGTGCGCCGAGGCGCTCCCCGCGCCTTCCTGATCGCTGATATGCCCTTTGGCAGCTACCACGCCTCAACTGCAGCCGGCGTGCGTAGCGTGTGCCGAATGGTCAAGAACACCAACTGCGACTGCGTGAAGATCGAGGTAGCGCCGAGGCATACGATACTGGTGCGCCGCCTGGCAGACGCCGGCGTGGCAGTGATGGCACATCTTGGTCTTCGGCCGCAGGCAGTGGCCGTACTCGGGGGATACAAGGCTCAGGGCAGAACCCGTCCAGCGGCCGACGCCATCGTCAAGCAAGCGCTGGCATTTGAGCGCGCCGGTGCTGTCGCGATTCTGCTTGAGGCTGTACCTCCGGACGTCTCTCAACAGGTTGTAAACGCCGTGGGCGTACCTGTGGTTGGCTGCGGCGCGGGCCCTGCGTGCCATGCACATGTGGTGGTCACCCACGATATGCTCAAGCTGACGCCGCGGGCACCGAAGTTCGTTCCGGTCCTCGCGGATATGGCGGCGGGAATGAAAGCGGCCTTCGCCGGGTATATGGATCAGATAGCAAGGGAACAATACCCCGGCCCGGAACATGCTTATTCGATGCTGCACGACCCGGCAAAACGCTAGCAGGCCCGTCGCTCGGTACAGCATTTGCGGACACTAGGGGCAAGGTTCCCGGGGATAAACAACCAAAGGAGAACACCGCCATGCTTTATCGGACACGATCATCGTCTGCTGCCGCCAGTGCACTGGCACTGGCCGCGTTCCTGGGGATTAGCGTTTTCGCACCAGCCCCTGCACGGGCTGAAACTCCGGTCCCAAATGGCAAATCGGTGGAGGCGGTCGAGGATCTCTCCCGTACTTTCCGTAGCGTCGGCAAGGAAATCGAGCCCTCGGTCGTCAACATCAAGGTCCACAAGACCATCGAACCAGTGCGGCGCAACGCGCCCGACGGACCGGCAAACGGCCCATCTTTCCGCCATTTCTTCGGACCGGGCGCGCCCGGCGGATCCGGCGGCGATGACGAGGACGATGGTTCGGGAATGCCCGGACTCCCCGGGTCTCCATTCGGCGGCGGTGAGCAGATCGGCCAGGGCTCCGGCGTGATCATCGCCGTTGACGGAAACACCGGCTACATCGTCACCAACAACCATGTCGCCGGCGATGCCGACGAGATGGAGATCGCTTTGTACGATGGCCGCAACATCACTAATGCCAAACTCGTAGGCACAGATCCCCGCACCGATCTCGCAGTAGTCAAGATCGAGGCCAGCAACCTCAAGGCGGCCAGGTGGGGCAACTCTGATGATCTTGATAAGGGAGATTGGGTGCTGGCCTTTGGCTCACCCTTCGGCTACGTCGGCTCCATGACCCACGGCATCGTCTCGGCGACCAACCGTACCGACCTCCAGATCATCCCACAGGGATACGAAGCCTTCATCCAGATCGATGCCCCGATCAACCCGGGCAACTCCGGCGGCCCACTGGTCAACGTCCACGGCGAAGTGGTCGGCATTAACACAGCGATCGCCTCGCGCACCGGCGGATTCCAGGGAATTGGCTTTGCCATTCCCTCCAATCAGGCCAAACAGATCTACACGATCCTTCGCGACAAAGGCAAGGTGGTCCGCGGCTGGCTGGGCGTGAGCATCGCTTCGGTATCCAGCGCGGATACGCACAATGTTGCCAAGAGCTTCGGCTATGAGGGCAGCAAGGGTGTGCTGGTCCAGCAGATCTTGCCTAACACGCCGGCCAGCGGCAAACTCCAGGAAGGTGACATCATCACCGCGATCAATGGCAAGAATGTCAATGGTTCCAATGAGCTGCGCAACCAGATCGCCATGATGGCCCCCGCTACGGAAGTGAAACTCGATTTCTTCCGCGATGGCAAAATGCAGCAGACAACCCTTAAGCTGGGAGATCAGCCCGCAAATATGGCAAGCATAGGTCAGCCCGGAGCGCATCCTAAAACTCCCGAGCCGGCCCAGAATGACTCCCCCAAGATCGGGCTGACACTTGAAAACCTGACGCCCGAAATCGCCCAACGCCTTGGATTGGGCGAAGAACAGCACGGCGCCATCGTCTCCCGAGTTGTCCCAGGCTCGCCGGCCGCCCACGCGCAAATCCATATTGGTGATGTGATCTCCAAGGTCGGCGCGGAACCCGTCACGAGCGCCACCGAAGCCATTGCGGCGATCAAATCGCATGACCTCCGCAAAGGTATCCGACTGTACGTGGTCAGCCCGGGTGGAGCGCGTTTCGTCTTTGTGCAGGCCGTCGATAAAAAGGCCAATGGCGGTACAGAGCAGTAGCTGCCATTCCGAATCCGAAACATCGTGCAGAAGGCATGTAGTTGTCGCCTCTGCACGATGCCTTTTTTGGAGTTAACCAGGTCCGCTATGTCCTGCTATCCACTTTGTAGGCAAGGTGTGGAGCAATTCCCATATGCTCGCGTACCGCACGTGCAAACGTGGCCTGCCTTTGCAGTGATTGCGATACACGATTGTAGAGCAGCGCCGACACCATGGTCAGTACGAATAGCGACACACTCCCGGTTACCAGATACGCCCCCGAAATCGGCTGTTCAGAAGTCATTGGTATTACGCCGATGCCCAGCAGGGTCGTCGCCAGGTACGCCCCGATCCGCAGGTTGCGAGCCCGACGGACCAGTTGCCGACCTGGTACACCAGCCGCGCACTTCTCCAAGATCCGCAGTTTCAGGCATTCTCCCAAGAACCAGACCAGCGCCCCCGCAAGAAAGAACACCACGAGCATGCCCCTGGCGGGACGGGTGACGTTCGTGCTCAACAGGATAGCCGGCAGAACCATCACCGCGCCACTCAGCGCCATAATCAGGCCGCACACCCTGCGCCGAGCCGCACTGTATGGAGCACCCGCATCGTACCGTCCGGACGCGTCGAGCGGAGCAAGCTGCCTGGCTGCCACAGCGCTCAGCGCCACGGCCGAGACAAAAGCGAACGCCTCCACGGTCACGCTGCCATGGGATATCAGCACACCAGCAACGCATGCCAACAGCGATGCCAGAGTGCACCAGGCTTGCGTTCGCAAACCCGCGATAGTTTGCTCGATGAACCTCGGATTGTCGCTGCGAGCGGCCACGACCGATAGCGATTTGCTGATGTCCATCCCGCATTCGGGACACTTCCCCGTGCTATTCCGTCCGCGCAGACTCGAAGCGCAGCGCTCACACACCGTGTCCTGATCAATCTCTTCCATGGCGGAAGCCCTCACAGTCTGCGAACGCACGCGTACAACCTGCCTCCACGCTCGCATACAATCGATAGTGGTATGGTATCCGCGGGCTCGGCTTATGCAAGCAGGATTACCTCCAGCCCGGTTGACCCATCCCAGCGGTTCGCTACACTCCTATCTTGATGCAGGGCCAAGGGCCAAAACGCCCGTGGTGATGCAGCAATCCCATAGACGGACCACAACGTACATTCGGTCTTTTCACCAGAGCGGAGATAAGCCTTGGCCGAGCCATTGGACGAGCTTTTCACTGAGTACGAGAAGAAGGAGAAGTGCGGGATCTTCGGGATCTGGGGCACGCGTGAAGCTTCGCAGATCTGTTACCAGGGTCTCTTTGCGCAGCAACATCGCGGGCAGGAATCGGCCGGCATCGTCGTTGCCAATGAGAATGAACTTGTCGCTCATGTCGGTATGGGCTTGGTCGCCCAGGTGTTCAGTCAGCGGATCCTGAAGGAGGATCTGGCCGGACATGCCGCTATTGGGCATGTCCGCTATTCCACCACAGGGGCCAGCAAACTGGCGAATGCCCAACCGCTTCTGCGCCGTTACGCCATGGGCCCGGTGGCGGTTGCCCACAACGGCAATCTGATCAATGCCCAGCTCCTCCGGCGTGAGTATGAAGATGCTGGGCATATCTTCCAGAGCACGACCGATACCGAGGTCATCGTCCACCTCCTGGCCAAGCCCTCGCATATGGACAAGCCTGACGCCTTGGCTTGTTCGTTGCGGCACCTGCAAGGGGCATTCAGCCTGCTGTTCCTGTATCCCGACCGCATGGAAGCCGCTCGTGATCCGTGGGGCATTCGCCCATTGGCACTGGGAAAGACGGTCGATGGCTGCTGGGTCGTCGCTTCCGAGACCTGCGCCTTCGACGCGATCGATGCAACCTACATTCGCGATATCGAGCCGGGCGAGATCGTCCGCATCGACGAGCACGGCTTGCACAGTCGCTTCTTCGATAAGCCGGCCGACGAACGGGCAAAGTGCGTCTTCGAGCACGTCTACTTCTCCAACCCGGCCAGCAAGGTCTTCGGGCAGACGGTTCATCTGGCACGCGAGGCCATGGGCAAACAGCTTGCCCGCGAGGCGCCTGTTGAGGCGGACTATGTGATGCCCATGCCAGACTCGGGGCGTTCGGCAGCCTTGGGCTATGCGAAGGAATCGGGAATTGCGTTTGAGGAAGGGATCGTCCCCAACCGCTTTGTCGGCCGGACGTTCATCCTGCCCAATCAGAAACAGCGCGACAAGGCGGTCGCGATGAAGTTGAACATCATCCCGGATGTGGTGCGCGACAAACGCATCGTGCTCGTGGAAGACTCGATCGTGCGCGGCACGACGACGCGATCGAAGATGCGGGCCATCCGGCGGGCGGGGGCAAAGGAAATCCATCTCCGCGTGAGCTGTCCGCCGATCCGCCATCCCTGTTTCTATGGCATCGACTTCCCGACCAGCGAGGAGTTGATCGCACATAACCGAACCGTGGAGCAGATCCGCCAGTTCCTGGAGATCGACAGCCTTGCCTACCTTTCCATCGATGGCATGCTCTCGTGCCTGAACGACGACAAACGCCATTACTGCACGGCATGCTGGTCGGGCAAGTACAAGGTGCCGGTCGAGGAGCAGGTATCGAAGTTCAGCTTTGAACGAGACCAGTTGCGGATGTTCTAGGCGGCCTCCGGATTCCTCGGGCGAAAGCGTCGCACCTGCGCTTCGGTCACCAGCATGTCCACCGCCATATCGCGCGGGGACATCGGGATGCCTTCAATCACCTGCAATTCAAAGCCCAACCCACAAGTGATCGCCTTCACGCGCGGATCTGCCAGGAAACGATCGTAGAATCCGGCGCCTCGGCCAATACGCTCGCCAGCCGGTCCAAAGCCCAACCCTGGAACCAGCACCAGGTTGATCTCGCCGGGATCGACAGGAGTGCCGGGTTCCGGCTCCATCACTCCGACTGAGGTTCGCCGTTTGGCCTCCGCCAGCGAGCGGATCTCAACCGCCTGCATGGAGTGGTCTTGCATCTTCGCCACAGGCACCAGCACACGTTTGCCATTCTGCCACGCATCCGCTGCGATTGCCGAGGTGTCGGCCTCGCTGGTCATGCTCACGAACAGCATCACAGTGCGGGCCTGCTTATATTCAGGAAGGCCCAGCACGTGCCGCGTGATGGCTGCGCTTGCCGTGGAGCGGTCCTGCGGATCCATGGCACGGAGGCACGCCTTGAGCACTTCGCGGACGGCGGATTTGTCAGGCATGTCCGAAGTCCATGTAGAGCGGCCCTTCACTCAGTAAGTCCGCCGTAGAACCACCCATGTTCGCATCCAACGGGCGAGGCGATAGTGCATTCAGCACTATCGCCTCGCATAACCTGATCACTGGCTTATGAGCCACTGTGTCTCGGGTCACGGCCGATCAGGGGATTACCTCCCAGATCAACGGGCGATTGCCCGGACCAAATGTTCCCGCGGCAAACATCGGCTCATCCACGACCTGCGACTGGTTGATCTTCAGTACTCCGGTGTCATTCATGACATGCACCACGGCGGTCGAGCCGACCGGAACGTTCAACAGCGACACCTTCCCCACTAGCGGGGCCGAAATACTGCTGTTGACCACATATGCCGGTTGGCTCTGTCCTGCCGGCACCTTCTTGCCCGTAACGGTCAGTGATCCAAGCTTCGCGCTGGAATTGGTGACGGCGGCCCGGGTGATCACATTATCGCTAAAGGCCCGGTCCACGCCGACCAGCACCTCGCTGTTCAGCAGCGACGCGATGGTCATCGTCTTAATCCCGTTCTGCGCCTGGATGCGACTGTTGTTCAGTGCACCCTTAAGCGACATGGTCGTAATCATACCATCGACACGCAGGTCCAGAGCATTGACGTCATGGCTGAGAGTCAACTTGGCAAGTGAAATGCCCTGAGGATTAAATCCAGAGCGAATACTTCCCGTGATCGAGCTTGCCGCAATGGTCCCGATCGAGGTTGTGGCGGAGATATTGCCCTGGATCGCACCGGTTACGGTGACTGTCTTCATCGTTCCGGCCGACACATCCGCCTGGAAGTCGCCGGCAACAAACACCGGCGCGTTCTTCTTGCTTCCAGTGATCTTCAACGTGCCAAGGGAGGTCGTCTGCAGCACGTCGGGTATCCCGTCGCCATCAATCCATTGCATCAGAGTCAAAGACTTAAGTGCCAGACTCCCGGTGTCGATGCTGCCATCATGCACCTGCAGGAATTGGATCGCGACTGAACCCGAAGCAAGGCCAGTGCCCAGATTGACGTCACCTTCAAGGCTGACCGCGACACCACTGATTTGCTTCAGCGGGCCGGCACAGGTAATGCCATTCAGGTGATACACACCATCGCCAGTGCCCTGCTTCACGGTGATTGTCAGCACAGACTTCATCGTCGTGCCCGTGAGCGTGAGCTGGTTGCTGGTGTCGAGCATACCTGTTCCGCCACCGGTCAGCCGGAATGTGACCTGGTCGCCGTTAATCGACACCGTCACTGGAGTTGAACCAATGGCCGTGCCTGTACCCGGCGGTGTCACGGGCTCATCAGGCAGGATGGTGTCGTTGCCGCCACCGCTGTCTACAGTGTCGTTCGCATCGGCGTAAATGGTATCATCGCCCAGGCCACCGGAAAGGCTGTCACCCCCGGGGCCGCCGCGGAGCACGTCATTGCCATCCTCACCATAGAGCGAGTCGTTGCCGGCGCCACCAACAAGGGTGTCGTCGCCGGCGCCGCCGAAGACCGCAGCACCTTGAATGCCAGACCCGATGACAACCAGATCGTCGCCATTGAGTGCCAGGACTCGGATGCTGCTCACGGCGCTAACGGCAGTAAGCGTCTCCATGCCATTGACAATCGTACGGATGTTCGATCCCTGGAGCATAAGCTCGATGGTATCGTTGCCATCGGAACCACTTACGAGCAATTCTGATCCGACCAGCGCCACAGGGCTGATGTTCACGTTGGCGGATCCGAGGTTGCCGCCGGCCAGTTTCCCACCTTCGACGGTGCGAACCGGATTGGGCGACTGCACTGTGACGGTGTAAACGCCGTTGTCGGTGTAGTCCCAATGCCCGCCAGGTCCTCCAATGGCAAACTTGACCGTCTGGGATGCCTCGTCGTTCCCACCGATGACGAATGAGTCAAAGGTGGCAGGAATCGATACGCCGCCAGCCTGCCCGAGGGTAATCACGCCATCCTCTTGCAGCGTGCTTGAGGTGATGGAATCCCCAGAGGTAAACCTGACGGTGACATACATATCCGAATCGCCACCGGCCGGATTCTGGACGCTTACCAGTCTCGCGGTAACCGGCGATACGACAATCGCCACGTTAAACGTGCCTGCGGAGACGGGATTTGCCACGTTGCCGCTGAGGTCCTTGATCTGACCGGGCTGCACGTTGATCTGATAGGTGCCATTGTCCCATGCACTCCACATCCCTCCTGGAGGAACGATGCGGTACGTTGCCGAAACCGTCGGACCACTGACCGGAGCCACGGCGGGCGCACGGTATTGAACGGGGATCACCGTGCCATCGGGCGCAATAACCACGACATTGCCGTCACCCAGCGTACTGGCATCGACGGCCGAGTTATCTGACCAGTTGATGGTGAAATCGTAGAAGGTGCCACCCTTGGTCGTCACATTAGGAGCCTGGATGGAACCCACCACGGGCTTCTGCGTATCGGCCGGGACTGCAACGGTCACTGTGCCCAGCGTGCCGGCTGCAACAGGATTGCCGCCTGTATCCAGCACCTGGCCGGCCTGCATAGAGACCGTCCAGACGCCATTGCTTGCCATGTCCCACGCTCCGGCGGGACCTGTGAACACATAGGTGGCAACGCGAACGGTGGTGTTCACGCCGCCAACCGACGAAACCGAGGTCGGGCTGAGCGTCGTTCCATCACTCGTACGCGTGATAAGCAGATCATTTACATCAATCGTTGCGGGATTCATCGCGCCATTGTCGGTATAGGTGACAGTAACGCTGATGGTGTTGACGCGGTTGGTGACACTCGGCACGGGCGTCATGGAGGCAATAGGCGGAATATCATCAACAAGACCACTGATCACGAGGGTACCGAGGGTGCCGCCTGCGACGTAATTGGGCACAGGAGCTGTATCGGCCACCTGATTGGAGTTCATCGAGAATACATAGCTTCCGGCGTCGGAAACATCCCAGGTGCCTCCGGGCGGTATGATCGAATAGATCCCCACAACCGTCCGGGCATTGCCGGCAGGCGTTGCCGACATGAAGTGGGCCGCCTGGTCGTAGCCATTCGGACCGGTGACGCGGACATCGGTGTCATCCAGCGTGCTGCGGTTGACGTTGCCATTGTCCGTATAGGTTACTGTAAACTGGTAGCTGGAGTTGCCAACGTCAGTCACCGGCGGCAGGTCGATCGTCGCGGTTGGCGCAATCGAGTCGGTGAACACCAGCACCTGGATGTTGCCAAGCGGTGCCGTGAGCGAGCCAGATACAAAGTTCGGCACCGGGTCAGTATCGGAAACCTGGCTGGGCTTCATATAGACTGAATAGGTACCGTTATCCGAGAAGTCCCATGTGCCGCCAGGAGCGCTGATCCGATACGTCACGATGATCACGCGATCATCCGTCGTGGCGGGCGTTCCATCCTGCCGCACCATGCTGACGACCGAAACTGTTCCCTGGTTGGGGTTGGGCGGGATGCTGGGCGTGTTGTCGGCCACGTAGCCGCCAGGACCCAAGACGCGGATGTCATTGGCGTCAATGGAAGTCAGCTTGATTCCCTGGTCATCGCTGTACTGAACCTGCAGATCCATGAAGGTATCGCCGTACAGCATCTGACCCGGATTAGGCAGAAGCACCGCCTTGGGAACGACAATCGAAGGTGGATCGATGCGAACGATGAACGCGCCCAGGTTGCGCGCGGGCGCCGCAAGAGTCACCAGGCCGTCGATGTCATAGACTTGGTTGGCCGCCTGCCAGACCTGGTAGGCGCCATTGTCGAGGTAGTCCCATGTCCCGCCCGGAGCCGCAACGCTGTAGGTCACGACGATTGTCTTGGAACTTACACCGGTGCTCGCCACCGCGCTGATCACTGGCAAGTGATCGCCATTGGGCGCGACCAAGTACACATCATTGATATCCAGCGAATTGGCATCGACCAGGAAGTTGTCGGTATACGTAACCGTGAAGCTGTAGTTGGCGCTGGGGGGCAAAGGCGCCACCTCAATGTTATTGGCCTGCAGCACCGCCTGCGGGGGGAAGTTATCGCCCAGAAGGCGGGCAGTGGCCAATTCGTACCGTCCACCGGTGAACTGAGTCCCGGCAGTGACGATCTTGCCGTCGCTCTGCACGAAGACGCGCGAACCGGTAATGGCCGCACCGTCCAGATTTGTGGGAGAGGTGCTGGTCATGCCATTGGTGCCGAAAGCCGTATCGGGTGTGCCATTGGCAAAGTACCGGAAAACGAGCGTGCGGGTTTGGCTGGGATCACGTGCACTGACAACAATCTTCCCGTTGTCCTGCATAACGATGTCGTAGCCCCAGCGACTGCCCACGGCGGATTCGGGATCGACAGCCATCGGCGGCACAAACGTGCCGTCAATCTGCACCAGACCACGGTTGCCAAAGGTCCCATCGATCGAACCGTCCGTATTGAAGCGAACAATGGCGCCCTTGCCGTTGCCATAACCGACCGCCAGGATCTTGCCATCCTGTTGAAGAGCCAGGGATTCGACGGAGGCATCGGTCCGGCCAAAGTCGCCGACTTCCACAATGCCATTGCCGTTGAAGGTAGTGTCAAACGTGCCATCGGCATTCAACCGCGTAACGACAAACTTGCGATAGCCGGTGTACTGGTCATAGCTGCGCGTATCGGAATAACCGCCGACGACGATCTTGCCATTGGGTTGAACCACAACCGCAAGGGGCTCATCGGTAGCATAACTGGAGAACGGGGCATTCGGCGGAGCGCCTTGCTGGCCGGTGATATGAACAGCGCCGTTCACGCCAAAAGTATTGTCAATTGTGCCATCGGCATTGACGCGCGCAATGATCCAGTCGGTACCCGTCGCGGCATACGGAGAACTGGCCACAACCACGATCTTGTCGTCAGCCTGAACGAAGGCATCGTGGACAACCAGATTCGTGAGCGTCCCATTCGCTTCGTACGCCGTCGTGCCGATCGTCCACTCCGTAACATTGTGGTTGGGATCTTGATCATCAAAGGTATTGTCCAAGACACCAGTCGGGTAGAACCGGCTCATGCTCAGCACATCGGGGGCCATTAGCGTATGAGCTGTGTCATTAGAGCGCAGCGTAGTGCGCCCGACAACGACGACGCGCCCGGTTGACTGTGTCAGGGCAATAACCGCCTCATCGGGACCAGGCGTGTAGCGCTGGGGAGGGTTCGGCGGAATATGCACGTTGCCCCAGGAACCGCCAAAGTCTGTTGTGCCATCCTGCATGAAGCGGCCGATCCAGAAATCGGTGGTGTCGTGAGGATCAACAGCAAGATTCGCCCCAACAGCCGTACCGCTGAAGATCAGCTTGCCGCCGGGCTCCTGGGTAACGCCGGCCATGAACGGGACCGGGCCGTTAAGCCGCGGGCCATGGTTTTGGGTTCGCATGTAGCCGTCGGCATCCCAGGTGATATCCAGTTCGCCCGCGTATAGGGCGCTGGCAACGGCAACCGTGAAGTTGCCCAGCGGGCCGGCCGGCAGCGTGTCGCCAGTCGTGCTCAGCACTCCGTTGCCTGCAACCACCGACACGGTGTAGATGCCGTTATCGCGGCGGTCCCAGACGACGCTGTCGAAAGGTGCATTATTCTGCGGTGCAATAATCTTGTAGGTGACCCGAACCGAGCCATCGCCCAGAATCACATGACTGACATACTGGCCGAACTGGTCAAACCCATTCGGCCCGGTGACTTCGACGATGCCGTTGTTGTTCGCAATGGTGGACAACTGGAAACCGTCCGAAGCGAAATAGGTCACGATGAACGACAGCGACCCCGTCGGTTGCGTAATCGGCGCAATCGGTGTCAGGGTCGCCTGCGGGCGAACGACGAACACAATGAAGCCCGCGCCCAACGCGCCGCCTGGCACGCTCTCCGGCACCGGCTGCAGATCGACGATTGCTCCGGTTCTCACGGAAATTGTGTAGTTGCCGTTGTCGCTGCCATCAAAGTTGCCGTCCGCCGGCACAAAGCTGTACGTGCATACCCAGTTGTTGCCAACCAGGGTCTTGGTGACCATTGTCGCCTGCGTCGAGACACCCGCGGGATTGATAACGCTGATGGCCGTGTCGAATGCACTGGACGGATTGATGGGGGCATCAGGAGATGCCACATATGTCACTGTAAAGGTCAGGGCGCCACGGAAGTTATTGATATCGCTGATCGGCGTCAGTTGCGCCGTCGGCCGACCCCAGTGGGCCGCATCATCAACAACCGCAAGCGTGATCGTGCCCGGCAGTGGTCCGGCCGGCACAAAGCCCGCCGGAATATCCGTGTCATGCGCTGTGCCTGGCAGCACATTAACGGTATAGATGCCATTGTCGGTGGGCATCCACGAGGCATCCGTCGCCGCATTGGCACTGATCGTATAGTGCCCTGTAACCTGGCGAGTACCCGGGTTCGTCGAGAACGAACGCAAGGTCGCCGTCTGCGCGTACCCATTCGGGCCAGTCACGCTGATCGCGTTGGCAATACTTGCGGTGTTAATTCCAATAGCTATCGGCGACAGACTGGTCGGCGGCGTAAACATGACATCGAAGCCGATGAACTGCCGCTTCTCTACATTGAGCACGTTGCTCACCAATTGCGCAGTGGGAACGCCGATCGCCACCTGCACTGGGCCGAAGATATTCTCGGCCGCGCTGCTTTCCGGCAGCACCTGCGTATCGACGATCGCGCCGGCGATCAATTGGATGTTGTAGGTGCCGCTATCGACCACGCTCCAGGTACCATCGGCAGGCCCTGCCGAATAGTGAGCCGTAAAGGTGCCATCGCCGTTATTCGCAACGGGGCCGACGATGGCGGTCGGAACGATCGCGCCGTCGCTTCTGGCCATGACAACCGCCTGGGCGAAGTTGCTCTTGGCGGGATCAATGGCAAATCCGGCAACTCGCGCGTGGAAGCGAACCGAGAACAGGATCGGACCACGCACCTGAGTAATCGGGAAATCGGCGGGGTTCGCCAACGTCACATCTCCGGTCGGGCGGGCACTGGGCACCGGGGTGATATTGGGGATATTGACGTTAACGATGTCGAGATTGGCCGCCCGCGCCACATTGGCCGGGATGGCCGAGTCGGAGATCATGCCGCCAACCAGTTGGATGGTGTAGGCGCCATTGTCGGCGGGATCCCACGATCCATCGCCCGGAGTCATCGAGTAGCGAGCGGTATAGCCTCCACCGGCTATCGGGGTTAGCGTCCCGGCATAGTAGGTGACTGGAATATTGATCCCGCCAGGGCCGCTGACGGTGATAGCCGAAGCGAATCCGCTGTTCAGGATCGGGGGCACGCCAAAGGCCGAGGGAGAGAATCGCACCAGGAACGAGATAAGGCCGCGCGATGCGACAATCGGGTTTCCAGCGTCGATCTGCAAAACGGTGACACTCGGACGCGAATCCTGTCCGGCGAGGATCGAAACATCAAACGTAGCCAACTGGGCGGCTTGGGCAAAGTTGGCCGGATTCTCGGTATCCTTGATCATGTTGGCCTGCAGCGACACGATGTAGGTGCCGTTGTCAGCCAGATCCCACGAGCCATCATTGGCCGGGGAGACAATGTAGCTCGCCACGTAAAGCCCGGTGACGGGATCCACTGTGGCTGGGCCAGTCAGGGTAGCGATCTGGTTGAATCCGCCGGAATTGGTGATGCGCAGAGCATTGGCAAAATCGCTGGTCGCATCAATCACGCCATAGGAATACGGCGAACTGGCAAAGGTCACCTGGATGCTGATGCTGTCGAGCGATGCCTTGATCTGCGTGCCGGCCGCAACAAGGTCCTGATCCGGGGAGATGACAATCTTCGTAACCTGCGGATAGACGGTAGTAGCGTCGTTCACCGCAACGTTGAACTGGCCAACCTGGCCGGCCGGCATGTAGTTCGGCACCGTAGCCGTATCGGCCACCTGATTGGCCCGCATGGATATGCGGTACAGTCCGTTATCGGTGGAATCCCATGGGTGAGCGTAGTCTGCCGCGCCACTGGCGCCTGGCGCCAAGATCCGGTAGGTAACCTGGACCTTTTGGTAGGCGTTCAGCAGCCTGAGGCTGCCGGGCACGAGTTGGGCGAGCTGCGAATAACCACGCGGGCCAACGACCTGCAGGTCGGTGCTATCCAGCAGAGCAATATTCACCACCGAGCCCGGCTGGCCGGGGATGTTATTCGGATCTTCATAAACGACAGTGAAATCAAAGTATGCCCGGCCGCGAACGGTGATGCCCGGAACAATGTCGTTGGCGGGCAACGCCAGCGCATAATTCGTCAATGTGGTGGGCACGAAGCCGATAGGCGCGGCAAAGACCAGGGTGTCGTACCACGCGTTGGCCAGGTTCGAGCGGAGCATTCCAGCAACAGTCAGAGTACTGCCGGCGCCGGGGCCACTGATGATGTTGACCGTTGCACCAATCCACTGCGTAGCGGTCCAGCGGGCAGTCTGATCCACCAGGGTGGTGGTTGTGCCACCAGTGGCTACGCCACTGGCGGCCTTGTTGTAGTTGAAATCAATCGTCGGCGGGGTGGTATCCGGAACGCCAATGGCCACCGTAAACGCGCCGAGTGTGCGGGCGCTCATGGCCAGGGGAGCCGCCTCGTTGGGATCATTCACCGTATCGCCATTGTCGGCGAGTGTACGGTTCGCATCTTTGATGATGCCACCGTCGATGGTGATCTGGTAGAGGCCGTTGGTAAACCCACCCACCGCACCGATGTTGACAGAATACGTAACGCTGACCGACTTCGCGTCGACCACGCCGTCCCCATCGCGATCCCGCTGCGGAGTCGTCATCCGCGTGATACCGGTAATCGTAAACGTGGCCGGGACCAGTGTCCCGGTGGGGCTAAACAGGTGCAGATACGTAATCGCACCCGTGCCCAGCGAAGCAACGGAGACAAACTCGTCGTCGGAGTAAGTGACCGTGAAGGAGTAGGTCGGATTCACCGTGTAGACATCCGACGCCTGCAGGTTCGCCGTTGGCGCGGCATTCTGCGTCAGATACCGGGCGATATCGAAGTGCGCGAATCCGCCGCCATTCCCGTCCCAGGCAAAGACGATCTTGTCATCACCAACGCCGTTGGGACCGCGATTCACAAGCAGGGATGTCGGCCAGCCCAGTTCCAGCGATGATTCCTCAGTGGTGCGGGAGACCGTGGCGGTAATCGATGCCGGCGCGAACACAACCGTTATGAGTCCAGTAGGCGCGCGAACAGCCGTGATCACGCGTGTGGCCGCGACTGCGGCATTGATGCCTGATTGAGCATACGTAATCGTCGTGAGTCCGACCGGCGCTGCAGCAGCTGTGATGATGCCTGCCGGCGCCACTTGGACGGTGGTTACGCCCGATGGCACAGCCACCGGCGAAGTGATCAGGCCAGTGCGTGCCCAGGGAGCAGTCAGCAGACCGCTGGCCGCTGCCACGTAAGTATCCGTACCCGTGGGTGTTACGGACACGATGACCTGCGTCAGCGTCATCTGGCTGGTCAGCGTCTGGGTTGGGCTGAACCTGAACAGGGTTGCCAGGGAGGCGAACAACGGATGGATGGGAGGCGCCACCGAGAAGTTGAAGGTCAACCCGCCGATTCTGGTCAGGGGCTGACCGATAACCGTGAGGCCGGCATCGCCCGTCAATGCACGGGCCACCGCCTGGATCGTGGCAAGAGAAGCGTTGTACGCGATCGGGGCACTGGTAACGCCGTTGTACGTAAGCGTCCATGTGCCATCGGCAGCGAGAGTTGTATTCGGAATCGTCTGCTGCGCAAGACTGGTCAACCCGGTCATGTCGGCGCTGAAGGTGTTGGCTGCGCCGGCCAAGGTGAACGTCAAATCGCCACCAACATTGACCGCGTTACCGCTAACGACGGTTGCGGCGCAGCCGGGCAACAACACTACAGCCGCCTGGATCTGGGCCAGGGTGGCGTTGAACGCAATCGGGGCTGTCGTGTTGCCATTGTAGCTGATCGTCCACGTTCCGGCCGATGCCGGCGCGGCGACCGTCATGACCTGAATGTTCCTGGACATCGTCAGGGCACTCACGTCCAAAGAGAGCGACGTGGGATTGAATTCCAGGACGTTGTCAAACGTAAATACGATATTGCCACCAGCGGGCCCAATAAGTTGCGTACCGCTCACAACCACGCGATCGCAACCAGGGATCATGCGAATCGCGGCCTGGATCTGCGGGATGGTGGCATTGTACTGAAGGACGATGCTTGGGATCCCGTTGTAGATCAGCCGCCATGTGCCGCCAGTGGCAGGATCCTGGGTCGTCAGCGTCTGGACCTGGTTCGCCCGCAGATTGGACACATCGAAGCTGAGCGGAAGGATCAGGCCGACGTTAAGACTGGAACTGAACGTGAAGACAAGCTGCATGGCCGAGTTGAGGCCACCGGTGCCCGTGACCGTGACCGTATCACAGCCCGGCAACGCCTGCACGGCCGCCTGGATCTGGGCAATGGTGGCATCAAACTGCAGCGGAAGCGTTTGGACGCCGTTGTAGACGACCCGCCACGTGCCAGAAGCCGCCAGATAGTTGGTGGTGAGTGTCTGGCTGCCCATGCTAACGGTCAGTGCGCCGTAATTCACCGTGAAAGGTAGCGGACCAGCGACGCTTGGGTCAAACGTGAGGGTGAAGTTCCCATCCGTTCCCGAAACGCCCGGATCGTTACTGAAGGGGCCACCAGTCACTGTGACCGTGGCGCAGCCCGGCAGCAAGCGAACGGCAGCCTGTACCTCAGCCGCGGTCGCGTTGTGCTGGAGAGCAGTAGTGGTGTTCCCGTTGTAGGTAATCGTCCAGGTGCCCAGAAGGGCCGGGACGTTCGGATGGAGGACCTGCACGCTGTTCGTCGTGATATTGGTTAGGTCAGCAGTCAGCGCAGTGGGTGCGCCGCCAGGGAATGTGAAGACCAGATTGCCACCGACATTGACCGGATTGCCGGACACTATGACTGCACCACAGCCGGGCAGCAACTGAACGGCCGTCTGAATCTGGGCCACAGTGGCGTTGAACGCCATCGGAGCTGTCGTGTTGCCCGCGTAGGTGATCGTCCACGTGCCCGATACGCCGGGCTGGCTGATCGTCATCGTCTGAATCAGGTTGCTGCGGAGCGCGGCCACGTTGGCGCTGAGCGTACCGGGAGCGCCGGTGCTGAACGTAAAGACAACGTTGCCACCAATGACGATCTCGCTGCCCGAAACGATCAGACCAGCGTCACCAGTGAGCAGGCGAGCCTGAGTCTGGATCGTCGCAAGCGTGTCGTTGAAGGCAAATGTGTGCGAGTTAACGCCATAGGTCAGCGTCCATGTGCCCGCGACCGCTGGTCCGACTGTCGGGAAAGTGAACGTCTGCTGGAAATTGGTTCTAATCAGGCTCAGATCGGCGCTCAGCGTTGTGGGCGCGCCAAGGGTGAATGTGAAGACCAGACTCCCACCAACATCCACCGTATTGCCGGTAACGGTCAACCCGACGTCGCCAGTAATCAGGCGAGCCTGAGTTTGGATCGTTGCAAGCGTATCGTTATAAGCGAACGTGTGCGAATTGAGGCCGTAGCTCAACGTCCAGGTTCCAGCCGTAGCGGGTCCATTCGTGGGGAACGTGAACGTCTGAATCTGGTTTGTGATGATGCCGCTGACATTCGCAACCAGATTGGCGGGGTTACCACCGCTGAAAGTGAACGTGAGAGTTCCGCCGACATCCAGCGGGTTGCCGCTCACCACCAGAGCGGCATCGCCCGTAATCAGGCGCGCCTGAGTCTGGATCGTGGCGACTGAGTCGTTAAAGGCAAATGTATGCGAATTGACGCCATAGGTCAGCGTCCACGTGCCGCCGACGGCCGGATTGGCCGTGGTGATCGTCTGCACGCGGTTGGTGCTGATCGCGCTCACATCCGCGGTCAGGGCCGTGGGGGCGCCGCCGCTGAAGGTGAACGTCAGCGTGCCGCCGATGTTCAAGGGATTGCCGCTGACCACCAGCCCGGCGTCGCCAGTCAGGGCGCGAGCCGCCGTCTGAATCTGCGCCAGGGTGGCGTTGTACGCCAGCGGCGCAGTCGTGCTGCCGCCATAGCTCAGTGTCCAGGTGCCAGCCACGGCCGCCCCGCCAGTCGTAGTGATCGTCTGGACGCGGTTCGTGCGGATTGCCGTGGTATCGACCGTGATCGACTGTACGGGGTTCACAGCCGGGCTGAACGTGAAAACCAGGTTGCCACCGACATCCAGCGTGTTGCCGGTAACTGTTACCGTGGCGCAGCCGGGGAGCGTGCGAATGGCGGTCTGGATCTGGGCCAGCGTGGCGTCGAACGGCAGCGCAGCAGTCGTGTTGCCGTTGTAGCTGATTGTCCACGTGCCGAACACGGCCGGGACGCTGCTGTTGATCGTCTGAATTGAATTACTGCGGATCGCCGATACATCCACGGTCAGGTTGAAGGCACTGGCGACACTGAAGGTGAAGACCATGTTGCCGCCAACGTTCAGCGGATTGCCCGTGACTGTCAGGGCGGCATCGCCGGTCAGGGCGCGGACGGCCGTCTGGATTTGTGCCAGCGTCGCATTGTAGGCTAGCAGAGCGGTCGTGCTGCCGTTGTAGCTGATTGTCCACGTGCCCACGGAAGCGGGCACATTAGTGGTCAGGGTCTGCGTCAGGTTACTGTGGATGTTGGTGACATCTACCGTCAGTGGCTGCACAATTCCTGCAGCAGCGCCGAAGGTGAAGACTATGGCGCCGCCAACATTGAGCGTATTGCCGGTAACCGTGACTGTGCCACAACCGGGAAGAGCCCGCACGGCCGCCTGGATCTGTGCCAGGGTGGCGTTGTACGCCAGGGGAGCGGTCGTATTGCCGTTGTAGGTGACCGTCCATGTACCCGCACTGGCAGGCAGGCTGGTGGTCACCGTCTGCGACTGATTGCTCCGGATCGCCGACACATCCGCCGTCAGCGGCAGGACCGAGCCCGCCGCGAGAGCAAACGTGAAGACCATATTGCCGCCGACGTTCAGCGTGTTGCCCGTCACAGTTACGGTCGAGCAACCAGGCAAAGCGCGCACGGCCGCCTGGATCTGCGCCAAGGTGGCGTTGAATGCCAGTGCAGCGGTGGTATTGCCATTGTAGCTTATTGTCCAGGTGCCAGCGGCGGCGGCCGTGCTGGGGGTCATGGTCTGGATCGTATCGCTGCGGATGCCTGCGACGTTGATCGTCAGCGGCAAAACCACGTTTTCGCTGGCGACGTACGTAAAGACCATATTCCCGCCCAGGTACAGCGGGTTGCCGGTCACGACGACCGTTTCACAGCCGGGCAACAGGCGCACTGCCGCCTGAATGTCGGCCAATGTGGCGTTGTACGCGATGGGGGCAGTCGTATTGCCGTTATAGCTCAATGTCCAGGTGCCCGAGGCGGCGGGCAGGTTGATGGAGATGGTCTGATTTGCATCCACCGACGCGGCAAAGCCCTGTCCGCCAAACGCGGAGCTGGTGCGGCCAGTCCTGTCGAGAACCATCACCTGATACGTCGTCTGGTTACTCAGGCCCGAGACGCTTAGGCCGGAGACGGCGATCGAACCATCGCTGGTAAGAGCAAGTTCATCACCGAACCACAATGAAGCTGAAGCCGGCCGGATGTAGGCACGGCCGCCACCGATGAACGAGGAGTCCAGTGTCCCATCCGTGTTGAACCGGGCGACCACCGCGGTATCCACCGAGCCAGAAGCGTCGGTAAGGAGGTCGACATTGCCCAGGACATCGACGCGGCCATCGGCCTGTACCTTGACATCAACGCCCTCGACGTTCTTGCCACCGAAGTCTTCCAGTTCCGCGTCTGCGTTGTTGCCGAACGTGGTGTCAATGTTCCCATTGATGTCGTAGCGCAGAACGACGAGACGCTCTTTGCCGTTGACAGCATCCCATGTACGGTCATCGGTCGTGCCCACGATGTAGATCTGGTCGTCGGCCGTGCTGGCCGTACCGCGGGCATCCACATCTACGCCCAGGAAATAGTCGGCGCTATAGGAGTTGAAGACGGGAATCTGGAATGCATTGAGCAACGCGCCGGCTGCGTCAAAACGGGTGGCAATGGCGTAGAGACCCGTTTGCGTATTGACGAAACTGGCTACGTTTGTATTGCGGGCATAGCTCTGCCCGACAAGCACAAAACTGCCATCCGCCAGAATGCGAATGTCGTTGACATCGCCAACGTCCTGGCCGGCGCCGTTACCAAAGTCCAATGTAACCACAGCGCTGCGAGTGAGGGTCGCAGTGGAATAGCGAGCCATGTAGTACTCATAGGCGCCTTGATTGGGGCCGGTACTATCCTGGATCTTGCGTCCAATGACTACGATGCTGCCATCACGCGGATCAATGGCAGCGGTGACGGCTTCGTCATTGTAATCGAACACCAGGGTCGACTGGGTGTCAGGATCGCCGATTCTATTGTTCAATTCCGTGCGCGCCAGGCCGATGCCACGACCAGGAATAATCGGGTTATCCGCCGGGCTGGGGAAGGTGCCTATGTTCCCAAAGTTATACTGGGCGACGCCGCCCCAGTCGCCTGAACCATCAATGCTGTTGCTACCCAGGAATGCGATGCGATCCAGCTCGCCATTGGGCAGATAGCGGGCAACGTAAATATCGTCGTGGAGGATTGTGCCATAGAAATAGCCAGTGTTGGGCGCGGCGTTTCCGCTCCCATCGACATGGCTCGCATCGTTAAATGTGGCGACAAAACCGGTCCGCGCATAGCAATGACCAACGACGATCGTCTTACCGGTGTCGTCCACCATTGTCTTGATTATGTGGTCGTCTATGCCCGTCCGGAGATCGATGTAGTCTCCCAAGGGGTAGCCGCTGTCGTTCGGGCCAATGAGGTTCGTATCAAAGGGTTGATAGGTGGTGGTGGGCTCCCTGGTTTGCTCGTTGATATAACCAAACGTCCCGCTGGTGCCGCCCACATTGCTGCCGGGATCATACCAACTGTAATCCAACTGGCCGGCCGTCAGCAGTTGTCGCTGCTCGAGCATTTCCACCGTGGCGCGGACAGCCTGCTGCAATTTCGAAGCCCTGCGAATATCTTTAGCCATTGACATAATCAAATCCCTTCTTTACAGACGACGTCTTCATAGCCATCGCATTACAGACCCGCACAAATGCGGCAGACCAAGTCCCTCAGCATCCCAAATCATCAGATCGGCGAGTTAATCACAATGTCCAACACGCCATCCGGATCGATATCCACAAACAGGAGATCCTGCGTCGTATTGGCCAGGACCGTATCCACAGAGCCATCCTGCCAGGTGGTAACCTGGTCAAAGCCCGCATCGGACTGCACATAGTCACGCCCGTCGCCGGCGTCGATAGTGTCATTGCCGTCGCCACCGTACAGCGAGTCGTCGCCGGCATCGCCAGTGATGACATCGTTGCCGGCATCGCCGTAAATCGTGTCGTTGTCGCAGCCACCCTTGAGCGTGTCGTTGCCGGCGCCGCCATGGATCTCGTCATCGCCAAAGCCGCCATCGATGGAATCATTGCCGGAGCCAGCGAAGATCGTGTCGTTGCCATCGCCGCCATAGACGGTGTTATTGCCGTTGCCGGTCTGGATGTAGCTGGCGGCAGCGCCACCATAGATGAGGGTATCGCTGTTAGTGGAACTGACGATCGTATCATTGCCGCTACCACCCACGATAGTCGTGCGCACCACACCCGCTCCGACAGTAATCGCATCCGATCCCTGGTCTCCGCGGATCTCGACCGAACTGACCTTAGTCAGCGGGAAGTACCAGATATTGCTGTTGACAACGACGCGAAGCGAGGTGCCGCTGATATCAACAACGATGTTGTCATTCTGAGCAGTGCCCCAGACCCAGAGTTTGCGGTTCGCATCCACATACACCGGCGGCGCCCCCAGAATCGGGGGCATCCCATTGATCGGCGTTGCCGCCGCCAGGGCGCCAGAGCGAACGTACAAATTGTACGATGGGATCAGCGCATTATTGCCCGATTCATCAATACGGACGTAGTAGGTGCCGGGCGCCAGCGAGGACAGGGATATCCTGGACGAAGTTCCCAGGCTGTTGTTCATTGCCACGCGCTTCCCGTTGGAATCAAACAGGTACAGGCGGGTATTGCCGATCGGCGCGAAGGTCTCGATGACAACCGGCGAACTGCTGGTCTGATAGAATTTCACCCAATCCACATCGTCCATGGAACTGATCGAGTGCGTTTGCCCAACATCCTGGGTTGAGATCGCCCTGGCCAGTTGTTTGACCTTCTGGAACTGGGTGGGCCAATCTTTCGCCGTGTCGATCGTCTTCGGGCCGTCAGGCTCGTACGCATCGGGCGCTACCGTCGTCCCGAAGCCGCCGAACACATTGAAGGTATAGGGTGTGGTCGTCAGGTCATTGGAGGTGATGCTGACCGTCGCCATCTGCGTGCCGCCCTGGGTCGGCGTATACTGGATCATGAACAGTGTGAACGAGCCCCCGGCGATCTGTTGGATGGGCATGCGGGTCACGTGGAACGCATCGGCATTGGTGCCGGTGATCTCGACAACCGGGTTCCCGAACAGGCTCAAATCACCACGGCCTGAATTGCGAATCGTGTACACGCGAGTGTTGCCCCATACGCCAAAGTCGACGCCGATCATCGGGTCGCGCAAGGTGGAACCGTCAGGGATTGGAATCTCCACTCCACCAACGAGCCAGTTCACCTGCATCAGCGGCACGATGACCGCAGGCGCCTGCGTCAGCGAGGTGTTGACCACCGCCGCCGCCGACGACACGAAACCGTACTGAAGCACTGGAACGGCATAGGGAACCGGTCCATAGCCAGGACCAATCCCCGGCCAGTTTCCGGCCGGAATGCGGAAGTCACCAGTTGCAGGAGCGATGTATCCTCCGGCCACAATCACGGGCTTGTAGAGCGGATACTCGCCCACGCCAAAGCCCGTGAGCAAGGCATTGGGGGTCTTCACATCATCTTGGAGGATGCTGAAGTTGTATGAAGCAGTGTTGTAGGTGCGCAGCTGCAGGTTCCCACCGGCAACCGTGCCTTGGACGGTCTCGAAGTCCGAGGTGACATCGCCAGAAACGCAGTCCCAGTATTGGAAGAAGTGCGTTGTTTTCAGGTCAAAGCCCACCGAACTGAAACTGTAGCTCGTCACCAGACGAGTCTGGCCGGCGGGAACTGCCGCCGTAACCATGACTGTGATCACAGGCGCGGGGGCTGGCGCGACGGTATCGAGAGTCAGCGTGACCACCGACGTGGCCGTGCCCGGCACAATGCCCACAACCGGATCAGTCCCGAAATCCTTCAGTTCGACGACCTCGGCGCCGCCAATCCTGCCGGCGCCAAGATCCATCAGCGCTGTATAGTCAAACTCAACATTGCGGTTTTCCCACATGATCTGGCTGGGGCGACCGCCTGGACCGATAATCGTCTCGTAATAATTCGCGTCGGTCGGGGCAAGGCCGTTGTTGAGCGTCACTGTCAGCAACTGTCGCCGTTCCAACTGTTCAACAACATGCTTTGTCATGGCTTCGCACTCCTCTTCACATTTCTCTCAAACAAATTCTTCCAACCTCAGCAGACACTCACCCATCAACCCGTGATTGAGCCCTTAAGGTACGCACCAAGCCACGGTAGCAGCGGATCGTACGTGAGCTGAGCAGGACCACTTTCCAGTGGCTGCAGGGTAAGCGGGTTAACCGCACCAAAGTTGATATAGTAATGGATCTGGCCGTCCTTGCCCGTCGTCCACCTGCCATCAAACTTCAGCATGAACGTCATCGGCGTAGCGGGGGCAATAAGCGCGATGCGTTGATCGGCATTGAATATGGTCGCCTCGCCCGTCCCGTAAATCCGGCCGCTGGTCTGGCCACGCCCTGTCCGATACAAATGCACGCTAAACGCGGACGTTGCGTCAAAGTATTGGTCCGGCACGATTACCGAGGTGAAATTCGGACCATACATAGGAACTGGCGCTGTCAGGAAGATCAGGTTCAGCGTATCGGTTCCGATCATCGAACCGACACCGGTATGCGTTTGCCCTGCGGCAACGGACATCAACCCAGTACGGGCGACGCTATACGGCATGTACAGATGGCTCTCGAACGTGAAGTTCTTATTGATGTAGAACCCCGTGTAGCTGCCCATCGTGTCGATCAGATGCTCGGCCTTGGGAGTGCCGACGCCTGTCGCCATGTCAAACCCGGTGGTCGCAAACCACGGGCCCGCCTGGCCGAAAATGATGTCGTTGAAGCAGTCTGAGTAGTCCCGACTCGGGCCATCCAGGGCAGCGTAGCCATTGTAGATGTCATATACGATGCCGTTAAGCCTGTTTCCGATGGTCGTCTGGCCCGCTGCCACACGCTTCTGATTCGCCAGAGCCACAATCGCCGCCCATTGCGGAGTCCCGGCGCTGGTGCCGCCAACCGCGAACCAGCCGGTGTCGCCACTTTGCGGAGTTGTGGTGTAGATCGCAAAGTTGGTGGCATTATAGGAAACATCAGGTAACGCGCGCACATTCAAATTCGACGCGATCGGCGCTACCGGCGGAGTCCAGGTCGGATCCGGCAGAGCATACGGGATGCCATTCTGGTAGCCCGGGCGCTCAAACCAGGCTTGCAGGGCATAGCCCGAGCCGCCCGCGATCCACGCAGCCTCCTCGGCCGTCTGGTTGCCATCCTGGTCCAGTGTCAACACGGTGCCGCCAACCGCGGTCACACTCGGGGACATCGCCGGGTACGATGCCACATCCAAATTGCCATTGTCGCCCGAAGCGGCCAGGAAGGTCACCTTGGGGTGCGAACGGAATATCGTCTCGATCAAATCCATGCTGGGAGTAGTTAGCACGCTATAACCGGGAACGGTCGGGTCGTAGACAAAGTCGCGGCCGATGCTCATAGACACGATCCCGCCAACCTTCTGAGCCATGTCCGCGGCTTTCTTTATCGCCACATACATGTCCTGCTCGATGCTTGAGTCCGCCTGCACCAGCACGAGCTTTGCCGCCGGGGCAATGGCACGGGCCCACTCCAGGTCGAGCATGATCTCCATGTCCCACCCGGAATCGACCGCCGGCGCCTTGCCGCTGGCATTCACGATCTGGAAGTTGTCTGCGGTGGGAACCGGAAGGTCAAACTGGTTGCAGAAGGCGGTGAAGTCATCCTGAACATGCAGGCCGGTGAACGCATCGACGATGAAGATCGTCTGTCCTGCTCCGGCATTCGGATCGAAATCGCCAAATCCATACGCTTGGCGAATCTGGTTCGGATCAAACCCCGTAACGTTCGCCTGGAAGGCCCCTGGCTGGTAAGTCGCGTCCGTGTACATCGGGTGGTACACCGCCGCCTTGCCCACGTTGATGGTCTTGCTCTTCCCGCTTACAGAAGAGGTATTCAAAGTGCCGGTGTTAATCAGGTCACTGCGCGAGCCCGACCAGATGGTATCCTTGCCCCCGAGGGCTATGACGCGGTCCGTTCCCGTATCGGTGTAGATCTCGTTGTCGCCGCCAGTGGCGCTGATCAGATCCGCACCGGCGCCGCTGTGAATGGTGTCGTGACCACCGTCCGCCATCAGCGTGTCATTGCCCGCGCCAAGGTCGACCTCCATGGGAATGACCACGCCCAACGCCTGCACGCGATCGTTGCCGGCGCCGGTTGCGATTGAGATCTTGCGAATCAGGGAGCTGTCGAACTGATAGGCGTCGCGGTTCTCCTGAACCTTAAGGCTGCCTCCACTTTGCGTGAGCACGATCATATCCGCGCTCGCACCGGTCAGGATGCGCAGGACATCGCCATCCAAAGTGGTCGACAGAAGCTGCCGCTGCTCCAATTGTTCGAGCTTCGCCGCCCCCGTCGCTGCACCAGTACGCACTTTTCGCTGCTGCATCATAATACTCCCACTCACTCAAGTTCCATGGCCGCGGAGATGGATCGCCGACCCATCGCCGCGGCCATGATCACAACTTTTACTGGCCGCTGATCTTCGAAGAGAGCAGCGGGAACTGCTTACGCTCCTGTTCCGAGGAAATGATGATCGTGGGTTTGACCAGGATCAGCAGAATCGACTCGTCCTTAGCCATCGAACGATTCGTGAAGAACCGTTTGATGATCGGAAGCTTCGACAATATCGGAACACCCATCTCACGCTCGATTTCGCCGGCAATCGTCTGCCCGCCCAGCAGCACCGTGCCGCCATCGGGAACGCTGACGTCGGCCGCCAGGTCGATCGTCTGCGTCACCGGCTGCTGCACGCTCAACGTCGGAGAGGAAACCACGGTGCCAGTGTTGCCGGCGACCGCGGACGCCGACTGCTGGAACGTGAACAGATCAATGCCCAGCAGCTTCGTCAACGTCGGGAAGAGCTGCAGGCGGACGTACTTGCGGTCATGCGAGACGAATGCGGAAACTTCCAGGTACACGCCATCGGATACGGTACTGATCTGCGGGGCACCGGTAACCCCAGGAACCGTGGAAGCATCAAAGCCTGACACGTAGTTCCGATCCGTCGAGACATTGACGTATGCCGTACCGCCGTTGAAGACGGTGACGCGTGGTGCTGTAACCACCGACTGCGAAACCGTCGCCTGCGTCGCCCGGATAATGAAGCTGACCTGGAAATCGTCAAGGTATGCGCCATCCACCCTGATCGCAGGCGCTTGCGCGCCCAACGACCCGGGAACGCCGGTCTGCGGTGCAGCCGTGAACAAGCTGCTGGCTGAGGCGATGTTGATCGGTGTCCACTTATCAGAGTTGGGTGTGTACGTGGCCTGGAAATCCATTCCCACATCTTCGAGGAAGCTCCTCGATACCGTCAGGAACCGGGTTTCAACGTTCACCTGGATCGCTGAACGTTCGCGCAACTTCGCCAGGAGGTTCTCAATATTGCGATGCACCTCGGGAGTCTGCGAGATAATCAACTGCAGGTTCGGGTAGAACGGCCGGATTGATCCGGTACCGCCCGCAGTGTCCCATGTATTGACATCAACGGTGTTCACGATCAGGTCGGTAATATCGTCCATGGTAGCGGAGGTATTGCCGCCATTGCCGCCATTGCCACCACCGCCACCGCCGCTGCCGCCACCACCAAACAGATTGCTGCCGCCGCCGCTTCCGCCGACGCTACCAGAGCTTCGGCCACCACCGCCGCCGCCGCCACTGCTTCGGCCACCGCCGCCACCGCCACTGCTTCGGCCACCGCCGCCGGTGTTGCCACCGCCGCCTCGGTTGCCGCCGCCGGTGTTGCCACCGCCGCTGGTGCCGCCGATATTACCGCCGCCGCCGCCGCCGTTGCCGCCACCGTTCATCGTCGCCGTGATATCGGGCATCAGGTCCGTTACTTCATACACGCGCGTGACCACATTGTTTGACAGCTCGGCCGTGGTGGAGATGGTAATCACACCCTCATCCACCGTATAGGTCAGCTTGTTAACCGGGTCAGTGCTGACCTGAGCGAGCACCACATCCAGCACCTTCGCTAGCTTCACATCGCGCAGGCGCGCCTGCACGGGTGCCTTGCGATCGATACCGGACTGTTCGATTTGCTTCCAGTTCACCAGGATATTCACACCGCTGGTATCGCGAAGCAGATCAATCACTTCATCGAATGGAGTGCCGTCAAACCTCACCAGCGGCTGCTTCTTCTCCAACGCCGCACGCACAACCCGATCCTGTTCGCCAAGGCCCTGTTCTTCCAGGACCAACTTGTCACGATCATCGCTGATCTCCGGCCAGTTCGTCGGGTAACGATAGATGTCGTCGTAAGGAATCTGCTGCTCTTCAGCCCGGTTCAGGTACTTGGTGAGGTTCCGCTTATACTGCTCGCGGTACTGAGCTTGTTCCTGAAGCAGGAAACGATCCTCAACCAGCGGGCGGACGCCCGTGGCATAATCATTTGTCGGATCGACAGCCACAATCTGGTCGATCGTCGCCATCGCCTCGCGGTACTTGTTCTGCGAGATATACCGGCGGGCATCCTTGATCAGAGCCGCGACGGTTGCCCGACGCTCGGTGTCCAACGCCGCCTGGCGGGCTTCACTGACGCGCTGCGCCTCCTCGGCCAGTCGCTGTTTCTCAGAAGCTTCAAACGTCTGCTGCGCCTGCTTCAATTCAACCTGGACCTGGGCCAGCGTGGTATCAAACGCCTTGAGTTCGTCCTGATTGAACAGATTCGCATCTGTTTGTCTCGCGACCGCCGCTGAATCGAGCTGTATCTGCGCAACCTTGAAGTTGTGCTGCGCAATCGCCGCCCGCGTACGGTCAACCGATTCATTAAAGCTATAGGTGATGTACTGTTTCTTGGCCAGATTTGCCTGCGCCTGTCGATCAAGCAGTGTTGTGGCGACCGGTGCCCGGCCTTCCAGCGTCAGAATCTGATTCCGACCGTCCACAGCAGCCTGGTTGGAAGGATCGGTTTCCACAGCTTTCGTGTAGGCATCCAACGCATCGGCTGTGCGGCCCTCCTGCTGAGCCTGGCGCGCCTTGTCCACCAGACGCTGGGAATCATAAGCCTTCGCCTGCTGACGGATCTGTTCCATCTTGGCCGTGGCTTCCAAATCAGACTGAGCCGGATTTGCGGCGACTGCGGGCACTTCCGCCTTCGGAGTTTCGGGTTTGGGAGTCTCAGCCGCCGGCTGCTCAACTTTGGGTGTCTCAGCCTTGGGGGCTTCAACCGCTGGCGTCTCGGCCTTGGGGGCCTCGGCAACCGCTTGCCCCGTCTTGCCCTGCGCCTTGGCTTCTTCCTTGTCCACTTCCGCAAGCATCTTGGCGGCCGTGGCCTCAAACAAACCGGGCTTGAAGCCCGCTTCATCTGCGGCTTTGAACCCCGCGCGGGCGGCAACGTAATCGCCTGCCTTCAGGGCAGTTAAGCCGGTCTTGTACTGTTCACGGGCAGCAACCTGACGGGTCGCGGCCGAGGTCTTGTCAGCCTCCGCCTGGGCCTTGGCAGCGTCACGCTCGGCACGGGCAGCCTCATCGGCTGCCTGCTTATCGGCCTTGGCCTTGGCTTCGGCAGCTTCTTTATCGACCTTCGCCTGAGCATCGGCTGCCTGCTTTTCAGCCTTGGTCTTGGCATCGGCCTCGGCCTGATCGACGTTGGCTGCCATCTTGGCAGCCGAAGCTTCGAACAGGCCCGGCTTGAACCCCGCGGCATCTGCCGCTTGGAACTGCGTCCGGGCAGTCGCATAGTCGCCTGCTTTCAGGGCAGCCAGACCAGCGGCATACGCCTGCTTCGCGGCATTGGGATCGGCCGCCGGAGCCTCACCCTGGGCAACCTCCGCCTTCGGTGCCTCAGCGGCCGGTGTTGCCGCCGTCGGCGTTTCCGTCTTCGGGGCTTCAGCCTTGGGCGCCTCAGCTTTGGGAGCTTCGGCCGCCGGGGCCTGCACGGCAGGAGCCGCGGCCTTGGGCGCCTCGGGTTGGGCAGGTTGTTCTGTCGCTACCGGCTGGGCCTTGGCTTCAGCCTTATCTACTTCCGCGAGCATCTTGGCAGCAGGCGCCTGGAAGATGCCGGGCTTAAACCCGGCTTCGTCGGCCGCCTTGAACTGTGCGCGAGCGGTGGCAAAGTCATTAGCCTTCAAGGCCGCCAGACCAGCAGCATAGGCCTCCTTGGCCTTCTGTTGCTGTGCCTTGGCCGCCTCTTCGGCAGCCTTCTTATCAGCCTTGGCTTGTTCCTCGGCAGCCTTCGTGTCGACGGCCGGCGCAACCGCGGGCGTCACCTCGGCCGGCTTCGCAGGCGTCTCAGCGGCAACCGCCGTCTTCTGATCGATCTTCTTCAGGAAGTCGCTGGGGCTTCCCTGGAACATCGGGGCTTTGTAGCCCGATTGATAAAGCTTCTCAAACGCGCCTTTGGCCTCGGCATAGTTGCCAGCGTCGAAGTCGCGCTTCGCCTGCTGGTACATCGCCTTCTGCTCGCCGGCCTGCTGTTCCTGCATGGCATCGACGGCTGCAGATTGCTCACGCGCCTTCTGCTTGGTGCCGTCATCGACAAACTTGCTGTCGGCCGCGGATTTGTAAAGCCGCTTGGCCTCGACCAGGTCGCCGCCAGCCATCTTTGTCTCGGCTTCCTCAAAGCGGGCCTTCGCTTCGGCCCGTCCGGCAATCGCCTTCTCGACATCGTCACCTGTCGAAGCGAGTGTCCGCTGGTCGGAGCCCGCAAGATTGGCGGCATTGATTTGCGCCAAGGTCGCCTTGGCATCCTCGTACTGTTTGGCTTTGTACTGCGCGACCGCCTGCTTTAGCAGGTCAGAATCGCTCGCCGCAGCATCGGCCAGGGACAAGGGACGGGCTGCCGCGGTATCTGGAGTCGTGGCTTCAGCATGAAGCCGCGTCCATGTGACCGAAACAACCGAAACTGTTGCAGCAACTGCCAATCCGATGACAGCTGCACGGCGCTGGGTTTTCCTGTGTTCCATAAGGATACCTTGGGAAACCGACTTCTCCGTCGAAGAGTTCCGGCTCGAGCGATTAACAAACACGACGCCTCTCCTTTGCCTTTATTTCAGGCATTCGAGGAAATTCGATTCCCCGGTAAGTGGTGCCTTACCGTCCATGAGAGTAACAACACAGTAATCGAGCGAAAACCGATCATCACTCTCGCCACACTTCCCCAGATCCCAATAGCCTGAGATCAAGGGCCGATGACTGCCTCCCTCGGCGGCAGTCTTGCCGACTTGAGTGGGATGCCGGGCGACATCTTCCGGCACCGTCAGACCGCACGTCACACGATTATGACGAACAGCCTAACTCGCAGGCACACAAGCCCATGCCCACGACCTTGTCTGCGTCGGCAAGCTGCATTTGGCACCTTACCAAACACAGACAGATTCCCTCTTCTAAAGAGGGTGGCGGACATGGTAAGCGAACTCTGCAAATCATGCAAACAAAAACGCTTCGGTCTTTGACGCACCTGACATCCGCGGCTAAAAACCCCTACCATGAGCGATCCCAAGTCCAAACTCCCATCTCTCGATGAGTTACGTGTGCAGATTGACGCCGTCGACGAGCAGATCGTTCGCCTCCTCAACGAGCGGGCAAAAGTCGTTGTCCAGGTGGGCAAGGTCAAACAGACCTCCGGCACCCCCATCTACGCCCCTGATCGTGAAAAAATGGTCCTCGACCGCATCCGCAAGCTCAATCCCGGCCCCCTGCCCTCCCGCTGTCTTGAGGCGGTATATCGTGAATTAATGAGCGGCTCCTTCGCCCTCGAACGCCCCCTGCGCATCGGCTATCTCGGCCCCGCCGGTACCTTCTCCCACGCCGCTTCCATCCGAAAATTCGGCGCTTCCGTCGAATATGTGCCCCTCACCGACATCGCTTCCGTCTTCGCCGAAGTTGCCCGTGGCCATATAGATCATGGCCTGGTGCCTGTCGAAAACTCCATCGGCGGGTCAATTGTCGACACCCTGGACGCGTTTTTGCAGTCTTCGGCCAGGATCTGCGCTGAAGTGCTGATTAATGTCCATCACAACCTCCTCGCCAAAGAGCCCTGGGAGAAGGTCAAACGCATCTACTCCAAGCCCGAAGTGTTCGCCCAATGCCGCAATTGGCTGCAGGCCATCGCCAAAGACCGCGATGTCCAGCCGGCCGCCTCCACCTCAAGGGCCGCCGAACTTGCCGCCATCGAACCCGGCGCTGCCGCCATCGCCTCTGCCATCGCCGGCCAGATCCACGGCATGACCGTCCTTTTCGAGAATATCGAGGACAACCCCGAAAACGTCACCCGCTTCTTTGTTATCGGACGTGAGACGGCCAAACGCTCCGGCGAAGACAAAACCGCCATCATGTTCACCACCGCCCACAAGCCCGGTGCCCTTGCCGAGGTTCTCGACGTCTTCCGCGACAACGGCATCAACCTCACTGACATCGAAAAACGCCCTTCCAAAAAGGTCAACTGGGAGTATTACTTCTTTATCGACGCCGTCGGCCATCAGGATGACCCGGCCATGCAGAAAGCTGTCGCCGCCACCCGCGAGCACTGCCTCCAGCTCACCGTCCTTGGCTCTTATCCCAAAGCCTTTGAAGTCCTGTAGCCGTAGCATCACGCCCCGCCGCGGCGGATGGCCCGCTTGCCGAACCGGCTGTTGATCCGATCCGTCAGGGCATCGAGCTTCTCTTGCCGAACCTGCTCCGGATGGGCAAACAGCGATAGCTGCTGCACCGACCCCGCGGTCAGCCGCTCAGCCGCAATCCCGATCAAACGAACAGGCTGGAAACCCCGCCCCCACTCATCGAACAGCCCACGGGCTGCCGCCCAAAGCTCGGCCGTCACGTCGGTCGGCTCTCGCAGCGTCGCCGACCGCGTAATGGTCTGAAAATCCCCAAACCGCACCTTTATATGCACACCCGCCGCTTTGAGCCCTGACCTTCTCAACCGGGCGGCCACGTTCTCCGTCAAGTCCAGCAGCACATCCCGCACCTGCTGGGCATCCGCCAGATCCGTGCCAAACGTCGTCTCGTTTGAAATGCTCTTGGCATCATGATCAGGAATAACTGGCCGATCATCGATGCCATGCGCCAGGTTCCAGTACCACTGCGCCTCATTTCCCAGGACCTGTCGCAGCCCATCCAGTCCCCGGCGGCGCAGATCCCCAATCGTCCTCAATCCCAGCGGCTCCAGGCGCTTCCCGGTCACCTTGCCGATACCCCAGAGCTTCGTGATCGGCAGCGGCGGCAGGACGCAATCCAGATCCTCCGGGCCAATCACCGTCAGCCCATCGGGCTTCTGCAGGTCCGAAGCCAGCTTCGCAATGAACTTGCACGCCGCCACACCGGCCGACCCGGTAACACCGACCTCCTGCCGAATCCGCGCCTTGAGCTTCCGCGCCGCCTCTATGGCCGTCCCGTGGATATGCTCCGTGCCGGTCAGATCCAGAAACGCCTCATCAAGGCTTAACGGCTCCACCAGAGGTGAGAATTCATCGAAGATGCCGAATATTCGCCCGGACACTTCGCTATAGCGCTCCATCCGCACCGGGACGACGATCGCCTGTGGGCACAGCCGCTTCGCCGTCACCATCGGCTGGGCCGAGTGGCAGCCAAACTTCCGGGCCTCATAGCTCGCGGTCGAGACAACACCTCGCGGCCCGTCATGCCCCACCAGAATCGGCTTCCCGCGCAGCTCCGGCCGATCGAGCTGCTCGATCGATGCGTAAAACGCATCCATATCCAGATGCAGAATAACCCGCGGCCAGTCCATGGGGGTACTATACCTTCCTCTCTGTTCCTCTGGCAGGCGCACGTAGTTCTTGCTGCTACGGACAGTGTTGGTACATTTCGCATAACAGTTCGGAGGCGTCTCCGGGCGGAATTGAGCTCGCGGCTAGGCCCTCTCACGAGAGCGCAACTGCGCGTCGAATCATCCCTTGCTCTCCCCTAAAACCGTTTCTAAAGGTGCTAAAGATGTTGAATGCAGGTATTTGCGGGTTTGGCGCACTGGGGCATGTGCATGCCAACTCACTATCGAAACTTGACGGCGTTGCAGTGAAGGCGGTCTGTGATATCAACCCCGCGCAACTGTCGGCCACCGAGGTGAAATTCAACATCGCCGCCGAACAGGGCGCCTTCGACGTGAAGACCGCCACGCCATATCTCGATTTCGCCCAGATGCTGGCCCGGGAAAAACTCGATCTGGTCGTTATCACGACACCGACCAACCTGCATGCCGATTACTCGATCATGGCGCTGGATGCCGGGTGTCACGTCTTCTGCGAGAAACCCATGTCTCTGAGCGTGGAGGACTGCGACCGTGTCATCGCCGCCAGAGATCGAAACCGCCGCCAGTTGATGATCGGCCAGTGCATCCGCTTCTGGCCGGAGTACGAATACCTGCAGGCCTGCATCCAAGACGGCCGCTATGGGAAACTGCAGTCACTGATGATGGAGCGAAACGCGTCCTATCACGTTGAGGGCAGTTGGTTCAATGATCACAAGCGCTCCGGAGGCGCGATTCTGGATCTGCACGTTCATGACGTCGACTGGGCCCTTTCGGCACTCGGCCGGCCGGACAAAATAACCGCCAGAGGCGTGATCGGGCAGACCGGCGGAGTCGATGATATAACCTCCATCTGGCAGTACGGCTCGTCCACGATCCTGACCATTCGAGGGAGTTGGATGTACTCCGGTTTCAGAATGGGCTACACGGCCTTTTTTGAAAATGCCACCGTGGAATACCATCCCGGCACGAACATCGGCTTCAAGGTCAGCCAACTCTGGAAGGGCGCAATCCCGGGCATACAGATACCGCAGGAATCAGGCTATTTCAGAGAAATGCGCTATTTCCTGGAATGCCTGCGGGGAGAGCACGCCAACACTCGTTGCACGCCCGAAAGCACTCGCCAGAGCATACAGACCGCATTGATGGAGAGAGCGATGTGTCTGGGAAGGTGATACCAACGGTTCAATGGCCCCCACTTGTTTGGGGGCGCATGAGAAGGATGTTAATGCCCCCAGCCCGTATCATGCATCATGCGGTGAAGTTGGCAGGCGGCTATCTAGTAGCCGCGTGGATCGTTGCTGCTCTAAGTCTGCAGCCGGTGGCGCGCGCTGCCCCCGGGGCTGTTGCCGCCAACCCCCCTGCCGCGACGCAGCCCGCGGCCGTTGCGCCCCCGGTCATGCCGGTCCTCCCGCTGATCAGCGACGTATCGACATCCCCGGCCGCTACGCCGGGTGTGCCGGGCATTGCGGGAGCGAGGGCGGGAGCGGGAGCGGAAATGGCGCAGGCCATCGATATCCTTCGCGGTAAGGAACTACCCGAAAACGCCCTCTGGATTGAGCGGCTGGACCTCAATAACGCCTGGCAATCCCGGGAGTACTGGGACCATCCGCTGCACGCCCGGCTTAACGCGCGCCGGGGCCGGTTGACCCTCGGCGACACGGTCTATGCGCACGGCCTGGGCACGCTGGCCATCTGTCGTCTGGCGGTGGACCTCAAGGGTGCCGCGACGCGGTTTGTATCCGTGGTAGGGACCGACAAGGCCGCGCCTCCGGACGCCGGCACGATCTTTGAGGTCTGGGTCGATGGTCGAAAGGTTGTCGATACCGGTGTCATGCGGGCCGCGGACCAACCCAAGTTGCTCAGCGTTGATCTGCGCAACGCGAGGAACCTCGTCCTGGAGTCCAGGCACGCCAGCGTGAGCTACGCCAACGACATGGGCAACTGGGGCGGTGCGATGCTGCTGCTGGAAAGCGCTGCCGCCGCCCGCGCCCAGCCCCAGACCGTGACGCCCCCTGACATGCTGCTCGACATGGCGCCGCTGGCCCCGGGCAATCACTACGTGCGCTTTCCGTGGACACTTGAGGGCCGGCCCTATCCCGGCCGATACTCGATCTTCCTGCCCGATGACTTCCGCCCGAGTGAGTCCCCCAAAAAGTACCCGTTGATCCTGTTCCTGCACGGCAAGGGCGAAGTGGGCCCGATGATTGAGAGGGTATGCGAGCACGGCACGCCGCGCCTGGTGAAGTCCGACCCGGAGTTCCGCAAGAGATTTGGCTTCATCGTGCTCACGCCGCAAATCAACGGCGTGATGAGCATGGAAGAAGCTCGCGCGGCCCAGTACAACGTGGCCGTCCTGGACGAGGTGTGCCAGCGGTACCCGGTCGACACGGACCGCATCTACGTCACGGGGTTCAGCTTCGGGGGCACAGGGTCGTGGCGGACTGCGATCGAGTTCCCCGAGCGCTTTGCCGCCGCGGCCCCGTTCTGCGGGCGAGCCATTGACGAGAAGCTGGTTGATCCGCAGATCGTGGGCCAGAGGCTTAGGAACCTGCCCATCTGGGCCGTCGTCGGCAGCGACGATCGCAAAGACGGGGAAGACGCCTACGACTTCACCAAGGGCAACATCTACATGGTGAAGCTTTTGATGGGCGTGGGGGCCAACATTCGCTTCACGCTGATCCCCCATGCCGGCCACGACATCTGGGACCCGTACTACGGCGGCGACGAGTTCTACCAATGGCTTTTGGGCAACACGCGCGGACACCCCGGCCCGCGCATCCCCAGCGACGCTAACAAGTACTAGATGGCGCCCGTCAACGCGACCGGACAGGTCGGAATACGACCAATGGAATTGCGCACAGCGTACTGATACACATCGCGAAAGTGATCACTGCTCCCCCACACAGTACAGGAACTGCTCGCCGCGAATGTAGATGCGGGCGCCGTCAAACACCAGGCTCGCCTCGGTCTGTTCATGGTGCGGCCCAAGCCAGTGTTTCGGTTCCCAACCTTCCGGCACCGTGTAATCGATGCAGTTCATCGCCACCTGCCGGTATTCCCGTCCCGGCTCCATAACAATCGTGCAGCCGGCCGAGTCGATCATATAAATGTACTTGCCCCCCAGAGCCGGGCTGGCACCGATGCCCATCCCGATGCTCTTGCGCCCCTTAGGGTTCTTGAACGTGAACGGTAAGTTCTTCGAATAGACCAGGCCCTCTGCCTGAGTGGACTTCTCCGTATCAAGCACCACCAGCTTCCCCCAGTTCGACAGGCAATACAGAAGCTTGTCGTGGTACAGCGGCGATGCGGTGTAAAAGCTATGCATCGGCTCCCACTTGAGCTTGGGGTCATCCACGGGGAACGTGATTCTCGAGTATTCCCCCTTGATCAACGCCGAAACAGTCAGTTCACCATTGGCCGCCGGCTCCCATCGGGCCCAGTAGGTGTGTCCGAACGTCGCGAAATAGGCGATGTTGTCGTTGGTGGTGACCATATTGCACAAGTCGGCATAGAAGACCGACTTGCCATCCCGCATGCGAAGGAAGTTCCCGCCGGCAATGACATAGTCCTCGCCGCCAGCGCGAAACGGGAGGATGGTGTAAGAGTCGTTGCCGCCCTTTGGAGCAAAGGTCAGGATCTCTTCGCCTGTCTTTTTGTCCAATGCCGCATACTTCTTTGTCTTGACCACCAGCTTGTCGCCGACCAGCGCTGGCGAACAGGCCGAGCCATGTTCACCCCATATCGACGACAGCGATTCATAGCGGACCCACTTGCGATTCCCATCCAGGTCATAGCACGCGATGATCCCCGATCCTGAGGTGAGATAGATGAACTTCCCATCCGAGCAAGGAGTAGACCCCGTATATCCTGCCCAGCTCTCCACGTACATGTCCTTGGGCAGACGGTACTGCTCATCCGCCTCGGCCGTCATGTCGTTGATCTTCTTCTGCAAGTCGTATTTCTGCTTGTAAAGCTCCTTCGACCAGCCCTGAGCAACAAAGGCATCGTTCACCTTCTGCAACTCATCGAGGACGGGGTCGATTGCACGAATGGCGGGATTGTCCTTCTTCTGCTGATCGCTCACCGCCATTATCGGCGGGTGCGACCGGATCCACAGCAGCTTGCCCGTGTTCTTATCCAGGCAGGTCAGGTCGTAAGGTTCGCAGCGCGTAAAGATCTTCTCGCCCACGATCACCGGTGTTGACCAGGAGTAGCACGGCAGCTTGGTCTTCCACAGGATGTTCTTGGACTGCCCATCCTCCTGCAGATACCACTGGGTCGGCGGCCTGGCATCGGGATAGCGCCCACTGCCATCTCCGCGCCAGCCAACGACCGTATCCGCGGCGCGCAGTTGCCAAGTGATCGCCAGAACAGCGAAGATCACGCCTAACGCCCGCAACACGGACCCTTGTCCACTTCTCATCGGAGCCAACTCCTTTAGCGCACTGGCGCGATGCCCCATCTTACGCCCGCGGCCAAACCGAAGCGATGGCAGGTTCGCCCAAGAGAGGGTCCGCCGGCTCATAGCCAGAATGTGCTGTGGCAATGAAATCCAAGCCTGGGTGCCGTCCAATCGCATCGCGAAGCCTCTTGAGCTCTCTGTCGATCGCGTTGTTGCCCAGTCGTGGCTGGAACGCATCTGGATCGAGGAAGATGTCAATATCCTCGGAAACACGACCGATGGGATCTCAGCCTTTTGACAGGCTGGGAGAAGACAAGGGGGACGTATCTACTTCCAACTCTTCGCCCCCCCCCACCCCCAACCTGTTCACGCCGCGACAACGGTCCTCAGGCTCTGGGCCACCACTGCCGCGCGACTCATTCCGTGTGCTTTGGCATAGTGATCTGTCTGTTTAAGCAACTCCGGCGGCAGAGAAGACAAGGGGGAAGAAGACAAGGGGGACGTATCTACTTCCAACTCTTTGCCCCCCCCACCCGCAACCTGTTCACGCCGCGACAACGGCCCTCAGGCTCTGGGCCACCACTGCCGCGCGACTCATTCCGTGTGCTTTGGCATAGTGATCTGTCTGTTTAAGCAACTCCGGCGGCAGCGTCATCAAGACCTCGCCCCGCCCGCTGGGATGGGTGCTTCGCCGGCCGGCCTCGGCGCTTTGCCATATTCCATTGCTTGCGCTGCTGAGGTGTCAGCGGCTTGCCCATGCTCAGGTCCTCCTGATCATACTTCGCCACCTCGGCGTCGCGTTGAGCGTCTGTCATTGCCATGAAACGTTCGTAATAGCTCTTCTTTTTCATCGCATTCTCCGCCGGTGTTGGGAGTACGGTATATACCTTTAATCTTACAGATCAATGATTGAAGGACGTAGAATCAGCATGGCCATGACGATGACCAGAACCTATCACGTGAACCTCGACGAACGCGGCATCGCGTGGATTGACGACAGTAACGTAAAAGTCGTCGAGATCGCGGCCGACCATTTGGCCCACGGTACCGGTCCGGAGGAGATGCATCTTCAGTATCCGCATCTCTCGATTGCCCAGATCTGTGCTGGCCTGGCATACTACTTCGATTATCAGGCGGAACTCGAGTCCCAGATCGCGGCCCACATGCGCGAATATGAGCAGCTTCGCACTGCCGCGCCCGATTCGCCGGGCAAAGCGCGGTTGCGTGCCAAGGGGCTCATCTGATGAGCCTGAAGATCCTGCGCTCTCACGTGCAGATAGGCCTGTGTGGGTGTTGAAACAGAGGGCCCAGGGGCGGAGAATGCGTGGCCATCAGGAGAAGAGATCTTGCGAACGATTCAGGAGCCTGCGCGGACGCTACCAGCGCGTGAGTTTGATGTGGTGGTTGCCGGCGGTGGTACGGCGGGAGTGCCGGCGGCGGTCGCGTCAGCGCGGATTGGGGCGCGCACGGCGCTGGTGGAGAGCAAGGGGTATGTCGGCGGGATCGCTGTGGAAGGCGGGACAGCGCTGCATTCGTTCTACAACCTGTGGAAGGCGTTTCCGGGGGTCCAGAAGCGCCAGGTGGTGCGGGGGATTGCGCAGGAGATCGTTGATCGTCTGGCGAAGCGCGGCGGTACCAGCGGCCATGCCGAGATGTCGGTGGGGTTCGACTATGACTCGGTCTGCACGGCGATTGATGTGGAGCTGTATAAACTGGTGGCGTTTGAGATGCTGGCCGAGGCGGGGGTGCAGGTGTTTGTGAATACGCTGCTGGTGGGAGCGGTCCGGGATGGTTCGCGGCTGACGGCGGCGGTCGTCGAGAGCCGATCCGGCCGCGAGGCGCTGATGGCCAGGGCGTTTGTGGATACGACGGGGTATGCGGACCTGTCAGCGCACGCGGGGGCGAGATTCACGGAGCCCAATGACTATCCCGTAGCCAACTCGATTGGCATTGGCGGGGTATCCATTGAGCGGTACCACGAGTTTCTGCAGTCGTGCGGGGCGTTGACGCAGCGGGCGGAGGGAGTGCGCGGCGGCCGAGCGGGGCAGATTGTGCGGCTTGATGCGCATGGGGGGCGGTTCCCGCCGGAATTTGCCCGAGAGATGCATGCGATCGGCATGTCGCCGGTAATCACATCGGTGCACGATGATTACTTCATGTTCCTCAAGCTCAACATCAAGCTTGCGGTGAGCCCGACCGATCGCGATGCGGTAGCGAAGGCGGAGCATGAACTGCGCAAGCGTCAGGAGAAGGCGGTTGGTCTGTTCCGGCGGTTTGTGCCAGGATGCGAAAAGGCGTTTATCACACGGTCGAGCCCGTCGCTGTGCATCCGCCGCGGGCGGCTGGTGGAGTGTGACTATGACATCACGCTGGAGGATGTGCTGCAGGGACGGCACTTTGAGGATGAGGTGATGGTGTATGGGTTCCATGACTCAGCGCCGCGGTTGCAGATCAGGAATGGGGGAACGTATGGGATCCCCTATCGGGCCTTGCGGCCGGCGGGAGTGGAGAATCTGCTGGTGGCGGGGATGATGATCACGTCGAACCACGATGCCCATATGTCCACCCGCAATACGGTGTGCTGCATGGGGCAGGGCCAGGCGGCCGGCACAGCGGCGGCGCTGTGTGCTGGGAATGGTTGGAGCACGCGGGAGCTGCCGTATGCGAAGCTCCGCGGGGCGCTGGAGGCAGCGGACGTCTGCTTCGAAGGTTAGCGGAGTTGCAGCGATCCCAGCCACCCGCCCAAGGTGTCAAGCGGCGGCCGTGCCTTTACATCGTACGGAAGGCCAATTAGATCGGATTCGCCAAGGGCTCGCGAGAGCGGCTTGTTGAGGCTCCTCATGGGTTCCTGGTGTTTGAGAGAGAGACCGACATGAGATCATTGCTCTTGCTGATGGCCCTGGCGTTTCTATCTATCGGCGCTCTGGCGCAATCGTCGCTGGACAGGCCTCCGGCGAGTTCCAATGCGGCATCGCTGGGTTCGACGGACTTCCGGCCGACTTCCGAGCAGCCGGTCGGCTGGCGCGGAGATGGCAGCGGGAAGTATCCGGGCGCCACGCCTCCGCTGCGCTGGGGCCGCAGCCTCAAGCAACTGGGCGAGTTCAGGTGCGCTGCAGCCGTGCCCAAAGATCAATCCGCCGCTGCGGGCGCGGGCGCGGGCGGCGTGCCGGCCACGCTTGGCTTCTTTACCGAGTGGCTTGTGGCCGGGCCGGTGAAATGCGAGGACCCGATCAAGGCCATCAAGGAGGAGCTACTACCCGGCGAGGCATCCTTCGCCCCGATCGAAGGGGACAAGCTCGGCGACGCCATCTGGCAGAAGATCACGGTGGAAGACTCGTTCATCGACCTCTTCCGCGTACTGGGCAAGATGAACCAAGATCAGGCCGGCTACGCCCAGGCCTGCCTCTATGTCGAGAAGCCGACCAAGATCTGGTTCCACTTCGTCCATGGCCGGGGCGTCGGGATCTGGCTCAACGGCAAGGCGATCCAGATGATCCCGGAGACGCCGGCCGGAGCGGCGGACTGCGGTCCGACGATTTCGCTGGCCCTGGAAAAGGGGTGGAATCGCTTCCTCTTCAAGCTCACCCCGCGGGTTGCCAAGGCTGAGGATTTCCCGCCCACCTGCTACGTGCGGTGCCGCTTCTGGCCGGTGGAGGAACCGCGAGATTTTGTCGAGAACAACATCGCCTGGATCGCGCCGATGCCGGGAACGACACAGGCCATGCCCATCATCGTCGGCGACATGATTTTCACCACGGCACATCCCTACAACCTTGTCTGCGTTGAAAAGAAGACCGGTAAACTTCTGTGGGTCCGGCCCAACAGCCCCTACGACGCCGCGACCGCCGAAGAACGCAAGGCCAAGCCCGAGGTGTTCGCGCAAATGGACGCCCTGGCGGCAAAGCGGGACGCCTTTTATACCGACTTCGTGGCCGGCAAATGGCCGACGGCGAAGGCGGTGTACGAGGAGACAAGCCTCGAAGCGGAACTGGACAAGCTGATGCTGCAGGTGGACGAGAAGTACACGCGGCCCAAGGAGCAGGGCGAACCGGATTGGTGGACGATCCCGACACCGGTCTCGGACGGGCAGCGGGTCTACACCTTCGTCGAGCGCGGCGTGAGCGCCTGCTACGACCTGGACGGCAAGCGCCAGTGGATCCGATACGAGCAGCCCAAGCACCAGCACCACGGCTTCTTCGGTTCGCCGGTCATGGCCGACAAGAAGTTCGTCATCTTGGACGGCACGGTCACAGCGCTGAGCGCTGCGGATGGGGCCGTGAAATGGTCGGTGGACCTCGAAAAGATGAAGAGCTGGCGGATTTGGTTCGGTTCGCTGAGCCGCTTCTCTCTGGCGGGAACGGATTATGTGCTCTGCCCCGGCGGGAACATCGTCATGCGAGCCAGCGACGGCAAGGTCTTCGGCAGCCAGGGGTACGGCAACTTCGACGCGACTCCCGTCTTTAGCGATGGGCTGGCGTGGCAGTCCCTGGGCGCGGCCCTGGCCGTGAACCCGATCGAGCCCGCACCCGACGGCGGAGTGACGGTCAAACCGGCCAAGGCTATCACCTGGAAGGAACCCGAGCAGAACCTCCTGGGCCTGAACTTCTACCAGGGCCACTGGCTGGAGGCGTCGCCGCTGATTCACGATGGCCTGGCATACTTCGTCACCGGCAACGGCGTGCTGATGGTGTTCGACGCGGCAACGCAGGCGCTGGTCTATCGCCAGGAACTGCCGCTCGACCTCTTCCAAGCCGAGCGAGGGCGGTACTACTGCGGCGCAAGCCCCACGCTGGCCGGGTCGTATATCTACCTGATGGGCTCCACCGGCGTCACGATCATTATTAGGCCCGGGCGGAAGTACGAGGAAGTGGCCCGGAACCGGATTCAGCTCCTGTCCCAGGCGAGCTTCGTTGTCGACGGATCCTTGCGGGGCACCTACAAGGGCCGGACGCTCGGTAACTACGGCTACTTCGTCTGGAACCCGCAATACTGCCCGGAGTACCAGGAGTGCACGATGACCAGCACGCCCATCTTCGAAGGCAAGCGCATGTACTTCCGCGGTCAGGAGAACCTGTACTGCATTGAAGAGAAGTAGATCAGACACGCATGTGACAGCTTCCGCATCCTTCGCGTCTTGGCGTCTTGGCGTCTTCGCGGTGAAGAAACTTAGCAAATCCACCTGCCAGATACCCGTTAACAGAATCAATAATCACTGTGTCTCCCCCAATTGACATTCCCCCCCACCCCTGCTTTCATGCCCCCCAGATACCAACCCCTTTAGAGGAAGGAGAAAACCATGGCTCGACCTGTCACGCTCTTCACCGGCCAGTGGGCCGACCTGCCGTTCGAAAAGCTCTGCACCAAGGCCCGCATGTTCGGTTACGACGGCCTTGAACTCGCCTGCTGGGGCGACCACTTTGATGTGGATGCCGCCCTCGCCGACAAGAACTACTGCACCAAGAAGTGGGAAGTCCTCACCGCCCATGGCCTAAAGTGCTTTGCCATCTCCAGCCACCTTGTCGGCCAGGCCATCTGCGACAACATCGACGCCCGCCACAAGACGATCCTTCCACCCGATGTCTGGGGCGATGGCGACCCCGAAGGCGTCCGCAAGCGAGCGGCCAAGAAGATGATGGACACCGGCAAGGCCTGCCGGAAGTTCATGGACTGCTGCCCCGACAAGGACCAGCAGAAGAAGCCCGGCATCGTCAACGGCTTTACTGGCTCCTCCGTATGGCACGCCATTTACGCCTTCCCTCCCACCGACCAGGCCTACTGGCAGAAGGGCTTCGATGATTTCGCCAAACGTTTCGCCCCCATCATGGAAGCCTTCGACAGGTCCAACGTGAACTTCGCCCTGGAAGTCCACCCCACCGAGATCGCCTTTGACATCGCCTCGGCCGCCCGCGCCCTCGAGGCCATCAAGAACCACCCGCGCTTCGGCTTCAACTTCGACCCCTCACACCTGGGCTACCAGGGCGTCAACTACGTGAAGTTCATCCGCACCTTCGCCAGCAAGATCTTCCACGTGCACATGAAGGATGCCTGGTGGGGCCACGGCACCGGCGACGCCGGCGTCTTCGGCGGCCACACCAGTTTCGCCGACCCGCGCCGCTTCTGGGACTTCCGCTCGCTCGGCCACGGCGACATCAACTTCGAAGAGATCATCGTCGCCCTCAACGACATCGGCTACCAGGGCCCCCTGTCAGTCGAGTGGGAAGACAGCCGCATGGACCGCGAGCATGGCGCCAAAGAAGCCTGCGAGTTCGTGAAGAAGGTCAACTTCAAACCTTCCGCCATCGCCTTCGACGCCCAGTTCGATCGCTAACGCAACAGGCGACAACCAGTCTCACCACAGCGGCCGCCCACCCGGGCGGCCGCTCTTTTCGCCCCGACTTCTTCAACCAAGACGGTTCTTCTTGATCGTCTCCCTGAAGAACCGCGCACTCTCCTTCGGCTGCCTATTGCCCGTCACCATATCCGTATAAAAGATCCCAAGCTTGTCCCCATACCCGCTGTTCCAGTCGAAGTTATCGCAAAGCGTCCAAACGAAATACCCTTTCACTGGCGCGCCTTCCTGCATCGCCCTGTGCAGCGCACGCAGATAACTCCGGAAGAACTTCACTCGCTCCAGGTCATGGATCTTCCCATCGTGCAATATCGTGTCCACAAACGAAGCCCCGTTCTCCGTCACATACAGCTTGTCCACGTTAAATAACTTCTCCGAGAGCTTCACCGCCCAGTACATGCAATCCGGCAAGACCGGCCAGTGCATCGAGGTCCGCTGCACATCATCCGGCGGCGGCACCTCCTTGTACCCGCCCTTGCCATCGGCAGCGATGATCGGCCCGAAATACACGTTCACGCCCAGAAAATCATTCTTCGTGGCGATGACCTCCATATCCTCGTCAGTGAAATCCGGCGCATCCTTCCCCGCCCGCTTCAGGAATGCCTTGTGATATCCGCCGTTGCACATCGGCCACAAAAACTGCCCGCCCAGAAAATCCGACTGATACCAAAGCTCGACCGCCTTCATATCGGCGGCCGACCTGCTCGCCGGGCTGGCAAACACCGGATGCGCGATCCCCGTCTCGCTCTTCTGCTTCGCATACGCCCTGACCGCCCGAACGCCCAGACCATGTGCCAGCAGCGAGTTGTGCGCACATTGGTTCACGACCTTCCAGCTCTCCTTCGCCCCCGGCGCATGAATCCCCGCCTTATACCCCGCGTGAACAAAGATCGGGGCTTCATTAATCGGCATCCAGTTCCGCACACGATCCGAATACCGTTTCACCAACTCGACCGCATAGTCATGGAACGCAAGAGCCGTCGCCTTCTTCCTCCAGCCGCCTTTGTTCTCCAGCGCCTGAGGCAGATCCCAATGGTACATGGTGACAAACGGCTCCAGCCCCGCCTTAAGGCATTCATCGATCAACCTATCGTAATAGGCCAGGCCTTTTGCATTCACTCTGCCACGACCAGCAGGCATCACCCGCGGCCAGGATATCGAAAACCTGTACGCGTTCATCCCCGCCCACTTCATCGCCGCCACATCATCCTTGTAATGGTGGTAACTGTCGCAGGAGATGTCCCCATTGTCATTGTTGAACGTCTTGCCGGGGATATGCGAGAACGTATCCCAGATCGACGGCCCCTTCCCATCCGCCTTCCAGCCACCTTCGTTCTGATAAGCCGCCGTCGCCGCGCCCCACACGAATCCCTTCGGAAACTTCATCGTCTTTGCCATACGAACCTCCTCCTCACCTGTTTGAGAAGAAAAGTGTACTGATCTGCCCGCTCTTCGGATAGCATTCCGGAAGTTTCAGACGACTCAATGAAAGGGCCCGTATGGTCGGAAGACTCTATGCTTTGGGATTTGCAGCGGGATTGTTGATTGGATTCACCTGCCCCAGCTTCGGCCAGGAAGCACTCGCCGGCCCGGAACTAACCCTCAAAGGCGCGTTGCAGTGCAACGCCATGTGCATTGCCCAGGAGCCCAAAGCCGAAGACCATGTCATCGTCATGGTGGCCGTGGACGGCTCTCCCGAGATTGCCGCCAGGGTCAAGAAAGTCATGGATGAGTTCTATCCAGACGCGGGCCTCGATGCCGATGCCGCCCAGAAACTCGATGAGCAGTTCGGCAGCCAACTGAAGTACTTCATCGCCCCCGACAGCCCAGCCAAGATGCCCGAGGACATGCCCGCCCCAGGTTCCAAGCACTACTGCCACTGCGCCGCCGCCTACGCCGTCACCGGCATCGTCTATGAGAAGGATGGCAGAAAGTGGATCAAGGCCTCATCCTATCAGGCCCTTGGCCTCAAAGGCCTGAACTATCCCGAGAAGATGCTCCGGCCGGACAAGCCCTTCGTCATGCCCGATAAAGATCCGCTGGTCATCAAGGTGAGCGATACTCTCACGCTCAACTGCATCAAAGTCCCGCCCGGGAAACTCTACATGGATGAACCGATGTACGTGGCCGTCCGCTATGTCGAGCAGGTCCCACACCTCGTTACGCTGACCAAGCCCATCTATATCTCTGAAATCCCCATCACTCAGGAGATTTGGGAAGCCGTTATGGGCGCCAACCCCAGCAAGACCAAGGGCGCCCAACTTCCCGTGGAAAACCCTTCCGTCACCGATATCACCAAATTCTGTCAGATCCTCTCTGAAAAGACCGGCCGAAACGTCCGTATGCCCACCGCCGCCGAATGGGAATACATGGCCCGTGTCGGCACCTCCAACCCCGGCCTACCCGACAAATACCGCGACCAGGGACTCTTCAGAGAAGAGGGCGCGAAAGTCCCGCTTTCCGTAAAGTCAAAGAAGCCCAACGCCTGGGGCTTCTATGACCTGTTCACCCCCTGGTGGGAGATCACCAACGACCGGGAAAGCTACCCCTCCCGCAAACCCGAAACCGACCCCAACAATCCGCCCACGGGCAAAGGGATGCACGTCCTGTTCGGTATCGCCGGTGAAAACTGGACCATCACCGAACGTGAATTTGAGGTAAACAGCGGCTACGCCAGCAGGAAGTTCCGCATCGCCGTGGAAACCGATGCCGCGCCCAAAGTCCCATAGAACCCTGTGACAACCGCATAGTCCCTGATATACTCCCGGCTATGGTCCATACTCTTCCTACCGTTAAGTTCTGCGGACTGAATGTCTCCCGACTGATCCTGGGCGCTAACCCCTTCGCCGGGTATAGCCACCAGACCCCCGAGCGCGATGTGGCAATGAAGTCCTACCACACCGTGGAGCGCATCCTCGAAACCTGGAAAAAGGCCGAGGCGGAAGGAATCAACACGATCATCACCAACAACGCCACCCCGCACGTTGTTCAGGCCGTCAAGCAATACCTGTCCGGCGGCGGCAAGCTGCAGTGGATCACCCAGACCAATTGCCGCGAAGCCAAAGATATGGCCCCCATGGTCGAAGAGGGCGTCAAGATCGGCGCCAAGGCCATGTACCTCCACGGAGGACTGGTAGATGAGGCCTTCGCTAAGAAGGATGCCGAACTGATCCGCTCCTGGGGCAAGATTGTGCGCGCCAAGGGCATCCCCGCCGGAGCGGCCGGCCATTCGGCCGCGGCGCATCTTTGGGTCGACTCCCTCAATGCCGTTGACTTCAACGTCGTCTGCTTCTTCAACTGCGGAAGCCTCCATGCCGGCAAAGGCGAACGCTTCCAGTTGAGCGATGTTCCCAAGGCCGTCGACGCCATCCAGCGAATCAAGAAGCCCTGCATCGGCTACAAGATCATGGGCGCCGGCCGCATCGATGCCCGCATGGCCTTCGAATACGCCTTCGAGAGCATCAAGCCCAACGATGTCGTGAACGTCGGCATGCACCGCGGCGACAAGGATGACATGGTCGAAGTCAACGCGGCCATGGTACGCGAGATCCTCGCCAAGCAATCATGATCATCGACTCGCACGTGCACGCCGGTTACAGCGATGCCCTGCTCCACTCGTGGGACACCTTCGAGGACATCCAGGTCTCGCTCAAGCGGATGGACGAGCACGGCATCGACAGGGCAATAGTCCTGCCAATCGGCAGCGACAACTACGACATCCACAACCGCCAGACCGCCGAGATCGTCGCCCGATATCCAAAGCGTCTCCTCGGTTACGCCAAACTCTCCCAGCGCCAGGATGCCGGCCGGGTCGAGCCGCTTCTGCGCGAGGCTTTTGAGAAACTTGGCCTCGTCGGCCTGAAACTGCACGGCCATCCCAATCGCGAGATCATGGAGGTCATGGCCCGCTACAACAAGCCCGTCCTCGCCGATGTCTTTGGCGATGTGTACCCGCTGCGCTACGTCGCCGAGCAATACCCCAGCGTCCCAATCATCATTGCCCATATGGGCAAGTTTCTCGGCTTCGATGGCGCGATGCGCCAGGCAACCCTCTGGCTGGTCCGCACCTACCCCAACGTCTACTTCGACACTTCCAGCGTCTGCGAGCACGAGTGGCTCGAGCGCACCGTCGCTGAAGGCTTATCCCACAAAATGATCTTCGGCTCCGACGGCCCGGCACTTCACTGTGGTGTTGAGCTATCTCGCGTGAAGATGCTCAACTTGCCCAAAGACCGGGAAGCCATGGTCCTGGGCGGAACGATCGCCCGCTTGCTGGGGATGTAGGACCACATCCTACTTCGACAGTTCCATCCGAACCGAAAACTCCGGTCCCCGCACTTCCCCCGCGCTGACGGTTCGTATTCGCAGGCTATTGGTTCCAGTGTGCAGGGACCAGGACAGCGGCATCGCCTGCACCGGCTTCCATCCTGCGCCATCGAGGTTGGCCTCATAGCCTATCAGGTTCGGGCAATACGAATCGAGCGTCAGCGTCATCCCCTGCGGCCCAGCGCTGTTCACCTTCGCCTCCACCACGCCCACGGTCCAGCCAAACGCCGCGGGATCCTGGCTGCTCAGGAACAGCTTTTTCTCGTAACCCCAGTGCAGTTTTTCGCGACCCGTGCCTCCCTGATACCAGGTATGTCCGGCATTGGCACTGTCCTGGGGGAATATGAAACGAGTCGGCAACTCCTCCTCCCAGTTTCGGGCACTGTCCGCGTAGTAAATCCAGAAATAGACCGCCGTCTCATCCTCCTGCTTCAGGTCCCACCAGCAGATGGCCGGGTTCTTCAGCTCGCGCTTTATCGGCGCGCCCACCACGCGCTGCACGTCCGCTCCCTTATTCTTCAGCCATTCGCCCCTTATCTCCCATCCCGAGAGCGGCACGCCATCTTTTTCATAATGTAGATCGCTCTGGCAATCGATCACCACCCATTTGCGGAACTGGTTGGACCAGACTTCACTCACGCCATGGTGTCTGCTGCCAAGGCCGTTCTTGTCATTCAGGCGGTCGATCCCCAGCTTGCGGGCACTCCAGCCCAGCGCCTGGGCACACTGCATGTACGTCAGACCATAGTAGCTGCACCAGTACTTGGCCCCCCGGGCAGCGTTATCCAGCACCTCAATGGCATTCTCCCCCGGCTGGGTCGGTGTGCCGTTGGGAACGCGCTCACGGATCCAGTGCTTGAGCAGGCACTGCCTTTCCCATTCATCGCGGCCGGGAGCAACCACCTTCTCCAGCTCATAGCGCGTGCGGATTTCCCGCAGCAGGCTGTCGTCATATGCCAGGGGCTGGAAGGGGTACGCCGGCCGGACCGCTGCCGGGATGTTCGTCTCAATCGAGACCACCCGGAAGCCCGCTGATCGCGCCGCCGCGCGCAGATCTTGCGCCCCGGCCGGGGCGCGGCTGTATGCTGGCTGTTGAGTTGCACAGGATACAGTCATGACCAGAAGACACAGTCCAAGCAGTTGCAGGAGATGCATCGTTGCTCCAAATACCTCCCACAGGCGCATCACTGCTGTTCGGGGGAATACACGCTGATCTCGACGCGGCGGTTGAGGGCCTGGTTCATGGGATCGTCGGGGTTGGCCGGGTCGTCCCAACCCTTGCCCTCGACCTGGAACTTGTTCGGGTCAAACTTGAACTTGTCCACCAGGGCACGCTTGATGGCTTCCGCGCGACTCTGGCTCAGCTCTTTCACCGCATCCATCGGAACGCGGCCTTTCATGCTCGAGTCGGTGTGTCCCTGAATGACGATGACCGCCCGGCCGAACTGGCCCGAGAGTTGGGCGACGCGTTCCAGGGTAGCGTTGACGTTGGGATCGTAGAGCTTGCCGGCGACGGCGGCCCCGGATTCGTCGCGGGCCACTTCATAGGGATTGGCCGAGTTGGGGAAGAAGTTGATGCGGATCGTCTGCGTCAGGATCTTCTTCTCGACGTCAACCATCTTGCCGGGCACGAAGAACGGAGTGCTTTCGTCGATCTGGTGTTTGAATGCGCCCTTGGCATCGACCTTCTGCAACACGCTGAAATCCATGACCTGGTCGAACGGGATGGGCTTGTCGATTCGACCGAGCTTCTGGTAGACGTAGGCGGCGTTCTTCCAGGTGCGCTCGAAGTTGGTTGGGTTGGAGCTATTGAGGAAGAACTGTGAGTTCTCGGCGAAGTTGGTCAAGTGGGCATCATTGCGCATGCCCATGATGTCCTCGGGCTTCATACCGAAAGCGTCGGCCATCCATTTGGAGGGTTCTTCAGGGCTCTTCTTGACCATGTCCATGCCTTCGAAGATGCCGGCGACCAGACCCTCCATCACGTCGGGATGATCGCGCATAAAGTCGGCACGAACGGCATAGACGTCGGCGATGAGCTTGTTGGCGTCTTTGGTGCTCGAAAGGATGCGCGTGCCGGCGACACGGTCGGAGATGTTGTAGATGTCAGGCGACCAGGAGACGCAGGCGTCGACCGATTTGTCGGCGACGAAAGCGGCAGCGGCTTCAAAGGCGGTGGCCGTGTACTTGGGAGTGATATCGGCCGGCTTCATGCCAGCGCTCAAAAGCAGCGACGTCAGATAGTATTCGCTGGGAGAATTCTGCGCCAGGGCGACTGTCTTGCCGCGCAGGTCGGCAACGGAACGGATCTTGTTGCGGACGACGATGCCATCGCCGCCGCTGGACCAGTCAATCTGCTGCAGGATGCGCGGAGCAGTGCGGGAATCGCGGCTAAGCTCAGGGGCGAACAGGACCATCATGTCGGCCGTGCCCCAGAGAGTGTGCACATCGCCCGTGGCAAAAGCATCACGAGCGGCAACCGGATCATCCATCAGCACCATCTCGACGCGGAAGCCGTACTTCTTAAAGAAAATGCTTTCATCGTTGGCCTTCGTGCCATGGTTGGCGGCGATGATCGGAAGCCAGCCGGACCAGACGTTGTAGCTAAAACGCAGCGTCTTGGAATTGGTGTCCCACTTGTAGTTGCTCGTGCCTTTGACGGCAGGCAGTTTGTCGGCCGGGATGTATTTGTACTCCTTGACGCTGGTGATGCCGGCGGTATCGGGGGCTTCGATCTTACCGGCCGCGCCAGCGCCGGCGCCAGTTGGCGCCGCCACGGGCGCAACCGCGACGGGAGGAATGGGAGCCGCCGCGCCGCCGGGCGCCGCGGGACGCATGCGGCTGTAGACGACGTAACCGCCGATGCCGAGTAACGCCAGCACCATCACAAACGAGAGGAACTTGCCCAACCCGGTCAAGCCAGTACTGGTGGGAGGATTCGCCTGAGTCATGGGTATCTCCTAAGTGTTAAGGAGGGGGTCTTCCGAGCTCCCTGCCTTCTTCCGCTTGAACCATGATAGTGTTGCTTGCCTGAGGCACAAGTATAAAGCACGTGCCGGGCAATAAGGGAGCGGGTGGCACACTGCATCATTCTGCTTGGGTAGGTGGCTGAGGGTACGACATCCCACGCCCCCGGGGGCGGCGGCCTATCTGGCCGGTCTTGCCTCATTCTCCGGCAGGTGCTCTTCGATCGTGATCACCGGCTTGTCGAGGATATAGTTAATGGCCTTTGCCATCTCGATCTCATAGCCAACCTTCTTGCGGTGCCAGTCGTGGAAGTGCTGGCCATCTGCCTTGGACTCCTGGGCGAGGCGGCCGGACTCCTCCTGCAAGGCGGCGATCTGATCCTCGATTTCTGTGCATCGACGCTGCCGCAACTCCTGCCGTTCGACCATCTTCCTGTGGACCATCGCGTCGTACGTGTCGATGGCGCGATCGCGGGCAAGTGCATCCCTGACAATATCCTCGACGCTCGCCTTATCAGCGGCGAGTTGGTTGAGAATCTCGGCCTGAATGTGTTTGCGGTCCTGGTTCTTCAGGGCATCGGACCCGATCACCTGCTGAAGCCTCGTGACAGACCAACTGCCCTTGCCCGGCTTGATGCCGGCGGCAAGGAGGACCTGCTCGACCTCGACCAGGACATCGCTGGGCAACTGGCCCAGAGTCTTGAGTTCCTGCGCTTCGATCTCGGCGTCGAGGTCCTTTAGCGTGATCGTCCGCGTGGTGAGCTTGTGTGGCGTGACGGTGGGCGTCGGTGAGAGCTGGGATGCCACCACGCGCACCAACCCAAATTGCTGGCCGACATTGCGAAGCTTTTCAAGAAGAGACATGGATCCACCCTATATCTATCCCAGCACTGCCCGGGCGGCGGGCGACGCGGTCTGGTCGTCCCCCACCACCTTCCGGAACGCCTCCGTGACAATCTGGACCGCCTCCTTGAAATCCCTCTTCTGTTGCGCCACGAGCGGAGGGATGCCGGCCGTCGGCGGGATGCAGTCGCGAATATCGTATGCGATCTGCCCCGGCCCCTGGCTGAAAATCCAGACTCTCTCACTGAGATAGACCGCCTCGGTCACGCTGTGCGTGATGACGAAAATCGTCGGGTGAACGCGATACCAGAGGTTGACGACCAGTTCCTGCATCTCCAGCCGCGTTGGCTCATCGAGCGCGGAGAACGGTTCATCCATGAGCAGGATGCGCGGCTCGACGGCAAGGGTGCGGGCGATGGCGACGCGCTGTTGCTGGCCGCCGGAAAGCTGGTGGGGATATTTGCGCTCGTGCCCGACGAGCCCGACCTCGCGAATCAGGTCCATCGCTCGATCGTGCCGGCCGCTGTGACTCAAATTCAGTTCGCCGCTGTTCACGCTCATCCCAAACAGGACATTCTGCATCACGTTCAGGTGCGGGAAGGAACTGTACTGCTGGAAGATCATTCCGCGATCGCGGCCGGGACCGCTGACCGCTTCGCCATTAACCAGCAGGTCGCCGTCGCTTGCCGAAACCAGTCCGGCGATGACGTTGAGCAGCGTGCTCTTGCCGCAGCCTGAGGGGCCGATCATCGCGACGAATTCGCCGTGGTCGGGCGTCTGCTGGACCGTGAAGTTGATACCGGTGATGGCGGTCGACTCGCCAAACCGCACGGTAAGATTCCGAGCTTCGACAATCGGCGGTTGTGCGGATAGATCGGGCATTACCGGCGCACCTTGTATGGGAAGAGCCAACGGCCGAGTTGCTCCCACAGGATGTCGACGATCCATGCGATCATGGCGATGGTGAGGATGACCAGGTAGATGTGCTCGCGCGGGCCGCGGCGCTGGGACTGGGCGACCAGGGCGCCCAAGCCATCTTCCAGGACAACCACCTCGGCCAGCACGAGATACGTCCAGCCCACACCAAACGCCAGTCTCATCCCCGCGTAGATCTCAGGCATGGCAACGGGGATGAGCACCCGCCAGATGACCTGCCAGCGGCTGGCGCCCAGCGTCAGCGCTGTTCGTGAATAGACATCCGGAACCGACTCGATAGCGCGAAACACCATCGGCAGCAGATAGATCGCAAATGCCATCGCCAGGAAAAAGATCTTCTGCGATTCACCCGTGCCGAACCAGGACATCGTCAGCGGCACAAGCGTGGCGATGGGGATGTATCCGCTGGCGGTAGTCACCGGAGTAAACATCGCCTTGCACGACTTGGTGGCACCCATGCCAATGCCCAGCGGCAGGACAATCGCCACCGCCAAAAGATACGAGATCCCCACTCGGCGCAGGCTCACGTAGGCGTGGTAAAAGAGAGACCGCCGCATCACCAGTTCGGGGGCGCTGCTGATGACTTCGCTGGGGCTGGGGAGGATCTGCGGGGAGATCGTTCGTTCTTCAACCGCGCCATGGGTGAAAACCCACCACAGCCCGATCAGCACGATGATCGGAACCAGGCCCAGCCCGATCCGCGAGCGTTGAGGCAGCGGATCATTTAGCGCAAGCGTCTTTGCCAAGGTGTTAGAACGATAAGCGGCCGGGTATTCCTGTCAACCTTTTGCGCGCAGCACCACTGGCACGGCCGCGCCTCGCCCTTTCACCGGCGAACCAGCAACGACCCATACGCCGGCAACTCCACACCCTTAGCGCGGACCCTCGCCGCACTGGGCCAAACCTTCGTCATCGATCGCCAGTCCGAACAGCACTGATCCAGCGCTGCCGTCCCAATCATCCGCGCCCGATCCGCCCAATTAATGATCGCCGCCATGCGCACCTTCCCCGCCTTCTCCGACACCCACACTGCCGGCGGCAGGCCAATCTTCCCACCCGGCACATCCAGGCAACGCACGCGACTCGATAGGTCGCACATCTCCAGACACTGATTCATTCGCAACACTTTCTCATCGTCCAACTGTCCCAGATCTCCGCCAATCTCCACCGTCCCGCCCGAAATCGCGCACAGTGCCAGGAACGACAGCCACTGGTCCATCGTAAAATCCGGCGCCCAGCCGATCGCGTCGATATTCGGCACAATCGGATGCTCGCGCAAGAGCATATTGGTATTGAGCGTCCACAGCGCAATCCGCTTCGCCAGTTCCCAACTCCCCGACCCAATATCCTCCGCATAGCGGAAGTAGTCCGCCTGTCCCTGGAACGGGCTGCCCACGCCCACAGCGCTGCACCACCCCAGGAAACCATCCTCCGGCAGATGGCGGCGGAACAGATCCTCCAGCCACTTCAGATACTGCGCTGCCGTGCGCCCACCCCTTCCGAATCGCGCCCGCCGGATCTGGAACGCGAAGCTGTAAAAGTCGAGCTTCACCCCCTCAAAACCCCACTCGCCAAACACCGTCGCACACAGTCGCTCCAAGTATGCCTGCACCCCCGGCATCGACAGATCCAGCACGCACAGGTCATACGGCCCTCCCGTGACCGCCGCAAAGTGCGACCGATAAACCAGTGGCCGTCCCATATCATCACGCAGAACCCAGTCCGGATGCTCCTGCATCATCGGCGATGTCCCGGCCGCCCAAAACCCCAGCCAAGTCGCCGGCCGAAGCCCATGCGCCTTGATCTGTCGCACCAGCTCCCGCGGTCCGCCCGGGAATTTCACCGGATCATACGATCCCCCCTTCCCATACAGCAGATCGATCTGTGCCCGCTGCCCCGATGGATACGGCCGCTCATACCCATCATCGATCTGCACAAACTTCACCGAAGGAAACCGCTCCTTGAGCACCGGCAACTGCCGCAGCACATACTCCTGCGTCACATGCTGCATCGGCCCGAAGTTCCAGCTCCCCCAGATCCGCTGCCGCTGCAGCGGATTGCTCTTGCGGCGCTCAAAGAGTCCCTGCCGCCTGAGCTGCCGATAGTACCCATCGCACGCCTGCTGCGGATCACTGGTAGCGACAATCTCAAAGTACACCGCTTCGCTGGCGATGATCTCCCCCGGGGCGACCTCAACCCACTCCAACCCCTGCGGCACATGCTCAATCTCAAAGTTCCACGTCTTCTCCCCATCCCCGCCATACAGCCGAAACATCGTCTCAAAAACATCATGCGACCCGGCCGCGCAGAATAGCCCCAGCGGCTTGACCCCACTGCCGATAAACACCCCAGGAAAATACACATCCTCCGTAAACCCAATCGTCACCATCTCATGTGGCAGCGGCCGGAAATAATGCTCCCCCCGCGTCGTCGTAGTGCCAAAGTAGTCCCCCCTAAAGTTCTCCGTCGCAAAATAAAACGGCTCCAGCGCCTTAGGGAACTGAATCACCGGCGGCGGATACGCGCTGGAGATATCGCTCACCCATCGAAACCCCCGCAACCGTAAAGCCTTCTCACCATTATTCTTGAGCCTCGCCCGAACCACCAGCCCCCACCCGCCCTCTTCTGCTCGACCCCGATCGAATAAGCATGCGCGCGGGCGCCGGCGGGCCCGGAAATCACCGCATACGGCCGAAGATTCACCCACCCCACTTCATCCTTGAGAAACTCCACCCGCGCCATCTCACCGCCTCGATCCCTGGTCTTCTTACTCATCCCATCAACCTATTGCCCCCACGCCCCCGATGCAACCCACCAGGCGTCACCATCTCTTCCTGATCTCCAATCTCCAATTTCCAATCTCCAATCTCCAATCTCCAATCCGACGGCCTTTATCTTCTACGTATCACGTTTTACGTACTACGCACCGATCGCCCATCTCCGCGTCCCCATGTCTCCCCTTCCCTCCTTCGCCAGACCTGCGGTACCATAGATCTCATGCGTTGGCTCGCCGTCCTTCTCCTGGCCCTCCTCGCGGCCCCGATCCTTGCCGCCGACTACCAGCGCTACCCTGACCTCATCTACACCCGCATCGGCCAGACCGTGCTGCGCCTCGACCTCTATATTCCCAAGACCTCATCCCCACCGCCGCTGATCCTCTACATCCACGGCGGCGATTGGATGTTCGGCCACAAGCGGCTCTGGCCGCCTCTGTTTCTGCTCGGCCATGGCTTTGCTCTCGCCAGCATCGATTATCGTCTTGCACCACACGCCCGCTTCCCAGCTCAGATCCAGGACTGCCGCGATGCCCTAGTGTACCTGCACGACAACGCCTCACGCTACCACTTCGATGCCTCGCAAATCGGTGCACTGGGCGAATCCGCGGGCGGCCATCTCGCCGCACTTCTCGCCACGGCCAGCGACGAGAAGGCATTCGATGGTTCCCGCAAGCCCAAGGGAACCGTTCCGCGGCTCAGCGCTGTCGTGTCGATCTCGGGACCGATGGATCTCGAGAACCTCGGCGATCTCGGTGACATGCTGGAAGATACCGTTGGCCGCAACCCCATCCAGAACCTGCTTGGCGGCCGAATGAAAGACAAACGCACCTTAGCGCAACTGGCCAGCCCAATCCGTCACGTCACACCCGATGATCCCCCCATGCTGCTGGTCTGCGGCGAGCAGGACATCGTCGTTCCATCATTCCAGGCGCAGCAAATGCAGGAAGCGCTCGAGAACGCTGGCGTCCCGGTCGAAACGCTTCCCATCGCCGGCATCGGCCACGATATGCCTGCAATCTGGCACAGCCAGGCCCCAGACCACATCGCCCGCTTCTTCGAGGATTGCCTGATCCACCACAGACCCCCGGCCACAAAACCCACGACAATCCCCACCCATTCCTCCCCCGACGACCCGTTTCTAACGCGCTGATCCAGCGCCACCTTTCCCGCAATCACGGCAGGCGACCACCCGTCGCATGGGACGTGATACGGGGAGGGACGTGATACGGGGACGTAAATAGTATTGGCGAACGTACGTGCTATGTTTGGGTTCTCCTGAGCGCCAATAACAGGTAACCATCTATGCAAACCCCAAGCCACCCCGAAGACCCCCAAGCTTCCGAGTTTCCGGCAGTACTCCCTCATCGTCTGGCAGGCTTGGCACCTTTGACACCTTCGACACGCTTAGAGCGTGTTATGCACTTCACGTGATGTCTCCGAGGAGTCGGCTCAAGAGCACACAGGCGAACGCGACCAGGTGCAGCCCGGCAACGGTGGATGCCAGACGCTCATAGTCCTTTGCCAGACGACGGAACCGCGCCAGC
>CAIQIQ010000030.1 GCA_903871935.1 uncultured Phycisphaerales bacterium
ATTTAGAGCGATTTCAGATCATCACCGCAGCCTGCAGCGTGATTCTGGCTGGCATCATGGCCGTCCGTCCCGGCGGGACTGCTCGCCGCGTGCTTCTGGCGGGGGTCCTTCTGGCTGCCCTGCTGGCGGCGATCTCGAGCCAAGCTATCACCCCGCGCATCGAGCAGATGCGCCAACAAGGCCAGACGCAGACCCCCGAGTTCAAACGCCTCCACGGCATCTCGATGTCGCTACTACTGGGAGAACTGATCATCCTGGCCGGCTGCGGCTTCGTGATACCCAAAGTAGCCCATGCGCCCCGCGTAGGTAGTTAAGCCGCAACCCGCGCAGGGAGCAACCCATCCAAGGCCCAACTGTTATTGGCATATCCGTGGTTTGAGCTTCCGGCCGGGACGGCCGGGCTACTGGATTGCCTGCCGTAGCCGCCCCCCTGCCTGCTCCAGTAGTGTTCGGGCCTCGCCCGGGCCCACCTTGCGGGCGTGCATCACCACGGCCACTTTCACATGACCTTCGGCCAAGCGCAATAACTCCAAAGCCTCAGGCTTGGGCAACGCCGTAATCGTGCTGACGATGCGGGCCCCGCGATCCCAGAGCTTTTCATTGGTGGCGCTAAGATCAACCATCAGGTTCTCGTAGCACTTGCCGAGCTGCACCATCGCCACCGTCGTGATCTGGTTCAGAACCAGTTTCGTGGCGGTTCCCGCCTTGAGGCGGGTCGAGCCGGTCAGCACCTCCGGCCCTGTGAGCGGCCGAATGACCACATCGACGGCCGGCTCGTTGGCAACGCCGTCAACGCAGGTGAGGAAGATTGTCCTTGCGCCCAGTTCGCGGGCGCGGCGCAGGGCTCCATGCACATATGGAGTGGTGCCACCGGCCGCGATCCCACAGACCACATCGCCCTGGCCAATCTTGCGTGCATCCATGGCCGCCGCCCCATCTTGGGCGCGGTCTTCAGCGCCCTCCTGGGCACGGAACATGGCGGCATCGCCGCCGGCAATGACCCCCTGCACCATCTGCGGGTCGGAGCGGAAAGTGGGCGGGCACTCGGAGGCATCCAGCACGCCCAGACGGCCGCTGGTGCCGGCCCCGACATAGAAGAGCCGGCCGCCGCTGGAGAGGGCGGCGGTCACCAGTGTGATCGCCTGAACCACGGCCGGGCGGACGGCCGCCACGGCCGCGGTCGCCAGGGCATCCTGCTGGTTCATCACGGCAACGGCCTGGTCAATCGATATGGAATCCAGGTCCATGGACTCGGGCAGGCGCTGTTCGGTCGGCAAATGCGATCGATCCTGCATATCACTTCCACTCCGCTTTCTTCAGCACATAGATATCGCCCAACATTGATATGGAGTCGGTCTGGCCAATCTGTTCGCGAAGAGCAAACTCCCGCGCCTGCGCCCATATCGGTGCATCACTGCTGTGCCGTTCCACCAAGACATACGCCTGATGTGAACGCATGCGCTCGGGCACTGGCTCGGAGACCGGGATCGCCCAACGATCAGCCAGAAAGGTCAGAACGGAGTCGGTGCCTGGTGGCGCGATAGCCACAGCTTCAGGCGGCGTGGAAGCGCGGATCAGCCTTCCGGCCTCAACGATGGCAGCCCATTGACCTTCATGATAGTGCTCGGCAAACGGCAGGCGGTATTGGTCATACCAGACTTCACTCACGCAACGCACGGCACCAGGGATCAGCAGCACAAACATGATGGTGGCAACCAGGTTCCCACCGTCTCGGCCGAGGCGCACATTCAGACGCGAGAGCGTTTCCCACCAGACCAGTACCAGGATCGGGAGCAGCGGGACCATGTAGTGCCGCGGCAGGCCAAATTGCAGCAGCAGTTGCGCGCCCTGCGTGACGCCACTCAGGAGCGTGAAAGACACACCATATTGAAGCGAGTCGGACAACCTGACCAGGAGATAGACACCGCCAACAGCGCCGACCAGAGCAGTGAGCATTCGCACGCTTCGCCAACGCCGCTGCGCCATGGCGGAGATGAGTCCGACAGAGCTGAGACACGCCGCCAGGGCCAGGATCATCGGGCCAAAGAGCGCACAGATCACCAGGCCAACTGACAAGATCAACACGCCGACCCACCGGCCACGCGCGGAGGTGCGATGCGCCAACTCATCCAGGCGCGGCACGGGAATCGCGCCCGACATCACGCCGCCCAGCAGGATCATCACCGAGCCAAGCAGCAGAGGGATGTCCGGTAGTATCTCAAAACACCGCTCGTAGAGGTTGAAGTTGGCCGCCAGAAGTACGGTAGCCACAATCGCGGTTCCAGGGCGGGTGATACGGCGACAGAGTTCCCACGCCAGGTAGATCGACGCGAGACCCATCAGCAGCATGGCCGCGTCGACAATAGCGACCGCGTGCCTCTGGCTGACCCTCATCGCCCCGGCAAGCAGGTACGGCAACCCCGAATATGGCAAGACGTAAGCTATGCCCTGGTAGCTGCATCCCTCGCCACGGGCGATGCTGCGGCCAACGCTGAGATACAGCCCGCTCTCAGGACCAATACGCCACAAGCCGTTGAAGGACAGCAGATAGAACAGCACGATGCCGATCACCACAGTCTTGCCATTGCGAAGACACAAGTCTTCCGCCCATCTGGCAAACTGCCAGTGGGAATGAGGCAACGCCCCCGCCGTTGGCGCGGATCCGGCAGGCCCTGCAGCCGGCGATGAACCTGGTTCTGGCGGAGTTGACGCTGCTGACATCGTCGCACACTGTACGCTCTACGGTCGGGCATGTCAGCCCCGGGGAACGGGCATTGCTTCATCAGAGGACGGTAATGGTTTAGAATGGAAACGGTTATGTCACTAAGCCTGATCAATCTCGTGCCGCAACTAGCGGGCAAGCGCATCGTGCTGCTGGGCGATCTGATGCTGGATCGCTACATCTATGGCAATGCCGATCGGCTCTCGCCGGAAGCGCCGGTGCCGGTGCTGCACTACCACCATGAGCAGACGGCCCTTGGCGGCGCTGGGCGTGTTGCCGCGGGGATCAGCTCTCTGGGCGGCAAGTGCCGCATGGTGTCGCTGGTGGGCGATGACATGCCCGGCCGCGAGGTCTGCCGACATCTCACCGAGTGTGGGACGGACACGGCCGGCGTGATCTCGGTGAACAGCCGGCCAACCATCTCGAAGGTGCGCATGATCGGCATGGCACAGCACCGCCATCCCCAGCCGATGATGCGGCTGGACTATGAGGATGCCACGCCGATCGACGCGGCCATGGAAGCGCGGGTGCTGGACCTGATCGATCATTCGCTGGCCGACGCCGATGCCTTGTGTATTGAGGATTACGATAAGGGGCTGGTAACCGAGGGGCTTTGCCGGGAAGCCATCGCACGGGCACGCAAACGCGGGCTTCCGGTGCTGGTCGATCCCGGCTCCATCGCAGATTTCGGCAAGTACACCGGGGCATCGTCGCTCAAACCCAACCGGCCGGAAACGGCGCGGGCAACAAAGCTTCCCGTCGATACGCCTGAGCAATATCAGGCGGCCGCCGAGTGGCTTCTGGAAAACCTGCAGCTTGAGGCCGCCGCCATCACGCTGGATAAGGATGGTGTCTATCTGGCTTCCCGCGATGGCCGGCGGCAGTGGATCCGCTCGCGCGAGCGAAAAGTGTATGACGTCACCGGCGCGGGCGATATGTTCCTGGCAACGTTGGCACTGGCGAAGGCCGGTGGCATGGATTGGGAACAGGCGGCGACGTTGGCAAACCTGGCCGGCGGGCTGGAGTGCGAGAAATTCGGTTCGGTTCCCATCACCCCGGGCGAGATGATCCAGGAATTGCTGCTGCAGAGCCATGGACACCTTGGCAAGGTGAGAACCAGGGAGCAACTGATCGCCGAGTTGGCGCAACATCGCGCCGGCGGCAAGAAGATTGTCTTCACCAACGGCTGCTTCGACCTGGTGCATATCGGCCACGTGCAGTACTTCAAGTTCGCCCGTGCCCAGGGCGATCTGCTCGTCGTGGGCGTCAATACCGATGATTCCATTCGGCGGCTCAAAGGGCCCAAGCGCCCGATCATCTGCGAAGAGGACCGCATCGGCGTACTGGAGGGGCTGGAGAGCATCGATTATCTGGTCGTGTTTGACGAGGACACGCCCCGAGAGTTGATCCAGGCAATCCGTCCGGATGTGCTGGTCAAAGGCGCGGACTACTCGAAGGACAAGGTCGTCGGACATGACATCGTCGAGAGCTATGGCGGCCACGTTGCCCTCGCTCCGCTGTTCGAAGGGCGCTCGACCAGCAACCTGATCCAGCGCATCCTTGAGGCCTATGGGGCATGATCCCCGATGGACGGCTACCTCTCCTTTTTCGCATTGGGAATGGCCGTGATCACCGGTGCCTTGATGTATTGGCTGATCAGGCGGGGAACCAGTCCAATGCAGGCCCGTCTGGAGAATCGCTGCATCCACTGTGGGTACAACCTCGTGGCGACACCTGATCGCTGCCCCGAATGCGGCGCGGATGTCGACCACGATGACTACATCGCCGGCGAACTCGATGCGCATCTGCTGGAAGATGAATGGCTGGAAGCGCCGATGAAACAGCGCATACCGGAGTTCTCGGAAGAGGCGATCCCTATTCACACCACACAAAAGATGGCCGAAGCCACGCTGCTGCAAGAGCAGCTCGCGTCACGCGGTTATGCCTGCCGCCTCAAATCGGCCACATTCAAAGAGACCTATACGGGGATGAGCATCCCACGGCCCACATATACGGTTGAGGTCTATACCGATGATCTCGCTGCTGCCCGGCAGTATGTTCGCAGTCTGCGGCGGGCGGTTCGACTGAAACACTCGGCCATGCAGTGACAAGCATCCGACGGTAGAATTGCGCAGGACAAACGCGATGGATGACGCTTTGTACATGCTGCTGGTCCGCTTTCGCCGACGGCTGATTACCGCGCGACTGGCTCGCCTGCTGGCGTTAGCGGTGCTTTGTATCGCAGCCGTGTGCCTGGCATCGGCCATGCTCCAGCGAATCACCGGCTCCCAATTGCTGGCGAGATGTACATTCGTCACCGTAGTCGTCGCGACAGTGGCTGTTGTGCTGCAATTGCGACATCTACCGACGCTCGCGGCCGCCGCGCTCGAAATCGATCGGCAGGCGAACCTGCGCGAACTGCTCTCCAGCGCGGTGTTGGCCGATCACCCCGATGGGATGGGCGTTTGTGTGATCACGGCTGCCCGGCACAGAGCCGCTGAAGTGGATCTCGAACAACTCAGTGCAGGGAGCCCAGGCACGCCAATATGGATCGCAGCACTGCTCATCGCCGGGCTTCTCCCGCTTGCATATCGAGCTCCTGCATCCGCATCCCCGAAAACCCCCGAAGAGCTCGCGGATATCGCTGTTCCGGCCCAGCGCAGAGCCCCTGCCTCCGCCACGCCGTTCGGTGGCGAGCAGCGCCCGTTGATGCAGGATGGGCAGACACCCGGATCCAGTGCCATCACGGTAGCGGCCGCCCCGGACTCTGCGCAGCCATCGGCCGCGAACCGCCGGCCGACCAGGTCGGATACAGCCGGCACATCGGCCGGTGGTGGCCTCGCCCAAGGGGCATCAACAACGCCTCCGCCAGCTCCGCCCACGATTGCAGCGACAACGGTTGACCCAAGCGGCAAGAATGCCGCCACCGGCAGCGGCACCGCCGGGAGGAATCTACCGGGCATGATCTCCGGAACCGGGCAGGTAGCCGCGGTGCCCGCACAAGCCGTGCATGAGCTCGGCCCAACCGCCCCGGCCCAAGGCCAGCGAACGGTCGATGCCCAGTCCTTCCCCGAGAGCTATCGCGATGTGCTCAAGGCGTACTTCGCCCGCTGATCTCAATCACCTTCGGATAGAGCAAACTCCCCAGTTCCGTGCCGATCTCGCCCTTCTGCCGCTTGGGCAGGACGATCAGGCGCTGCTGCTTCTCCTGCTGCACGTAGAGCGGCGTGACCGTGCCGCCGGTGATCTTGCGGCCATCCTGCAATGTGAAGGTGAACTGCAGCTCGCGAGCCGGATACGTTCGCCCGGTGTACTCCTTCACATCCGATCCGCTGGCGATGAAGTGCCACTCGCGCTCCATCCGTTCCCAGAGCACCGATGCCTCAATCATCCGCACTTCCTCAAGGGGCACATCGATGTACTCATGTTGCTGCTCGACCCAAATCCGCAGCGGCTTGCTCGGCGTCGTGGTGATCGGACCGGTGATGGTCGATCCATCGCTCAGTTTAATGTTGCCGGAGAGCTCCTGCGCCTGCGATGGCCTGGTGAGCGGCCGAGTCGCCCGCGCGGCCGGTGCCGCCGGCATCGTGGCCGGTGCGGTCGTGGCGTGTTTCATGACCCAATCCAGCGTCTCATCTTGAGCCCACACCGTAGCGGCAGACCCCGCCAGAATGATCGACACCGTGCAGTAACGGAACATGATGCTACATTGTAAGCTTCCGATGAGTACCGATGAACAGCTTGAGCATGCGATTGCATCGGTGCCGCCTGGCCCGTGGGGTGTCGCGGTCAGCGGCGGCGCGGACAGCGTCGCCCTGCTTCATCTGCTGCATCGCCGCACAGACCTGCGCCTGACAGTGATCCATTTGGATCATCTGACTCGCCAGGGGCAGAGCACGCAGGATGCGGCTTTCGTTGCGGCCATGGCTAAGGAAATGGCGCTACCACTGGCGAGCGCAACGCGCCGCGACATTGAACCCCGGCTCTCTGATCCGCCGACCAATGCCCAGGCGCTGTACCGCGCCCTGCGACATGAGCTCTATCGACAGTCCGTCGAGATGCATGAGCTTTGCGGCGTTCTGTTGGCTCACCATGCCGACGATCAGGCCGAGACGGTCCTGATGCGGCTCCTGCGCGGCACGGGCATCGAAGGCCTGTGCGGCATCCCCCGCGAGCCCGTGCTGGGTCCAGTCCGCATCCTCCGCCCGCTCCTGCACATCCGCCGCCAGGTCTTGCGCGATTTCCTCGTACGTCAGGGCATCGCCTGGCGCGAGGATGCCAGCAACGCATCGCCGCACTATCAGCGGAATCGCGTTCGCATCTTCCTCGGCGATCACCCCGATCTGGTCGACCCGCTGCTGGAGGTATCCGAAGCATTTGGGAAACTGGCCGCATGGCTCGATGCGCAAACGCCCGACGTCGGCCGCTCGCCGCTCGTACGCATCTTGCGCCAGCTTCCGCCCTTGGTGCAGTTACAGTCGTTGCGGAACTGGCTGCTGAGCGAAGGCATTCCTGCAGATGCGATCTCGCTGGCGCTGCTGGAACGAGTGCGGTCGATGGTGGAGGACTCGGCCAGCCCGCCGGGCATTTCAGCGCCTGGCGGCATTCAGATCCGCCGCCGCTCCGGCCGGCTTGGCGCCCAGCGCTCGCCACATGTACTGCCGTAGTACGTCGAGGCGGGAGATAGTGGGCACGTTGTCGTGCGCACTGCGAGCCAGTTCATACCTGACGTCAACGCTGTGTACCCGGCCCTGCGCCGTCTCCATAGGCCTCATCCGATCACGGGTTCAGCCTGCGCGTGCGTTGCCGTCCTGCTGCCGGTATTGTTGCATAGGGAGAAACACGAGCATGCGAACACGCATCGCGAAGTACCATCGCTGGTTGGCGTCTCTGGTGCTGGTGGCAGGCCTCATCGCCACTTCGCTGGCCGCGGAGCCCGCCCCATCCGCGTCCGGCAGGAACGTAACGGTGCGGCCCGACCGCCCGCGGATCTTCCTTCGTCCCGATGGGCTAGCCGCCTGGCGTGCCAGATTCCAGGAGGTGCCCTCGCTTCGGGACGCCTACGCCGCCACCCGACGCACCATCATGGGACTTACCGCCCCCAGCGAGAACGGTTACATCTCCTCCACCGAGCTGGAGAACATGGCGCTGATCTACATGGCCGAGAACCGCGCCGCCGAGCCGCTGGCCAAGGCAAGGCGGTGGATGGAATACTTCAGCAGCGGCGAGCGGGGCAATCACTGGAGCTGGCCGCTGATTACCGAAAGCATGTCCGTGGCGTTCGACTGGTTCTACGCGGACCTAAGCGCCACAGAGCGGCAGCGCTATGGCCAGACGATCGTCAAGTACGCACAGAAGACACTGGGCTATGCCGACCACGACGGCATCACCAACCAGTCGCCCTGGTCGAACCAAACGTCGGATTATTTCAACCAGTTCTACTGGCACCAGGGGCGCGTGCCGTTCGCCGGGATTGCCCTGGCCGGGGAGGCGGCTTTTGCCGGCAACTCCGCCAAGTACCTCGCCCAGGGTGACGAGTGGCTGCACCGGCACATGCTGCCGGCGACGAACCAGGCCGGTGAGGGCGGCGGGTGGTTCGAGAGCCTGGGCTACAACAACATGACCGCCACACCCTTCGCGCTGCTGCTGGAAGCGTGGCGCACCGGCACCGGCGAGGATCTGTTCCCGCAATCCACCTGGCTTCCGGGCAATCCCGCGTGGGTACTGTACAGCGTCATCCCCCACTCGGGGCAGTACGTGCCGATGGACGACATCACCCCGGGCCCGGGCGTTGGCCCTTCCGCGGGCAAGGATGCGGTGGGCAGCTACACTCCGCTGCTGGCGTTACGCTATCGCGACCTCTACGCCCAGTACTTCGCCAAGACACTCTTCCCGGCACAGTATCCGATGTTCAACTTTGCGTACCTGCTGTGGTATGACCCAGACATCCCGTCCCTTGACCTGGACGCCACGGTTTCGGCCCGCTGGTTCAAAGGACTGGGACAGGTGAACATGCGCACCGGTTGGGGCAAACAGGATACCATGGCGGTGTACCGCGCTGGACGCGTCTACGGCGGGCACGGGCACAACGCCACCGGTGAATTCCTGATCTACCGCAAGGGCAACCTGCTGGTCGAAGATGGCTACTACGGTTTCCACGCTCCAGAACTGCACAACACGCTCTACGTGGGTGGCGAGATGCGTAAGCCGGAGCGCGGTGCCTTCCAGCATTTCATTCCCGAGATGGACGGCACAACCTTTGACTATGGGCGCATCACCGGCGTCTATGGCCGGGCGGCGCCGGCTGCCACCGCCTACGACTGGATCGACTCGGACCTGAGCCGCGGCTATACGGCGCAGCAGGCCAGTGTCGTCAGCCGCAGCTTTGTCTTCCTGCACCCACGCACCTTCCTGGTGATTGACCACACTGTCTCTCTCACTGCGGTGGAAAAGCGTTTCCGCCTGCAGGCGCCCGCCGTGCCTCACATCGATCAGGCCCAGAAGCTGGCAAGCTGGCAGCAGGGCGAAGGCAAGCTGTACGTGCGCACCCTCCTCCCGGCAAATGCGGTGCTGCAAAGCTCGGCGGGTAAGACCTGCCAGCTCTACAGCGTCTCGCCAACACAGCCGGCGGCGGATGAAGTGATGCTGCACGTGCTCTACGCTGCCGACCTGGATGAAGCCGCGCCGGCCGCCACGTTGGAGAAAGCCGACGGCTTCCTCGGGGCTCGCGTACAGACCCCTGGAGAGCTGTGCGTGGTGTGGTTCCGCACCGACGGCAAATCGGCTCGCACGCTGGGCTACACGGCGGCCGGGAATGGCCCGGTGCGCCACCTGATCGCCAACCTGGAACCCGGCACCTACCGGGTGACCGGCCCAGGCGCTCCAGCGCTGCCGCTCGTGGTAAAGGCCAACGAGCCGCTCGCGTTCGAGACGACCGGCGGCGGCGCATTTACCGTCACAGCGCAATAGTTCGCGGTGGAGTGGATCCGCGGCATCGGATATCTTGGGCGCACTGCCATGAGCCGTCGAGTTCCAGTCCGAGTGATCGCCCCCGGGAAAGTGCCACCATCGCGCGCTATCGCGTGGGCCACGGCCATTGCCGCCATCGTGGCGGTCGCGCCGATTTATCTGCTCTGGCTCAACGATGTCCCGCTAGGCGAAAGCGGCAAATTCATCTACCGCTATTCCCCGTTTTTTGTTCGGCATCTCCAGGCAGCGCTGCTGCTGCTGCCTATCGCCGGCGGCATCCTTCTGGCCGGCCGACTGCTCTGTGCCTCCAAGATCTTGTGGCAGCGCATCGGCGTGGCAGTACTGGCATTAGTTGTAGCATCGCTGGCGGCGTGGACGTGGTGGGCTCCGCCCAACGCTCTGTCCCAGCACGCCTTTAACCTTTCCTCGCCAGCTCATGATGGTGCGTTTGTGATTGAAGCCCAGCGCGTCGGGTCGATCAACGAATTCCTGCGCACTTTCGACCAGAGCCTGCACCGGACCGTGGAAGAAATGCGCGGCACGCGCGTGCTTTCCAATCCCCCAGGCACAACTCTGCTGGCCGTCGCCGTATTGCGCCTCTTTCCACCTCAACCGGCCGATCCAAAATGGATCGAGCGGGCCATCGAGGATGAGGGTGTCAGCGATCCCGCGCAGGTCGCCCAACTCAGCAGCTCCATCCGCGTGGGGCTGGCCCTGACGATCCTCTGGGCCGCCTCCGCCATCTTCGCCTATCTGCTGGGGCGACTGTTTCTCTCACCGCTGGGGGCGGGGGCGTTCACATTACTGGTACTGTTTAACCCGGCGACCGTCTGTTTCACCCCCGGCAAAGACCCGGTTCAACTCTTCACCATCAACGCCATGCTCTGGGCATGGTTTGCGGGATGGCGAAAAGACCGGCCGGCGATGTCGATCCTCGCCGGCGCGTTCCTGGTCCTGGGCATGGTGATAGGCCTGATTCATCTCTGGGTGGCCATGGCCGCGATTCTGGCAAGCGCCTGGCAGAACTGGCGCCAAGGACGATCCCTGGTCACGCTGCTGATGCGGCATGTGCTGCCATGCATGGCCGGAGCTCTATTTCTCTGTAGCGCCATCGCCTTTGTCAGCGGCTGGAACATCCCCGCAACTCTCCTGGCCGTTGGGCATCGCTTTCCAGAAATCCAAAAGGCCCTTCAATACGACCGCACGCTCTGGTTCTTCATCGGCTTGCCGCTGTTTCTCCTATTTCTCAGCGGTGGCTTCTGGGCGTTTGCCGGCTTGAGACTGCGCCACCGCGCCTGGGGCTTTGGCGCATCTCTCCTTGCCGCCACCGTGCTGGCCATGTTGGCAACGTACCTGCTGGGCATAACCTACGAACTTCCGCGCCTCTGGGTGGCGTTTGTACCGCTGCTGCTGCTGGCGGCCATGGCCGACCAACCGCTGCTTCACGGTCGCAACACCCGCCGGGCGCTCGTCCCGGTGATGCTGCTCGTCATCGTCGCGATTCTGGCCACCGGCCTGCACTGGAGCATCATGGATGCGCGCGAGACAGAGTACCGTGTTTTCAGCAGCGAGCGAATGTTCTGGTAGCCTATCGCCGATTTCGACAGACTCAAAGTCGACCACCGACAACTGGTCATCAGGCGGCCTTTACCACCGGGATCTTCCGCAGTGTCTTGCCCAGCAAATCCTTCTGCACCTCGACATCATACCAGGCCTGAAGGTTCATCCAGAATCGCTCGGAAAGTCGAAAATAATGGGAGAGCCGCAGCGCCGTGTCGGCCGTGATCGCACGCTTTCCATGCACAATCTCATTGATCCGGCGCGGCGGCACGCCAATATCCCTCGCGAGGCGATACTGGCTGATCCCCATCGGCGCCAGAAACTCCTCAAGCAGGATTTCACCGGGATGTATTGGCTTGATCTTGTCCGACATATTCACACCTGCTAATGATAGTCCACGATCTCAACATCATGGGCGCTGTTTCCGCTCCATCGAAAACAGATGCGCCACTGGCTGTTGATCCTGATGCTCCATTGCCCCTCTCGATCGCCACCAAGCTTCTCGAGCCTGTTCCCTGGCGGCACTCGCACATCATCAATCCGTTCGGAACCCTCGAGCAGCAGCAACTTGGCCAATGCCGCCCGCTCGATCCCGCTAAACCTGCGTGAGCGTTGTCGCAGGAAGACTCGCTGTGTTTCGCGGCACCGGAAGCTCGCAATCATGCTGGAAACCAATAATAACGCGACGCGCTAATACTGCAACCGTGCCCCGGAAGAATCCGCGGATCTTTCACATCGAGCAAGCAGACGTAGCAGAGGCCCAGCCCCGTCTTCACTTCATCCTCTCCCGTTCATCGGTTTTCGCTTTCCGCTTTTCGCTCTCGGCTTTTCGCTAGCCGCCACCTTCACCTTCGCCATCACCATCATCTTCTCCTGCCACAATTCCGAATGCATTCCTTCTCACGCCACGACGTCCCCGGGGATCGCCGGAAGATCATGGTGCTGCTGCGTTCTTTGATGACGGCAAGATCACCCCAGTTCGCGGATTACCGATGATGATTGTCGGCTTCACAAGGACGATCAACGCACACTCGGAAACATGCCCTTTGCCATCGCCCACCGGTTCCAATCGGCCCAGGAATCGATCCATGATCGTGCTTTTCAACGGTGCCTGCGTATCAGCAACCGCCCGAATCTCCCCGCCAGCCAGGGCAGTCCTTCCACTGGGCACAGCAATGTTTGTATTGATATCAAAGGTGTGCAGTCGAGGTAGTTCAAAGTCGATTGGCTTATCATCCAGATGTGTCGGTTTGGTCTGGACCTTGTCCATACCCCATACCTTCTGTATGGTCAGCCGGAATTTGATTCCGACCACCTTGTGATCGGCGTCGGTCTTGGCCGTGATGTTCTCTCTTATCCCATCCCACGTATCGCTGAGTGTCGGCGAATACTCCTGGCTTCCATCCGGCCGCGTGGTTGCACTAACGTCGCGGTACTGATGCGGCGTTGAGACCTCTATGCTTGCCTCCCCGCCATCATCCACCGTTGTCCTCGGCGCTGTCACGACCGAGCCTCCCTGATCGGCCTGCGTACTGCGCACCAGCGCACTCACCTGCTCATCATCAAGGAAATCGCTCCGCCACTGTTTCTTGACCGGATCATAGATCTCAGGCGGCAGCAACTTCTTCTCGATCGTCATGATGCGAGTCTCAACGCACACCTGCACCTTACTACGTTCATCTTCCCGAGCGACTGTCGCCGATGCCGGCCCGGTCGCCGCGCCAGGCGATTGCGCTCTGACCACACCCCCTGTCAGCGCAACCACCACGCCCACCGCCGCCACCTTCATCTTCGCCATCGCCATCATCTTCATCGCTCCTTTCGATGTCTCCACCCTACCAAGCCGGAGCAGACAGATGCGAATTCCATCTTCTCCGCTCCTTTCCGATTTTCCCATCTGCGCAGATCTTGCCAATCTGCGGATCAACCTGCATTCACTCTTCTCCTGCATCCATTGTCCCGCACTGTCACTCCTTCGCCTGTGGCAGCTTCAGTTTGACGGCCTTTGCGGCCGCGATCGCGACCAACTGATGGATCTTCAAAGAGCGGCCGTCCTCGGCGAAATACCTCGCGCACCGATCGACACCTTTGTAGTAGCTCTGAGCTGCGGAACTGTCCTGCCTCCCGGCCATCTCATCACCTTTCGCCATTGCTCCACGGAGAAGGGCCGACAATACACGCGCGTCCGCCTGCACCTCTGCCTGCAAGCGATCTCGCTCTGCTTGGGGCATTTGGATGAACTTTGCTTCCGACATCTCGAATGTTGATCCGATGGGCACCGCACCGGGAGCGCTCCAATCGGTTTTACGGAGAAGCTCTACCGCTCGATCTGCATCACCCCGTTTCCAGGCAGTAATCGGGCTTTCGACTGCGACCGCTTGAGTGGTCGCGAGACCAACCACGTTGCTCGCAACCTTGCTCGGCACAGCCACCGCGGAACTGCGCTCGCCAGAATGAGTCACGATCTCCGCCGCCCCGACAGCGGCCACCAGCGCCGCTCCGACCACTACCGCCGCCACCTTCACCTTTGCTAATACCATCATCTTCGCTGCTCCTTGTGCAATCATCCCGGCCGTCCCGTTCCCACCCCCACCCCCAATCCCCGCCATCACCTTCTCCACCAACCCCGCCACCCCGCCCTCCATACCCTCCACCGCATGCGCCAGCACCATCGCCCCCAGACTCCCCGCCTCCACCTCCACCCCCTTCCCCGCCAGCTTCTCCCGCAACTTCCCCACCGCCCGCTCCACCCGCTTTTGCGCTGCATCTTCACTGATCCCCAAGCAACACCCCACCTCGGCAAAGCTCATGTGTCTGTAAAACCGCAATAGCACCGCCGCCCGATCCCGCTCACTCAGCCGATCCACCGCCCGCTCCAGTTCCGGCGACACCTCGCCCCAAGTCGCCTCACCACAGGACCTGTCTCTCAACCCGGCCATTGCCGCCTCCCTCTCATGTCGTTCTCGGATGCGTTTCACCCGCAGCGCCCTGGCCGCACAATACCGCACCGCCCGGTACAGCCACCCCGTCACCGTCACCTCTTTCCCCAGCCTGCTCCGCTTCTGCCACAGCAGGATAAACACCGCTTGCGTCACATCCTCAGCCATGGCCTCATTCCCGACCCGTCTGCTCGCGCAGGCATGCACCCACCCCGCGTGGCTGCGGACCACCGTTTCTATCTCGCCATGTTCCCGAATCTGCGGCATTGCTCCACCCTTCTACCACTACATGCCGCGCCGACGAACAAAACCGACAAAATTCTTCTCGGATTTCCGCCTTCGGCTCCCCATGTCCTCCGTCTTACCGCTGCGCTGCCGGTTTGAGCTGCACATCGCCTAACTGCACCGTGACGTCATCGGCCTTCACATCCACCGACTGCGTCAACTCCGCCACCCGCTTTCCTTCTCCCCATGGCGCTTCAAGCTTGTGCTCAAGGACCTCGACCTTCAACTCGTAGCGTTCGGCCGCAACGCCGCTGAACTGGATAACGCCGCGATCGTCAGGGAACGCGACGTAACAGATCCTTTGCCGCTGGTCCCATTTCTGCATCCTTGCCACTTCCTCTTCTCCGAGCCATCGACGAGCAACGTCCCACTGCTCGGCCTCGCTGAGGCTAGAGATCTCCGCTGGTCGCGTCGCGGCCATCGCTCGAAACCGCTTGAAGGAGTCGGGGACATCGCCGCGAAGCGGGGAAAGCCTGGCCGTGACATAGTACGCCTCCGGCAACACCACCTTGCCATCTGGAAGCATTGCCCGAACTACGATGCTGGCGCCGGAGTCACCGATGTCGGTCGTCGCAGCGTTTCCCGCACTTGCCCTGATGGACACGTGCCGATCAAAGAAGCTCATTGACGTGAAGTGACGTGTCAGCGGCTGAATCCGAGACACCGTCACCTGTCCCGGCGGTACATGCACAAACTCGAACGAGCCATTGGGTTGTACATCCTGCTCCAGTTCGTATGTCATACCCAAACGCCGCGCGCTGAGCCTCATTTTCACCCCCTCAGTGCGCAGCGAAGACGCGAGCACACCGTGGACGGTCGCTCACCGTTCCAAGTGTACCTGCGGCCGATCGCCCTGCAGGGCCTTCGTGCTGATGGCGGCAAAACCATCATCATGCACAATCCCCAGCCCCTGAGAGCTAGACCATGACCACGGTATCGCGAACTGCCCGTTCGCGTCAGTCTGTGGTGCACCCGCCCCGGGGCGAGACGTAGGTCCACGCTCATGCAGCCCCGCAACCGGATCTCGAACATAGGGCCCGTCTGTCTTTACTTCGTATACCGCTGCCCCCACGGCCGGCTTGCCATCGGGAAGCAGCACTTGGATTCTGGACGCCTGCATTAAGCCCTGCCCATGTGCCAAACTCTGTATCCCCACCCCGACCACGGCCGCGCCCGCCGTCACGATTCCCATCACCACCGCCGCCACCTTCACCTTTGCTAATACCATCATCTTCGCTGCTCCTTGTGCAATCAGCCCGGCCGTTCCATTCCCAACCCCACCCCCAATCCCCGCCATCACCTTCTCCACCAATCCCCCCGCCCCACCCTCCACACCCTCCACCGCATGCGCCAGCACCATCGCCCCCAGACTCCCCGCCTCCACCTCCACTCCCTTCCCGGCCAGTTTCTCCCTCAACTTCCCCACCGCCCGCTGCACGCGCTTCTTGGCCGCCTCTTCTTCGATTCCCATCGCCTGCCCGACCTCACTCAAGCTCAGCCCACGATAAAACCGCAGCACCACCGCCTGCCGATCCTTCTCCGACAGCCCATCCATCGCCCCTTCCAGTTCCCCCTCCACTTCCATCCACCCGGCCGTTCGCTCGCCTTGCTTCCTCTCCATCGCCGCCTCCCGTTCATGCCGCTGCCGAATCCTCTTCAAACGCATCGCATTGGCACTGCAGTACCGCACCGCCCGATACAACCACCCCGCCAGCTTCCCCTCGCCCGACATCCCCTCCACCACCGCTCCCTTGCGCCAGTACAACAGAAACACCCCCTGCGCCACATCCTCCGCCAATTCCGCATCCCCCACCCGCCGCCTGACCGCGCCCAGCACCCACCGGCCATGCTCGTGCACCACCCGTTCCACCGCCTCGCGATTCTCCATAGCTTCACCCATCACCCCATACATGTAACCTCGCCCGACAAAAGGGACAAAAAAATCCTCAGATTGTCTCTCCCTCCACTAACTCCCGCTCGTCGCACTGTCTTCTTCTCTTCGTGGCGTTCGTGGCGCCGTGAGCGGTACAGAGTTTACCCGCCGTGGCGGGCGGGCGTGAGACATCTCCTTCAAACCATGGATTGCCCCCAAGCGCGCGCAGGCGCGCACCGCGACTTACAGCAATCTTTTCGGATTTTTCAGCCCCGACCCTCAAAAACCAATGGAAAATCGCGAATCCGCCCTCTCAGTGGTGCGCTTTGCGCGCAAAAAGCGCGACACCGCCTGTATAGATAGAGGCCCTCGCGCTCATTGTTCTTTCTCAATTGAATACCCATATTCCTACTAGATAAGTAGGAGATGCCGCGGCCGGAGTTGCGCACCGATCTTGTCCTCGACGCTGAGCTCGGACGAAGCGAGCATCTTCCCCATATCGGTGATCTAAATCGCCGATCCGCGATGACTGCGCGCGCTAACCTGCGCACCTTTGTCTGGCGAGCGGTTTAGCTCACATAACGCCACGGATTGCGCACGCGAACCTGCGCATCTTGGTCATTGGGCCTTGGTCATTCATTGGTCATTGGGATCTGGTCATTGGACTTCGGCGAGCTCAGTCGAGCCGTCATTCCAGCAGGACTTATCCACAATCCCCTCGAACCTGCGCACCTCCTCTCCAAATCTCCACCTAACCCATTGCCCTCAAGGCACTTACCGCATAGGGGGTACCCCCGCAAACAACTTGCGCACCTGCTAGTTATCCACAAGCGCCCGCCACCCTACCGGCCGATCAGCTTCCGCTTCTTCTCCAGATAGCGGCAGTAGTTCGAGTAGGACACATCCGGCGGGACGCGGTGGTCCACGTGGGGAATGAACCCGCCATCGGCCAGCAGGGGCTTGAGCCGCTCCAGTTCTTTATCGATGGCCGAACCGCCGGCGATCAGGGCTCGCTTGTCCACGTGGCCAATGAGCCGCACCTGTTTGCCGAACTGCTTGCGCCATGCCGGGCCATCGCTGCCGGCCGCCACCTCCACGGGCGCCATCGTATTGACGCCCTCCTCCAGCCAGCTCGGGATGATCGCTTTGGGATCGCCGTCGGAATCGACCATTCCGATCTCGCAGCCGCGGCGTTTGGCCTCGGCCATCACCTTGTGATAGCCCGGCTGCAGGAACTCGCGGAATTGCGCTGGCGAGAGCAGCGGCCCGTTGCGATACGCCAGGTCTTCGTCAAAGCGGATCTCATCGGCGAGGATGTCATCGGGAAACCGCCGCAGACTGCGCACCAGAAGGTCGGAGAAATGCTCGACCATGTCGTGGACCATGTCGGGATAGTCATAAAAGGCCATGGACAGGTTTTCGGTGCCCATCCAGTTGCGAAGGATCCAGTAGAAGCCCGGACAACTGGCGGTCATAAGATCGCCACGGGCCTGGGCAGCGCGAGCGGCGGCGACAACCGAATCCGCCGGCTGCCTGGCCGGATCGTCAGGGTTGTAGCGCTGTTTGATGTTCTGCCAATCGTCGGGGCTCTTGACGGGGAAACTGATGAAGCGCGGGATCGAGCTTTGGTCGGAATCGGCAAGATACTTCTCGGCCACGATGCCGCCGGCCATCTGGATAACCACCGACTCGGCGTGCTGCTCCAGCACCTTCTCCTCGAACGTGGGGTTCATACCGCCATGCGGCCAGAACACATGGCCCTCGAGATCCTCGAGTTGGAAATGACCGGCGACGATAGGCGAGTCGCCATTGTTGGTCTGCTCGGGAGTCATCTCGAGCTTCATGCCTTCTTTGAGCCAGCGGCGAATGGTCTGCGGCCACCAGCCAAACTCGATGTCGGGCACGCGGTCGACGCTCTGGTAGGTCAGCACGCGGTAGTAACGGTCGGGGATGTTCCGGATCATCAACGGTTCCTTATCACAAGTTCGGCATTGCGGGTGGGTATTGTGCGGAAGTTGATGTAACTTGCCAACATGAGAGCAGACTGGGTTCCCCCTTTGGCGTCACGGGACTATGATAAGCAGGCTCTTCACGGTTGGGCGTAGTGCCCGTCCAGGATGGCCCCGGCGTAGGCCGATCGAAAGGGAGGATATGGCGATGACGAAGGTGAGGGATGGCGGCATCTATCTGATGCTGCTGAGCGTGCTGCTTGGGTGCGTGCCGGCCGTCGCCGCGGAGGAGCCATTCGATTACCCCTTCACCGATCCGCTGGTGGCAACCGTTCTGGGCACTCCCGTCGCCCAGCGGGCGCCATTGGCCGAGCACATCGATGTGAAGATGCTCGACTTGACCATCTTTCCCGACCGCAAGATCCCCGACGTCTTCTGGTACAACTCCAAATTGCGCTGCTCACTGGCGAAGCAGAAGGGCAAAGCGCCTCTGATCTTCGTCGTTGCCGGCGTCGGCTCAGGCTTCAACTCCAATACGATGCTGGGGCTGCAAAGCGCTTTCTATAGGGCCGGCTTTCACGTCGTGAGCTTGTCCTCCCCCACTCATGCCAACTTCATCACGACCGCCTCCAGCACGTGCATGCCGGGGATGCTGAAGGAAGATGCCGCCGACCTCTATCGCGTCATGCGAAGAGTTTGGACTGAGGTGCGCCGGCATATCCAGGTCAGCGACTTCTATCTCGCCGGCTGCAGTCTCGGTGGCACAGAAGCTGCTTTCGTCACCATGCTCGACGACGAACAGAAGGCCTTCAACTTCCGCAAAGTGCTACTGATCAACCCCGCCGTCAGCCTCTACACGTCGACGACGCGCCTGGACCACCTGCTTGAGGACAACATCCCCGGCGGCGTCGCGCATGTCGGCGAATTCGCCCAGGATCTGATGGACAAACTCACCCAGGTCTACAAGTCCGGAAGTTTCGTCAAATTCGACCATAATTTTATCTACAACATCTACACCAGCTTGCCCGAACCGCCCACGGATGGGAACCTGGCGGGGGCCATTGGGCTCGCCTTCCGCATTGGCGCCTGCAATACTGTTTTCTCCTCTGATGTGATGACCCACTCGGGTTTTGTGGTCCCCAGGAATCTAGTGCTCCATCAATCTGATTCGCTCGAGCCCTACTTCCGCACGCTGCTGCACATCTCCTATGTGAAATACATGGAAGAGCTCGTGCTGCCGGCCCTCCAGGTACACGATCCACAGCTCACGCGCCAGTCGCTGATCGACAGCCAGAGCCTGAATGTGATCGACGGCTATCTCCGCAATACGGACAAGATCGGCGTGCTGATCAATGAGGACGACATCATCCTCGACAAGGACGAGGTTGACTACCTGCGGCAGGTATTCGGCACTCGCGCCATAGTCTTTCCCCATGGCGGCCACCTGGGAAACCTGAACCAGCGACAGGTCGTCAGCTCCATGACCAACTATTTCACCCAGCCATCAACGCATCAGGAGACCAAACCATGAAAAGTCTCCTTTTTGCTCTTACGGCGGCCATGATCATCCTGCTTGGCGGGTGTGCTACTCCGGCGACGCCCATAGAGCGGCCGAAATACGTCCTGAGCGACTTCGAGCCGCCGAATGCTCTCAATCCGTTGAAAGTCTCCGACCCGATCTCCTCAACCAACCGCGACCTCTACCGGTTCAACTACGATTTCGACCGCTACATTTTCCTGCCCGTGGTCAACGGCTACGAGTGGGTCATGCCGGAGTATGGTCAGCGGCGTGTCTCGAACTTCTTTGACAACTTGGGTGAATTCGGGAACTTCACCAACGCCCTGTTCCAGTTGAAGTTCAAGTCGGCCGGCACCACCATCTCGCGATTTGCCATCAACACGACGGTCGGCATCGCCGGATTGTGGGATCAAGCCACGGAATGGAAGCTGCAGCGCCAGGATGAGGACTTCGGCCAGACGCTCGGCCACTATGACGTGGGCAACGGGCCCTATCTGGTCTTGCCGGTGCTGGGTCCCTCGAACCTGCGGGATACCGGAGGCCTTTGCGCTGACGCCGCAATCTTCTACTTTGTCGACCCGTACAACTTTGACCACAACCAGGATCTGGTGCTTCCTTACTACCTCGGCAAGGCCATCGATATGCGCCACCAGCAGTCCTTCCGCTACTACACCAGCGGATCGCCTTTCGAGTACGAACTGGTCCGCCTGCTGTACACGGAGAAGCGCAAGCTGCAGATCGCCAAGTGATCAGAGGCCCGGAAACCAGTGCTGGGCACTGGTGACGAAGATCTTCTGTTGTGTGGCGGCGTCGAGTTTCAGGCCTTTCGCCTGGAACTTTCCGAGCGTCACAACTTTGTCGGTGGTGTAATAATCGAGCTCGGTCTGGTACCAGCCGCGAAGCCAGTTGTAGGTTTCCTCGCGCTTTTCGGGGGTGCTCTTGGCCATGGGGCCCATTCCGGCGTCGGTACTCCAGAGAATGCGGTCAGCGTAGCGAGTGACGAACTGGCGGACCTTGGCGCTATCCTGGGGGAAAAGGTCGATGGTCCGTCCGGAGATGTCCACGGCGTAGTTGGGGTATCGGTCCAATCGGGCGGCGATGCCTTCCAAGTCGTGTTCCATGCTGCCGAGGTGCGCGCCGATGAATGGGAGCTTGGGGTGCCGCGCCACGACGTTGTCGCGGGCCTGCATGAGCACTTCGTGGCTGGGCATGTGCGGTTTGTCGTACATGTACCACTCGTTGTTCTGGCTGAAGTATCCGTAGTGGAGGCTGTTGGGATCCAGCGGCCGCCAGCAGTCGATCGGCTCGGCGATGTGAGCCAGGGCGGGGTAGCGGTTCTTCTCCATCCACGCAAAGATGGGCTCGAAGATCGCATCATCAATGAGGACGATCCGGCCGGTCGGGTCCTTGAGTTCCATGCCGATGTTCTTCCAGAACTTGCACGCGATGGCGCCCCCCTTCTCGAAGTCGCGTTGGAGGTGGGCGATCATGCGCTCAGCGTAGGTAGCTGGCGATTCCTTATACCCGGGCAGTTCAAATCCGGTGACCCAGGCAAACTGGTCAGGATAGCGCTGATACATATCCTCGTAGTACGGCAATTGCCCTTTGCGCCAACTGCCATCGCTGTCCAGAGGAACGGCGACATTGACGATCTTGAGATCCAGCTCGCGCAGGAAGGCAAGATCCTGGGCGTTGTTGTCGAGACGGTAATGCGCGTGTGAGTCAATGCGATGCATCTTGGTTCCTAACTTAAGCTGTGAGTCTTGCAAGGTGAGATACTAGAGGCCGGGATACCACTTCCTGGCATTCTCGTACATGAGTTTGCGCTGTACCTTTTCGGAGAGGCAAAGGCCAACCGTTTCCCACGGGCCATACTTCAGCGGCTTGTCAGTAGTGTAGTACGCGATCTCGGCTGTGAGCATTTCGTGGCAGTAGTTGCGGTCCTTCTGAAGCGACTCGGGCGTCGGCGTGCCGTAGCCCAGGCCAACATCCGTGCCCCAGAGCAGGCGATCCTGGTACTTCTCGATGAAGGCCTTGACCTTGGCCTGGTCGTGGAAGAGCAGGTCAGACAGGCGCGCCGAGGTATCCATGGCGAGGTTGGGGAACGCGTCCAGTCGCTTGGCGCACTCGTCGAGGTCATACTCCAGACTTCCCAGGTGAGCGCCGATGAACGGCAGCTTCGGGAATTTGGCGATGATGTTGTCGCGGTGACGCATAAGCGTTTCGTGCGACGGGAAATCGGGCTTGTTGTACATGTGCCACTGCGGGTTCTGGCTGTAATAGCCGTAATGAGGCTTGCCCGGCTCCAGCGGCCGCCAGCAGGCCATCGGTTCGGCGATGTGAGCGAGCAGCGGAATGCGGTTCTTTTCCAGCCAGGCGTAGATGGGGTGGAAGATGGCGTCGTCGGGCATGAGGAAACGGCCGTCGGGATACTTGACCTCCATCCCGTAGCCCTTCCAGATCTTGCAGCCGATGGCGCCGCCTTGTTCCATGTCGCGCTGCAAATTGGCGATGCAGCGATCGGCGTAGTCGCTGTCGCTGATCTTGAAGTCAGGGGTGTTGTACGCGGTCACCCACGCGTAGACATCGGGGAACTCACGAACGTTCTTGATGTAGATATCCGCCTGCTGCTTGCGCCAGTTGCCAACAGGATCAACTCCGGTGCAGATGCAGAGCAGTTTGAGGCCCAGGTCGCGAATCATCTGGGTGTCTTCGTGCACCCGTGCTTTGTAGTGAATGTGAGCGTCTATGCGAGAGATCATGGCCGAAGGATATCGTCACTTTTCGTACAATCCAGCCTTCGACCATCTTAGGGTACGGCGAGTTCCACCTGGATCGTGGGCTCGCCGGCAGATCGCACCGGGGCCGGCAGATCGGCGCGGAGCCACGCGGTGAACGTGGTACCACGACCGACCTGACTGCGCACTGTCAGTTTGCCGCCGTGGACGGCGCAGATGCCCGCCGCAATTGACAGTCCCAGGCCGATTCCGCCGGAACCGCCGTGCTTTCCACCCAGAATGAACGGCCGGCCGAGCAGCGGTAGCACGTCCGGCGCAATGCCATCACCGGTATCGGTTATCTCGATGACCAGCCACGGCATTCCGGCGGTCTGCTGCGCCGTGGCAATAATGCGCACACTCCCCTGGCTGGTATGCCGAATTGCATTGGCAACCAGATTGGTCACAAGACGGGTGGTTGCCTGCGCATCCCCGCGGATAGTTGCCGGCGCGTGCGTGCAGTCGAGTTCCACCGGCACATGTGTCGGCAGCAGGGCGACCGTCCGCTGGACCGTCTCAAGCACCGGCTGAACCGCGACCTCTTCCCAAGACCACTCCATCAGCCCATTGCGAATGCGCATGGCGTCAAGGAGCCTGGTCACCATCTCGGCCATGCGCAACTGCTGATCGGCGATCGTCTCCAGCACCTCGCGAGCGTCGCCGCGCATCTCTGGGAAGCTCAACAGGTACTCCACTGAACTGTGCGCCGCCGCCAGCGGCGTTCGCAGATCATGGGAGAGAACGCTCATCAGCCGTTCCATCTCCTTGAGCGATAACGACAGCATCTCCTGCTGCTGCTGTCCCGCGGTGTACTGGCCGAACAGGTGAATCGAGCTGGAGATTCCCAGCACAATGAGAATCGCACATGCCGTTGCCAGAAGGGCGATGGCCCGCGTGCGCAGAACAGGCCGGATCGGGACAAACGAGACCAGCGTCCAGCCTTCAAGACCCGCCAAGGTTCGATTGACCTCGCACGGTTGGCCGGCAAGCATGACGATTTCGCCGGATTGCAGCGGATGATCGGGCAGTTCACGCAGATCGTCCGCGATAGCCGCGGGAGCCGGAGCGGCCGCCGGCATTGTGGCGGTCAGGTGGCGGTTCCACAGGCGCTGATAATCCCAGTGGCGCTGCGTTGCCAGCCACACCAGGCCGCCCGGATCGACCAGTGCAGTATAGCCCTCAGACCCGAATTGCCGTTCCAGCGATTCAAGATCGCTCTTGATCGCCGCTACGCCAGCGACTTTATCCGCGGCATCGCGCACAGGCGCTGCGGCATATAAACCGCGCGTGCGCGTGATAGCACCACGAGCTACCAAAGAGTAATTCTCGCCGGTCATTGCCCGGCGGAAGTGTTCACGGTTGCTCAGGTTGACGCCAATCAGGGAATCGGGCCGCCCGCGGTTGCTCGATGCCAGAACTGTACCTCGTGCATCGATAAGGTATGCGACCTCGGCCCTGAAACTGTTGGCATATCGATCGATGACGTTATTGGCGTTGGCAATGGAGTCCGGGCCATCATTGGTGAATCGCCGAAGCACCAGCGGTGAACCGCTCATGCTCTGCGCCACACGCTGGCTTGTGTCGCGGATCTGATCGATCATCGTGGCAATACGGTTGTCCTGTTGTCGGGCGCTGGACATGATTTCCTGCCGCGTCGTCTTGGCCTGGAGGCGTGCTACCAGTATTCCTGCTGTAACCACCGCCCCCAGCACAAGCCCCGCAACCGCGACATTGGCGAGCCGGTTCGCCGTAGCACCTGACCCGCGGCGATTGTGGGTATACCACACATCAAGCAGCAGAGCCGACAACGCCGCCACGACGCCGATGACAAACAACGGCGCATACTCAGCAGCACCGGCGCATGCCGGGCTTGCGCTGACAAGTGCGGCAATCGGCATCAACAGCAACGAGATGGCAAGCAGGAGTGTCCAGGTACGCCCCCACCCGCTGAGCCCGCGCCGGTGAGCCACAAGCACCGCGCTAGCCAGCGCGCCCGAAGGAACCCCCAGCGCCAGGGAAATAGCCCAAGGCCGCTCTCCAAAACCCAGCGCAACCAGAGTCATCAGTATGAGAAACCCGAGCAGGGCCACCCAGCGGGGGAACATGTGGACGCGTCCACAATTCAAACGGGCAAATTCCAGAAGACTGAGATACGCCAATCCGGCCATCAGCCCCGACATCCAACGCATATGGGCAAGCCCTGGCAACATCAGGCCCAACGGGACCCATAGATATAGCGCAAAGAGGCCCCCGAACATCCAGAGCCACTCCCATGCCGGCCGAATCCGCGAATCGCGCGACATGGTGAACGCAACCGACGCCAGCACGAGGTACGGTACGGCGACGACGATCAGAATTGATGATGCGGGCTCAATCACAATCCGGCGCTCCCATCCGGATTGATCGGTTGTTGACAAGCACACCATCCGCGGCAAGAGTCATGGATGTTATGCTGCAGAATACCCAACCCGCCCCCGCCAGCCTTATGGTCGACATGCGACAAGTCGACTTCGCCTACGCGGATCGGTTGGTGCTCAAACATGTTGATCTGCAGGTCGCGGCTGGTGCTGCGACGGGCCTGGCAGGACCGAATGGTGGGGGGAAGACGACGCTGCTGCATCTTCTGCTGGGCCTGCTTCGTCCTTCGCGCGGCGTGATAACAGTGGCCGGTATGTCTCCGCCAGAGGCAGCCCGCAACGGTCAAATCTTCGGTTATCTTCCCCAGGTTGCGCAAGTTAACCGGCAGATGCCCCTTTCGCTGCGACAGGTACTGATGTTGGCCGGAACTCAACAGCCACCCAAACCACATGTCGATCATCTTCTGGAGCTGGTAGGCTTGATTGACTTGGCGGAGACTCCCATTGGCGAGCTCTCCGGCGGGCAGGTGCAGCGCATGTTGATTGCCCGGGCGCTGATTCCAGAACCGAAGCTGCTTATCCTGGATGAGCCCACCACCGGCATCGATGTCACCAGCCGGCGGCAATTCATCGAATTGATCCTTGCACTGCGCCAGGAGCAGAAGTTGACATTGCTGATCGCCAGCCACGACCTGCACGCTCTGCGTGAGTTGTGCGAGGATATCGCCTGCCTCAATCTGACGCTGCATATGCACCACCGGCGCAGTGGCGAACCGATGCCGCCGGATGAAGTAATCTGTAGTTTTGGGTGAAATATCTGCGCACACTTGCGGCCTGTTTGTTAAGTACGCTGGCAGATGAGCTCGGTTCGGCAATGCCCGATAATTCTTGTAATCGATAATCTCATTTGGCGGCTCATGTTATGATGCCGCTGCTGGAAGCGGAGCGACAGCCTGCCTAGAGTTTGCAGCGTGAAGCAGTACTCCCAAATTGACCCGCAGCAGTTCGTGTCGCTTGTCCGGATGCCACTGGAACAGAATGACACGGCCACTCTGGTAAGGCTCGTACAGGAATACTGGTCCCAGGAACAGATCCAGAGCCTTTTGGATAGTGATTGTGCCGACGCTCGCAAGCTCGCGGCTCTCGCCTTGGGGGTCATCGGTGACGGCCGTTCGATCACCGCCTTGGCGACATGCCTTCGCGACCGTGACCCGATGGTGAACCAAATGGCCGAGCACGCTCTGTGGACAATCTGGTTCCGGTGCGGAAACAAGCCGGCTCAGGAGGCGCTGGTGAGGGGTTCTGGGCTCATCAATAGCAAACAGTTTAAGCAAGCTCTGGAGGAGTTTGATGCCGCCATTCGTCTGGACCCGATCTTTGCTGAGGCGTTCAACCAGCGTGCGATTGCCCATTATCTGGTTGAAGACTACCACGCCTCCATTGAAGATGGCGAGATGACCGTACAACTGATGCCGAGTCATTTCGGCGCCTGGGCCGGACTGGGACACTGCTATGCTCATCTGGGTGATGCCCAACGTGCTCTGAACTGCTATCGGCGGGCCCTGGGGATCAATCCGTATCTGAGCTGCATCCGCCAGATCATTGGCGAGATCGCGGCCGGCGAATGCACCCCGCTGCCAGGATGAAGCTCGAGTGAGCTGCGCTACATTTCCAGAATTTGCCTTGCCCGCAGGAATACCAGCCGGACGCCGGCGACTTTGCACAGTCCACTTCGTTCAATAGCGCTGCGATAGAGTGACACTTGCTTCTGGTAGGCCTGGAACCGCTCGCCGCCGGGCTCTGGACGATTTCGATCGGTTTTATAGTCGATGATGAGCCAACCATCGGGATGAGGCACGGCCACATCGATCCGGCCGCGAACCATAACGCGATCCATGCCCGTTGAGGCATCGCGCCCGTCCGACGTGAATGCATCAAGGAACGGAAGCTCACGGTGGACCTGCGCACAACCGGTCTGGAGCAACTGCCCTGTGGGCGTGCCCAGAAACCAGACGATGTCGGCTTCGTTCACCAGCGCGGCTTGATCGGGCGACAACATGCCGTCGCTGGTCATCTGTTGTATCTGCTGCCCTACTCGTTCGGCAGGAAGGGATAGATCAAGGTGCTGCATCACGAGGTGAGTTGCCGTACCGCGCGCGGCCGCCTCATCGCCAGGGCTCACCTGCCCGACGGCCGCGAAGGCCGGGGCCTCGAACGGAGCGGCGAGGTCGATCTCATTGCTGTCGGCGTCCACAGGCGCTGGAATCGGCGCAGTGCCTTTGCTCAATGCGGTCACCGAGACGGCCGCCCCCAGATGGGTGGACGGTTCCGACGGATACCGGTACTGCAGCCGGGCGATCGCGTGATTGACCACCTCCATGTTCGGCAATGCCGAAGGTGCATCGAGCGGCGCCTGCACCCCGGACTTGGCGGTCGCACTGCGCGGCGGTGGTTTCGGCATCGACTCAATCACGCGCACCTGGAGTTGCTCGCGCTTGCCGGAGCTGAACACTGGCCCGAGCCAGTCGAGAAACTTTCGCCCCGCCAGGAAGCTGTGCTCGGACAAGGGCGCATCGCCGACTGATTCATGCCAGCGATCGATCTGCCTGGTTGTGGCAGCGCCTACCAGGATCAACTGCTCGCGCGCCCGGGTCATGGCGACGTAGAGCACGCGCAGTTCCTCAGCCAGTGCTGCTCGCGTAATCTGGGCCTCAATGACATGGCTGGCGATTCCGGGGTAGCGCGTGTTTGTCTGGGTATCGGCGACCCGCAAGGCCAATCCACGGTCACGGTGCAGAAGCAGCGTCTGCATCCCATCGGACAAATTCAGTTTGCTGCCCAACCCGGCCACGATGACCACCGGATACTCCAGCCCTTTTGCCGCATGAACCGTCATCAGTTTCACCGCCTGGCCTTCGTTGCCGGCCGGCGGCTGAGCGAGCGAATCACGCTCTTCCATCTCCTCCAGGAAACGAAGGAAACGATAGAGCCCCTGCCGGCTGAAGGTCGCGAACCTGGCCGCGCTCTGCTGCAGGTAGTTCAGATTTGCCAGCCGCTGCTGGCCGTTGGGCAACGCCGCATACCACGCAGGCAGGCTGGTCTGACGGTAGATCGTTGCGATCAATTCCTCAGTGGAGCGCTGCACCGCCAGCAGGCGCCAGTCCGCCAGGCGAGCAAGAATCGCCCGCAGCTTTGCCGCCAGATCGTCGGTCTGCTCTTGCGCATATTTCGTCACGGCCTGATGGAATGGGAGTTCCTTGTATGCAAGGGCGATGCGCGCCAAGGCATCTTCGGGCTCATCAATGCGGGCGATCGGAGAGCGAAGCAGCGCGGCCAGCGGGATGTCCTGTTGCTGATTGTCCAGCACCTTCAGAATCGCCAACACCTCCTGCACTTCGACGGCTTTGAAGAATCCTGAACGGTTCTCCGAGCGCATCGGGATACCGAGCTGCGCAAAGGCCTGCGCAAATTCGCGGGTCCGGAATCGCGTTGCGCGCAGCAGAATGGCAATGTCGTTGGGTTCAATGGACCGGAAGCGCTTTTCTTTGGGAAGATAGATCTGTTTGAGCTTGCCATCGGCCGGGATCATCAAATCGCGAACGAGGTTCGCCACATGGCGGGCCTCCATCTCCGCCATCTCCAGTTCATCCTCCTGGTCATCGTCGCCGGAGGGCTCTTGGGCCTCATCCGCGGCCTGCGCCAGCTTGTCCTTGTCTAGCAGGTGCAGTTCGATGGGTATTCCCGTGAAGCCCTCGGGCACTTCCGGGTACTCCATGATCGAGGCAAACTCGTGCCCGGCGGCGTACTCGATCTCAGCGGCCTGACCGGTCATCAGCCGGCGGAAAACACCATTGATCGCCTGCAGCAACGGCCAGCGTGTGCGGAAGTTCTCGCGCAGCTCAATCGCCATGCCGCCGGTTCCGCCGCGGTATCTCTCGCCGCGCCCGAGGAACAGGTTCGGCTCGGCCAGACGGAATCGATAGATGCTCTGCTTCACATCGCCGACGCAGAACAGATTCCCGGCCACACCCTCATCGCACAGACATTCCCGACTTGCAAGCCGCAGAATCTCCTCCTGCACCGGGTTGATATCCTGATACTCATCGACCAGCACGTGCTCGTAGCGCTCATGCAGACGCCGGGAGAGGTTGCTCGGCTGCCGGGGCTCGCCCGGACCGCCAGATGTGCCAAGCAGGTCCAATGCTGTGTGTTCGAGATCCGAGAAGTCCAGCGCGTTTTGACCACGCTTCGCCTGGTCATAGCAATCCTTGAACTGCCAAACGAGGTCCAGAAACACCTTCGCATGCGGAAGCGTCCGCGCAACGTCATCGATCAGGCGCTTTTCCCTCAAGGCAAACAACGGATACAGTGCTCCGTCATCGCCGCATAGATCCTTCCGCAGCCGCGCCAATCGCCCCTGCAGTGCCTTTGCCATCTCTGCCGGAATGCCATGTTTCTTTCCCAACCTGCTGACCAATCCCGCACGCAGACGTTGCGATACCGCGTCAAACTTGCCTGCATCAAGCTCCCTGATGCAGTCCGCGATCAGTGCGCCCATCTCCTGTGCCACGGCGGCATACGGACCAGGCTCCGTATGCGCCGCCACGGTCTGAGCGATTGCCTGCGCCTCAGAGAG
>CAIQIQ010000031.1 GCA_903871935.1 uncultured Phycisphaerales bacterium
GCGAGCTCGCCGAAGTCCACGAACGCCACGCCAAGGAAGACGGGGGAGAGACCGATCCGCAGATTCTCGCCGATTTGCGCAGATTCGATATGGCGGAGGGATCCTCACGAAGAGGATGCAACCACATAGATCGGTCGCCCCACCCAGGCGGGTCTTCGACACGGCGACTAAACTGCGCTCGCAAAGGAATTGGCCGGAGATTGTCACCCGACGACTTCCCAGATGAGGGGGCGCTGGCCGGGCTTTTTCCAGGTGCCGGGGGCGAACATGGGGGTGGAGGTCAGCTTCGACCGGGTTACCGTCAGCGTGCCCGTATCGGTGAGCACATGCAGGAGCGGATCGGAGGCGGCCGGGACGTTCAGCAGGGCGATCGCGCCGACGCTTGGGGCGGAGATGTGGCTGTTGGCCACGTAGGTGGGATGAGAGGTCTTGGAGGGCAGCTTGCGGCCGGAGACCTTCAGGTTGCCCAGACGGGCGGTGCGGTTGGCGAAATCGTCGGCGGTGGCGAAGTGCTCAGCGCAATCGGTGGCCACGCCTACGAGGATGTCGCTATTCAGCAGCGTGGCCATCTTCAGGGTCTGGATCGAGGCGGTGGTCAGGATGCGGGTGCCAGTGACATCACCCTTTACGGCGATCGAGGATACGGGGAGGCCTTGCACCCGGATGTCGGAGTCGGTGATTTGACGCAGTTTCATGGAGAGCTTGGCCTTGCCGGCAAGGACGCTGCGCGTATTGAACTGGACCAGGCCGCAGAGGATGGAGGCGGAGGAATTGAGGGTCTTGAGGATGCCGTCGGTGGTGATGTTGCCGAGGGTCATCAGCTTGTCGCCTCTGAGCGGCTTCTTCACCTTGGCGTTCTTCACGGTGATCGTTACGCCTGTCGTGGGGCCAGAGCCGGTGACGAAGAGGTCCTCAAAGCTGCCTTGAAAGCCATAGACCTTGCCGGTGCCGGTGCCGCTGAGCTTGAAGGTGACCAGATCGCCATCGGTGGCGTCGACCAGAACAAGTGTGGTTCTCTTCTTGCCGCCGGTCCAGCCGAAGGCGCCGCGGTAATCGGTGGGGTCATCGCTGATGTCGATGTTCAATGGTTTCTCGTAGCTCAGGCCACCCGAATCGGTAGCGCAGACGCGGATGGAGTAGTTCTTCCTGAACTCGTAGTTGAAGCGCTTGGCGGTGGTCAGTTGGCCGGCGTCGATGACGAAACTGGCGTTGTCCTGGTCGCCGGGGCCGCTGACCAGGGTGTAGGTGAAGGTGTCGCCGGCATCGGGATCGACAGTGGAGAATGCTCCCACGACGGTGCCGGAGGGCAGATTCTCCTGCACCACGGTGTTGGATAGCGCCAGGTCGGTGGGCGCATCATTCGCATCCGTCACGTCGATCACGAAGGCTTTCTCAACATACAGGCCACCGGCATCGGTGGTGCGGATGCGGATGCTGAAGCTGCCTTGGGCTTCATGATCGAAGGATGCCGCAGTTAGCAACTGATTGCCGCTGATGGTGAAGCTGGCGTTGCCATCGTCGCCCGTGCCTGTTACCAGCGTATACGTGAAGGCATCGCCTGTATCGGGATCGATGCCGCTGAGGGTTCCCACGGCCGTGCCGGCCGGTTGGTTCTCGGGCACCGATGCGTTACTTAGGGCAACATCGGTCGGGCGCTCATTGACGTTGCTCACCGTGATGGTGAAGGCTTTCTCAACATAGAGTCCTCCCGCATCGGTAGCGCGGATGCGGATGCTGTAGTTGTTTTTGCTCTCATAATCGAACGGGCCGGCGGTCAGGAGGTGGTTGCCGCTGATGGTGAAACTGGCATTGTCATCGGCACCCCCGCCCGTGCCGCTTACCAGGGTGTAGGTGGAGGTATCGCCGGCATCCGGGTCGGTGCAGGAGAGCGTTCCCACGGTGGTGCCGGCCGGGCGGTTCTCGGGAACCGAGGCAGGACTTAAGGCAATGTCGGTGGGGGCCGCGTTGACGTTGATCACGGTGATGGTAAAGGCTTTCTCAAACCACAGGGCGCCCTGGTCGGTGGTGCGGATGCGGATGTGGTAGGAGTTTTTGGCGGCGTAATCGAAGACGGCGGCCGTCTGCAGCGTGGTGCCGGAGATGGTGAAGGAGGCATTGTCGGTACTGCCTGCGCCGCCTACGAGAATATAGCTGAAGGTATTGCCGCTGTCGGGGTCGGTGGCGGTCAACGTGCCCACGGGCGTGCCGACCGGCTGGTTCTCGGAAATGCTGGTGGAAGAGAGGGCCAGATCGCTGGGAGCTTCATTGACGTTGGTGACGCTGATGGTCAGGGCCTTCTCAAAGGAAAGGCCGCCGGCGTCGGTGCTGCGGACGCGGATGGCGTAGCTGCTTTGGGCCTCAAAGTTGAAGGAAGCGGCCGTGCGAAGCTGATTGCCGACGATCTGGAAGGAAGCGTTGTCGGTGCTGCCTGTTCCGCTGACCAGCAGATAGTTGAATGTGTCGCCGGCATCGGGGTCGGACGTCGAGAAGCTTCCTACGAGGGTCCCCGCTGGCTGATTCTCCGGCACCGTTGCGTTGGATAGCGCCAGGTTTGTCGGCGCTTCGTTGACATTGGTGACGGCAATCACGAAGGCCTTCTCAAACCACAGGCCGCCCTGATCGGTGGTGCGCACGCGGATGAGGTAGTTGCTCTGGCTCTCGTAGTCAAAGGAAGCGGCCGTCTGGAGTTGATTGCCGACGATCTGGAAAGAGGCGTTGCCGCTGGAGCCTGTCCCGCTGGCCAGTGTGTAGGTGAAGGTATCACCGGTATCGGGGTCGGTGGTGGAGAGGGTTCCCACGGTTGTGGCGGCCGGCTGATTCTCGGGGATGCTGGTGGAGGAAAGGCTGATATCCGTCGGCGTTTGATTGACGTCGGTCACGGTGATGGTGAAGACCTTCTCGAACCACAAGCCGCCCTGGTCGGTTGTGCGCAGGCGGATGCTGTAGCTGTTCTTGAGCTGGGAGTTGAAACTGGCCGCGGTCCGCAGTGTGTTGAGCGAGATCGAGAAGGAGGCGTTGTCTGTTCCGCCAGTTCCGCTGACCAGAGAATAGGTGAAGGTGCTGCCGGCATCCGGGTCGGTGGCGCTGAGCGTGGCCACGAACGTCCCCACCGGCAGGTTCTCTGCGACACTGGCGGAAGAGAGGCTGATGTCGGTCGGGGATTCATTGACGTCGGTCACTGTGATGGTGAAAGCCTTCTCGAACGACAGTCCGCCCTGGTCGGTTGTCCGCAGGCGGACGCTGTAGGTACTCTTGGTCTCGAAGTCGAAGCTCGTCGCGGTTTTGAGCTGGTTGCCCGTAATAGTGAAGGAGGCATTGTCCGCGCTGCCGCTTCCGCTGACCAGAGAGTAGGTGAAGGTATTGCCAGTATCCGGGTCGGTGGTGCCTAATGTGCCGACAGTCGTGCCGGAAGGTTGATTCTCGGGGATGGTGGTGGCAGAGAGAGTCAGATTGGTCGGGGCCTCATTGACGTTGGTGATGCTGATGGTCAGGGCCTTTTCGAAGTAGCGGCCGCCGGAATCGGTTGCGCCCACACGGACGCTGTAGGTGCTTTTGGTCTCGTAATCGAAGGTCGCGGCCGACAAGACGACGGCGCCGGAGATGGTGAAGGAGGCATTGTCCGTGCCGCCGGTGCCGGTGACCAGAGTGTAGGTGAAGGGAGCGGTGGCGTAGGGGCCGGTGACGCCGAGGGTTCCCACGGTTGTGCCGGAGGGCTGATTCTCGGGGATGCTGGCGGGGGAGAGCGAGAGATTGGCTTGCGGATCCGGGGTGATGGTGATGCTGATGGTGGCGATATTGGAGTCGAGCTTGCCGTCGTTGGCCTTGAATGTGAAGCTGTCGAGTCCGTAGAAGTCGGCGGCGGGGGTGTAGGTGAAGGTGCCATCGGGCTGGAGTGAGAGTGTGCCATGGGCAGGCTGGGTCACCGGGCTGTAGGTGAGGGCATCATCATCCTCATCGGTGGCGGTGGCCGTGCCGTTAAGAGCGCTGCCCTGGGCAGTGGTCAGGGATTGATCGGAGGCCACGGGAGCATGTTGTGGCACGATGAGCTTGAGTACAAAGGCGTCCGTGGCGCCGCTTAAGGTGGTATCGAATCCGCCGCTGGTCCAGCCGCTTTTCCCAGTCTGGCCTGTGACCCAGACAGCGCCATTGGCGTCAATGGCGATGCCAAATCCGGAATCCGCCGCTTCGCCCGCGTTGCCTGAGGGACGATGCGGCCCCCCAACGTAAGCGAGCCAGTTCCAGGTCCCGGCGGCATTGATCCTGGCCACAAAGGCGTCTGTCAAGGTGACGTTTGGTGGTGTATTAGGTACGAGGTCGCTCCCGGTTATCCAGGCGTTCCCGGTGTCGTCGATGGCGATGCCAGCGCAGAGGAAGCGGCTGATGTCCTCGCCATTGCTGTTGGACCATGCCAGCGTGCCATCGGCATTGATCTTGGCCAGAGAACCCAGAACTCCCAGTATCCAGGCACTGCCATCGCCATCGAACGCAATGGCGTTGCCCGAGTCCGTGGCATTGGTTCCCAGATAAAGGTAGCTTGACCACGCCAAGGTGCCGTCGGCGTTGATCTTGGCTACGAAGCCCGCGCCGAGGCCATTGAAGGTAGTGTCAAAGCCGCCGCTGGTCCAGCCGGGCGACCCGGTACCCCCTGTTACCCAAGCATTGCCACCCTCATCGATGGCGATGGCCTGAATCCCGTCGTAGTTGATGCCGCCCAGATAGCTCGACCACGCCAGAGTCCCGCTGGCGTTGATCTTGGCGACAAAGCCGTCGTAACTGCCACCGTTGTAGGTGGTGTCGAAGCCGCCGCTGGCAAAGTCCGTGGAAGCCGTTATTCCCGTCACCCATGCGTTGCCCTCAGTGTCGATGGCGATATGCGGGACCCGCTCCTCGCCGCTGCCCCCCAGGTAACTAAGCCACGCGAGAGTGCCATCCGCGTTGATCTTTGCCACGAAATCGTCGCCGCCGCCGTGGTAGGTGCTATCAAGCCCGCCGCTGGCCAAGTCGGTGGAATCCGTCCTCCCGGCTACCCAAGCATTGCCACCGCCATCGATGGCGATGGCGTAAATCGTATCGCTGCCACTGCCTCCCAGGTAGGTTGACCATGCCAGGGTCTCATTGGCGTTGATCTTGGCCACAAAGCCATCGCCGGTGCCACCGTTGTAGGTGTTGTCGAAGCCGCCGGTCGCAAGGTCGGTGGAAGCCGTCCACCCGGCCACCCAGACGTTGCCATCACTATCCGTGGCAATACCTCGGCCCACGTCAACGCTGCCACCCCCAAAATAGGTCGACCAGTCCATGACAGGCGCGCTTGCGAGGAGCAGCCGCTGCTCCAGCGATTCGATCACCGTCCCGGCTGCCCGATGAACCACGTTACTGGATCTGCCTACCCGACGCCCGACATCCTTCCACTGTGTCATGGCATGCTCCTGCGGTTACATCCCAGTGGCCCCATACACTCACGGCGTCTTGCATCCTACCGTTCAGTCCGCCAGCCTGCAACGCAATTCCGCAAGTGGTCGAGTTCTCTGCCGTAATCCCGTACCTAACATATTGCGATTCACTGAGGTGTCCGGAGTCTTCGGTGCGTCTGTGCACCGCGGTTGTTGGCCAATTCCTTTAACAGGAGATCGCTGAGAGCGCAGGGAAGAGTGGCCGCGAAAAGGCCCAAAAGGCGCAAAAGCAGAGGCCCTTTTGCACAGCTATCCTGCAACTTCATCTGTTCTTAAGAAGATCTCACATCGATGGACAGGATAGACACGATGAAGCTTCGGTCTTACCGAAATCCTGTTCATCCTGTCTATCGATGTTAATTCTCTTGGGCTGCGGGCGAAGCCCGCGCTCAAGAAGCGCAAGAACAGAGAAGCAAGGAAGCGGCTGCGGATAGCGGCATTGCTACGGCCGGGGTCGGCACGTGCCACAAATGGGCCAAATGCGATTGCCCTGCGGGCACACCCCGCCATAGTGGCCGACTCTGGCTTCGCCGGTACAATCCGCTGCGGCCAATGATGCGCCCATTCGGCAATCTCCGTCTTTCACTTGCCACCAAGAGCGAGCTGCTCTTTGGCGTCGCGGTGACGCTGGTCATCCTCTCGGCGGTGCTGATTCCCTTTGTTCGCATGGAAGAGCTTTCGACGCAAGTCAATGTGAAAGCAGCGGATGTGTTGATCGAAAACGCTCTTCAGGCGCATATCGCCTATCAGAAACAGCTCGCAGGCCTGCCGGTGATACCCTATCGGATGCTGCTGGTGAGTCCGGCGACGAATCCTGCGACCACGGCTCCGGCCACGACCGTGGCAGGTGTTGCCACCTCTGAAGACACGGATCTTGCCTTCGAACCTGCGGATAGCGCACCGGCGACGGGTCCGGCGACATCGGCGACGACCCAGCGTGCCGCCAAGCCATATGCGATGTCGTGCGGGCCGGCGGACATTGCGCTGCTGAAGGCGATCTCTAAGGCGGAGAACCCGCTCATGAAGCGGGCGTGGCGGCATTTCCGGGGGCGGACGGGCGAAGATGAGTATCCCAAATTGGTTCGCCGCGACGATGATACATACCGCTTCCAGTATTCGCGCCTGCTCTACATGGAGCCGCGCTGCCGAGTGTGCCATGCCGGCGATGGAGGGATCGCCAAGAGTGTTGGCGCTCCATCGGGGGCCTTTGCACTGGCTTCGGTGGAGATTCCATCACAGGTTCCGCCAAACCAACTCCTGCAGAATCGCGCGATCATCGTTGGCGCGGCGGCGACGGCCGGGCTGCTGGCAGTTGTGTTCCTGACCCTGATCATCCACCGGCTGATCCTCGCGCCGGTGCGCGTGTTGCAGGAGACGGCCGAGAAGGTTTCCGGGGGCGATCTCAACATCCGCACGCACATCGCATCGGGGGATGAGTTCCAGGCCCTTTCCGAGACATTCAACCGGATGCTGGAAAACCTGAAAGACGGCGAAGACCAGCTTCGAGCGATCAACAAGGGCCTGGACCTGAAACTGGCAGAAATGGCCGAGTCGAACCTGGCACTGGATGAGTCGAATCGGCTCAAGAGCGAGTTCCTGGCGAATGTGAGCCATGAACTGCGGACGCCGTTGAATTCCATTCTCGGGTTTGCCGAGCTGCTTCGCGATTCGGCCAAATCTGATGTGAAGGTCAGCCGCTACGTGCAGAACATCATGAACAGCGGCCGGTCGCTGCTGGACCTGATCAACGATCTGCTGGATCTGGCGAAGATCGAGGCTGGCAAGATGGAGGTGCGCTCCGAGCAGCTTAGTCTCTCGGACCTGTTTGAGGGCCTGTCCAGCATTCTGCGCCCGCTGATGGAGCCCAAGGGGCTGACCGTCGCGGTGCAGATCAGCAACGATGTGCCGCTGATGCAGACGGATGCCGCCAAGCTGCAGCAGATTCTCTACAACTTCCTCTCCAATGCGATCAAGTTCTCACCGGCAGGCGGCCAGATTGAGCTGGGCGCATCGCGACAGGGCGAAGGCCAGGTGCGCATCGCGGTTACCGATCATGGGCCTGGCATTGCGCAAGACAAGCAGCACATGATCTTCGACAAATTCCGCCAGATCGACGGCAGCCATACGCGCCAGTACAGCGGCAGCGGGCTGGGCCTGTCGATTTCGCGTGACCTGACGCGGTTGCTGGGTGGGACAATCGGCGTGCAGTCCGAAGCGGGGCTGGGGGCCACCTTCTGGGTGGTGCTGCCGATTCGGATTGATCCGACGACTCAGGATGTGCGTCCGGCGGGTGGCGCGGGCACGTGACCCGCTGTGCCGGCGACTAATCATGATGATGGAAGATCCTGCCTGGTCACCTTGACTTCGCCACGCCGACGCTTTGCCTCCAACCGGCGGCGGCGTGATCCCCGGGTGGGCCGGGTTGCGTGCCGCTGGCGCGGCAGGTGCGCTGCCTCTTCCAGCAGCAGGCGCAATTGCTCGACGGCGATGGCGCGATTCTGTTCCAGGCTGCGGGTCTGCTGGCTGACAATGCGCAATTCATCACTGGTGGAGAGGCGTTTGCCCGCGAGCATGCGCAGCCGCTGTTCTATCGCTTCGGTCAACCCCTCCACCGCGGCCAGCGAGACACGCAGCTCGATGCGGGTGTTCTGCTTGTTGACGTTCTGGCCGCCAGGTCCGGATGAGCGGGAGACGGCCGTCTTGATCGCAGAGAGCAGCACATGCAGCCTGCCGGCGCGAATGGCTTCGGGTTGGCTCTCTTCTTCGTTCACGGTGCTTTGGCGGGTGCGGTTGCGGGTGCCGTGGGCGATGTTGTCGAATCGGCTTCCTGGCTGGTGTCAATTAACCTTATCAGCGGCGAATAGATCCATTCCACGGCCCGGTCGTGGTGGATCTGATCGACCTGGCGGGTGACGGTGGCGAAGAACACCACGATCAGCAGCACCATCAGGTCGAGCCGCAGCCAGCTCACCGGGTGCCGCGGCGGGCGATCACCGGACACCATGTGCACTGCTACCGCCATGGCCAGCACGGCCGAGAGCATATGCGCCGCCCACCACCATCCGGTGCGCAGCGGCCAAGGCACCTCTCCAGGGGCGTGCCGGAAGTAGGGCACCTCGGGAATGAATTCGCTTTGGAAGTAGGTGTTGAGCTTCCAGACCGTCATGTAGATGCCGGTCAGCACCATGATCACGACGCCCGACCACACGACCCAGCGGAATACCCATCGTGCCCTGGCGAAGATCGCGAGCTGCACTTCGGCTTTCAGATCGGCAATCGCAATCGGCACGACGGTTTCATAGAACAGGATGCCGCCGACCAGCAGCATGCCGCCCACCAGGTGCATATACCGGCCTACGAGGTAGAGGACATTCAGCAACACACTCGCGGCCGGGTTCTCCAGGCTGACCATGTTTCACCTGTTTCTTTGAGCACGTTGCGACGTGCGGCGATGCGAAAAGCCTCTCCAGGCATCGATCTGCTGCGCCGCCGTCAGGCGACCCGCCGGAGTGTAATATGGCGCGCTTCTGTAAAAAAGCGTTGACTGCAAAATTGCATATGCGTACATTCAGTAAAAGAAAGGAGGAATGCGCCATGGCGAAAGCTGCAAAGAAGGCTGCCAAGAAGCCTGCTGCGAAGAAATCGGCCAAGAAGGCCAAGAAGTAAAGGGCTGTATATAGCCCCCGCTGCGAGTGTGGCTCCAGATCTTTAGTGACCTCGCGGTGGAGATTAACAAATTCGATCCGGACAGTGGCTCCAACTTCTTGTCTGTGATCTAAAGAAAAGCTCCCCGGCCACGGTGGGAGCTTCTCTCTTTTTTGGCCTCCCCCTCCTTTCCCCTCCGCCGCTTGTGTTCCCCCAGCCAAACCGGCACAATCGCCCTCAAACCGGCGGCCGCCTGGCGCGGCAGTGCCGGCAAACACGAGAAGCGGAGCTTCCTTAGATGCGAGTTATCGCAGTCATGAATCAGAAAGGTGGCGTTGGCAAGACCACGACCACCGCCAATCTCGGCGCAGCCCTCGCCGAGGCGGGCAAGCGCGTCTGCCTGATCGACATGGACCCGCAGGCCCATCTCACCATCAACTATGGCGTCGAGCCTTCCACCACCGAGAAGTCGCTCTACACCATGCTGGTCGAGGATGGATCGTTCCTCGAAGCAATGCAGCGCCTCGACAAGCGTGTTGCGCTCGTGCCCTCTTCGATCGATCTGGCGGCCGTGGAAGTCGAACTGGTCAATGTTGCCGGCCGTGAAACACTGCTGCGCGATCGCCTGGCCGCATCCGAACACGATTTCGATTTCGTCCTGCTGGACTGTCCGCCGAGCCTGGGCCTGCTCACCATCAACGCTCTGGCGGCCGCCACCGACGTGATCATCCCTATGCAACCGCATTTCCTGGCGCTGCAGGGCGTCGGCAAGCTTCTCGAGACCGTCCAACTGGTGAACCAGCAGATCAACCCGCAACTCAAGGTCGCCGGCATCGCGCTGACCATGTTCGACAGCCAGACCAAGCTCTCCAACGAAGTTGTCAAAGACCTGCAGCAGTTCATCGACCAGGCGCAGGGCTCCGATCTGCCCTGGTCGCACGCTGTGCTGTTCAAGACACGCATCCGCCGCAACATCAAGCTTGCCGAGAGCCCGAGCTTTGGCCAGACGATCCTCCAGTACGAACCGACGAGCAATGGCGCCCAGGATTACCGGGCCTTGGCTAAGGAAGTGCTAAGTCTCTTCAAGGTCATCAAGCCGCATGCACCGGCCGAAGCCATCCCCTCCGCACCATCCATACCCTCCAGCCCGCCTGCGCCCGAGCCAGCACCACAGTCCGATCCTCAGGTAAATCCCAGCCCCACCGGAGACAAGCAGTGACTCGGCGTTTTTTCCGGGCGGCCATCATCTCCCTGGCACTGTACTGGCTTCTGATCTGTACCCTCACGCATCTGCCGGCCAGCGACCTGCCGCATGTCGAGGTCAACGACAAGATCGAGCACTTTGCCGCGTTTTCCCTGCTGGGATTCCTCCTCAATGCCGTATTGCGTCAGGTCACCCGACGGCATTGCGATTGGCTGACTCTGACGATTATTCTCATCTACGGCGCTCTCGACGAATGGCTGCAGCCGTTGACCGGCCGGTCCTGCGAATTCAATGACTGGCTCGCAGATGGCGCTGGCGCGGCCGCCGGCGTGGTTCTGTGCAACCTGGCGCGGGCGCTGTGGCTGTACGTGCTGCCTGCCGCACCTGTCCGCTCTTCCGAGGTGGCCGACAAGGTGCTGTAAGCGCCCTCCACGCTCGTCGAAATCCGCGTGATACCCGCTGCGATTACCGCTCCTGCAGGATCGTCAACGCCAACTCGATCGCCTTACGCATGTTCGCGGCCACTTGAACATAATCCACATTCATCGCCTTCACCTGCTTCTCGCCGCCGCGCACCGAGTAGGCGAGATAGCGCCCCTCGATCAGCCCCTTCTCCACCTCCGGCACCAGCAGAAAGTCAATCAGCTTCTTCGCGTTCTGGGCGTGAGGCGCGCCATTCACCAGAGCCACCGTCGTCGGGATCAACAGCGTACCCATGCCGCCCTCCGCATCCTGATCCGGAATCACCCCATCGATCTTCTGCTCTTCCGCCTTGCCGTTGGCCACATCATCCGTATCGGTTGGCCCGGCCGCCAGCGTTCCGGCCGCCACCTGCTCCGCCACCACCGAGTTGCCGCCCAACAGCTTGATCTGGTTCGCCTTCAGCCCCTGCATAAGCTGCGTGTACTTTCCTTCGCCCAGAACCATATACATCGCTGCAAAATGCCCCGATGCCGTGCCGAAGCCGGGATGGCAGATGCCGATCTTGCCCTTCAGGGCCGGATTGGTCAGATCCATTATCCCCTTGATCTTGCCCACCAAGGCCGCGTACTGCGGCCGAGTTGAGAACGCAATTGTCCTGGCCCGCATGCCGACGCAGACGTAGTTCCAGTCCTTGTCGCGCCAGCGGTCCAGAATGTCCGCCGCGGCGGGCGACTGATACGGCGTCAGGACTCCCTGTTTGGCGAGGTTGATGGTGTGAAAGGGCTCGTTGCCCCAGTACACATCCGCCTTGGCATTACCCTTCTCCGCCTGGATCTTCTCCACCAGCCCGGCCGTCTTGGTGGCCTCCGAATCGACCACCAGTTTCACGGCAATGCCGGTCTTCTTCTCAAACTCCTTCATCAGCGGCCGGACGTAGGGCTCATCAATGCTCGTGTAGAGCACCACGGCAGCGGCCGGCTCCGCCGCACGCGCCCCCGGCGCTCCGCCAATCCACGCCAGTACAGCCGCCACAACTCCCGCAAATGTCACCAGCACGTTGCGCATGCGTCCATTCTCCTTCCAGGATTGCACCGAAGAGCGTCGACAGCACTCTTGCTCGACATGCCGGAGCTCTCGGCACGCGATTTCAGGAACTATACCGATTCCCCGATGCGTCGCTAAACATCCCTGTTGCACTGGTGCCCATCCGCCTCCAGTGCCTAGAATGGGCATCGCCGCTAGCGTGAACAGGGCGCAGGGAAGCAGGACAGGAACAGCCCGCAACGCCTCTGAGGCATATGAGGACGAATCCAACATCGCCGGTTCGAGCCACAAGCCGCGTTCTACTGCACGGCGTAGGGCGCTACGCCTTGGCGGTGGGCGCGGTGGTGGTCGCGACCGCTGTTCGCTGGGCACTGCCGGAGATTCTCAGCCCGGCGCCCTATCTCGCCTTCTACCCGACGGTTGTGGCCGCAGCCGCGTTCGGCGGATTTGGGCCGGGCATCCTCGCGACGGTCCTCGCAATCGTCTCTCTTGACCTGCTGTTCATACCGCCCGTCGGTGAGTTCAGCCACGACCCCGTGGTCTGGGTGCGACAGGCGATGTTCTTCGCCGGCGGGCTGGGTCTGAGCCTGGTGGCCCGCATGCTGCGCCAGTCCCTGCGCAAGTATCGTGCCGTGGCCGAGTACACCCACGACTGGGAATTCTGGCTGGCTCCCGATGGACGCTACAGCTACGTCTCCCCCTCCTGCCTGAACGTCACCGGCTACCCCGCCGAGGCGTTTCTGGCCGACCCGGAGCTGGCTGATCGCATTATCCACCCCGACGATCAGGCCCACTACAAAGAACACCGCGGCTACGGTCATGAGGCCTGCGCCACGCCCGAAGTGGAGTTCCGCATCATCCACCGCGACGGAGCCGTCCGCTGGATCGGCCATGCCTGCGTACCGATCTTTGATGAGGCCGGCACGTTTCTTGGCATCCGTGGCAGCAACCGCGACATCACCGAACGCAAGCTCGCCGAGCAGGCGCTGGCCGACAGCCAGGGAAAACTCGCCGGCATCATCACCTCGGCCATGGATGCCATCATCACGATTGACGAAAGCCAGCGGGTCCTTCTGTTCAACCCCGCCGCCGAGAAGATGTTCGGCCTGCCGGCCCGAGAGGCCATCGGCGGCTCCGTGGAGCGGTTCATCCCCGAGCGCTTCCGCGCTGTCCACGCCGGGCACATCCGCCAGTTTGGCACCACCGGCGCGACCTCGCGGGCGATGGGTCATCTCGGAGCCATCAGCGGCCGGCGCGCCAGCGGCGAGGAGTTCCCCATCGAAGCGTCGATTTCGCAGGTGTCCGTCGAGGGGAAAAAACTCTTCAGCGTCATCCTGCGCGACATCACCGATCGCCAATTCGCCGAGGAAGGCATGATCGCGGCCAAGGTCGCCGCCGAACACGCCAGCCAGGCCAAGGACCACTTCCTGGCCGTACTCAGTCACGAGTTGCGCAACCCGCTCGCCCCGGTGCTGGCCACCGCGTCGCTGCTCCAGCAGGACGATCGCTTTGACCAGCAGACCAAAGACCATCTGGAGGTCATCCGCCGCAACGCCGAATTGGAGGCGCGGCTGATCGACGACCTCCTGGACGTGACCCGCATCAGCCGCGGCAAGGTGGAACTGGACCTCCGGCCGGTCGAATTATCTACGATCCTGCGCCACGCGGTGGAAGTCTGCAAGCCGGACATTGAGTCGCGCCACCTGCATTTCCACCTGGAAATCAAAGACCCGCCGCACCTGGTCAACGCCGACGCCGGCCGCCTGCAGCAGGTCTTCTGGAACATGATCAAGAATGCCGTGAAGTTCACGCCCCATGACGGCTCCGTGGGCGTGCGCTGCTGGCGTGACGGCTCTCAAGTCCTGGTGGAAATCTGTGACAGCGGCGTCGGCATCGAGCCCGAGGCATTGACGCGCATCTTCAACGCCTTCGAACAGGCTGAACGATCCGTCACGCGCCAGTTCGGCGGCCTGGGCTTGGGACTGGCCATCTCCAAAGCCCTGGTGGAGATGCACGGAGGCACGATTACGGCCCATAGCGAAGGCAAGGGTAAGGGCGCGACATTCGTCGTTTGCCTCCCGCTGAGCCACCTGCCTGCCGCGGTAGCCCCCGTGCGTCCCGATCAAGCCGCCGGCAAAGGTGTGCCGGTAGCGGCGCTGCGCATCCTGCTGGTGGAGGACCACGGCGACACCGCCCGTGTCATGACGCAAGTGCTCGCGCGCGAAGGCCACGAGATCTGTGCTGCGGGAGATGTCGCTACCGCTCTGGAACTGGCAGACTCTCAGCCGTTCGATCTGATGCTCAGCGACCTGGGCCTGCCCGATGGCAGCGGGATGGATCTCTTGCGCGCTCTTCGCGGCCGCGGGTATCTCTTTCCCGCCATTGCCCTCAGCGGCTACGGGCAGGAGCAGGATATCAGGCAAAGCCTCGCCGCCGGATTCGCACTGCATCTGACCAAACCTGTGAACATGCCCCGCCTCACGGAAGCCGTCACCGCCCTCGTCAGCAACACCGCGCGAGATGCGGGGCAAAAGGCGTGAATGATGCCCGGCCTCCTCCGCCTCAAGCTCCGTGCCGCAGACTGGATCGGTGACGATCTGCATAGCGACATTTTTCGAGCGCGCGCCGTCTCACGGCATGCGAACCAGAGCAGGGATTCGCGCGCCGTTGGGCGTCATTTCGGTGCGAGTTCGCCATACCAGTAGGCTGCCGTGACTCCGCCATCCATGAGGACGTCGCTCCCGGTGATGAACGCGCCCTCCGGCCCCATCAACAGAGCGCCAACAGTCCCCACCTCATCCGGAGTTCCGGCGCGCCCGACCGGGCACAGCTTGATCATGCGCCAGTATCCCTCTCCACGCGGACCGTTCAACTCGTCCCTGGCGAGGGGCGTGATGATGATACCGGGGCTGATCGTGTTGACGCGCGCGCCGCGCTTGCCCCAACGCACCGCTTCAGCCATGACCCGCAGCGAATTCCCTCGCTTGGACAGTTGGTAGGCGTGAAGCGGATCGGTCACCTGATCCGGCTGGAGCATGGGAAGAGCAAGCAATTCGTCGGCGGGCGTCGTCGCCAGCGCCTTGTCTTGCTCGGGCGTCAGCGCTGGAAGGCGGTGCCCCGACTGCGAAGCAATCACGACGCCCGCTCCGCCGTGCGCGATGACATTGCCGAACTCCTCGAGCACGAGCGCGGTGCCGTAGAGATCGACCTTCAGGATCGTGGCTGGCGATGCCTGCGTGGGTGACACACCGGCGGCATGGATGACGCCGGTGACGGCGCCCAGCGCTGTGGCTGTCTCGACGAGCGCCTGAACCGACTGGCGCGAGCAGACATCCACGGTTGCGGTGCTCACTTCGAATCCGGCGTCGCCGAGGACCTTCGCGGCGGCGTCGGCGTTATCCTGGCGCAGATCAGCCAGCAGGACGTGCTTGCCAGCGCTGACACGTCGCGCGATCGCCTGACCGATTGATCCAGCACCGATGACGACGATAACGTTGGTCATTGCAGAGTCATTTCCTCGAACTATTCGATGGTACCTACCATGCCTTCATTCTACCAAGGACCGCAGCGCCGGGCCGGTCCATTGCGGCGGTTGGTTAGTCGCTTCCTTAAATACTTTGCCTCAAAAGATGGCCACACCCGAACCCGGCCATTCGGCCGCTCGCTTCTGGTCTACCGGCCTTTGCGGGGTACAATGCATACCGCTATGGGCAAGAAGAAACAGGAAACAGACGTAACTCCCGCTCCCTCCGCCGTCCCTCCGGTCGTGTCTCCTTCGCACGCCAAACCGTCCGCACTCGTTGATACCCGCGTGATCTACTGCGGCGACAACCTTGAACAGCTCAAGAAACTACCGGATGCCTGCGTCGATCTGATCTACATCGACCCACCCTTCAACTCCAACCGCAACTACGAAGTCTTCTGGGGCGAGACCAAAGAGAAGCGAGCATTCGACGACCGGCACGCCTCTACCCAGGCTTACATCGACTTCATGCGCCCTCGCTGCGTGGAACTTCACCGCGTCCTCAAGCCGACAGGTTCCTTCTATTATCACTGCGACTGGCACGCCTGCCATTACGTTAAGGTGATGCTCGATCAACTCTTCAGCGAGAACCGGTTCCTGAACGAAATCGTCTGGAAGCGGCAATCAGCGCACAACGACGCGAAGCAGGGCAGCGCTCACTACGGACGGACTCACGACTCCATCTTCTTGTACGTCAAGAGCGACGACTACACCTTCAACCACCAGTACACGCCCTATGACGACGATTACCTCGAGCAGTTCTACTCCAACGTCGAAGAGGGTACCGGAAGGCGATTCCAATACGGTGATCTAACAGCGCCCGGAGGTGCAAGTCCGTCCAAGGGCAATCCGCACTACGAGTTTCTCGGGGTTACGCGCTATTGGCGCTACAGCCAGGAACGCATGGAGGAACTGCACCGCCAAGGGCGCATTGATTTCCGCCCTAACGGTAAGGTTCCGCGTCTCAAGCGATATCTGGACGAGGCTAAGGGCATGCCCATTGGCTCAGTGTGGACGGACATCCGGCCGTTGATCAACTTCGGAAAAGAATCGTTGGGGTATCCAACGCAGAAGCCGCTGTCTCTGCTGGAACGCATCCTCAAGACCAGCAGCAATCCCAACGACATCGTGCTGGACGCCTTCTGCGGCTGCGGGACGGCACTCGTTGCCGCTCAGCAACTCGACCGCCAATGGATCGGCATTGACGTTTCGCCCACGGCTTGCCGGGTCATGGCCAAGCGTCTGCGCACCGTCTGTAACATCCGCGAAGATGACAAACTCTGGCAAGCCGGTCGCGGCTTCGTAGTGCGCGATCTGCCATGGAGCGAAAACAAGCTCCGCGACCTACCTCCGTTCGAATTCGAGAACTGGGCGGTCATTGCGCTGGGCGGCATTCCCAACAAGGTGCAGGTAGGCGATATGGGGATTGACGGCCGCATCTATCCCGTGACCGCCACTCCCAGGAAAGCCGCCGATCAACTGGGCTTCATGGACCACTGGTACCCGATCCAGGTGAAGCAGAAGGACAAGGTTGGCCGTCCCGACATTGACAGCTTTGAAGCCGTCATGACGCGGGAGGACCGCACCAAAGGCTTCTTCGTTTCCTTCGACTTCTCCGGCGATGCCATCTCTGAGATTCAAGCCTTCTTCAAGAAGAGCGGCAAAGTGATCATCCCCCTGACCGTGCGGGAGATCCTCGACGAACAGATTGCGATGAAACTGGCATAGGGAGAGTGAATCATGGGATCAGACGATCTTGGCTGCCCGGTCTGCCTTCGGTCGGACGCCACAAGGCGGACAATCGAGTCGGCCGTGCCAATGAAATACAACGGGAGCTTCGAGAACCGAACCAACCTTGACTCCGCCTACTACATAGCCTGCCCGGCGTGCGGCGAATTCGTCGTCACCCATATGGACGATGTGAATCTCAAGAGCCCGCCAGAGCGGAGTAGATGGAATGCTGTTCACCTCTCCGCGTTGCTGCGCGAGCAGAGCATTCGCCCCCTTCCGAAGTTCTGGCTTCGGGACGGCATGGACCCCTATGGTCCGTTAGAGCGCACTGACCTCGCGCCTATCAGTCTTGATGAACTGCTAACACGCTGGCCGCGCACCGTGCCCGAACGCATTGATCGCACTCTGTGCAACCTTGCGCGCCTGTCGCCTACGGGGGGGCACCACATCCTATTGGACACTCGTGACACCGCGCTAACCTTTGCTGGGACGGAGAAGGAGGCGCGATACCACGTCACTGCTCTACTGCGGTATGGATTGTTGGATGGCAAGATCTACGCCGATCTTACGCCCTCACACTTTGCCCTTACCCCAGAAGGCTGGGCGCGATTCGAGGAGCTGACGCGCGGGAGAAGTGCCGCGGAGAACCCCGTGTTCGTAGCCATGTGGTTTGGCGACAAGGACGAGAAGACTCTGATGGACGGGGTATTCCACAAGGGGATTGTGCCTGCCGTGGGAAGGGCCGGATATCTTGCGACGCGCGTGGACTTTGAGGAACACAACGATTGGATCATGGACAGGGTCCTGGGTGGCATTCGGCTCGCGCCGTTCGTAATCGCCGATTTCACCGGGCACAGAAACGGCGTCTATTTCGAGGCGGCCTTTGCGCGCGGGCTTGGAACGCCGGTAATCCACACTTGCCGCAAAGAAGATCTGAGCAAAGCCCACTTCGATACTTTGCAGCTCAACCACGTCTTGTGGGACACCCCGGAAGAGTTGGAGATGAAACTCTATCACCGGATCGTCGGCACGATCGGGCGAGGCCCACATCCACCGCAACGTGACTCGAAGTAGTCCTCACACAGTTCAGCATCCGTGCAGCAGTTCAGGTATGATTGCACTCTCTCTGCCGCGGACGTAGCCTATTGCCATGGCGCACTTGAGCCGCGCCGAACCGCACCCCTTTCTTCCGCAGGAGTCATATATGACGAAGCTTGGCGATGCCTTCGAGAGCGCAGCAACAGAGGTCGATCCGCTGATTTCTGAGATCGGGCTCATGAAGCACCTGATCAAGGAACGACTCCATCCATTGGATATGGTGCGAGAATTGGTCAGCAATGCCGGCGCGAAGGAGGTTGGAGCGACGGAGATTCGCATCAACTACTATGTGAATCAGAACGGTCATGTCTTCGAGATCAGCGACAACGGCTGCGGCATGAACTACACCGGCCACAAACAGACACCTGGCAGGTTGGATCGCTTCCTGGGGCTGGGGCTCTCCGCCATCATCGGCAGTAAATCGGATGAGTTCTCGTGGAAGGGACTGGGGTCGAAACTGGCGTACCAATCGCACCGCGTAGAGATCGAGACGTACCGGAATGGCGACACCGAGGCGATCAAGGTCGAGATAAACGACCCTTGGGGATCAATCAACCGCAATGTGATTCCTAAGCCGAGGATATATCGGTTTCCTCCTGCCGACGGCCAGCACTGCGGCACCAAGATCGTGGTGGTGGGCCATCCGCCTCATCGCCGGGATACGCCGTTCACGATGTCCGAAATCGAGACGTTTCTTCGCCATCGCACGTTCGTCGGCTACACACGGGAACGCGAGACAAAGCCGCGCATCTACCTGACGGTTATGGGCGAGGAAAAGGAACTCGCCTTCGGTTTTCCAGAGCTGATCTTGGCCAAGGAAACGGAGGGAACCAAACTGGTTGACGAAGTGCAGGAGGGGAAGAAGCCGGGCACCAATGTGAGCATCCGCGTTCGCATGAAGGGTTTCTACACGTGGGATGCCGATGAACACGGCCTGTCTACCGACTCGATGAACACCGGGTTGATCCTCTCCGTAAGGGGCATCCCGTATCTGACTCTGGATATGGAAGCATACGGAAGCCAGAGCTTGCGAACCGCCAATCCCGGCGTCAAGAAGTGCTGCCTCATCGTCGAATGCGATGAAATCCAAGAAGAGATGAACATTTCACGTAGTGGATTAGTCGATTCGGCCATGACTGATCTTCTAAAGAAGACTGTTGAATCTGTCTTCCAGAAGATCGAGGCATCGCAGAAATACCTGGAGTTTCGTCAGGTCGCGACACAGCGCAAGACCCGCGCCAGCGCTAGCTCACTAGATGGGAAGAAGCGGAAGCTGGAATCCCCTGAGCAACGGTGGGTGGTCTACACTGACCCGCAAGGACACGCCAGCATCGTCGGGCGCGAACCCGAGAATGAGAACGACACTCTTGCTCTCCTTTGGAAGCTTGAGGCCGTCAAAGCACTACCGTTCGCGCGATTCATGACCCTCGCACATGCGGGTGACGGTCCGGACCTCATAGTCCACTTCCAAGAGGACAGGGAGAGCCAGCCGGACCGCTATACAGTGGTTGAGGCCGAGAGGTTTTTCTACAACTACAAGTTACATGGGCATGCGCCATCGCAGTATCCGCGCGTGATCTGCTGGGACATCGGCCGCAACAGCATAAAGGTGAACGACACGGACAAGCGATATAAGAAGACGGCGGTGGCCGAAGGCATACAGATCAATATCTTCTGCCTTCGCTACATGCCAGGAATTGCCATGGTCAGTAGGTCTGAGGCAGACGAGCGTAAACTGTTCTGATGGGCATCCGGAAAGAGGGTCAAAGCCTATTTCACCGGGCACTTGAGCCCTGTGTACCTCGCCCGGGCGCTGTTGTACGGGTGGTGGAACGCCTGCTGGTCGCTCCGCTCCCCGGCTCCTGCAGCTTTTCGTGGCCCGCCTCGACTCCCGGCCACAATCCGGCCTTCGCCTTGGTTCGCCTTCGACTTATCCACAAAAGTTATCCACAGAATTCTCGAAATATTTTTGGATTCCGTTAACCCCTTGTCATTCCTCAACTTCCATTTTTGGCAGCCTCCAAATCACCCCATATATATAGAGAGACGTGTTTTTTTCGCGTCCCGGCTATTTGGCAACCGAATACCCGCACCACCCAACGCCCACCGACTCACCGTCGGTGGGTCATGCCCTGGCATCAACTTTGCTCAGCCGATCCCCCAGGCCAATGCCCCATTCTGCCCCATAATGCCCCACTTTATTTCCGTAGGATCACGACCGCCCCTCTTGGTCTTCAACGCATGACGTATCACGCATTACGTTCTTGCGGACCAAGGTCACACTTTGTCACAGAGTGTCACACTTTTTTCCGCAGAGCCACGACGGCCTCCTGGTCATGGTCGAGCGAAGCGAAATCCCGGCCGCGCCGGGGTCCCGGAATGTCACCAAAATGTCACCTTTTGTCACCATCCCTTACGAAGTGACATTTCGTGCCTAACTCCAGCAGTGACAAAGCTTTCCACCATGTCACCACCCCCAAGTGTCGCTGACCTCTGACTTCTGACTTCTGACTTCTGCCCCCCGACCTCTTCCTTGTCTTTGCCCACTTCTCCCCTTACTCTCAACCCTCGAATGAGCACCAGAGCACCAGCATATATGCCGCCGAAGTTGTCGGAAGGAGCCCGTATTGGCATCGCCGCGGCCCGGTTCAATGCCCAAGTCGTCGATGAA
>CAIQIQ010000032.1 GCA_903871935.1 uncultured Phycisphaerales bacterium
AGCCACCTTCGGGACTCGGACCCGAAACATCCGGTTTACAAAACCGGTGCTCTACCAATTGAGCTAAGGTGGCGAATCGTAATTGTCATTCGTCAGTCCAGGAGTTTCGACAATAAATCACCGATGACCAATGACCGATGACACACGACTAATCGAATCACTCCACAATCTCAAGGATCTTGAACTCCATCGTGCCGCGCGGCGCCTTGACCCGGATCGTCTCCCCCACACGAGCCTTCATCAGTGCATCGCCCATCGGACTGCTCGCGGATACCGGCAGAATATCCGAGTCGGCCGACGGCGGCACGGCTTCACCCACCAGCCGTACAAGCTGTTCCGTGTCATCCGAAAGGTCCAGCAGCTTCACCGTATGCCCGAGAAAGACCACATCTTCCGGAACATCATCATTCGAGACGATTGCCGCGTTCCTGAGCTTGCTCTCCAGATCCGCGATCTGCCTCTCGACGGCCCGATTCTCCTCTTTGGCAAAGTGGTACTCGGCATTCTCCGAGAGATCCCCCATCGCGGCCGCCTTGCGAATCCGCTCCTGAACATCCACCTTCAGTTGGTAGAGCTCTTCGCGTTTTCGTTCTAGTGCAGCCTTCTCATCGGCACTCATAAACTGCATGGAGCCAGCTCCCTTGACTTGCCCGTTACCGATCCAAGACCCCACTCCGGGTCAGACACGGGCGTTTGCATACTTCCTTCTCAAAAACGAACCACCGCGCACAGGCGCGGTGGTATCGCACTATCCCATCTTAGTCACCGGGCCGCCGTTGGCAACGGTAAACCCTCCCAAACGGGCGTGACAAGGCTTTCAAGCAGCACCAGTGGCGCGGCTGACCCCAGCCGTAGCAATCCTGCCGACGAAGCCGCTTCCTTATCTCAGCCGGAAAGTATTGTCACGCCGACGGCAGACCCGCCCGATCCGCCATCACCAGGCGCAACACCGTTCTGGAGTACGAGCACCAGTTCTGGAAGTTCCCGGCCACGGCCGATAGGATCGCTGGCGACGATATGCCAAAGACAAAGAACAATGCCGGTCCGACGATCAGCAACCGCAGGGCCCTGCACGATTACTTCATCACCGCCAAGCTTGAATGCGGCATGTCGCTGATGGGCAGCGAGGTCAAGAGCCTGCGCGCTGCACACTGCCAGCTCAACGAGTCATTCTGCCGCGTGGAGGGTGGCCGGCTGATCCTGCACGGTTGCCATATTGATCCCTACACCCAAGCCGGGAAGTACAATCACGACCCTTTACGGGATCGAGTGTTGCTGGCGCACAAGCGCGAGATCCGGAAACTCGAAGCAGAGACCAGCGTGCGTGGAGTAACACTGATCCCGCTGGCGATCTATTTCAAGGAGGGCATCGCAAAGATCGAGATCGGCGTTGCCAGGGGCAAACAACAGCACGACAAGCGTGCCACCATCCGCGAGCGCGAACAGAAGCGCGACCTGCAGCGGGTAATGATGCGCAAAGGCTAGTACAACATCGCCTGCTGGAAACTGGCCAGGCGAGAATCGACATCGCTGCGGCTGGCACGTTTGAGCCCATCCAGTGAGAAATCGCTGATCGTGAAGGTCGCCACCACCGTGCCATAGGCGATGCCACGACGCAGTGCCGCCACCGAAAACTCGCCCTGCGAAGCGATGTAGCCCATCATGCCGCCGGCAAACGAATCACCGGCCCCGGTGGGATCGACCACCGTGTCGGCCGGGAACGCGGGCGTAACAAACTCCAGGTCTTTCGTCGCCATCAGAGCGCCGTGCTCTCCCTTCTTCACAACCACAAACTTCGGCCCCATCCTCAGCACCTGACGGGCGGCGACCACCAGGTTCCTTTCGCCGGTCAACTGCCGTACCTCGCCATCGTTCAGCACCAGCCCGTCAATCTTGCCCAGCAGTTTCCTCAGTTCGGCCGGCTCATTCGCAATCCAGTAGTTCATCGTGTCGGCCACCGACAGCTTCACCCCCTTCAGGCTCGCGAGCATCTGCTGCTGCAGCGCAGGATGAGTATTGGCCAGGAAGACGAACTTGCTGTCACAGAACTGCGACGGAATCTTCGGCCCCTGCTCCGCCAGTACGTTGAGTTGCACGCCAACCGTCACCGCCTCATTCATGTCTTTCAGATACGAGCCGTGCCAGCGGAACGTCTTCGACCCCTTGCGGATCTCCAGCCCCGCCGTATCGATCGGATACCCCTTGAACACGTCCAGCAGTTCATGCGGCACATCTTCGCCCACCACGCCTACCAGGCGCACCGGCGTAAAGAGGCGTGCGGCAAACGAGAAGTACAGGGCCGATCCGCCCAAAGCGATGTCGCGCTTGCCGGAGGGTGTTTCCAAGGTATCAACGCCGAGCGATCCGGTAACCAGGAGGGACATCTTATGTGCTTTCATTCAGGGGTGCGTACGCGGCTACTCTTCATCCGGGCCATGCTCGATGTCGCGCCCCGAACGGGTGCCGGTGGGAAGCTGGCGGATCTTCACCCGCGAGCCGGTCACGGTATACAGCCTCCCGGGCGTCAGCCGTTTGTAGCGATCGAACAGCCGGGCAATCGCATCGTTCTGTTCGACATCGCCGCCCTGGAGTTGCAGAAACACCAGGCTGCGCCGAAACGGGAACCCATCGTCATAGATCCACTGGACTATCGTCGCATCGTTCGTGATCAGGTCCCACTGCTTTTTGTTCGCCGTCCAGACGATATCGCGCATCGTCGGCTCGGCTTTAAGGCTCAGTTCCTCGAACGTGTGAACACCGTGGCCGAAACGCTTGAGCGCCTCGCCTACCGCCGCCGTCAGACTTCCATGGAGAACCCATTGCATCGCGGCATGGTACAAGATTCAGAACGACACTACCATCTGCCAGATGAAGGTATAGGGCAGGGAATCGACCTCTTCCCAGACCTTCTTCACCAGTTGCTCGTCACCGGTCATCGCCGGCAGTTCCTGCTTCTTCTTGTCCCATGGCACACACGCACCTGGTGCCGTCGCTTTGTCTTGCTCTGTCTTCATCTCGATATCCTTCTTCTAGTACTGCCCATATTCCCGGGCTGCATCCGTCATTGCCTTCATGTTGTCCACCGTTGCATCATTCTGGATGATGGCGCCGGCGTCCATGATATAGCCGCCATCCTTCGCAACGCCCTGGATGATCTCCTTCACCCGCTGCCGAACCTGCTGCGGCTTGGCGAACGCCAGAAGATAGTTGTCCAGCCCGCCGGAAATCGCGAACTTGTGATGCAGCACGCGATGCACCTCAAAGATGTCATCGCGGTCGCAGTGGAATACGATCGATCCTTCAGGGAGTTCCAGGAATGTCTTGAGATGGTGCTTCCACTTCCCCTCGGCATAGAACAGCACCTGCCGGCCCTGCTTATGCAGTTCCAGGATAATCGGCTTGAGCGTCGGCCAGAAGATCGTATCGAAGTGTTCCTGCGAGATCAGTGGCACGCAGCCGCGGTGCATCCAGAATCCGATGGGGACCGTGCCGGTCGGGTCGGAACTGGTCAGCGCCACGTGATACATGTGCGGCATCAGCGCCTCGGCCGCCTTCTGCACGTTCTTCGGCTGGGTCATCAGGTCGTCGCACAGGCCCAGGTATCCTCGGAACTTGTCGGCAATGATGTCGAACGGGCTCTTCAGAATGCCCGCAATGGCCGATGGCATGCCCGCCTCGGCGCGCATCCGCTGCACCTGTGCAGGGAAGGCGCCAAAGTAGCTCATCAACGCCATGCCGCCGGCCACCATGGCGACCTGGTTGCGATAGCTGGCCGGCTCGCCAGGCTTGGCCACCTCAGTCGATACCCGCGGCAGCCACACTTCGTAGCAGAATCGTGTCGGGTCGGCGATGAGCTGGTCATACTCATCCTCGCGCATCCACGATTGCCCCTCAGGAGGTTCGAGATACTGAAACCCCGTGTCGGGCGCGAGTCCCACACCGGGGATCGCGTAGTAGCGCAGCCCCATCGCCTGGGCGATTCCACCCCACACATAGACCATGTTGGCAACCGCCGCATCCCAGTCGAAGTTGGCACAGGTCTTCACCGTTGCCTCGAAGGCAAGGTTGAAGTCCTGCGTCACCTGCTGGCATGTATAGCCGCCATATCGGGCGACAAACTCCGCCACAAACGGCCGGATCGGAACCCGATCAGGCTTCCCGTTGCGCAGTGCCGTGGTGTATCGCTTCAGACGCTGTTGATAAAGTTGTTCCTTGTCAGCCGACATGTGCGACACTCTACCAAGCTCTGCCGGCCGGCAAAAGCCTATCGCCCGCTACCACACGGCGAAGTGAATGGTCCAGGTCATCACAGCCGGGCGTGGCCGGCCGCTGCTGTCCCGCGGCGGCTCAAACCACCACTGGTACATTGCCAGTTTGCAGGGCTGATCCACTTCATTACTGCCGCTGGAACGAGTGATCCGCACGTCTCGAACCGTGCCCGTCTCATCAGCACGCACCTCTAGCGTGACGGTGGGATCCATCAGGCTCAACAAATCGTTCCGGCCGGCCAGGTTCAACTTCGGCCGGACCATCTTGACCGCCCTGCCAAACCGGGCCACCACCTTGCCAGGTCGAAACTCGGCCGATCCAGTCGTGGTGAAAGCATCGGAATCCGAATCGCTCTGCGGCGCGACATCTCCGGCAGGCGCCTGCGATGTCTTGGCAGATGGTCCAGTAAAAACCTTCGCCGGGGTCGGTGCGATGACGGAAGGATCTGAGCTTACCCGCTTATGAACCACATCCTGTGCAGAGGCGATCTCGACGGGTTTTGGTAAAGGTTCCAGTTGGTCCTTCCCCGGCAATGCCTTATCCGCTCCCGAACCGGGCACAAGCAGGGATGCCGCAACGCTTTGTGCTGAAGGCTTCTGCTGGGGCTCGGGCACGGCAACCTTAACTGGTTCAGGAGCAGGCGCAGGCTTTGGCGGCTTGGGCAGTGCCACCGGGATCAGATCGGGCGGTATCGGTGCCGCTGGTTTGGCCGCTATCGTCTCGGCCGCCACGGCCGGCTCCTCAGTGGCTTTGGCTCCGTCCGGGTCCCCGGAGCGCACGGATGGTTCGCGGCGGATCAATGGCTGATCCTGCTCGGCTTTGGGCGCCTGCATCGGTTTGTCGCCACTGAGTGAGTGTATCGCCGTGGCATTAGCTTCGCCGGTCAACTCGCCGAAGCCATCCACCGGAATGGGCTTGGGCATACCGGAATCGGGTGCTAATTCCGGCTTGGGAATCGGCTGAGGCTGCAATTCCTGTTCAGGAGGCAACACCTGCGGGGCTGGCTCAGGCCGCGGCGTGGAGGGCACCTGTGGCACCACGGGCTTGGGCTCTGGTGGCGCCGGCTTCTCGGGGGGAAGCGGCGCCGGTGGTGGCGCAGGTTCGTCTATGAAGACCGGACTGCGGACCACTCCCTCGGGGACAGGCAACGCCGCCCACCAAGTCTGATTCCCAAAGTCGCTGGCGGCCCGGTTCAGCAGGTAACAGGAAATGGCGCCATGCAGCACCAGCGAGGTGCAGAGAGCAATCGTTGCTGTATGGTCACGCACTGCCATTGGGTCCGGTTCTGGAGCCACTTCGACTCCGAAAACGAACCAAGTATTGTACGCCAGAGACCTTCCGGTGCGAGTGGTCACCAGCCTGCCTGGCGCGTATGCTCCGGCACCATGCAGTATCGAGCCGTTTTGTTTGACTTGGATGGCACGCTGATCGACAGCCTTGCCGACATTGCCCTGGCGACCAATCGCACCATGGAGATGCACGGCTTCCCATCACATCCGGTCGAAGCGTACAAGCACATGATCGGTGATGGCGTGCGGAAGCTCATCTTGCGCGCCCTGCCCGCGGTGAAACGCGGCGAAGATGCCCTCGTGGATCGGTGCATCGCTGCTTACGCGGCCGATTATGGAAAGAACTGGAATGTCCAGACACGACTCTACCCCGGAATTGCGGAGATGCTCGATGGGCTTGGTGCCCGAGGCGTGCGGATGTCAGTACTCTCCAATAAGCCTGATGCATTCACCCAGGTCTGCGCCCAGAGCTACCTGAGCAAGTGGCACTTCGATGTGGTTATGGGCGCTAGCACCCAGTTCCCCAATAAGCCCGATCCCTCATCGGCATTGGATATCGCCATGCGGCTTGGACTCACCGCGCAGCAGATCCTCTATCTGGGGGATATGCCGGTGGATATGCAGACGGCGAGCAACGCCAGGATGACCTCTGTCGGCGCCGCCTGGGGATTCCGCACTGCAGGAGAGTTGCGTGCGGCCGGGGCAAGTCATGTCATTGGGCATCCAGCCGAGCTGTTGCAGTTGCTGTAGCCGTCTGTGCCCGCGTGTCCTCAAGCTACTGCGCCTGTGTCACCAGGTAGAGCACGGCCATGCGGACGGCCAGCCCGTTGGCGACCTGCGTCAGGATGCCCGATTGCGGACCGTCGGCGATTGCTGAACTGATCTCGATGCCCCGGTTCATCGGCCCCGGGTGCATGATGAAGACATCCTTCTTGCAGCGCACGAAACGCTCGGCGGTCAGACCAAAAAACCTGGTGAATTCGCGCACCGTGGGGAACTGGCTGCTCTTGATCCGCTCAAACTGGACGCGAAGCATGTTGATCACATCCACCTGGCCGATAACCGAATCGAAATCATGAATGACCTTGACACCGAGCTTCTCGAAGGTCTTCGGCAAGAGCGTCGGCGGACCGACGAGGATCACTTCAGCGCCCAGCTTGGTCAAAGCCCAGATGTTCGAGCGGGCAACGCGACTGTTGACGATATCGCCAACGATTGCCACCTTCAGGCCCGCAACCTTTCCGAAGCGCTCCCGCATCGTATACAAATCCAATAGCCCCTGGGTAGGATGCTCATGGGCGCCGTCGCCTGCATTCACCACCGAGCACTTCACATGACGAGAGAGCGTCTCGGCCGCGCCGGCCGCCGGATGGCGCAGGACGAAGATATCGACGCCCATCGCCTCAATGTTGCGGGCGGTATCGATAAGCGTTTCGCCCTTGCTGGTGGAGCTGGTCTTCTCCGAGAAGTCGACCACATCGGCCGACAGTCGTGATGCCGCCAGCGCGAAACTCGTGCGCGTACGGGTGGAATCCTCAAAGAAGCAGTTCACGAGCACTTTTCCGCGCAGTGCCGGAACCTTCTTTACCGAACGGGTTGACACCTCTTTGAAGGCATCAGCCTGTGACAGGACGTGCATGATCTCATCGACCGTGAGATCCTCCAGGGCCAGCAGATGCTTGCGTTTCCAGCGGAATGCGGATTTGTTAGCCATGCCTGCGACCCTCCGACCTCTATGCCTTGGGTTCCACAACAATCTCGTCGACGCCATCGACCTCGGCCAGACGCACATTCACACGGACATCCGCTGGCACGTGGGGAAGTACGATTCCCACATAGTCCGCCGCGATCGGCAGCTCGCGCCCGCCACGGTCAACCAGCACGCCCAGACGGATGACGCTGGGCCGGCCGAAGTCAACCAGGGCATTGAGTGCCGAACGCACCGACCGACCGGTAAAGAGCACATCATCCACCAGCAGCAGCGGAATCCCGTCCAGAGGAATGTCGATCTCGGTGGGTCCGGCAATCGGTGTGGGCCCGATCTCGGAAAGATCGTCACGATAAAGCGTTATGTCGAGGATCCCCCTGCCGATTCTGGCAAAACCGCGCGCCTGGAGCATACGCGTCAGCCGTTGGGCGATGGTTTCGCCGCGGGTGCGAATACCCACGATGTTCATAGGCTCGCGTGGATCGAACGCCTGGGCGACTTTGGCCGCCAAATCGTCGATGACCCGCTTCACATCTGCCTGGTCGTAATGATTCCGCATTGCCAAGAGCCTACGGAAAACGACCGCGTAACTCAAATTGGCGGAAAGAACGCGCCAACCGAGATCGTGACGATACTTTCGCTCAGCACCAGATCGGGGTAGGGAAGGCTGGGCAGATAGCGATTGCCAACGAGTGCGGGCCGGAAGCCAACGGGAAAAGCGATGCAGTTGGCCATGGAACTGCCCGGTAAGGGCGAACTACGGCGCGTGGAATTGCTGGACGGCGGATTCCTTCAAGAGGACAACCCAGAGGCCCAGCGGGGTCTTGCCTTCGCGCGGGAGCGTCACGATCGCCCAACGTTGGCCGTTGTGGGATGGTTCGGCATCTATGACGATCAGTTTCCTCTGTTCTCCCTCGGCAACCATGCCATCGGGGCGGTACAGATAGGGCTTGTGGGAAACCGGGCAGACCAGAGGTAGCTCTTTGTCAACGTCAACCAGTGGGCGAAGTTCCTCGAGCGTGGCCGGCAGACGATGGTTCACCGCGTAGTACTCCAGCATGTAGCTGGATAGATCGTGCATCTTGAGGCCGCATTCGTCGATGCCGGTCAGTTGCTCGGGCTTGCCACCGGGTGCAGAAGGCTTCGCGGTCTCGGTGACACATCCCGGTGAAAGCGTGAGCCCGATCAGCACAGAGATGGCAGCCAGAGCGCAGGGCACGCGCCCGGCCGGATTGGCCGGGCGAAGTGCCTCGTCAGAATCGGTGCTGCGATCACTTCTGCGGCTTGGGCGGATCATAGATCGACTCCGGCTTGGTTGTGGCGCCACGCTGCATGCCATCCATCTGTTCCTTGAATGCGCCAGGCGTCACAGCATCCGGAATGATCTTAACATCTTTCATCTGATCCCTCGACTGGGCCGGAAGATCGGTGGAATCCTTGACGACATGGGGGGTAATGAAGATGAGTAGTTCCGTCTTGCTCTTGGTGTCCTGAGTCCGCTTGAACAGGTTGCCCAGAATCGGAATATCACCCAGGAATGGCACCTTGGATATGCTGGTATCCTTGGTGTCCTGCATCAGGCCGCCGATGACAATGGTCTTGCCATTATCGATGGCGACGCGCGTCTGCGCTGAACGCTTGGCGAAGGTAGGAGCGGTGACGCCCGGGGAGATCTCCACTCGAGTGGTTGGATCGTTGAGCAACTTGGAGATCTCGGGGGTGATGTCCATGATCACCTTACCGTCAGGATTGATGTGGGGCACCACGTCAAGCATGATGCCCACATCCTGGTACTGGATGGTATTGATGGTCTGGCCGGTGTCGGTGGTGCGGGAGTTGGTGACGAAGGGGATCTCCTGGCCGACCAGGATGGAAGCCAACTGGTTGTCGGAAGCGAGGATGGAGGGGCGGGAGAGGACATCGATCTTGCCTTCGGTTGCCAGGGCGTGCAGATAGGCCTGGAAGTTGCCTTCGATGTAGCCGACGTTCAGACCGTCCGTGGCATTTTTGACAGTGGGGTCGCCAGTGCTGACGGCTGTCTTGTTGCCCGTGGATGTCGAGATGTTGATATACGAAGCACTTACACCCAAATCGATTCCATTGGTGTGGGTAACCTCAGCCAGGAGCACCTTGATCAGCACCTGGGGCGCCGGGCGGTCGAGTTCCTTCAGGATCAATTCGACCTTCTCGCGGTACTTCGGGGCAGTCGTGATGATAAGAGAATTCGTGTCGCTATCGGCAACGACATAGACCTGCCCGTAAAGTTCGCCTGCAGAAGCGCGTGCCGTCGCAGATAGATTGGCGCCGGCACCGCCACCACCGCCACCACCGCCGCCGCCGAAGGCGCCACCACGGTTAGCGGCGCCGCCTCCGCCGCCGCCAAAGCCACCGCCGCCGCCGAGTGCGCCGCCGGCGCGACCGCCACTGCTGGACGACATCGAACTGGCACCGCTGACATACGGTGTGCGCGAAAGGGAGTTGGTAACCGTGCCAGTGGCGCGCATACCGGCGGCAGCGCCGAAGAGCGTGTTGAGTACATCCTGCACGTGCATCGACTGACCGTTGCGGAGGGCGTAGACAAAAACCGTGCTGGACTGGCTGGGATTTGAGTCGAGCTCCTTGATGACGCCTTCGATCACCTTCAGGACAGCCGTGGGTCCTGCGACAACGAGTGTGTTGGTACGATCATCGGCAGATGCGATGACTTTGCCGACAGGCCGGCCCGATGAGTCGGCCTGAGCGGCTTGGCCGCCCGCGCCGGGCATACCGGGAAAGCCGGGGAAACCTCCGCCGCCGCCGCCAAACCCACCCCGGCCGCCACCAGCGCCGCCGAACCCGCCGAAACCACCACCAAAGCCGCCACGCCCGCCGGCGCCGCGCCCGCCCTGCCCACCCGCGCCCGCCGTCTGGTCATCGGCTTTGAAGACGTCATTGATTAACTTCGCGGTACTGGTCGCGTTAGCAAACTCAAGCTGGAATACTTTGATGTCAGATGTGCTGAGCATCTGCCGATCCATGGCAAAGATGACCTGGGCGATGCGGTTAATGTTCGCCGAGGTATCGGTGATGATCAGCGTGTTGGAACTGGCGTTGGCGGTAACATCGGCCTCGGGGCTGAAGAGGGCCTGAAGATCCTGGCGAAGGCGCACGGCATCCACCCCGCTAAGCGGGATGACCTGTGTGATCAACTCATCGCTGACCCGGATAGACTCCGGATTGGAGCCAACACGAACAGGAATGTTTGCTTTCTTGGCCTTGTCCCGGGTGGTGATGCGCAATGCGCGACCGGTGCGGATCACCGTGTAGTTCAGTGGCTTCAGGACGCTGTTGAGCAAATCGACCGCATCGTCACCGCCAATTGCCTGGCGCGATGCCATGGTGACCCGGCCATCAATGCGACCGTCCTTGATGATCACAAAACCCAGAGCGTCGGACATGTGATCGAGGACGGAATCGACGGTGGCATCGCGAAAGTTGAATGTGACTTTCGCGTTGGGGTCAAAGGGGCGGGTGGCGAGGCTCACCGGCAGAATAGCGGTGGTCTGCGATGCCAAGACGGCGGCCGTCGTGGGCGCGGTTGTCGGCTGCGTAGTGGGTTGAGTCGCCGGCACAGCTTCGACAGCGGCGGGTGCCGCCGCTGGCGCGGGCGCAACGACAGCGGGCGCGGCATCGGCCGGCGCGGGCGCCACGGCGGCGGGCGCAGGTGCCGGGACAGCAGCGGCATCAGGCGCAACCTGTGCTAGAATAGGCACGGCGGCGACCGCCAGAGCCAGAGCCAGGGGGCATGTGCGGACGACGGATGTGGGATTCAAGCGCATAACCAAGCCTTTCAAAGTTCCAGAAGATGGAGCAACAGTGCGGTTCACTTCCCCTCCTGCTGCCGTCGCCGGCGCATGCGGGAGATGACGTCCTCGCCTTCAATCGGAGCATCGGATGGGTTTGTCGTAGCCGGGACAAGAGTGGATTCCGCACCGTCCAGATTTCGCCCAACAAGAGCCTTGCGGGGAGCCTGACCGGGGCCCGGCACGAATACGAAACAATCGAGGTTCATCTCAGTGACCACACCGCGATTCCCGGGCAATGGATCGCCCACGTGCACGAGCACGGGCCTGCCGGTGCCGGGCGTCTCAATGACCCCCACATAGCCGCCGAAGTCCTCGCGGACAATGCCGGTAACCACCGGCACCGGCGGTAAAGCCGGCCCGGAGGTGGTGCGTCTGCTGGTGGGATTCCAACTCACGCGATCACGAGAGAATATGCTTTTGCGTGCAAGCGTTTCATAGCCCTTAGGCAGGTCGGCCAGGGCCAGCGTTGCCGCGATCGAGCAGGCCGCTGCAAGAATGATCAGACGAACAGACTTCATCGCGTTTCCCCCTTCGGTGCGCCCTTGCCACCGGGTGCTTTCGGTGGCGCAGGCGAGAACACCACCGTCGAAACACTCAAGGCGAAGGTGAGGTCATCAACGCCTTCCTTCCGCGAGGTGAGTCGAAACTCGTTCACCTTGATCGGAATCGTTGCCGTCTCGACCATGCCAAGCAGATTGGCAAACGCCGCGGTGCTTGCGTTGCCGGTGGCCTGAATGCGAATCTGCTGGAAATCGCCAGAGCGTGCCACGCGATCGGGTTTCAGCGACTGCATGTCCACGTGAGAAGCATCGGACCATTCGCGCATCTTGTGCAGCGCCTGGCTCTCGGCGGCCGCGGGATCGGTCGTCAGGCCGCCCTTAAGCAGGGCGCTCCAGGCGTCGTCCGTTGCCTTGCGCGCTTTGAGCAGGCCGTCGGCCTTCTTCCTGCTCGCCGTTGCTTCGTTCAAGGCCTTCGCGACCCGGTCACGCTCCTCGAGATAGGGGTTCAGCACATACTGGTCGATGACCAGCAGTCCGAGGACTGCGACGGTAACGATTGCAATGATCTTTTCTCGCCTGTTCGCCAGCACAACTTACTCCGGTTGGTACGTGAAAGAAATCGAGAATGCGATCTCGCGGCTGTTGCGCCCGGCCTCGCGGACCTCTCCAAGCTTTACGTTTCTGAATCGCTTCGCATCCTTGGTCCTGTCGAGCAGCCTGAGCACCTCCTGCTCGTTGGCCGCGCGGCCAGTCACCTGGCCGGAAAGGTCAACTCGCAGCGTGAGGTTCGTCGCATAGGTGCCGCCCGCATCGGGGAACAACGCGGTGAGGTCGGCCAGGCACGCCAGATAACGCGGCTTGCCCGCTGTCCAGGTGCGGGCAGTCTGCAGCCGGTTGGCGGCAATCTGCGCTATCTGGACTTCGGGCTCGATCTTCTTGAGGTGCGCCCTGTCCTCGTCGAGTTGATTCTGCATCGAGGTCAGGTTCACCCACGCGGCGATTACCCCAACCACCACGGCAACCGCGATGGCAATCGCCCAGACAAGCGGCCTGCGGCTCTTGCGGGTGGAGGGTGGCGCCAGGCGGGAGTGGAGGAAGTCCACATGCGGCTTTGCCGCGAGGGCGGCGATCGCAACCGCGGCGGAAGGCGCATAGCGGTCGTACCGGCTTGACGCTGCCTCGGCGGCTGCCATGCGGGGAGCGATGGCCAGCTTCTCGCTGGCGGCCAGATGGACCGCGCGGCCGAACTCGGGCTCAGCGAATACGGTCAGGCCCGGAGTCTCATCGCTGCTGCTGCCGGCCATCGCCCGGCGAAGTTCAGCAACCACCGCAACGGCATCGACGCTCTGTCCATTCGTCAGCGCCAAATGGCGCAACTGCGTTGGAACGCCGTGCTGGTGGGCAACCAATTCATTGCCCACCGCGGCAAGGCTCAGGATGAGCGAGCGCGATTGCTTTGACTCATCCAGACTGAGCAGCGATGTGCCGGTGACCGTAACGGCTTCCAGATTCAGACGGGCGGCCTTCGCTACCGCCTGGCACTGTGCGATGTGCTCCTGGCTGGTGGCAATCACGAATGCCGTGGTCGGTGCAGCAGGGTTCGGCTCGCCGATATAGTCGATCGCCAGGTCGCTCAGATCAGCGGAGAAGTCGCTCTCGGCGGCAAGGCGGAGCATGCCCGCGGCGGCCAGTGCATTGACCGGAGGCAAGTCCTTGCGCCGGGTCAGGATCCACTTTGCCGGCAGGCCGATCACCGCGTGCGATTGACTGAACCCCTCCTTGTGGAGGAATGCCGCCAGGGCCTTGCCTAATTCGGCGGGCTTATCCAGAGCGATGCCTTCGGGATACGGGAACTCGGCCGACTTGGCTACACGCGGTGACCCGTCGTCGGCATGAACTTCCGTCACCTGGAGACTTTTGTCGCCCAGTGCGATGCCGAGAAGCTTGTTTGCACGAATGCGATTCACTGAGTTAGGCCTCCTGATAGAGGTGGTTCATAGCCTTGGCCTGAACGGATGCTGTCGCGGATCTCGGCCGGCAGCGGCCAGCCGTATTGCGTCATATCGCGCCGATAGACAATGTGGGCGGGAGTGGTCTGGCCGCTGACCACCACGCGATAGCGGCGAAATGCCCGGCCATCGGGGCTGATGGCGACAACGTCGCCGGAGAAGACGACGGATTTGCCGGTGACATACTTGCCCATGGAAAGTGCCTTGGCCTGATCGATAATGTCGGCAAGCCACGCAATGTTGCTGGGGTCGGTGCTGCTGCTCATGGTGCTCGTGTTGCTCTGCCGATGACTGATGATGGCATCGGCGTCGCTGTCAGTGAGCCCAGGCAGGCACAACAGGACGTCGCGCGGGGCGGTGTTGATGTTGACTTTGGCGATCTTTGGGGTGGTGGTGGCCGGAGTTGGTCCTGGGGATGGGGCGGTCGTCGGCGACGCCGACGGAGCCGTTGCTGTAATCTGGGGGTATATCTTCGTGAACTCGTCGACGGTCAGTTTCACCTTGAAGTAGAAATCGAAGATGTTGTCGAACGGTTGGCCGTTCGTCGTGGCATTGGACATCTCCTTCGTGGCATTGAAGATCTCCTGGGCGCGCGACGCAGAGAGAGCGGTGGTCAGCACGGTCAGAAGTGGACTGGTCACGGCATTGGGGGCGATACGGGTATTCACATTAACGATTGTCGTAGTCGGAGAAGCGGCCGGAGGCGTGGCAGCCACGGCATTCGCGGCTGGGACCGTCGCCTGAATACCGTAAACGGTGACGAATGGTGCAAACCCGACGCCCGCATCGCCTGCCGCGTTGATGGCGGTGCCGAGATTGCCGGAGGCCCCCTCTTTATCATCGATGATGCCGTTGCGGTTGTGGTCGTAACCGTAGAGCAGTTCCGGCGTCACGCCTTTGACCAGAAGCAACTCATCGAGGCTCTCATATGGCGAATTCTTGCAGTGATAAGGCTGGGGAAGCGACATGTAATAGTCATCTTCAGCGCCCATGGAGGAGACGGTGGTATTGGGATTGCGCCAGTCCAGGATGGCATCTGCGACATCCTGGGTCATTCCCGGAAGGAGCATGAGCATGTCTTCGGTAGCGGTGTTCAGATCGATCTTCCCGGCTTCATCCGTCATGCCATAGATCTGTGCGCCATCGTTGTTGTAGTCGGGCTGGCACACCCAGGCATAGCAATCACCGATCTGCCGGCCCTCCATAGGGGTCGTCTCGATCGTGCCGGGAGTGGTCAGCTCAAGGTCAACCACGCTCAGGAGCCATTGCTCCATCCCACGTTCGGCCGCTTCCGCCTGGGCTTGCGAGATCCTGTTCGCAGCCGCCATTGCCTCGGTGCGCATCGAGAAAGCCAGCGTCAGCACCAGGCCGGCGAGGGCAATCGTGATCCACAGCGTCACGATCAGCACCGAGGCACGAGGATAGAGGGATGGCCGGCTCAGGGAGCACCTCCTGAGGCCGAAGTGGCGCTGGCGGCAACGCCGCAGGACAGTGCAACCTGGCGCACGATCTTGCGGACATCCGCGGGATTATCGGTTGATCCCTGGGCGATACTCAGCTCCACCGCCAGGGGCAGAGTGTTGTTCTGTTGTGTGGAATCCCATGTGTCGTTCCATGTGGTGCCGTCAAAGTAGCTGACGGTAAAGCTTTGCACATTGCGGCATATGATCTCTTCGATAGGCTCCGGTTCTATCGGCGAAAGCAGATTGCTGACTACCTGTCGCATCAGGACGCTGCCTGACTGGCCCGCCGGGTCATCGGTGACGATGAACGTCACCTGTTTGATGTCGCCCGGCACCGTGCTGTGCGATTCACCTCCGGTACAGCAGAACTGGATCGACACCGAATCACCCAGAAATGTGCTGGCGAGAACATCATTGGGCGGCATCGCGTTCGCCAGGTCACGGGACATGATGTCGCCGACGGCGTCGTTCATGTGCGCGGCATCAATTGCGGCATCCACGCTGTTGCGGGCGCGATAGGCAACGTAGAGGCTGGCCGCAAGAGCGCCTGCGATGGTGGCCGCCATAGTCATCGCCAGCATCAGCTCCAAAAGGGTAAAACCTGTGTGTCGCCGGGTCATTACTGGGTGACCTCCTCGGCTGGGACGTAGATGAGGGTGCTGAGCACCACTTCACGTTGCGTACCTCGCGATGCCCACGTCACATTCAACTGGAGCTGCATCATGTCGAGCTCATCCCATTCCGTAACGCTCGCCTGCCACTGGTAGTTCGGATAATCCGGGCTGAAATCTCCCGAGAGGTCACCGGTCTGCCACTCGCCGCTGATAACAAGCTCCTCAAGCTTGGATTGGGCAAGCGTAACAACTTCGGCACGCTGGCGAGTGACGCTGGCCAGGGCGGTGGCAATGCTGATGCCTTGCATGATCACCGGGATAACAATCGAGATCACAGAAATTGTGACAAGGACCTCGATGAGCGTGAAGCCGAAACGGTGCCGGCGGAGTTTGCAGGGGCCCATCATCATGACTGCCCTCCGTCATCTTTCAGGATACGATAGACCTCAATCGGGGCGACGCAGGTTACAGTGACATCACTGCCAAAGCCGACAAAGTGCAGCGTACCGGTATCACACCGGCCGCTGGCATCGAACGTGATCGTCTGCTGGCCCTCCACGATAGGCAACTCACATTGAATCTCCACACCTTCAGGCACGCTGAACACGCGGCCGAACGGCCCGGGAGTGTCGGTGAAGCTGTCCGTGTCATCCTGCACATTCAGCTTCCACTGCCCCAGGCTGGGATCGACGGTAAGCTGGTAGCTCACGCCGTCGGTCGCCGCCTGGCTGCGTGCCCAACGGGTGAGCGCAATAAACTGCCGGGCAGCATCCTCCGCGCGGCGGCCGCGCGCAAACCCCGAGAGCGACGGCGCGACCATGGCCAGCGTCGAGGCGATGATCGCCAGCACGAGCACCAGCTCAAGCAGCGTATAGGCTCGAGATTGTTTGGATCGGGAGGTCATTGGTCGTTCGTCACTGGTTCGTTGGCATTCGTCACTGGAACCTGTTGTCCAGTGACTGAATGCCTAATTCCCTGTACTCACTGTCCAGTTGTCAATATCATCGCCGCCACCGTCCTGGCCGTCGGGACCGAAGGAGAACAGGTCAAAGCCGTTCTGGGCGTGGGTTCCGGGGCATGTATACTGGTACGGGTTGCCCCATGGATCGTTAGGCACGCCCTTTTTCAGGTACGGCCCTTTCCAGTTCTTCGCGTTGCTGGGGGCTTCAAACAGGGCCGCGAGACCCTCTTCGGTCGTGGGATAGCGCCCCGTGTCAATCTCATAGGCATCAAGCGCAGTCTCCATGTTCGAGATGTCCGTCTTGGCGGCCGCTTCTCGCGCCTGTTCTCCGCGTTTGGCGAACTTGGGAACCACCACCGCCGCGAGCACCGCCAGGATGACCAGCACGAGCAGCAGCTCGATCAGGGTAAAGCCGCTTCGATAGGAAACACGTAACATTGTTCAACGCTCCTTTGCATCCCCTCATTTGGGGCGAACTACTTGATCAAATCCTGCAGGTTGAAAATCGGCAGCAACATTCCAACGACCACCGTGCCGATCAGGCCGGCCATAATAAACAGCAGCAGTGGCTCAGCCAGCGCCACCAGCATCCGCAGGCGGCGGTCCAATTCTGATTCATAAACGATGGCAAGCCGGACCAGTTCCTTGTCGAGCCTGCCGGTCTCTTCGGCGATCGCGATCATCTCGATGACCGATGGCGGGAACATCGCCGAAGCGGTACCCAGGCTGCGGGCAAGCGATGCCCCGCGCTGCACGGCTTCAATGCCGCCGCCCACCGTATCGGCAAGCGTCTGGTTTCCAATCGCTTCCTTTGCCACTTTCAGCGAGGCGACCAATGGAACGCCGGCCCCCAATAGCGTGCCCAGCATGCGCGAAAAGCGAACCAGGGCAAAGTGGGCAACAACCTTGCCCAGCATCGGCACGCCCAATGTCATCCGCTCAAGCTGGCGGCGGCCAGCCTCGGTGGCAATCGCCCGGCGGACCATCACCACGATCACCGTCACTGCGGCAGCGACGAACAGGCCATAGTGCGTGACCAGGGCACTGGCAAACAGAATGCCCCGGGTCAGGACCGGCAGTGCCGCACCGAAATCGGCGAAAATGGCGGAGAAACGCGGAATGAAGAACGTGAGCAGAAATATCAGGACCGCGATCGCCACAACGCCAAGCACACACGGATAAACCATGGCGGCCTTGACGCGCCCGGTGAGATCACGTTCCCGTGTGCGGAAATCGGCGATCTGGCCAAGCACAACATCGAGAAAGCCGCCGGCCTCGCCGGCGCGAACCATCGCGACATAAATGCTGGAAAAGACCTCGGGGTGCTGCGCAAGGGTATCGGCGAGTGCGGTGCCGCCGACCACTTCGTCGTGGACTTCCTCCCAGAGCTTGTGCGGGCCGGGGGCGGAGGACTCACGGCAAAGCAGGTGCAATGCACGGGAAAGCGGCACACCGCCGCCCAGCAGGGTCGCCAACTCGCGCGTGAAACTCTCAACATGGGCCTGGGTGACGCGATTGCCTCCAAACATGGGTCTGCGGACGCCAGAGGGCTTTTGTTCGCCCTGCACCTGCTCGGCGATCTGAACCGGGTGCAGTCCACGTGAGGATATCTCCGCGATGGCGGCAGCGCGGGTGGGCGCGGGGATGGTGCCGGCCGTTGAACTGCCATCCGATCCGAGCGCTGTGTAAGCAAATACTGCCATGGACATTCCCTTTACCCGTTGGCGATCGCAATCTCGGGAAGCCGCGCGGCATTATCACGCTCAGCCTGAGCCGATCCCGGATCCTCATTCTTCGTCGCGCGAACGACTTCTTCGATCGTTGTCCGTCCTTCCCGCACCAGCCGCCAGCCGTCGCCGCGCAAGCTGCTCATGCCTTCCTGTACCGCAACCCTGCGGATCTTGCCTGAGCTGGCGCGGTCCAGAATCAGGGCACGGATATCCTCTGACACATGCATAAGTTCAAACACGCCTTGCCGGCCGCGATAGCCGGTCCCCATGCAGTTTCGGCATCCACGTCCGCGATACACCACGTCAGGCACTTCTGCGCCATACTCGGCCCGCAGCGCCTCAAGGTCGGCGCTTGGCATCTCTTCCTTACAGTGCTTGCAGATCACACGCACCAGACGTTGTGCAAGCACCATTTCAAGCGATGAGGCAACCAGATAGGGCTCAATGCCCATATCGATCAGACGCGTGGTGGCGCTGGGGGCATCATTGGTGTGCAGGGTGCTGAACACCAGGTGACCGGTGAGCGACGCCTGCACCGCAATCTCTGCGGTTTCACGATCGCGGATTTCGCCGATCAGAACGACATCGGGGTCGTGACGCAGAATCGCACGCAAGCCGGCCCCAAAGGTCAGGCCCGTCTTCGTTGAGACCTGAATCTGGTTGATGCCTGCAAGTTGGTACTCGACCGGATCTTCAATCGTAACGATCTTCTGATCAATACTGTTGATGCGGGAGAGCGCTGCGTAGAGGGTAGTCGTCTTGCCGGAGCCGGTTGGACCCGTAACAAGCACGATTCCGTGCGGCAGTTCCAGCACGCGGTGAAAGACCTTGCGGTCGCGGGCGCTCATGCCCAGATGCTCCATACCCAGCAGCGCATCGCCACGATCGAGGATACGCAGCACAACCGCTTCGCCGTGGATCATCGGAATGACGGAGACGCGAAGGTCGATCTCGCGCCCGGCCACCTTCACGCGAATACGGCCATCCTGGGGAAGCCGCTTCTCGGCAATATCGAGATGACTCAGAATCTTCAAGCGCGACACAATCGCGGCCTGGTAGTGCCGCACTTCAGGAGGAATGCTCGCTTCCTGCAGCATACCGTCAATCCGGTAGCGCACGCGAAGGGCATTCTCAAACGGCTCGACATGCACGTCAGTGGCCTGTAGTTCCAATGCCTCGGCGAGAACCTGGTTCACGAAGCGGATGATCGAGGCATCCTCGGCCGCGACCGTAAGGTCAAGATCATCGTTCTCTTCATCCAGAACCTTGATCCCGCCTTCGTTCTCATTCTCCATGGACTGCAGCGTATCGGCGCCGATGCCCAGCAGCCGCTTGATGCAAAGGTCGATCTCGGACAGCGGAGCAAGCGCCGGGCGCATCTCACGTCCGGTCGCCAGGCGCAATTCATCAAGCCCTGCCGTATCGAAGACGCGGCAGGTGGCGACAACCACTGCGCCGTTCTCTTCACTCATCGGCAGAAGGTGATGAGCCAGAAGCACCTTGGCGGGAAACCGCTGCAGGAAATCCTTGGGAGCCGTGAACTCGCCCAGTTCGACGTAAGGCAGATCATAGTAGGCGGCCAGAACGCGCAGGGCCGCATCCTCGGGCGCCACCTGGCGGATGGCATCCTCCAGCGGCATCGTCTTGGTCGCCACACGCACCTTTTCGGCGCCAGCGGCGTCCAGCACACCTTTCTCCATCAGTACTTTAACTGCGTCATCCATGGCATTGTCCCCAGGATCGGCATGTAGCGGCAAAACACCCCGCGGTGAGCGGCCTTGGCGGACCGCTCACCGCGGGCAACATCGACCTATTCAAGCATTCCCCTCGCCACCAGTACGGCTTCCTGCCGTGCCGTCAGCACTTCCTTCAACTCGGCCTGAGCCGCAGCCAGGTCCGTATGAGCCTTGGTGCGGGCATCACGCAAGGCTTGGAGCTTAACCTTGATCTGCTCAGGCGTGGAGTCCTTGTTGCCCAAGGCATCCTGAAGATCTTTGGATGCAGCGGCAACCGGGCTCTGCGGCGTATTGTCGGCAGGTGCGGCGCCAGCCCCGCCACCTCCCGCGCCACCGCGCCGCCCGCCAGCGCCGCCACCAGCGCGATTGGCCTGCTGTGCCGTCATCACCTTCTCAACCTTGGGCTGCAATGCCGTCCATTCCTCGTCGGTGGCGCCCAGCGCTTCCTTCAACTGCGTCATCATGCGCTCGCGCATCTGCGCTGGATCCATTCGCTGCCTGCCGCCGCCACCACCCGCACCACCGCCAGCGCCGCCACCACGCTGCCTGCCGCCACCGCCTCCCGCGGCCTGCGCCAGTACCGGAGTGCTCAACGCACCAGCCATCCCAAGACTCAGCACGACCATCAATACTGTTCTGCTTCCGATCATGTGTCTCTCCTTGGAAAGATGAACGCACCTAGCGGCAAAACGCCCCGCGGTGAGCGGCCCTGGCGGACCGCTCACCGCTCAGGCATCATCGACCTATTCGAGCATTCCCCTTGCCACCAGCACGGCTTCCTGCCGGGCCGTGAGCACTTCCTTCAACTCGGCCTGGGCCGCAACTAGATCCGTGTGCGCCTTTGTGCGCGCGTCACGCAAGGCCTGGAGCTTAACCTTGATCTGCTCAGGCGTGGAGTCCTTGTTGCCCAAGACATCCTGAAGGTCTTTGGATGCAGAAGCAACCGGGCTCTGCGGCGCATTGTCGGCAGGTGCGGCGCCACCGCGCCCACCGCCAAAGCCACCAAAGCCTCCACCGCGACTGGCCTGCTGCGCCGTCATCACCTTGTCAACCTTGGGCTGCAGTGCCGTCCATTCCTCATCGGTGGCACCCAGCGCTTCCTTCAACTGCGTCATCATGCGCTCGCGCATCTGCGCTGGATCCATTCGCTGCCTGCCGCCGCCGCCGCCACCCCCACCTCCGCCGCCCGCCTGGGCCATGGCTGGAGTGCTCAACGCGCCGGCCATACCAAGGCTCAGCACGAACAATAGGACTGCTCTACTTCCGATCATGTGTCTCTCCTTTCAAAGATAGACGCTTTGACCACTTTCTCTTATTGCACCGCCGACCGCGTAGCCGGCGAATCTGATTCTGGTCTACGGGAACACATCGCCATTTCATTCAGCATTGCTTCGCACGACATCGACTCAATCAAGAAGCCCCTGCGATACCATCACGGCTTCCTGCCGGGCATTGAGCAGAGCTTTCACCTCGGCCTCGGCCGCGACGACATCCGCATCAGCCTTTGCCCTGGCATCCTGCAATGCCTGAAGCTTGACCTTGATCTGCTCGGGCGTGGAGTCTTTCCTCTCCACCGTTCCCTGCAACTCACGGACGGCCACAGCAACCGGGCCCTGCATCGCTGCATCGGTGGAAGGTAAATAACTACCGCGTCCCACGAACCCAATCTGGCTCAACTTCTGGGCGTCTCGCAACTTCGCGATCTTGGGCTGCAGCACCTTCCATTCTTCTTGCGTAACACCCAGCGACTCCTTCAATCTCGCTTCAATGCGCTGGCGCATCTTCACCGGATCAAAGCGCTCCTCCTGCGCCATCGCGGGAATGCTCGTCGCGCCGGCCATTCCCAGACCAAGCACGAACATCAAGGCTGCTTTGCTACTGAACATGTCTCTCTCCCATCAAAGATGCACGCTTTAGGTATCCAATTACCGCATCGACGGCTTTGCCGGCGGCAGCTATTCAAGGTACTGATGCAACACAAGGATCGCTTGTTGCCGGACATTTACCGCAGCCTTCAACTCTGCGCGAGCCGCGGCCAATTCCGCACGAATCTTGGCCTTCTCATCGCGTAAAGCCTGCAGTTTCGCCTTAATCTCATCGACTGTGGCGTCCTTACTGGTTACGGCGCGACGCAAATCGCGGCTCGCCTCGGCGATGGGAATCGCCGGTCCTGGATTTGCATCCGTGGCGCCGGCGACGCCGCCGCCACCACCGAAGCGATTCCGGGACCGGAGCACGAATACCTTGTCGAGTATGGGCTCCAGCGTCTGCCACTCACTCTGGGTCACACCCAGCACATCTGCCAGTTCCCCACGGATTATGCGCGCACGGTTCTGCTGCTCGTCGCCAGTGTCCGTTTTCGCGCCGCCGCCGTTCTGTTGCGCCAGCGCGGAGATGCTCAATGCGCCGGCCATTCCCAGGCCAAGCACAAACATCAAGACTGCTCTGTGTTGAATCATCTCTCTCTCCTTTTCAAAGCCAGATGCCTGGAACATTGAACTCCTATTTCACAACCGGCTGCGTTGACGAGGGATTCGTTCCGGGTCTGCGAGAACCGAATGATCCCTTCTTCAGCAGTTCCTCATACTTCACGCGCTGCTCGGGGTTGAGGATCAACTTGGTTTGCTCAACCGCCTTCGCAAGGGCCTTCTCACGCTCACGGCTCAATTCCTCTTCCTGCTGTTCAAAGCGGGCCAGCACTTTCTCGTAGGCAGCTTTGTTTTCGACGGGGATCAAAGCGGCAATCCCCTCATCACGCTCTTTAATCAACTGCCGGCGGGCGTCATGCCGTCCCTGCCCGCCTCGTTCGCCTTGTCTGCCTTGACCTTCTGGAAGCATCGCCGACCAGATCGATTTCATCTTCTCGCGCTGCTCGAGTGTCAGTTTCAATTCGTCGGCCAGCCATGACCGCTCCTGTGGACGCGGAGAGTTGTTATGGCGGGGTAGGCTCCAGCCGATCACCGTGCCGCTGCCCAGGGCCACGACAAACACCAGTACCGTCAATAGAAGTTGCCTGCTCACTTGTCTGCGCCTCCAAAGGCAAGGTCCGTAACTACCCACTGGGCGGTCGCGACCTCTTCGGCCGTGCCAGCCACAACATCGTCAGCCCTTGATGCGCCAGGCGTAATGGCTATGCGTTCCCATGCCGTGGGTGCGGATATGCTTCCACCCTGTGAGGCCCAGAGCACCGTGACCAGAGCCAGCGTTGCCGCGAGACTCGATAGTGACAGCGCCAACCGGCGCAGATGGCTGAAGCTTTCAACATCAACTGCATGGTGCAGCCGGGCCATCGACATCATGGACAGCCGTGGGGCATCCCATGCCTTAAGCGTCCCGGAGATCCGACGCATTGACTCCAGTTCGGCAACACAGGTTTGACATGCCGCGATGTGCCGCTCCAGCGCCGCACGCTGCCCCTCGGGCAGTTCCCCGTCCAGATACGTACTGAGTCTTTCGCTGAACTCGCATTGGTTCATGATTGTGACCCTCATCCGTATTCCGGCATCCTTGCCTTGAGTTCCTGGCGAGCCCGATAGAGACGCGATTCGACCGTTCCCCGAGGGATCTCCAGCGATTCGGCTATCTCGTCGTAGCTCATGCCATCAAACTCCCGAAGGACCAAAACCTCACGATGCTCCTCAGACAGGCCTGCCAGGATCTGTCCTACGTCGAGCCTGGCATCCACTTCACTCGCCGGGCGATCTGGCACAATTGCTTTTGCCATCGCATCCAGCCCGGCCATTGTCTTGCCCTTGCGCTTGCGACGCAGCATTAGAACCTGCCTCATCAGGATCGAGACCAACCAGGTTCGCAATGACGAACGTCCCTGGAAGCGGCTGATTCCGCGGTATGCCGCCAGAAGAGTGTCCTGAACGACATCCTCGGCATCCGCAGCCCGCCCCAGCATGCCATACGCCGTGCGAAAGAGCACCTGGGCGTGAGCATCCACCAACCGGTGAAACGCGGCACCGTCGCCATGGGAGGCTCGGGTGATGAGTTGATGTTCACTCTCCTCCGGTTTCTGCATGCCACACGCACATTGTCTGAGAATTGGTTGCCAGGACTCGCCGGTTTATTCCCTTTGCCGTCGGCCGTGACAAGGGTTCTGAACGGGCAAGAAAGAACCTGGTACTACCCAATGCGGGCAGATGTGCTAGATTGAACCGGAATGTCGTCTGTGCTGCAACCTCTTACACCTATTGATGATGCAACATTCGGGTCCTACCGCCGGATCCTGCTTCTCTCCGGCCCGTTGATCCTCTCCCACATGGGCGTAATGCTCATGCAGATCGTCGATGGTCTGCTGCTGGCTCGGTACTCCAAGGATGCCATCGCTGCCATCGGACCGGCCGGTATGACTTTCTGGCTCATCTCCGGGCTGTTCATTGGTCTGGTGGGCTACACAAACACCTTTGTCGCCCAATACGTCGGGGCAAACCACCCAGAACGCGTCGGCGCGGTCATCTGGCAGGGAATCTACATGTCGCTTGGCGCCGGGGCACTACTGGCGTCCGCATCACTGGGCGCAGGCTGGTTCTTCACCGTCACCGGGCATGCCAAGGCCATCCGTGTCGACGAGGTGACTTACTTCTCCATTCTCTGCTATGGCGGCCTTGTGACCATCCTGTCGGCCGCCCTTTCGGGTTTCTATGCCGGGCGAAGCGATAACCTCACGCTTATGGTCGCCCATCTTGGTGGCAATATCCTCAACGCCGTCCTCGCCTGGGCGATGATCTTCGGCCGGCTGGGCCTGCCGGAGATGGGCATCCGCGGCGCAGCTTGGGCAACAGTGATAGCGCAAACCTGTCAGGTGCTGATTCTGGGCACGCTGCTCTTCGGCCGTCAGTATCGCAGTCAGTACCGAACCTGGGTTGATCGCCAACTTGATGTAAAACTGATCGGCCGGATGTGCCTCTACGGCTTTCCCAACGGCATGCGCTACATCCTTGAAATTCTGGCGTTCGACGTCTTCATGTTGCTGATGGGACGAGTGAGCACCGATGGCCTGGCTGCGACCAACATCGTCTTTCGGATCAACGGCGCGGCGTTCTTCCCCGTGATCGGGCTGGCGACAGCCGTTTCCATGCTCGTGGGTCAGGCACAAGGCGCGGGCCGGCCGGAGTTGTCGCGGCGGGTGACCATGCGCGGATTGGTGCTCGCCCAAATCTGGATGTCGGCCTGCGCAGCGGCAATGGTGCTGATCCCGACGGTGCTGCTGGCTCCGTTCTTCGATCCCGCCAATGGACCAATCGAACCAGAACTGCACCGGCTGTGCGTGCGCCTGCTCTGGTTCGTCGCAGCATATACGTTGCTGGATGGGGTAAACATCATGTTCATGTCAGTATTGACCGGCACCGGTGACACGCGCTTCATGCTGATTGCATCGGGCGCCCTGCACCTGAGTCTGGCCGCGTTCCTGTGCCTGCTCGTCCATTTGGGGATGGGAACCTATGCGATGTGGACAGCCGTGACGGTGTTCATCTGCTGCGTATCGGTCGTCTGGGTGGTGCGTTTCCGGTCCGGCCGATGGGAAAGCAAACGCGTGATCGAACACACGCCGCCCGATATCGCCGAAGCACCCGCCACCGGTGCGCCGCTTTAGCGAACCACCGGCGTAATCCGCTGGCACACTTCCCCCGCATCAAGGCGACGCCGCGGAAGCTGCCGGTGTTTCTGTCTATAGAGGAAGTGGAGCGACTGCTGGAGGCCCCGCCGACCGACACGGTGCTGGGGCTTCGCGATCGTGCGATCCTGGTTCTGCTCTACGGCACGGGCATCCGAGCCTCGGAGTGTTCAGGCTTAAGAGAAGAGGATGTGGATCTGGATCAGCGCGTGATCCGCGTGCGTGGCAAAGGCGGCCACGAGCGGACGGTGCCGCTGAACCACAAGGTGGTTGCGGCGCTGCAAGGGTATCGCCAGAGGCGATCGGTTCTGGCGCCGCGGGAGTGCTTCTTCCAGAGTCGGCGTGATAGAGGGATGAGCAGGGGCGTGATCTACGAACGTGTGAAGACCTATGCCCGAGGTGCGCATATCCCCAAGTGCGTCTCTCCGCACCGCCTGCGGCACACGTTTGCGACGCATCTGGTGAAGGCCGGCGCGGACGTGGTGACGATCCGCGACTTACTGGGACACAGGTTGATCACCAGTACCCAGATCTACTTCCACGTGACGGCGCAAGACCTGCGTGAGGCGGTTGACGTGCATCCGATCAAGGACCTGGCCGGATTCGTCAATGACTTGTTGCCGGCGATGAAGTTGCCGTTCCAGCATGCGCCGGCACGTCGCCGAGCCGGGTGACGAGGGCTGTCGCAACAACCATAAATGCAATTGCAGTGCGTTCCTGCCGGGGGTATAAGGGAAGGTGCGTCCACGTGAAGGCCCTTCGCCCTCCGGGCTCAGGGCCTTCACGTGGGAATGGGTCGTATCGCTCTACCATGAAGCTCAACGAACCCCAATTACGCCCGACCAGGCTTATGAGGTCTCGTACCTCGAACCTCAGAAGCCTTTTTCCACGTCATCTGAATCGAACTAAATATGGCTACGATGGGCGTGGCTACCGCGTGCAGAAGGTCATCGCTGGCGGCGACACCTTTGACTACTACCAGAACGACAGCAACCAGACGATTGAGGTCCGCAAGAATGGCGATGCGGATGCTTTTGAGTGCTACGTCTTTGACCATCGCTACATCGATGCCCCGGTGATGGTCTACCGTGATACGGACACGGATGGGTCGAACGTACAGAGTGCGTATGTCACGCAAGACGCCAACTTCGACGTGACCGCAATTGTTGATGGCTCAACCGGAACGGTCATTAACCGGTTTGTCTTTACGCCCTATGGTTATCGCACAGTCTATACGGCGACATGGACAGCAGCGAGCACCGACTTCTCACTTGGCCATCAGGGATTGATGCTCGATACAGAATCCGGGTTGTACTACAATCGTGCGCGGTATCTGCATACAAGCCTAGGCGTGTTCATCACGCGCGATCCGTTGGGGTATGCGGATGGCGGGAATCTGTACCAGTACGTAAGGAGCAGTCCTGCGGGTAGCCGTGACCCAGCGGGGCTTGGCACAGGTGTCTGGCCTCATGAGCCGCCGACGATCGACACGAGCAAGTTCCCTAAGTGCGATATTCGGATGACGATCGGGTTCCCCATTCCTCATGCAACCATCCTTGTTGACACAGGAAACGGTCTGTACACGATTGATGGTCAAGGGCCCCTCAACGTCGGAATCACAATCGACCTATTCGAGCATCCGCGACCAATCGACGACCTATGGCAAAACGGCAACCCAGTATCGCTGTGCGCATGTTTGCTGGGATCGGGTGATGGCAGTGTTTACAGCAAGACCAACAAGGCATTCAAAGACTACTTGTGGGGGGGACTCTTTAATAACTCAAATATGGCACTGAGCTGTTTCATGCACGCCTGTGGAGCGCCGGACATGGGGAAAGCTCCTCCGGGATGGCGCAAGGATCCCGCGAGCTGTCCGTGCTTGGATAAGTGAAGGGAGGTCCAATGCGTCGCACCGGAATGTGCTTGCTCGTCGCGGTTTTCTCTCTTGGCGGATGCGCCCAACTTGTCACTCAATGTGTGCAGATCAATGACGGGAATCTTCGGGTACTGCAGGAGAAGCACGGAGCCGGGGCTGCCAGCTTGGAGCCTGGTTATATTTTCTTTCACAACAAACCATTCGACGATGCGCGGCTCGCAGAGGCGTTTCCGTTGCTTAAGGCTTACGGTGTCAGCGACCTCGATCTTAATGGCCGGGATATCACGGATGCGTCAGTACCGGGCCTTCTCCCGCTGAGGCGGCTGAAGCGGCTACAACTACAGGGGACCCACGTCAGTTTCGACGGACTAAAGCAGCTCGGGGCGTTGCCCGCGCTACGGGTGCTTGTCATTGAGGAGGGTATCGTCTCAAGCGAGCGACTTCGCGATCTGCATCTGGCCATGCCCAAAGTGGATATCCAGGAGGACTGGATAACTGTGCGAAAGTACGACCCCAAAAGACGGTATGACGGGTATCCGAATTTCGCCGCGAAATACCCGAAGTATGCGCGTTGGGCGAGGTAACCACATGCTCAGATTAGTGATAGCCATTGCGTCCGTTTTGCTTTTGCTCCAGAGCGGCTGCTCGTCATGGGAGGTCACGCGAGGGTATTACAAGGGATATACCGATCGCGACCTGCAGATACTTTGCCGAGACTTTGATGTGCAATACACAGGTGCTTATCCCGGGCATATCACGCTCGATCCCAACGAGCCCTATGACGACGCCCGGCTGAAGAAGGCTTTGCCGTACATGAAGCGCAGCGGAGTCACGGACCTGGATATGAGCCGTCATCCTTTTACGGACGCAGCTATACCACTGATTCTTCAACTAACCGACCTAGAGAGACTGAACCTATCGCACACGGAGATCAATTGCAGTGAGCTAACCGCGCTGAGGTCCCTGGCTCACCTAAAGATTCTCTACATCGGCCCGTGTGCGTCGGCGACGGATCTTCATCAGTTGAAGACGGCAATCTCGAAGGTCCACATCACAGTGCTCGTGGATCCGTGAACAGCAAACAACAGGGCGAAGATCGGGGGAAGCCAAGGGGGAGGGAAGCCAAGGGGGAGGAGGGACGAAAACAGGACGCAGATCGAAACAAGAATGAACCGGGACGTAGCTAGAAGAATGAACCGGGACGTAGCTAGTTAGGATGTGAGGACAGCGCCACAATGACCCAAATCCCCCTCTCCCGTTCGCATCTGCATACCCCTTGGCCCATCGCCGCCTTCAACGTGATGAGCAAGCCCGGCGGTGCCGGATGCAATCTGGCATGTGAATACTGTTTCTATAGACATAATCAGAGAAGTCAGGAGTCTGAAGACAGAAGTCAGAATGGAACGTGCAGCGCAGCCATGAGCGATGCCCCGCTGGAGCACTTCATCGGCGAATACATTGCTGCACAGGACAACCCCACCGTCTTCTTCGCCTGGCAGGGCGGCGAACCGACACTCGCTGGCTTGGACTTCTATCGCCGAAGACATGAAACGGGGAAAGACATGAAACGGGGACGTCAATAGAATTGACTCCAGTATGCACGTTGTTCGGTGGTCTGGCATGACCACATTCCGCTATCCCGCTCCTGTTCTGAACACTCACTGGCCTGACCCCTACCCCAATCATCCTCTTCTCTTAGTAGCGTCCGTGGCGTCGTAAGCAGTACCCCGCGGGCGTGAGACTTCTTCTTCACCGCACCTCATCAATTCCTCACGCCCGGTCCGCGTACGGACCTCACGACGCCACGACACCACGTGAAACAAGTCCGAAGTCAAACGAACAAGCCGACCATCATCCGCGCTATCCGCTGTCGATCACTCCTGCCTCTTGTGGCCGTCGCCTTCGAGTTATCCACAAAAATCTCGAAAGATTTTTGGATTTCGTTAACCCCTTATCATTCCTCAACTTCCATTTTTGGCAGCCGCCCAAACACCCCATATATATGGAGGACCTTCGCGCGCGCGGGTCCGGCTATTTGACAAGTGAATACCTCGACCAGTTGAACGCCCATGGACAGCAGTCCATGGGCAAGGACCGTGAACTAAAGTGGAACAAAATGAAACGTGTTCCACCCTGGTCTGTGCGCGCTAACCTGCGCACCTTTGCCGCTTCGGTGAGTTGGCTTACATCACATCCCAAAGATGCGCACACCAACCTGCGCACCTTTGGTCTTCTGACAGTGTTGAGCGAAGCGAAATCCCGACGCAGTCGGGGACCTCCACCCTCTGCGGCTTCGTTTCCGCTATCCGCTTTCCGCAATCCGCTTTTCTGAGGAGCACCTTTGCCGAATCGGTCAGCCAGATCACGCAGCGCGCTGTGGATTGCGCACACGAACCTGCGCACCTTCGTTTCCGCAATCCGCAATCCGATATCCGCTATTCCTCGGAACCTGCGCACCTGCGCCCCCAATCTTCACCTAACTGCTTGTCTCCACAAGACTTGCGATATAGGGGGTACCCCAGCCGAGAACCTGCGCACCTGACCTCGTCTACCCGATCTCTATGACACCCGATGGCGCATACAGCGGCGCAGTCGTCAGCATGAACTCGTGGTGAACTCCAGCCCGATCCAGAGCGCCGTTAACCGTCTCCAACGCAAGATTGGGATGGTTCCGCTCCCGGCTCAAATGTCCCAGCATTACCGCCTGAGGTGCGCGACTGCTGCGCCAAATCGCGTCAGCGAGCAATTCGCCCGTCCTTGGGTTGCTTAGGTGATAGCGGCTGGCAGGGTTGGGATGCAGTCGCAGCAATTCCGGATCGTGGTTGGACTCGACATAGATGAAGTCGGCATCGATCAATTCCGGCGCCAGCGGCGCAAAGTCGTGGAAGTCAGTGCAGAGAACCAGTTTTCGCTGCTGCCCGCCAGCGCTGCAGGTGACCACAAAGCCAAAGTTCGGCACACCCGGCGCGTGAGGAACCGCAACCGCTTGCACCTGGAAGGGCCCTACAGGAAACGACTCCGCACCGAACGGCAGGAACTGCGGCCGCTGACCCCACCCGTCGAAGCTCTGGTAATGGCAGACCTGCTGGGCCACCGATGTATGCGCCCGGATCGGAATGCCTCGCCTGGCAAGCACCTTCAGTCCGGAATACCCGACGTGATCGGTATGCGCATGCGACACCAACACAGCGACCTCGCCGCGCACCGCCGCCAATACCGCGTCCAGGTCGCGCTGGGCGCGGAAACCGCAGTCGATCAGCAGCGTCATACCCGCGCACGACAACTCCAGACAGTTGCCCGCCGAACTTGATATCAACGTCCGAAACTGCATTGCACAGACTCTACCGCCTGTCCACGAGTCTGTCTGCCCACGCTCATTCCGCATCCATCGCCACCCGCATTCCACAGCGGTCCAGTCCCTTGCCCGCAGTGCGGTCTTCGATGGGAGGTATTGTGACACCGATAACGAACATCGGCGGGCGACTGCCCCAGGTGGCACCGCGGAGCGCATAGTTCCTGGCGGTCTCGCCATCACCGGGGTTGGCATCGGCATCACCTTTCCGGCAAGGCTCCCACATCAGTCCATTGATGTCATACAGGCCCCACGCGTTGGACTTTTTCAGGCCGACGGCGTGCATGGTCCCGCCCATGTTCTCACGATACCAGCAATACTGGCCCAGTTTGGTCTCGTCGTCGCCCCAGAAGAACTTGGTGTTGGCGCCGGCCCGGCAGGCGTTTTCCCACTGGGCTTCGGTGGGTAGGTGAATGCTCTTCTGCGTTGCTTTGGATGCCTTCTGGCAGAAATCCACGGCGTCCTGCCACGTCACATTGTTGACCGGGAAATCTTTTCCCTTGGCGGCACTGGGGTTGTTGCCCATGACCTGTGCATATTGAGCCTGGGTCACCTTGTACGCCGCCAGGTAGTAAGGTTTGGTGATAGTGACCTCGTGTTGGTCGCCTGGGCTGCCCATCATGAACTTGCCGGCCGGAATCAAAACAAACTTGATTGAAACGCGGATCCCGAGGTCAACGAGCAGTTGCTTCTCCATCCCCAGCGCCTTCGCCGTCTCAGCCTGCCGCCGGGTGGCTTCGTTGGGGTCGAACGGCCAGGCGGTGTAAACCTCGGCGGCCTTGGACGCGAGCTGTGACGCAGGCGGCGCAACCGCGGCCGGCTGCGCGAACACAATGCTCGGCCTTGCGGCCAGGGCCAACAGTACACCGCACACAACAACACGCACGCCTGCAGACTCCGTCGCTTTCATCCGGTCTACTCCTTCTCTTGCCTGGTTCTGTTCACTCAGCACCTCATCGATACGGAGCAGCAGTGGCACCGCCAATTGTATCACTATGCATAGTCCCGTTCCCCAACATCGCGTTGATGATTAGCCCCAGAGGAATTCCGCGGGAAACCGAGCGATCTCCTGTCCGTCCAATTGAGACCATCGACGATTGCATGTACCATATGGTGTTGTACAGATCTCTATATGGCCCCACCAAACCAATGGACCGTTACAACATGGCGAGAGATGTACATGCCACGATTGACCAAGAACCTGTTTGCTGCCGCTTTGGCGCTGGCACCCCTGTCCGCAGCCAGAGCGGAAGCACCGGCCACGCTTGATGAGATCAAGCCGGTGCTGCAACAACTCGGCGTCACGCTCAATGTCACCCAGCGGCCAGCCTGGCCCGGCGTCCAGGGCACATCCGTTATCGCCACTCTCGTTCCTCAAACCGACCTGACCGGCCCAACGATCGTCTCCTTCGGTCTGCCGTTCCCGCCGGATGCACTCGCCGACGAAAAGAACATCCGCGTCACCGGTTCCGATGGCGCTGAGCTGGCGGTGTTCACCAGGCCCCTGGTCAAATGGTGGATTGACCGCAAGGAAGGCGCGATCCGCTCTGTCTTGATCCAGTTCGAGACAACCTTCCAGGGCAAAACGCCGCAACAAGTGACGATCACTTGGGACAAGCCGCGCACCAGGATCAGGGCAACTGAGGTGGCCACCGGCGACACGCAGTTCGAGCGACATGTGGATGCGCCTGTCAACTTCAACAGGACTGACGCGTACAGCTATCAATGCCCTAAGGTTCTGGCGCTACTGCCGCCGGGCTGGCTCTGTAACAGCCTGGTGGCCTGGCAGCAGATTACCGTGGCCGGCAACCGGGTGTACCCCTGGTTCGACGAGCACTACACGACGGCCTTTCCCGGCTCGCTGCGATACATCTCGGCCAACCCGAGAGGCTATGAGGCTCATCTCTTCGATCGCCCGGCCGTGTACGCCAAGTTCTATGTCCGCTCCGGAGATGAAGCGCAGCTCGTCGCGGCTTTGGCCGCCAACGACTACTACCGTCAGCACATCACCCCCGACGGTTTCTTCGATGTGAAGAAAGATGCCAGCGGCCAACCAGCCAAGGACCTCAAATACGTGTACAGCGAAGGCACCGCCATCATGTATATGCTGACGGGCGATGAGAACTATGAAGAAACGCTGAAGCGAGTTGCCAAGGGATGGGCAACACACTCCCGCATCGAGTTTAGAGGGGAGGGCTTCTGGACCGAGCGGCATCATGGCTTTGGCATGATGGCCTGGGATCACCTTTATGAGTTGACGGGCGATCCCAAGTGCCTTGACAACGCCAAGCGGTTTTTTGACGCCGCGCTGGACATGCAAATCCATCCCGGCGATGGCAAGGCGCCGGACGGTGCATGGCTGCATACGGCCGCCGCTCACGGCGATGGCAACGGCTGGACCACAAGCCCGTGGATGAGCGCTTTTCTTAGCGATGCCATCTGGAAGTATTGGATGCTCAGCGGCGATGAACGCGCTGCCGCCTCGCTCGCCATGTATGACAAGTTTGCCTCCAGATATGCGGTCACCGCCGATGGCAAGTATGTAAATTACATGGCCAACTCGCCCGGCCGCGGCCAACCCCAAAACAAACAGGATTTGAGTCACAACATGGAAGGCATCTACCTGCTGTCCATGGGCTATTATCTCTCTGGCGGACAGGACAAGGAATTCCTGACCAGGATCGAAGGCCTCAAACCCGGCATGCTCGACGATCAGGCCAACAGTCCCGGTCGCAAATTCAACTGGCGCTTCCGCGAAACATCCATGGGTCTGTGGTTCCTCGCCCACGCCGGCACATAGGTGCGCTTGGTTTCGCTGCGCTACGATGCTTTGACCGCTCCTGCTCTCCATCATCCTACACTTTGGTACTGCTGGCCGAGGATGGAAACTCGCTTCTTTACGGTGATAATGCCGCTTTCGTTTGTTCGGCCGCTGGTCAAGGATTGGTTGCGATGCTTCTATCCCGGAATGTTGGCTCCGCTCAGACGACCCGAATCGTGTTGCCCAACCACGATTTGCACAACCACACCATCTTCTCCGGACATGCAGATGACGATGCCACAATCGCGAATCTGGTCGCCCGTGCCAATGAACTGCACCTGGATGTTCTGGGGCTCAGTGAACACCTGATGCGCGAAGAAGATATGGATATCTACCAGGCATTCCAGCAGGAGGCGCGCAGGCACCTGTCTGACGGAACGCAGATACTTGTTGGCGTGGAGATGGATATCGATCCGATGGATCCTTCGGGCCGGTGGGTAGCGCCGGCGATCACGTGTGATTACGTGATCCTTTCCGCGCATGGCTTCCCTCAGTTTGACCTTGGCCTCCCCGAGTCGGACCTTCGGCTTCCGCTGCCTATCGCGAAACGGCGGTTGGCGATGCGCTACCTCGAGTGGTACGGGCTTGCTGTCGCTGGTGGAGGGATGCACATCCTCGGTCACCCTTTGCGGGAAGCGATCAAGATGGGCCTGATAGACCTTGCAGATGAGGAAATGCTGGAGGCATCAGTTGCAGTTTTTCGTCCCGCTGCCGAGAAAGGCACCGCATTCGAGCTGAATGAGCCATTGCTGGAGTACCTCGATAGTGCCGGCCAACTTAAAGACTACATCAATCTGATTCGTCGGCTCCGCTCGATAGGCATGCGCTTTGCGCGCGGTTCCGACTCGCACTCCATAGCCACAGTTGGCGCAAGTGAGATGATTACGCGGGCGGCCGCTGCTGTCGGCCTGTCTGCCGCCGACTGGATCGATCCGCGTTCGCTGCTGCGGCGCTGACATGGAGGTGATGCATGTCGGCGCCGGAACTGGACTGACAGATCCGGCCGCGGTGGCCAATCGCCCACAGGAACCAGCTTCTTCCCGTGGCTACTTCGATCGTGATATCAGTGCCTTCGCCAACGAGTCATTCGGCTGGAGTTGCAGTGCTTTGCCATACCATTGCAGCGCGAGGTCGGGACGACCCATCTTCTCGTGAACCAGGCCGATCATGCATACTGCAACGGGATCCTGAGGGTCGAGACTGGCAGCCTTTTCAAAAGCGGCCAAGGCTTCCGGGAGGCGATCCAGCCGCATGTGCACATAACCAGAACTCAGGTACACCTGAGCATTGTCCGGCTCAATCGCAAGTGCTCGCCGGATGGAGATCTGCGCACGATCGAGGTCATTCAGTCGGACTGCGATCTTGGTCATCGACAAGAGCGCCGCCACCGAAGAGGCATTGAGATCGAGCGATTTCTCAACTGCTGAACGCGCTTCCAGGAATTGGTCCAGATGCAGAAGGCATTCTCCTTTCAACAGATACAGATCAGAGCGTTTCTGCATCGAAGCATCCTTCAGCAACAGGTCTATCTGCTGCTGACAATCGCGATACTGAGCGTCACTGAAGCAGGCCCGCGCCAGGTGCTCGCGAATGGTCAGGTCGTCGGCTGCGAGCACCGACGCCTGATGCAGCATGGCAAGCCCCTCTGTCTTCTTGCCCTGCTGCATGTATATCGTGCCCAGCAGATCACGCATGGGACCACTGTATTCAAAGTACGTCAGCTTCCCTTCCAACAACTGCTGAGCCTCAAGGTCGCGGTTAAGCTGCACCAGCATCTCGGCCTTCGCCATCAGGTAGGCAAGCTCACCTGGGGCCTTCTCGCTGGCCTTGGTGTAATACTCCAACGCCAGATTGGCCTTCTGCCAGCGCTGATAGATGATGCCGCTGAGATAGTCGGGTTCCGGCTTGCGCGGCGCAAGCTTGCGCGCAACCGCCAGCTCCTGGTCGGCAGCTTCAAGCTGGTTGCGTTCTATGTAGATCCGCGCTGACAGAATATGGTAATCTGCATTCAGCGGATCGAGCTTGATTGCCTCGTCAACTGCCTTCCGGGCATCGTCCAGATTCCCAAGCTTGAAACGCTCGGCCGCAAGTGAAGCTTGGACTCCCGCTCGCGCTGAAGCCCACCGCTGCACGACCTCTTGCTTGTTCTTGCCGCTCTCACAGCCGGCTGAAAGCATCGCGGTCACGAGCAGACAAACAATCCAGGGGAAACATTTCGCTGTCATGCACACTCCCTATATCGACGATCGCAGGTCGCCAATTGCAGCCCGGGTTCATTGCACGGCAAACCACCCCGAACACACAGAAGATAAGGATAAGGCGGAGCGCGATCGCGCCCCGCCTTCCCCTTGCTCCCAAGAGCTTATACGAAACTACTTGTTGCTGCTATCCGTGCCGGCAGCGGCCGGAAGTTCCTTGACTGCGGGCGCAGCCGCCGGATCTGCCGCTGGGGCCGATTTCTCCGCAGGATTCGCTGGAGCCGGGGCCGGGACGGCCAGTACATCCGCCGGCGAGGTCGTTGGTTCAGAGGCCTGCTTCGTCGCCTGTTCGTCGGCAACCACATCACTGATGAAACGCCGAATCGAACTGCCATCGGATTCGATGATCTGCTTGCCGCTGACCTGCTCTTTGAGTTGCAGTGCTTCAAGGAAACTCGGGTTCAGGCTGGTGGCGCAGTCCAGATACCACATCGCGCGCTCGCGGTCGCAGTATTTCAGGTTCGTTTCTTCCCTCGCTTTCGTATAGGCCATTTCGGCCAGGCGATCACGGCCCCAGGGCATCATCCCCTGCCGCAGACCAACCCGGAGCAGATCGGCCGACTTCATCTGCTCTTTCGACGCCTCGGAATAGGCTTCCTCATCCTTGATGATGTGCGGTGTCAGCAGCAGGATGATCTCCTGACGCTTGGAGTTATCCGTCTGACTGCGGAACAGGGCGCCGGCCCAGGGAATGTCGCCCAGCAGCGGCACCTGGCTCTTGGTGATGTTGTTGTCCTCGCGGAACAGGCCGCCGATCACGATCGTGTGCCCATCTTTCACAAGTACGTTGGTTGTAACCTCGGTCGTCGCTTTCTGCGGAAGCGATAGGCCTTGGGTTACCACGACTTGACCCGTTGAATCTTCAGGGTGGATCTCCATGCGGATATAGCCATCGTCGCCGATAAACGGCCGGAAGAGCAGGCGGGTGCCTGTTTCCAGATACTCCACCGTTTGAACCGTGGTCGTTGATGTCGAAGTTGAGGTGACATAGCCATCTTTGCGCCCGACGATGACCACCCCCGGCTGCTTGTTCACCGTAAGCACCTTGGGGTTGGCCAGAATGTTGGTATCGGTAATGGACTCCAATGCATTGAGGAACATGGCGACATTGTTGTAGACAATGCCAACATTCAAACCGGCAGTGTTGCTTCCCTTGATATTAGTACCAACAGTGTTGAAGCCGTTATTCGCAAACGTGGATTCCGGGGTGGCGCTGGGGGTCACCGTCGAACCGGGCGTCGTGGGAGTAAAGGTATTGCCCGTCAATGCCGCCGAGTTCGTCGAACCCACGCTAGAGAAATCGACCCCGCCCATGATCGTGAAATCGATGCCCAGCGAGTTGGTGTCTGACAGCGTCGCCTGCAGGATCGTTGCCTCAACGAGAACCTGCTGCGGACGTCGGTCAATCTCCTTGAGAACCGCACGGATACGTTCCATGTTGTCCTCGTAGTCCGTAATCACCAGCATATCCATCGCAGCAAAGCTGTTCCCACCCGCGTCCGTGTTTGCAGCCGCAATACCGATCTGCGCCGGCATACTCACCGAGACCACTGCATCTTCACTCAGCGCCGGCTTGAGCATGTCCTTGGCCGCCGCCGCGGTGACATAACTCAGACGGAAAGTCTGCATCGTCAGCTTACGCTCGGAACGCACCACGTCGGTGAGTTCCTTGGTCGTGTAGACGTAGATGAAGTTGCCCCTCTCGCGATAGGCATAGCCATTGGCGTGCAGGATCGCATCCATGGCTTCAGTGAACGTAACGCCATACAGATTGGCTGTTACCTTCCCTCCCACACTCTTGGAGGTGATGATGTTCTTTCGCGTCTTGTCCGCCAATGAACGCAGCACATCCAGCAGGTTCGCATCGTTCACATGAAGATCGATGCTGTTCAGATCGCTGACCTTCAGGTCTGGTTGGGCCAGATCTGTTCCCGTCTTCACCCCAGACGGGGCGAATGGATCGTTGTCAGCTTTCAAGGCAGGTGGTGCATCTTTTGCATCCTGTCCATGAACTCCCGGCCCCAGGGCCACGCAGGAAACTGCGGCCAGCAAAGCAGCCATCGCTTTGGTCCAATCGCGCATATTGACTCCTTACCTCAGAAAAAGACCTGGCCGAATATGCTGGAGGGACTCGCCTCGCGAAGTACCGTTTCAGATACCGGCCACCACATTGTCAAAAGCGGACACAAGCCCGATCGGCCCGCATCCAACGGTCCTGACCCTCTGACAGGATGGCGGCATGTTCCTCCCTCGCCGCACCCAGGCCCAAACAGGACTTGAACATAAGCATGGACAATAGCGAGTTCATCAATGTATGTCCACCAAAAACATGGACTAACGACAACTTCGGTGACTTGGCTAGCACAGGTTGCCTCCCCTTCGCCGGGCACAAAACCGTCTCCGGCATGACTGCCCGATCCCGCTTCGGATCATGTGCCGAAGCTTTTGCATTACTGCCACGCGCCCGGTTTCTTTTGTACCAGGAGGCCAATTGCGGGGTGCCTCACCTTTTCACCCGAACTCCGGCGGATGCCCGCTTCGGGCCACGTCGGACGGTAAAACATGTCTCGATTTGCACTGTGGCGGGATTTGTGTTTTACTTCATCATCTCAACGGTATGTAAATGGCTAGAAGAGGTAAGGTGACTTGAGCAAGAAAGCATCCGGCGCCCACCGCGCTGACAAGCTCCCGGCGTCAATCTCCAGCGAAATTCCCATCGTTGACACGAACCGCTTTGTGCCCGCCGCAGCGCACAAGACCCCGGCATCGATCATGAGGTTGCCGCTGCCCAAGCGCATCCGCGCGCTGGTCAAGATGCACGGTACTCCTCTGATGGTGATCGACAAAAGCCGCCTGGTTGAAGAGTACAAAACCTTCCGCCGCCTGATGCCCCGTGTCCGGCTCTTCTACGCCATGAAGGCCAACCCTCACCCCGATGTCATCCGGACCTTCGCAGACCTGGGCGGTTGTTTCGACTGCGCCAGCGAAGGTGAGATGCGCCTGGCGATCGCCCATGGCGCTTCCCCCGACCGGATTATCTTCGCCAACACTGTCAAACGCCCCGAGGCGCTGGCATACGCCCGAAAGACCAAGGTTAACCTCGTCACCGTCGATTCCGAGCCCGAACTCTACAAGATTGCCGAACACGCCCCGGGATGCCATGTGCTGGCACGATTGAAGGTTTCCAATCTGGGCAGTATCGTCGAACTCTCTCTGAAGTTCGGCGCTGATGAAGATCAGATCGTCCCGATGCTGCTCAAAGCCCAGAGTCTTGGGCTCAAGCCCGATGGAATCAGTTTCCATGTCGGCTCGCAGTGCACGAACATCGAAAACTACCTTCGCGCATTCGAGCAGACCGCTCGCATCATCGATGAAGCCGCCAAACGCGGCCTGCGGATCCGCATGATCGATATCGGCGGCGGTTTCCCCATTCGCCACTTCAAGAACGACACGATCCAGATCGAGACCTTCGCCGGCAAGCTCCGCCGCGACATGGACCGCCTCTTCGACAAGTCGATCGATATTATCGCCGAACCTGGCCGAGCTCTTGTCGGCCCCGCCGGCATGCTGATTTGTCGCGTCGTGGGAAGGTCAATCCGCAACAACAAAAACTACTACTACCTCGATGACGGCGTCTATGGTGACTTCTCCGGCATCGTCTTCGACCACGCCAAGTACGAATTTCGCACTCTCGTGAAAACCCAGAAATACACGACGATACTCGCCGGGCCGACCTGTGATTCGTTTGACACCATTTCACTGAGCGAGGATCTCCCCGAGCTCGATGTCGGCTCAATCATCTATGTCCCCAGCATCGGCGCGTACTCATGCGCCAGCGCATTGCCCTTCAACGGCATTCCGCCCGCAAAGGTGATAGTCGTGTAAAGATGCGCCCATTCACCCGTCACTGATCTGACTGGCAATCGCGCAGCGAGTGTTGAACCACCTGTAGCCATCAACTGTACGTGACGATGGTTCGCCCTTTCCCGCCTAGGTCACGTCTATCCTTCGGCTGTGCTGGTCTTTCCGGTACCGTTTTGGACACGCCGCATCTCGGTCATCTCATCTTCCCTCACGCCATAGCAGCCGTGGTACTGCAGGAACTTCATGACCTGCCGGAAATTCGGAACAAAGAAGCTGTCGCCCTCAATCGACTCGATCCGATAGCGCGCCATGCGGCCGTCGATCCCGGTGGCCGGCGGATTGTCTCGGTAAACTACCACGGGATACTTGTAATAAGGATGTCGCTTCACGTTCATGGCCACCCTCCCCACTTGAGCTACCCAATTGTAGTCAAGGTGAGCTGAGCTCATCCAATAGCAAGAGGCGCGC
>CAIQIQ010000033.1 GCA_903871935.1 uncultured Phycisphaerales bacterium
GATGCGAAGCCCCAAGAATGCCAAACGTCTGATCTGTTCGCTGGACTCGGTGCAGAAGGGTCACGTCGTAAGCAAGAGGCTGAAGGAGTTGCCAAAATGACAAAACAACTGACGGTCAGCATCGAGCGGGAGGGGGATGGGTATGTGGCATTATGCCCGGATCTGGACATTGCCAGTCAGGGCGATTCGGTTTCCGATGCCCGCGTCAATCTCCAGGAGGCTGTGGAACTGGTCTTTGAGACAGCCTCTCCGCAATAGGTCCACAGTCGCCTTCGCTCCGAAGTGTACGTGACCCAGTTGGAGGTCGCGATTGGGTAAGCTCCGCATCTTTTCCGGACGAGAGGTCTGTCAGATTCCGCAACGGCACGGGTTGGTCGCCGTGCGGCAGCGTGGAACCCACATCGCCATGCAGAAGCGCGATGGAGATACAACGGTGGACTGTTCCAGTCCCTGACCACAAGGAACTTCGGCTCGGGACGTTGGCTTCCATCATCCGCCAGTCGGGGCTCACGCCCGTCGAAGTGCCCAACGACCGCATCTGGACGTCAAAAGACGACTCCCGGCACCTCTCCCCCTGGATCGGCCTGCCCGGCTACCGGCACACCGTCGGCATGGCCCGGCACCCGATTCAGGATGATCAACGCGAGATCTCCCCGCGTACACAGGATCGCTCTTCTTCGCTGGCCGATCTGCCCGCCATGGTGCACCCCGTGCGGAACGATCTGGAAACGGTCGAGTTTGCGCAAGAACTGTTCGTCAAGCTCAATCGGCATTCCATCTCCAGTACCGCCGCGGCGGCATTCGGTTGATCATTCGCCGGCGGCGGCCGAGCACCTTCTATATCGCGCCGGCCAGCAGGCATGAAGAAAACCAGGTTTCCCGGAGCCCCTGGATCTGCCAGTGAGCCCAGGACATGGCCTGTTGCAGCGGCAGCACCGGAAAAAGGCCGGCAGCCCGGCTCCTTGGAGCGGTTGCCGCAGACGCGGGCAGGAAAGGGCCCCCCGGGGCAGCAGGAACCGCAGAAGCGACTTGCGGGCCAGTGCGGGTCCGCCCCTCGGATCTGGCCCCGCCGGGGCGCCTTTCGCCCATACCCTGGATCGGTCGGCGACCGGGTCGGGAGCCGCAAACCACGCCCAGGAGGCACACGGGCGAAGTTGGGCCACCGGATGTGGCAAGCAGGCTTCTACGGTGTCTACGTCTACAGAATCCCCTCTACGATGCTCCAGGATGGGATTGTGTAGACAGCTTACCGGTACTGCGCAGGAAATACCCCCATTCTGAACCGTGGGTCCTGAGGCCCTGTTCTAGTCCCGGGCTCCTCTGGCAATCCCCCGGACCCGGGGCAAACCGCGGCCCCCGGGGCGGCTCTGGAAAAAAAAGTAGGGGGGTGGAATTGGTACAATCGGGGTTATGACGAATTGTAAGAAAAACCTACGCGTCGTTGAGTCCCCCGGCAAAACTGGACGGCCCCGCACCCCCGCCCGACGCGCGGCCTCCCGCAGTAACGGCAGCCAGCGCAGCGGCCCGGTGACGCCCGGGGGCCTCGGTGCGCTGAGATATGGATGGACGGCGCGGCAGCTCTACCCTGGCAACCACCAGCTCACGCCTGGCGCCGATCTGAGACATCCGGGCGACGGCCGACTCATGAACTATTACTGCCAGCTGGCCATCGCCGCGATTAAGCCGCGCAATCCCCAGGAGGTGGAGCTCTGCGGCGTGTATGCGTCGCAGATGCTCGACCTGGTGCGGATTCGCCGGGCAATCGACGCACAGATGCTCCTCGCCGTGGGCCATTTCATCAATCCGGTCGGGCCTGTGGAAGAGATCGCCAGAGCACATGGCCTGCTGGTCCGGGCGAAAGAAGATTGGGATGCGGGCCGGCCGTTCGGGTTCACCCGAGATGAGGCCTCGACCATCGTGAATGAGCTCCGCAGTGTGGTGCAGGGCGGCCTGTACGTGGGCTCGCAGTGGATGACGGGCACGTATGATGAAGGCGGCGAGACCGGAAACGAGGAAGCCGCCGGCGACGCTGACCAGGGCGAGGAGGAGGAAGAGACAGAGGAAGAGGAAGAGGAAGAGGAAGGGGAGGCGTCAAGTCCATTCCAGGCGTTCCTGATTCGCTCCACCATGCGCGTTGCATCGGGGGACCCGCCGGGGACGGTTCGCGAGGAAATGTGTGAGCAGTTGACGCTGGATCATGAGCCGGGCGAGGCCGTTTTCATGGGCGAGGCACCTCCTGCCGGCATGCTCAAGAAGTTCCTGCCGGAGTTGCTCACGCGGACCATCTCGCACCTCGAGGAGCAGGGCCAGGAGGCGTTCCAGATGACACCGATAAACCAGGGGTACGCGTTCAGCGATCAGGAGCGTGCCGATCAGCTGAAGGACCTCGAGCTGCTTCACCGCCTCGAGACCTTCCGGCTCCGCAACATACGACAGACCCTGGCGCTTCTGGAGGATCTGCGCAAAATGAGTGACAAGGAGGACGCCGATGATCGCTAAACCGATCGCCTGCCCGGACCCGCGGTCGAGGGCCGAAGCCGGGCCCGCCGCGGCGCGGTGCGAAATGAGGCCCACGATGAATGATCGTCTCCGAAGCTTGATGCCATCCGCGATATCCCGCCCGGCCTTGCCTTCGCCACTGCCCGCGAAATGGACGATAGGATGCGCCGGCCCCCGCACCGGCAAATGGCCCGCGCCACCGCCCCTGGAACCGTTCGTGCCCTTCCCGTCCGATGTCCTGCCCGAGCCCGTACGCTCCTTCGTAACCGGAGCCGCCGGGGCGGTTGGCTGCGACCCGAGTTTCGTGGCGCTGCCCCTGTTGGCGGCGCTGGCAGCGGCCATCGGCAACCGCAGGCGCATCGCCCTGAAACCGGGTTGGAGCGAGCCGGCCATTGTGTGGGCGGCGGTGGTGGGCGAGTCCGGATCGAAGAAAAGCCCGGCGATGGAACGGGCGCTGAGCCCCACCCGGCAGAAGCAGGTCGAAACGATGAACAGACACCGCCAGGCCATGGCGGAATATCAGCCCAAAGTGCTGCAATGGGAGAAGGACCTTGGCCTGTGGAAGCGCTGCAGATCAGATGAAGCGCCGCCGGAGAGACCGGTTGAGCCGGTGGCGCAGCGCTGGTGGGCTGATGACACGACGGTGGAGGCCCTGGCCGTGCTGCTGCAGCAGAACCCAGGGGGACTGCTCTTGGCAAGGGATGAGCTGTCGGGTTGGCTGAACAGTTTTGACCAATACAAGAGCGGCAATGGCGGCGATGTCGCGCGGTGGATAGAGATGTTCGGCGGCCGGCCAATGGTGGTGGATCGCAAGAGCGGCAATCCGCGCACCATCTGTGTGCCGCGAGCGGCGGTAAGCTTGTGCGGGGGCATCCAGCCCGCGATCCTGGCGCGGGCGCTGGGGAGGAAATACCGCGAGAATGGCCTGGCCGCCCGCCTGCTGCTGGCATGGCCACCATGGCAACCGAAGCAATGGTCGGAGGCGGGTGTTTCGCCGGAACTGGAAGCCCGTATCGCAGCGCTGCTGGGGCGCTTGTACGAGCTTGTCCCCGCTACAGACGAGAACGGCGACGCCCAGCCCGTCCTGGTGCCCCTCTCGGAGGATGGCAAGAGCGAGTGGGTGAAGTTTTACAACGCCCACGGGCAGGAGCAGGCGAATCTGTCGGGCGACCTGTCCGCAGCCTGGAGCAAACTGGAGGGCTATGCGGCGCGCTTCGCCCTGATCTTCCATCTGGTGCGATGCGCTGATGATGACCCAACGTTGGCAGACGCTGGCGCGATCGACGCCAGAAGCGTCCTGGCCGGGGCGGCACTCTCGCGATGGTTCGGCAACGAGGCTCGCAGGGTCTATGCGATGCTGGACGAGAGCGACGATGAGCGCGACTGCCGAGAGCTGGTGGATCTGATCCAGCGCAAGGGCGGGAGCATCAGCTGCCGCGAGGTGGTGCAATCGAGCCGGAAATACCGGACGGTGGATGATGCCCATGCTGCCCTGGGGGCTCTGGCCCAGGGGGGCTACGGCAGTTGGCAGACCCCAGGACAGCACGGCCCCGGCGCCCCCCGGGCCAAACGTTTCGTGCTGACCAGAGGCGTTGACGTCCACATCGACCCCGCTGCGGCGGTTTCTGCAGGGACCTCCGCATCGGACCCCAGGGAAGCACGAGCACGAATCGACCACGGTGACGCGGCGGATCTCCTGGCCGAACCAGACGCACCGGGCATACCCTCCGTCGTGCCCCTGACGTTGGCCAAATGGGTCTGACAACGATTCGACTTCAGAGTCATCCAGGAGCATCTGGCGTTCCCACGGTTCCATACCGTCGAACTGGCCAAACCAGCTATTGCCTGTTGCCACGGCAGCGGCTGATCCCGCCGGTTGCAGAAGGTGCGATGACGTAAACGCCTCGACGCTCACATGAAGGTGGTACTCCGCCAGCCATGCCTCATGGTCCGAGGCGGCAAAAGGCTGCGTGTAATCCACCTGCACCGGCAGTTCGAGATCTCCGCCGGGCCCGACATTGAAGCGGAGGCGGGCATAGGTCTGGTTTGTCTGGGCGAGAATGAACATGACGGCCCAGTCGCACTTGCCGAAGACGCGCAGGAATGTCTGCTCATCGGTGCCACTGGGCGTGGGGCTGCTTCCCGGATGGGTGTGCAGCCAGATGCGGGCGAACTGTTCAGGCTTGCGCCCCAGGTCCACCTGCTTCTCAAAGAAATCGGCGACCGCCGCATCGTCAAATCGAACCGTGACCTCGGAACAGCACTGCTCCACGGTGAGGAACTCCTCGACCAGCAGCGGATCGTCCGCGGCCGTAATGCCAAAGCCGCCGATCTCGGTACTACCGGCATGACAAAGACACTGCAGTTTCGCCCAGGCCGTGGGGGTGAACCGCAGGACGGGATCTTCAGGCAGTTGCGGGTTGAGGGGCAGCATTGGCCTCTGCTTCCTGTCCGCTGCCAATAACGACTTGTTTGATGTCTTCATTCTCACGTTCCTTTTGTTGGTCCCGACAGCTCGGGCACAGGTCTTCATCGAAACATGTACGACACACGATCTCTCCACACTCAGCGCAGCGGCGCTGGCAGCCGGTACAGACGGTCTGGTCACAGGCCGGGCAGGTGATTGAGCAGCCGGCGCACACCGAGATGTCACAGCAGGTGCAGGTACCGATGCAGTCACTGCAGAAGTCATTGCCACAGCGCTCACAGCCGTAGTGGCTATCCTCATCCGCGAGATACCCGCAATCGCTGCAGGCGACGCCCGTCCAGCGGTCCAGGGCAACGTACGGCGAATGGCGGTTGTAGGTCTGCAGCACCTGGCGGACGAGGATGAAGAAGTCACACAGACGGCCCTGCTGCAGCGCTGAGCGGATGGCGGCAGAGGCATCCCCCTCGCAGAGACGCTGATCGCTGACATGCGGATGCGTCACCGATTCGTTGCCCTGGGCCGGGTGGGGATCGCGGGCGATCACCTTGTAGGCTGGCCAGCGTGAGGGAGTGGATAATAGGTTCAACGCCAGTTCGATGCGGAATGGACCTAAGTACACCTCCTCCAGCTCGATGGCCTCGGTGGTGACGCTCAGGGTCTGGGCATCGACCTTGTACTCCCATTCCTCGAACTCCTGGCCGATCTGCACCAGTTCCAGCCAGATGGAGCGGAGCTCGGGAACCGGGGGGAGCGGCCGTTCCAGTTGGGTCCTGATCTGTTGCAGGTCGCTCAACATGGCGCCGGTTGAAAAGCGCAGATCACTACGCAGGATTTCGGCGGCCGCCGCAAAGTTATGGTCACGGCAGAGCATGAGCCGTCGCCGCAGACCCAGCAGACCCTCCAGTTGCTCGTGCAGCGACTGGATATGGCCTGAAAGGTCGTACAAGCAGCGGGCCTTCTGCTCGATAACCCGGGTGCGGACCCGGTCGGCAAGACGCAATAGATCTTTCTGTTGCTTGTCCATGGGGAATTCCTTTCCAAGTGGGGAAGAGGGCAACGAACAAGGGGCATCTGCCACAATGCCATGTGTATCGGGCAGATGCCCCTTCAGATCAAACGGAATTGGGGACGCAGTGGCTTCAGGCGGGCCGGGCGCCCTCGATCTTGGTCGGCGTGATGGAGATGCGATCGCCTTCTTGCAGCACCTGATCGCGGACCACCGGCTGGCGGTTGACACGGATCAGGTAGTCGCCGGCCGAACGATCCGGCAGCCGCTCACGGAACAGCTTCTCCACCGTGGTTCCTGGTTCGATCTCGATATGGTCGGCGAATCCGCCGTACAGCCGCCGCGTGCCCGGCCGCGTCCATACAAACTTCAATCCCTCGCGGATTTCGTGACGCACGGTCCCTGTCCTGGCGGCGTGCGCCACTGGAATTTTGGGCACCGCGATGATCAAGACAATCAGCAGAGGCAGGAACGTCGCCGCATTGAAGGCGAAGGCCCCCGCCACCCCGATGCTGCCAATGATCAGTGCCGCGAGCATCGGTCCGCTCAGGCGGGCCATATTGAACTGCACGGAGTTCAGCGCGATCGCCCGGTCGAGCAGGTTTCGTGGCACCAGGGCAGGGACGGATGCCATGAACACCGGCCCATTGAGCGCCCAAACGATTCCTTCCAGAAACGTGAATGCGATCACGACCCAGGGCGTTGCATGCCCCGTGAAAGCGACCACGGCCAGGCCTGCCCCCAACACCCACGCCGCCGTCTGCAGGACGATCAGCCAGGTCTTTCGATTCACGCGATCTGAGATCGCCCCGGCGACCAGTACCAGCAGCAGCACCGGGCAGAAGTCCGCGAATTGGAGAATCTCCACCAGAAACGCCTGGTGGGGATTGCCGACCGTCTGGCTGGTTACCGCCCAGCTCTGGGCCGCGTTCTCCGTCCAGTTGCCGACGTTGGAGATGAACGTACCGATGAAGAACAGCAGGAAGGGCCGATGGCGGAAAGCCGCAAACGTCCTGCCCATGACCGAAACAGGCGGCAGGTTGGCTTCATCGGTCATCGATCGCTCCACGGAACACTGCGCCGTCGGTGGGATTGTACGAACACGCGAAAGCAGTGCCATAGCCATCCGGTTAGGCGCTGACGGGGACGGCCGATCTTGAGGCTGCGGGTCAGGTCTGCTGCCCGCTATCTCCAGGAGAGCCGGAGCAGCAGACCAGCAGAGACGCGGGTCAGAATCGCAGTTCAATCCCGCGCGTGATCCCCGTGACTGCAGAGTAATGGAACCATCCCGGGGTCTTGAGATTTTACGGCATGCTGCAAAATACATTCGGAGGGTGTTCGCAATCTGCAGGGAGGCAGGTCGGGAAGTCCTGGTTTCCAGGGGACGCACCATCGCCTGTGCCAGCCCTCCCGTTTGGCCGCCATCACCGCGCTGATGGCTAAAAAGAAAACTCGCCGGCCCCGCCCTGTATTGAGTAGATCTCGCGACGGCCCCTGAGCGGGAGAGGTAAGCCCCTTGGATGCCGGGTGATCACTGTGGGTGCCCGAGCATCAACAGGAGATTCTCCTGATCCGTGAGACTGGAATTACCACACTATGATTCAGCAAAGGAGGATCGGTCATGCCCCCGCAACCTGCCCGTTCTGATCGTCTCACCCTCGAGATCAATCGTGCTCCGGTCCTGACCCTGTGGCTCGCTGGGGTTGCCGAGCGTATCGGGTTCGGCCATGAAGAAGCACTGACCCTGGGCAAGGAGGTAGCCGGGCTGAACGCTCAATCGAAGGGGCGGCGGCTGGGGATATTCCACTCCGTCGAGGCGGCTCCGAATCTGAAACCCAGCCGCCAAGCAGGCGATCGGCATCAGGTGGACCTTTTCGGGCGGGCGGTAACAGAGGAGCAGACCGGTCTGGTCCCGACATTTGTCCCGTGCCCAGACCATTGATACCTTGCTCCTGAACTGCCCGGGATCGGTTTATCCCGACTCACGTCGGGCGGGAGGGTACCATGATGCGCGTTGTTCTGTTGCTTGTGCTGTGCCTGAGTGTCACCCAGTTGCTCGCTGCCAGCGGCCCGAGGTTTGCTGTCTATCCCGGCCCGGCGGAGTCCTATCGTTCTGATCGCTACAGCGCCCAAGTCAGCCACGCCGGACAAACCATCGACGCCTTCGTCATGATCAGCCACAACGCATGGCAGGAGGTGCCGGGCACCGACGGCAGGAACTACGAATTCGACGGGATGTCGAAAGAAAACAACTGGCTGGCGCTGAGTTCCGCCGACGAAGTGACGGTGCGGATAACCTGCCTGAAGGGAAAGGCCCAAACCGCTCAGATCCTGCCGGCCGCGGAGGCGACGGCCAGGGTGCTGTCCGACCGTCAGATCGAGGTGACCGTCAAGCCGACGGGGACGAGGGCCAACTACTACTGGGTATGCATCAACGGAAAAGATGGCGAGCAGTATCCGTTCTTCCTGTTTGTGGATCCGCCCGAGAAGGACATCCCCGACGCCAAGGACCCGAAGGTGCATTTCTTCGGGCCCGGCGTGCACGATGTCGGCCTCCACTGGGAGTTCGACGCAGATGAAACGGTATACATCGCGGGCGGCGCCCTGGTGCGCGGCACCATCATGGGCAAGGGCAGGAATATCCGGATCATGGGCCGGGGCATCCTCAGCGGCGAGGACATGCAGGTCAGTTGGATCCAGATGAAGCGCGCTGAGAACGAGGGGCGAATTCCCCCGACGCAATGGGCCCAGTCGGATGGGCAGACCGGCCAGCCCAAGCCCAAGGGATTCATCAAAGGGCAGGATTGGCTCCCGATGATCTGGCTGCAACAGGGCGATGGGGCGCTGATTGACGGGCCCGTTCTCATCGATGCGCCATCCTGGAATGTGACTCTCAGTATGAAGGGCGGGGCATCAAACGCGACCGTGCGAAACCTCAAGATCATGGGCTGGAACTACAGCACCGACGGGATTTCACCCGGCAGCGGGAGCACCGTGGAAAATGTCTTCCTCAAAGTCAACGATGACGACTTCACGCTCTTCCATTCCAACATCATGGTGCGCAACATCGTGATCTGGAAGCAAATGAACTCCAGCGTTTTCCAACTGGGCTACGGAGACAAGGGCACGCGCAGGAACATCCACATTCAGGATATCGAGATTGTCCGCGATGAGACCGACTTCCAGGTGGCCTCTCGCGGAATCCTCACCATGATGTCGTCCAAGGGCGTCCAGGTCTCTGACCTGCGGATTGAACGCATGACCGTCCATGGGGATACGCTCAATCTGCTGGCGATCGACAACATGGACGTCGATACACCCTGGTCAACCAAGACGTCCGACGTAAAGCTCGGGTTGATCGAGGTCGCCTTGAAAGATGTTACGATCACCGGTGTCGAGCGCGGCACTTACAATCCTGCCCGGTTTCCCGACCGCAAGGATCAACCGATGCACTCACGGCTGCGCACCGAAAAGGATGGCCGCATCGCGGTGGACTTCCAGAACGTCTCGATTCACGGGAAGAAACTCACCGATGCCAGAGATCTCCCCAACGGTCTGGAGGTCCAGGGCGCAGTGCGCCTGAGATTCACAGCAAAGGATTAGCCTACCCCGCCCAGTACGTGTTCAGGACACCCTCGACGTACGCACGACATGAGGAACGCCACATACGTGTGACGACCCTCGTGGCGTGGTAGACTCCCCTGCGTCGCTGCCTCGGCGGCGGCGGGCGACCCGTCCGCGCGTGGGACGCTCGGACCGTCTGGTTGAAGCACTTTCCGACCGTGAGGCCTATATGAAGTTCGTAAGCCATTATGCGGCCCTTGTGGCCTTGTGGGTGACGTGTGCGGCAGGCGTGGCGAGCGGCGCAGACTTCCCCCAGAAGTGGGTCTTTGCCAGCGCTGACGTGACCAGTGACGAGGGGCTGACGAAGTCGATCAAGGATCTTCAGCAATATAAGGCGTTGAGTGTCACGCACCTGCTGCTGCACGAAGCGCGGCTGGGGCGAATCCAGTTGGCCGATGCCGCGTACGCCGTCCGCGCCCGCCAATACCAGGATGAGGCCCAAAAGGCCGGCATCGCCCTGGTCCCGGCCGTCTACGCCCTCAACGGCGCCGCCTGGCTGCGCCTGGACGGCAACCTCGCCGCCGGCATCCCCGCCAGGGACATCCCCTTTCTCGTGAGAGATGGTAAGGCATCAGTCGATCCCACCACGGCCCTGCCGGTGGTCAACGGCGGCTTCGAAGAGGCCAACGGCGACCGTCTGAACGGCTGGGACGGCCAAGAGCTGGCCGGCAAGAACACCTTCGTTGACACAACCGTCAAGCACTCAGGCAAGAGTTCCCTGCGCATCACCGCCGGGAAGGCCAGCCCGATCAGCGTCGGCCTGGCGCAGGACTTCAAGGTCAAGCCGTTCCAGTATTACCGCATGAGTGTCTGGGTAAAGTCTGACGGTGTGCAGGCTGAACACGACAGCTACGTCCGCGCCACCTCCAGCGGCGGCAAGCGTGGCAACATCTGGACCAGTCTCGGCGTCAGCCCCACCCAGGACTGGACCCGCCACTGCATCACCTTCAACACCATGGAGGGCACCGACCTGCACTTCACTCTGGGCGTCGGCGACATGCGCAGCGGCACGATCTGGTACGACGACCTGACGATCGAGCCGGCTGGCCTGTTGGGGGTACTGCGCCGCGACCTCTGCCCGCTGAAGGTGACCAGTGAAGATGGGGCGGTCACCTACGAAGAGGGCAAAGACTTCCGGCCGGTGGCCGATCCGATAGTGACCCTCCGCCCTGGCGGCCTGCCCACGCTCGATCATCAGCCTCCCAAGATCGTCCTCACCGACAATTCGCGCATCAAGGAGGGTCAGAAGCTCTTGGTCAGCTTCTTCCACTCCATCCGCATCTACCTGGAGAAGGAGATCGTTTCGCTGGAGGACCCCAAGACGCTGGAACTGATGGATACCCAGATGAAACTGGTCAGCCGCATCTGGCCGACCGGGGCCTACTTCATGGAGTACGACGAGATTCGCATCGCCGGCTGGGAGGGCCTGCCTGACGGACGGCATCTCAAGCCCGGCGAGCTGCTGGCGTGGCACCTGACCAAGGGCATCGAAATCGCCCGCAAGTACGTCCCGGACGCCAAGCTCTACACCTGGAGCGACATGTTCACCCCCTACCACAACGCCCAGCCGTTCGAGAAAGGCGGGTATTACTACGCCGTCAACGGCACGTGGGAGGGTTCGTGGGTCACGCTGCCCAAAGATGTGATCATCATGAACTGGTATGCCCCGACCAAGGATTCAATGAAATTCTTCTCCGATCGCGGCAACGCCCAGATCATGTGCGGCTATTACGACGGCCGCAGCGAGGCGCAGATGAAGGAAAACATTGAGCAGTGGATGCAGGTATCCCAAGGCGTGCCCAACGTGCTGGGAATGATGTACACGACCTGGACCAACACGTTCGAGGACATGCCGCCGTTCTTCAAGCTGCTGGCCGACTACCCCAAGTGGTCTACCGGCCAGGCTGGCCCCGGCCGGGATCGTTAGCCCGGCGCTGACAAGCCTGTCCGCCGAGTTGCTGCGTTCTGCTCGTGTCCCCGAGTGCGTTGTCACACTCGGTAAGTTTGCAGTCAGAATCAAAGCAAAACAGGGAATCAGGAACCCGCTGCGAGCGGTCCTGTCCCAAAACCGGAAGGAGAACGCCATGGACTTCAGGCTCAGCCGCACCCGCACGAACCTCATCAATGCCTTTGCAGGCGAATCGCAAGCCCGCAACCGCTACACCTTCTTCGCCAGCGAGGCAAAGAAAGCGGGATTTGAACAGATTAGCGCCATCTACCTCGACACCGCCGAGAACGAGAAGGAGCATGCCAAGCTCTTCTACAAGCTGCTGGTCGAACTTGCTCCCGGAGACATGGTGCAGGTGACGGCCTCATTCCCGGCCATCTTGGGCAATACGCTCCAGAACTTGAGCGCCTCGATAGCCGGCGAGCATGAGGAGTGGACCAGCGACTATATCGAAGCCGCGCGCATCGCTCAGGAGGAGGGCATGCCGAAGGTGGCCGCCACCTTCCGCCAGATCGCCGAAGCCGAGAAAGCACACGAACGCCGATTTGCCGCGCTGAAGGCCAATATCGAGAAAGGTGAAGTCTTCCGCAAGGGACGATCGACGCAATGGCGCTGCCGTAACTGCGGGAGAGTCATCGAGTCGGAGGAAGCGCCCAAGGCATGCCCAACCTGCCAGCATCCCCAGAGCTATTTTGAGGTGCTGGCGGAGAATTACTGAATCCCGGTGCGTTGCATACCGGTAAGACATTGGCTTCCGCGCGAGCCTACGGGCGCGGGCCGTAGTGCGGGACGGGCTGCCCGAACTGCCAGGCGCCCAGGTCCGGAGCCTTGCCATCGGCACGTTCCATGAGATTGGGGATGGCGATGCCGGCGCCGATGGCCTTTGATCCCGCTTTGAGCGAGAGATCCGGGTGCGGCCGGGTCATGTCTTTCAGGAACGCCTCGGGCACCGTCCATTGCTCGGACATGTATTGCGGGAACGGTCCGGGCACTTTGGCCAGAACTTCCTCGTCGTTGTCGAACTGAAGGCCATGCTTTTCCAGGCCGGTCTGGGCGGCGAAGTCCTTGGCGTTGATCCCGTTGATCCCCATGGGCCCAATGCCGTCGTAATCCATATCCAGAGCGGCGAGGCGTTCCTTACTGGTATTGACGCGGGCACTGGATCGCCCCTTGCCGGGGATCGTAAGCAAGAGATTGTTTCGCGTGTACGAACCATAGGGCAGGTCGTTGGCCGAGCCGTCGAAACAGATCAGCGTGTTGTTCACAAACACACCGGCTTCGGAACTGTAGCGATTCTTGATCGCGTTCTCTTTGTCTCCGATGACCAGGTTGCGGAGGATGTATGCTGGCCCGCCAATGTACGGTTGAAAGCTGATGCCGTTTTGCCCGGTGAAGCTCCAGCGGTTGTCGATGACCCGCAGATTAGGCCCGCCAGCGTCGAGCTCGATTCCGTCGTCGACATTGAAAATGACGTCATTGCCGATGCAGTCGCTGTCGCGTCCCCACAGGCGGACGCCGTCGGCGACGAGCGAGACCGCGTTATAGCACACCACCGCACCCGAGGTCTCGGTGGAGAGATGGATGCCATGACCCTCGTTGCGCTCCCCAGGATCGACGGCCGGGTCCAGCGCGTTAAAGCTCTGGCGGATGGTGTTATCAGCGAAGTAGCCATCATTGGCGCGTGAGTAAATGGCCGTGAAGAAGTGATCCATCTTGCACCGCATGACAGCGAGGTTGCCGGCCGACGGATCGCCCCTGACGCACTCCTGGAAGTTGTAGAAGGAGAGGCCCTGAATGCGAACAAACGTTCCGGTGACGCGGATGCCCATCAGCGGGCCCTTGGGCGCGTCGCCACCGTGCAACAACACCTCGCCATCGCCGGCGGCGGCAATGCATACGGGCTTCTTCGCCGTCCCTTTCGCCTCCACAACGATGCCGCCCTCATATTTGCCGGCGTGGACCATCAGGACATCACCGGGCTGGGCGGCTTCGGCGGCTTGCTTGAGCGCTGCGCCCCCGCCACGGACCTCAACCACGCGGCCGTCTTTAGGGATGACGGGCACGGGGCGCGTGGCGACACTCACGGTCTTGCTGGCGCCGCCACCGTCCGGGTCGTTCAGCGTCACGCGCAGCTCATACTTTGTGTCGGGCTTGAGCCCGATGACCGACCCGGCCAGATAGTTGGCGTTGAGATGACGATCGGCGTACTGCTTGAAGCCACCCTGGAACCTGGCCGCCTCCGCCGGGCGCGCTGGGCTCCGATGCAGCGGAAAGGCCGGCTTCCAATCCGCCTCGCTAGCCTGCCGGTACTCCAGGGTGCCGGTGGCGTTGGCGTTGCTGTCGCCGCGAACGGTCCACTCCACGCCGATGCAGGTGATCGTGGCGACGGCCTTGATCTCAAGAGGCGTGAGTGCGAGCTCTTGAGCGGCCGGCTGCGGCGCGGGGGCCACGGTGGGTTGAGCTTGCGCGGGTCCGGCCATGAAGGACATCAGGCAACCTGCCAGAAAACTCGCGATCCATTGCATGGCCCGCAAACTCAAGCCGTTCATGTTCGACTCTCCTGTCATCACGTAAGGTGGGCACGCCCGCCCTGCAACAGCAGATCATGACCTCGATCGCGCGTCAACTCTTCTGGACGCATCCCCCAGGGCACTTAGGTCCGAGCGCCCTGCTGGTTCCGTCAAAGAAGAACCCCGGCGATACCAGGGGTTCCCATCTCAGGGTAGCGAGATCGGCGATGCTACTTCGCCATGTCCTTCAATGCCTTGAGCGGACGGACCTTGATGACCTTCCGGGCAGGCTTGGCCTTGAACATCTGCTCCTGCTTCGTAAACGGGTTGATGCCTTTACGGGCCTTTACGGCGGGCTTCTGGATGACCATGACCTTCAGCAGGCCGGGCATCACGAACAGGCCCGGGCCCTTCTTGCCCAAGGCAGCCTTGATCTGATCAGCCAGGGCATCGAACACCGAGGCAACCTGCTTGCGAGACAGTTCCGTGGTCGCAGCGATGTTGGCGATGATCTCACTCTTGGTGGCGGCTTTTCCAGCCATAGCAGACTCCTTGGTAGACGAAGGGGAATTCCTCCGTGAAACACTCATGATAGCGCAACGCTCAGGGGGTACAAGACGAGCGTCATGGACGAGCGTCATGGACGGGCATGAGCGTAGATGCCGCCAAGTGTGCGGCCGCCCTGTATTGAGCGAGCCCGGGCAGTTCAGGTCATCCATGACCACCAGCCCGCCACCCCCTGCCACCAGCTCACTGGACAGCAGGTCTAACGTCAGATCGGCTGCGCACCAGCACCCGAGCGTGCCGCCCGACATACGTGCGACAGATCACCCCTACCGCCAGGCATACGTCCGGCACCTGGAATCGCCGTCCGGCACGTTGGGCAGGCCTTTCGTCGCAAACTCATTTCTGGTATTTAGGGCGGCCTTCGCCTCCCCCCACATCCTCGTCTCCTCCCTTAGAATACTTTGTTTCCCAAAACCGTGCCCAACGTGCCCAACGGTACCGGACGGGGGCTTGTATGTGCCGGACAGATGACGGACAGAAGGGGTGATCTGCCGGACGGGGCTCTGGATGATATCGCGGCCTCTATCCACGCCCCGCCGAGACGGCCCTGATCGTAAAAAAAGAGTAAGGGCGGCCGCCTCTGGTCCCCAAGCGGAAGAGGTACCATGGCCTCCTCCGCTTCGACAGCCAGCCGACCCGGCCTTCCTATCCCCGCCGCCACCAGTTCACGGGACAGCAGGTTCAGCATCAGATCGGCATCGACGCTCAGGCCGCGTAGCCAGCGGGCAAACTGCCCCACCATCAGGCCGGCAGCGATATTGGCGATGTAGATCGTGCTCTTCCCGGTGCATGACCCATGGAAGGCTTCTGCCTGGGCAAACAGAGTTGACACTCACCGCTGCCAAAAGTACGCGGCATCATCAAATCTCAATATCTGCCGTGAAGAACTGCTGGCCCTGTTTGGGGAGTTGAAGGCGCCACTTTCCGTCCGGCCCGATGATTCCGCCCGTGCAGGTGTTCGGAACGGTTTCTGGGAAGGAATTGTCCACGGTAACAATCCACACGCGGCCGGCGGCAGCGCGGAACCGCTGGTTGGATTCGTGGAAACCGCGAATCAGGGCCTCATCTTCATTCCCGCCCGCATCGCGGCCGCCGTTGACGGCGTGGAAGATCACTTTTGCCCCCATGCGGGACAATTGCTGTGAAAGGTGATCGTCGGGCATGGGAGTGCAATAGGGGTTCGCCCACATGTCGTTGCACAGCAGGCCGCCTACGGTAACGCCCAGGAACTGGAATGTCCGCAGAGGCGCGGTCGAACACATCGCCAGTTCTCCCTGCGGTTCGGGGCTGCCGATGTAGGTGCAGCGGAGGATCTTGCTGTGGAATCCCAGATGACCGCCGGCTTTGTCATAGAAACGCAGTTGGTTGTAGCACACCCCGTCATCTTCCCGGTAGATGGTGCCCAGCGCCAGGCCAATGGCGAGCGATTTGGCTTTGCGGGCGAGGTCGGCTGCGGCTTGGGTGACGGCGGGAAAGTCAAACGGCTGGTTTTCAAACTCATAGCCGCTCAGGGCGCCCTCGGGCGTAAGCAGGATATCGGCGTGCTCCGCGGATGCGTAATCAAGGGCGCTGGAGATCGTGCTGAAGTTTCGGCTCACGTCGTTGTCGATGACATTGATCTGTGCCCCGGAGACGCGCAGGCGCATAGGACGATCCTTCTGTTTCAGAGTGAATATAACGCCTTCGGATTGTCGTAGAGCATCTTGCGGGCGATGGCCACAGCGCCGTCGAAGGTGAGGTCCTTGTCGGCAACCTTGCCCGCCAGCACATTGGCGATGACCTTTCGTGCGATGACCAGATGCCCGTATACCTTCTCGACGACGAAGTAATCTCCCCCGAAACCGATGATCTTATTCGCGGGGACCATTTCAAGAATCTCCGCGAGCGCTTCGGCGGCGAAGCCCGGCGAGATGAGATACGTCCAGCACATGTTCAGCCAGACATTCCGGCGTGTTTTGCCCATCATGATGGCCTCGCGCACATAGGGATACCCGACGTGGTAGAGGTCAAAGTTGACCTCCGGGTAATTGTCGAGCATGTACAGTGCGAAGGCGGGATGCAGATCCCTGAAATCACCCCAGTAGCCTGTATGGATGCAGCCGACAAGCGCGTGCTGTTTCAACGCGGCGAATATTGCGTCAAAGAAGATGTCGGATAATGCGTTTTGCAGAGGGAGCCGCTGGTCGGGGTTATCGCGGATGTTCCTGAACGCTGCTTCCGCCCTGACCCTATCTGGCCTCTGCATCGGAAAGACGAAGAATTTGAAGCCGACGCCTTTGTAGTCCTGCTTGATGCGGCGCACCAATTCGGCGGCTGCCTTCAACAGGTCATCCAAGGTTTCGATCGGCATCTTGAGAGACTTGGCCTGCGCCTGGATGTCCGCATACGACCGGGGATTGTTGATGGTCCAGTGCACGGGCGTCATCAGCCCCTCGTCGCAGGGATGATCGGCGCCCTGGGTCAGGCAGGTTTCGATGCCGCAGGCCTCTCGCAGCACGCGCTTGTACAGGCCACTGGTATTGTTCGCCTTGATTCGTTCGGACAGGGTCAGCAGGTTGGCATCGCACAGCCTTTCCTCGCCATAGAAGCGTTCGATGGCGATATGAGCGGCCCTGGCGTAGGTGGAATTGCATATCTGCTGGTAATACGGCTTGAATGCCGCCCAGCGCTGCTCAAGCGGAGCCTTGGAGAAGACGAACTCAAGCGTGTCCGCCTTCATCCCCGCCGCGGCCAGATCTCCCTTGCAGTAATGAGAGAACATCGTCAGGGCATCGACTTCAGACGCCAGCCGATCCTGTTCGGACGGCAGGTGTTCGTGCGCGTCGATGATGACCATCTTTTCCAGTTCGCGGCACAGTTCCTGAGCAAGTGTCGTCCTGTCCATAGTCAACATCAACCTCACAATCCGTAGATTTCCTTGGGGTTGTCATAATACCACCGCCGTGCCAGATCCACCGCATTCTCAAGGGTCATCCTGCCTTCGTTGACGATTCCCGCGAAGGCGGCGGCCACATTCTCCTTGGATAGCAGCAGATGTCCGTAGGCCTTTTCCGCCATGATCCCGTCGCCGCCGAAAGCGATAACCTGGCCGGGTGTCAGGATATCCGCCAGCATGCGCATGGCGTCAATGACCATTCCCTGCGAGATGACATGCAGCCAACAGAGGTCCAGGGAAACATTTCGATTGGCATAGGCCAGCATGGCGGCCTCGTTGACCCAGGGGAAGCCCAGGTGGTAAACGTCGAAATGCACGGATGGATGCCTTCGTACAACCGACAAGAGCGAAGACGGCCGCAGGTAGCGCCAATCTCCGCCAAACCCGGAATGTACGCACACGACCAGGCCCAGTTTCCCGCAGATGTCGGCGATGACGTCCCATACGTAATCACGAAGCGGGTTGTCTCCATACTCGGGCAGCATGCCGCCGCCGCAGACATGCATAAAGCCGCTCTCGGCCGCGGTTCGGTCGGGCACACCCCAGGGAAGCGCGTACATCTTGACGCCGATCGCGCCCATCCTGCGTGACTGATTCACATACTCCTCGACGCATTCCAGATACCGGGAGAATCCTTGCGGCGGAACCGCAAAGCCCGGTACGGCTATGGCCGTCCAACCCTCCTCGTACCCACGCATGCCGCCGGACCCATCGGCCTTTGGAGAAACCAGATTCTCCCTGGTAATATTGACGCAGGCAAACGGGGCGGGCACTACGGCCTTAACTGTGTCCGACGCAAAGTCCGCCGTACCACATTGCGTAATGGCACATTCGGCATTGCAGGCGTCCCGAAGGATTCGTTTGTACAGGCCGGCGCAGTTGGAGGATTTCATGCGCTGGCTGATGGCCTGCGCGTTGTCTGGCGTGATGTCGTCAAAACCATAGAACTTCTCGACGGAAAGACGTACATGACGGCCGAAGAGTGTACCCCTGCATCGTTGCCAGTACGGTTCGAGAATCGCCATGCGTTCGGGTATTGAGCGGTTTCTGTCGAACAACTGAAGGTAGCTCTGCTGGTCCATGCCAGCTCGATACAATTCATGCTCGATGTGATAGCCGGTCACGTTAAAAAATTCGAAAACATCGGCATCGCGCGCGATCCGGCGTTCTTCCGGCGGGATGTGCTCGTGAGCGTCGATGACCGGAATGTCTCGCAGCGCGTCGAAGATCTCCTTGTGGGCGCCTCGCATTGCGGCGTACATTAACATAAGCATATCCTTCCAGCGGGAATAGCGTATCGGATACCGTCACATGCCCTGCAAGCACGAGATGTCAGTTGTCGGGCCAGCCGTGAAGGCTAACCGGGGCGATGGCGCATCGAAAGCGTCGCGACCTTCACGGAAGCTGAGGGCGCAAAGAACAGTTTGCCCCCCCGCCCTGCATTGAGTGAATCCCGCGACCGTCGGGATCGAGCAGGAATGCCTCCGACCCAGGCGCACGGAGCACCGCCCCCTGCCGCCAGCAGGTTCAACGTAAGGTCGACTGGCGCCACCCTAGACGACGGCAATCACCGCCGGCCGACCCGCACTGCCCACCTTCCGGGTACCGGCCGTCAGCTATTCAGTAGCTATAGATGACGCCGAACCGCTTCTTGAACTGGAAGTAGTCGCCGTTGTTGATCGTTCCGTTACCGTCATAATCATAGAGATCGAGGAATCCGGTCTCGCCGCGGCTCTTGTTGAACGTCTGCTTGAACCAGAAATAGTCGGCATTGTTCACGGTCTTGTTGCCATCGTAGTCGCCATAGAGGCGATGAAAGCGCTGGCTGAAACTGCCGCTCAGCGCATTACCCGCCAGGTCCTGCACCCCCGCGGCCGCAACCGACAGGTCATAGATCCCATCGGCCAGGGAACCGCCCACCACACCGATCCCCGAGAAACTCAGGACATAGTTCTTCTGATCTCCCGAGGGATTGCTCACCAGCAGCGTGGTATCCGGTACATCCGAGCCATCGCTCATCGTTAGCGTCACCGCGCCAGTTCCCAACACGACCTTCTCGCCGAAGCTCAACGCCAGCTTCTTCACCATCGACCGCTGGGCGGCCCCATCATTGATCGACAAGACCGACAACGCCGGGGCAATCGTGTCCACCAGCACGCCCGTGGTTATCGGTGGGATGAATGTCAGCGTTGCCCCATTGCCGGCCGCATCCTGGATCGTCCCGCCGTTCAGTGCCACCGGCGAGGCTGACGCGATCCCATCGCCATCATTGTCACCGGCCTGAACCGTGTACCGGAAGATCAGCGAACTGCTGCCGCTGCCGGATAAGTAGCTCGCGCTGCGCGAGGACAATCCGATGGTCAACCTGATGGTTGGCGTGCCGCTGACCATCACGTTCTCACTGAAGCTCACCGTGAAATCCAGGTTCTGGCCCGCCCGGTACCAGCCATCGGCCGCACCGGTCACGTTCGTGATCGTTGGGGCGACTTGGAGCACGTTCACATCGGTGCTGTACTGGCTGTACGCGCCATGCTGATCCGTGATACGGGCGATGATCGTATGCGTTCCCGGCAGGATGAAGGTAAAGGTCGCCTGCGGAGAGTTCGAATCGATGATATCGCCGGACGCCGGGGAATCGGGTGTGCCGGTGAAGAAGTAGCTGTAGCGGAAACCGGCCGCCATATCGGCGTTCGACGGGTCATACTGATCGCTGAAGAAGACCGTGACTGGCTGGCCTTGCGAGACCGGACCGTTATCGGTCAGCGTGGCCGTAGGGGCGACGGGATCTACCTCCAGGCCGAAGCTGGCCCAGCCCGTCGCGGTGCCATCGTTGACGATGACAATCACCGTGTAGTCGCCCACTTCGTCGTAGCGATGGGAAAGGGCAAAGGACTTGTCGGCGTCGAGTGTCAGCGACTGAACGCCCGAGCCATCGCCGTAATCCACGGTGGCGGTCCAGACATCGGTATCGGGATCGACGAAGGAGCCGGAGCCGGTGAAAGTGGCGCCTTCGTTGAGGTTAGTGACGCTGCCGAAATGGACGACCGGTACCGTGTTGAAGAGGACCGAGACGCCGCGGGAAATCAGCACATCCACGCGGGCGCGATCGGCGGAACCGGGGGCGAGGTTCATGCCCGTGTTGCGAAGGTCGAGGAACGTCAGCTTCTCGGCATTCTCGATGCCTTGGATACTCGTGATGGGCATGCCCGAGAGGTCAAGGCTGTTCAGACGCAAAGCGTCGTTCATCTCGTTGCTGAGGATGGAGGGGAACATCCATGTCGGCCGGCCCAGGGCGGTGCGGATAGCGGATTCGAAGTTGGCATCGGCAAAGGTTACATGCTGGCTCTGGAACCCAAAGCCATTGGCACGATTGAAGAGTGCTCTGGCAGCCACGCCATCAGCGCTCTCGGGCCACACATTGACGTAGTTGCCACAGATGTTGCCCCAGACCAACTGCGGGAGCCTGGACCAGTCAACGTTAGTGATCGTATGGATCAGGTTGTTGTCAATATACAGAACCTGCAGGCCGGCCATGCCCTGGATAGGCGACAGATCACTCACCTGATTGTGGTCCAGATTCAGGGACCGCAACGCCGTGCATCCGGCAATAGCGCTGATGTCGGTAATGCTGTTATAGCTGCCATACAGAGTCTGGAGGTTGGTGAGTGTGGATATGTCGCTCAAGCTGGTCAGCGAGTTGAAGCTGACGTACAGATAGGTCAGGTTGGTCAAGCCGTTCAACGGCGCGGTATCAGAAATGCCGCACGAGCCGATCGTCAACGACTGCAGCGACAGCATCGTGCGAACCGCCCAGTAGTCCGCCAGCGACCCGTTGCCACCGACGTCCAGGGAGGCCAGATTGGGCATGCCCGTAGCGGCATTCGCCGGATCTGTCGGCGCCAACGCTGCCAGCGACGTGATTCCGCAGTCGCTGATGCTCAGGTCGTTAAGCATCTTGAGTTGTGCAATCACGGCCAGGCCGGCATCGCCAATGGGATTGCCGGACAGATTCAGCGTCTGCAGGTTGGTGGCGAACTCAAGGCCCTGCAGATTGGTGATCCCGGCGTATGAGGAATCCAGCGATAGGAGATTCAGCATGTCGGCTCGAGTCAGATCACCCGTGGGGATACCCAGGGCATCGCGCACGGCCTGTTCAAGCACCGCATCACCGAAGTGGACGACGCCCGAGTTCTGCTGCGGGTCAAACTGCACATTCACGCCGCGGGCCACCATCTCGTCGATGGCTGCGCGATCCGCGGAACCTTCGGAGATATCCAGCATGTTGCCGCGGATATCCAGATTCCAGTTATGGGAAACCATGTCCGTGAACAGCGTTGACCAGTCCGTTCCCGACATGCTCGAAAGAGCGTTGTGGGCAACCGAGAGGTTCTGGATATCACCCAGCCCCTCGAGCGGCGCAAGACTTTGAATGAGATTCGCATCAAGATTCAGGGAATACAGCGTCGTCAATCGCGAAAGCGGGGAGAGGTCCTGGATCTGGTTATGCGTCAGATCAAGCCAGCCGAGCGCCGGGCACGAAGCAAGAGGTGTCAGATCCGAGATCTCATTGTGCGCCATCCCCAGCGAATGAAGCGATGGGATACCCATCACGAACGCCAGCGATGTGATGTTGTTGTAAGCGAAACTCACGCTGTCCAGACTGGGCAGCATCGCAAAATCGAGCGTCGCCAGATCAGCGTTCGTCAGCAAGCCGTCGGCGATGCTGATCGTCGCCAGCAACGGCTTGTTGGCCAGCGGCGACAGGTCATGGAAGTTATTGCTGCCCAACTCGATATAGCGTAGCCCTGTCAGGCCTGTCAGCGGAGTGATGTCGGTGACGCCCACACCCTCCAAGTAGAGATCTTCCAGGCCCGTCAGGCTGGAAAGGACTCTGGTATCGGCCAGCGCCGGCCCGGAATTCGTGGCATACAGGTAAGTAAGGCGCGTGAACCCCGCGAGGGCGGCCGCATCGGTGATCGAGTTATTGCCGATGTCTAACCCTGTCAGGCTGGTCAGCCCCGCAATGGGTGCAAGCGTCGTGATGCCCGTATCGTTGATGTACAGCCCCTGCAAGCCGCTTAACTGGCCGATGATCGCCAGCCCCGCGTTGCCGAAGCGGTTGTAGCCGTTCAGATTCAGGGTCTGGAGATGGTTGGCATACTCAAGGCCTGACAGGTTGGTGATGCCAGCGCCATATGCGTCCAGGTCGGTCAGCAATCCCATATCGGTCGGCGTCAGGACATCGCCGGGCGTGTAGCCATCATTGATCAACTGCTGGCGTATGGCGGCTTCCAGATTCGGATCAGCGATGCTGAAGTCGGAATCGGTCTTGTGGGAATAGGTGACGACGTTGTCGCTGCTGGTTGAAGCCAGGTTGGCATTGCCGGCGGCATCGTGGACTGCACCGGCCGGTATGGATGGCATCACCCACGCATCGAGCGCAACGCCGTCAACCCAGATGTCGTAGGTCATGTGATCGCCCGAATCGATGACGACCGCCGACGCACCGACAGCGGAACCACCCAGATGGATATCACTGAAATCGAAGTCCGTAACGGGCTCACTGAAGAAGGCCTGGAAATGGATCGGCAGGATGTCGGTCGGATCCATCTGGTCGGCAGCCTGATTGATCGTGACCGATGGGGGTGTCACATCCGGCGGCTGGTAGTCAACAATGTTATCCGTACTCGTTGCATTTTGTGATGCATTGCCATTGGCATCGTGAACGCTTCCCGACGCCAGCGACAGAACCAGAGTTCCGCTGCCTGTCAGTCCACTTACGGCGACATCAAAGGTCATGTGATCGCCGGAATCCGTGATGACACCAGAGGGTATGCCCGCCGCCGTGCCACCAAACCGCAGCTTGTCGGCTGTGAAGTCCGTAACAGCGCGGCGGAAAACAACCGTGTAATGGATCGGCTGATCCGAGGTGGGGTCGCTCTGGGTTGCCGATTCCTCTATTGTAACTGGCAACTCCTGCGTTGCCGAGAGTCTGCCGACCTTGTACGTGCTCTCGTCCGCAAACCAGATGTTGCCGTCTGGTCCTTGCGCTATCCCCAGCCCGAAGCCGGGGATCGCATACTCGGTGACTACGCCGGCGGATGTAATCCTGCCGACCAGGTAGCTGCCCGTGTACCAGAGTTTGCCATCGGGAGTGGCGGTGATCCCCCAGGGACTGCTGCTGGCAGACAGCCCAGTGGTGAACTCGGTGACAACGCCGTCGGGAGTGATCCGGCCGATCGCGCCTCTGCTCCCTGGCGCGGCCTCCGTGAACCAGAGATTGCCATCCTGGCCGGGTACGATGTCGATCAGCCAATTACCTGTGGTGATGCCAGAAGAGAACCACGTGAGTGTTCCGGAGGGCGTGATCCGGCCGATCTTGTTGCCGAACTCCGATGTGAACCAGACGTTGCCGTCCGGACCTGTGGTTATGCCCTTTGCCACGGTACCATTGCCGATGGAGTAACGCGTCACCGACCCCGACGTCGTGATCTTGCCGACGTAGTCCTCGGCGGCAAACCACAGATTGCCATCAGGGCCGGCCGTGATCCCTTCGACGTACTCAGAAGTCGAGGGCGTGATGTTGCGATAGAGCGTCACGGCGCCAGATGTGGTGATCTTCCCGATGGTGATCGCCTGGCCCCACGACGTGAACCACAGATTCCCATCCTGGCCGACACAGATCTGGTCGGGATAGGTGGTTCCGGCGGCATACTCCGTGATCGTGCCGCCGGGCGTCATCTTCGCGATCTTGTTGGCGTAGTACTCGGTAAACCAGAGGTTGCCATCAGGACCCGTGACCATGTCATAGGGTGCGGCAGAGTGAGTCGGTGTGGCGTATTCCGTCACCCGCATGTACTCGAAGGTGACCACATTGCCGGAGTTCACCGACGCAAGGTTGGCTTCGCCAGTGGAAGCATGTGTCACGCCCGCAGGGACCGTCGCGGTCACGGTGCCGCTTCCGGTCATGCCGGTGACGCGGATGTTATAGGTCATCTGCCCGGTCGAGCTGACGATATACCACGTCTTGGTTCCAGGCGCAGTGCCTCCAAGAACCACATCACTGGCGACAAAATCAGTTACCGGCCGGTTGAACACGATCGTGAAGAACGCCGCGAGTCCCGTTGGGTTAGGCGCGCCGGCCGAGGGTGTGACGGTCACTGTCGGCGCGCCGGCCACTGCATAGGTGACCGTGTTATCGTGGCTGGTTGCCGCGAAGTTCCCCTGGCCCCACACATCGTGCGCCTGACCAATGCCAATGCTGGCAATCACAGTCCCACTTCCGCTCACGCCACTGACCGTAATCGTGTAGGTCTTGTGGTCGCCGGAATCGACTACCGAAGCAACATGCGCGCCGGGGGCGGTCCCACTGACCGTAACGCTGCTGGCGCTGAAGTCCGTCACTTCTGAAGTGAATACGGCCGTGAAGTTGATGGATGCGGTGGTGGTCGGGTCAGGCTGCCCGGCCGCCTGGTCGATCGTTACCATCGGCGGCGGTGCGGCAAAGGGCTGGTACGTCACCACGTTATCGGTGCTGGTCGAGGCCTGGCTGCGATTCCCGGCCGCGTCGGTTTCCCAACCGGCGGGTATCGTTGCCCGAACTGTTCCGTAGGCCGTCATGCCGGTGACGCTGAGGTTGAAGGTCCTGTTGTCGCCGGTGGGGTTGGTGAGGCTCCTGGTTAGCGTGCCGGGCGCGGTTCCACTTAGGGCGACTTCGTAGTCCTGGAAGTATGGCGCCGGTTTGTTGAAGACGATTGTGAAATCGACTTGGGGCGTACTGGTGGGATCGACCTGACTTTCCGCCTGATTTACGGTTACTGTAAAAGGCGCCACATCATACATGACCATGGGCACGTCATCGGGCGAGCCAGTGTTGGGGTCGCCATTGAAACTATGGGCTACACCCTTGGGGATCCAAACACCGACGGCCCCGTTGCCGGTCATGCCGCTGACAGCGACGTTGTAGATTGTGTTGTCCCCGGAAGGATTGGTGATGGTGCAGGTCAGTGTGCCCGGCGCTGTGCCATCGAGCATCACATCACCGGCCCCGAAGTCGAACACCGGCTGGGTGAATGTCACCGTGAAATTGATCGGCGACTGGTTGGTTGGGTTCGACTGCCCGTCCGCACTCTCAACCTTCACGGCCAACTGGGTGGGCATGTTGAAGTGGGCGATCCTGCCAACGTTGTACGCTGTGAACCACACTCGGTTATCCGGGCCGGTAGTGATGCCATAGGGGGAGATGTAAGCCAGATCGGGATCCGGGTACTCAGTGACAACACCTTTGGTGGTGATCTTTCCAATACTGCCGGCGTTGCTCTCGGTGAACCAGAGGTTGCCATCCGGCCCCTCGGTGATATGCATCGGGTTGGAGTACGATCCGGTATAGAAGGTTGTTATCACCCCGGATGGTGTGACGCGACCGATCCCACCGGCGTGCGTCCAAACCGAGGCGAGGCCCTGCGTGAACCACAGATTGCCATCCGGGCCGGCCGTGATCGCCATGGGCATGCAATTGTCGCCAAGTCCGCTGTGGAAATACGTCACGCCCCCGAAAGGCGTAATGCTGCCTACGACATCATATCCGCTCTCCTGCCATCCTCGGCCGTTGTAGGGTTCGATGCCGGTGAACCATAGATTCCCATCGGGGCCGGCCGTGATGCCCGTGATCGCGCCGGGATCTGAGAACACGCTAACCGCGCCGTCGGGTGTAATCCGCCCGATTCCGCCGATCCCTGCAACCCACAGGTTGCCATCCGGGCCGGTCGCGATATCGTACAAGGCGCTAAGGCCAATCGAATACTCCGTGATCACACCTGTGGGCGTGACTCGCCCGACCCTGCTCTTGCCCGCGGCGGTGCCGGAATCAGCGAACCACACATTGCCATCCGGTCCCTTGGTGATGGCCTGCAACCAGCCGTGATCCGTGAAGCCAAAGAGGGTGACAACACCTCCTGGAGTGCTGCGGCCGATTCCTCCGTTCCCGTTCTGGGTGAACCACAGATTGCCATCCCAGCCGCTGGTGATATCAGTGACGGCACCCCAGCCCATCCCCTTGGATACCTGTGTGACATAACGCCGGTCGAACTGATACAGGAACTCATCCCATTGCGTGTCGGCCAGAAAGCTGTAGTTCGTGCCGTTGTAGCTGGCGTCGCCTCGGTCCCCCTGGTTCGGCAGATAGATCGACAAGCCCGTTGCGTCTTCACCGGGCGCGCTGCGCAGGGCGATCAGCGATGATGACAAAGCAGTTCTGGCATCCAGAGCGCTGCTCAGGAGGAAGCCGGCCGATGGGTCGGTAACATACGCCTGCACGTTGTCCAGGAACGTCCCCAGATCGCGATACCACAGATTCTCATAGTAGTTGGACTGCGAGATCGCGCTGCTGATATCCGCCCACGTGTCGGGCAGGGCCAAAGCCTGGCTGGCAAAGTTGTCCAACGCAGCCGCCAGATTGTTCATCTTGCTCAGGTCAATGGCAGCCACCGTCGGCGCCTGTGTGGTTTCATCCGCCATGTGCGCGACAATGTCCTGGGCGAAAGTATCCGGCGATTGCCCTGGGTTAGCGGCCAGGTCCGCCATCGCGTGGTCATACACTCCATAGGGATACCAGTGGGCCAATATGGATGGCTCGGAGGCGACCAGGATGCTGGCGTTGTTCCGCCACTGATACGCCACCTCGGTCATGCCCATCGTGCAGGCATCGGCGACAATGATGTCGGGATGGACACCCGCCTGGGTCAGGGCGGTTGAGACCCCGGCCACAGAAATGCCGTGCTGTTTTCCATCGGCGGCCGGAGTATCGTCAAACGAAATACCCGCCAGACCACCGCCGTGATCCTTGATGAATAGCGCGTAGTGCGTCGCCGGGTAGTTCGTCGCAGACCACGTCACAAAATCCCGCAGCGTGTCCGGATTCCCCATGTCTTTCTCGCCAAGACTTACCAGCGGCGTCGCGTAGTTATCCGGGTCGGTGCCCCTGGCGACCAGGCCCCGGCGGGTATCCGCCCAATCACCGTGCCCAGTGTCGTATCCCTGACTGGCGTCAGAGCCGGGCGACCGATCCAGTTGCACCGTGATGTTCACATTGGCGGTGGACCCAACCTGTTCCAGCTTGATGAGAGCCTCGGTGGCCCACGTCTCAAGGTCGTTGTCGCCATTGAGATACATCATCACGGTCCAGTCGGCCGCCAGCAGCACGCGGTTCTCCAACGGCTCAATGCTGGCCGCGTTGCGAGGTGCGGACTTTTTCCGCGTTGCCAGAGAACAAGGCGAATGGGAGTCTACCGTATGATTACCGCACGCGGCGCGTAGTGACTTCCGTAGAGACTTGCGAGACATGAGCGACCTCCATAGCTACTGCCGGATACGTGGAGCCCGTGGTTGGTACGGCACCGCTAGCTCTTACGAGCAACCTGAACGGGTGGAAAGTAACTGGAATCACGCGCAGTAGCAATGAAGAAGGAAATGGAATCGGGCGAGTGCGATTATACCTCTCCGGAACTGAACTATACTGAGCGTAAGTCTCCAAGCTGGACATGCAAAGATCGCACGATGGCCAACACGTGCGAGGAATGGCAGGCCAACTCCCGGGCCACGTTCACCGATGGCCGGCGGCACACGATGCGGGAAATGTACAGATGCCGGAAGCCGTGGCAGGGAAACACAGTAACCGTCCGGCGAAACGCATCTTGCGTGAGGGCGGCAGGGATGTTTGGCTGACGCGCTGCTCCTGGACGGCAAGGTATGATGGCGAGGCGGGCAAATTCGCCTGATGGAAGCGGCTCTAATGCCCCGCAGTACCTCGTGCAGACGCAGCCGGCGGAATGAACTGAGCCTTCACTCCAAAAGCCATCGGCGGCGTACCGGATTCCTGAGCCCCCATGTCTGGGGCTCCGTTGATGCCTTCGCAGAAGTTGGGGATCACTTCGGCCTTGCCCCGCCCCGGGCTGTCGTCGGCCAACTGGAAGTTGCCGGTCTTGGTCTCAAATGAAAACCCCGCGCCCGGCACGTACTGAGGCTTGCCCTTGATGCCGTGCTTCTCTTGGTCGACGGGATATCGCCCGGCCGAGAGCAGGTCGTAATCAAAATCGTTGTCGACGCCTGATTTTCCCGTGGAAATTGAATGCGTATCACCGGTCCTGACCTGCAGGAGGTTATTGCGGCTGACGCAGTGCTTGATGGTTTTTGAATCGCCGCCCAGGCCATTGGGTCCCTCGTCGTTGGGCTGAGAAAGGGTGTTATTGAAGACGTACATATGGCCGGTCATCCAGTTTTCGCTGCCAGCGGACCCCATCTTCATAAAATACCCGTGCGTCAGACCGTAACTGCTGCCTGTCGGGGTGTAGGATCGCCCCGCGACGTTGCGCCAGATGTACAGCGGCCCGATCGAGGTGGCGGCGTTAGCGATCGACATCATCGTGTTCTCAAGGTAGTTGTTCCAGATGCGCACGTTCTGGTTGCCGCCTTCGGTTTCGATGCCGTCATCCCAGCAGTTGGCCAGGTAATTGCCATAGATGTCGCTGTCGGCTCCCGGGAATCCCTTGTAACTGCTGTTGAACCTGCCGCCAATGATGTCGTTGTAGTAGTGGTCTTTGTCCGACCAGCACTCGTTGTAGCGGATCACATGGTTGCCCTTGGACTCAAAAAAGACGATGGTCTGCGGCCCGTCCGGATGCCGGCTGTCTTTGCCCTTATAGTGGTCTTCCGACCAGCTATTGGTGTTCCAGGTAGGATTATGGAACTTGCAGCGCTGGATGACGACGGCGTGCATGTCCTCGTCGCTGCTGAAGACGCAGGCTTGTTGTTCGAAGCCGAAGCCCCTTTCCTGTTCGCTGCCCCACTTGCTGATATCGCAATCCTCGATGACGATGTGGTGGCCGTTCATGATGCGGATGCCATGCTGCTTCACGTTCTTGATCGTAAAACCGCGCAGGATCACATAGCTGGCGTCCAGGGAAATGCCCAGATCGGACGTGTTGGCACAGTCAATGGTGGAGCCGGTGCCATCGTAGAGGATATAAGCTTCGGGTGTGCCTGATTTGTTCACCATCAGCGTGGCGGCGCTGCTTGGAACTTTCACCGTTGAAGCCACCGGGAACTTCTCATTCCATGTGGCGGCCTTGAAGGATGTGCGAACGTCGGTGCCCTCCAACGTGAGGGTAACTTCGTAGGTGATGGCGGGCGTCAGATTGACGATGCTGCCGCGATAGTCGCCCTTGCATTCTGGGGTCTTCACCGGGTTGTAACGCATCGGCAGCCCGTCGTGCCAGGTCTTCTCCGCGGCCTCGCGAAACTTCACCAGCACCTTCTTTCCGGCTTCCCCGTTTTCCGGCGACCAGTAGATGCCCAGGCAATGGAAGGTGGGCACCGCCATCGCCGCAACTTTGGATGTGGTCGCAGGAGCCACCTCCGTCCCCGCCTGGCTTGCCTCCGCTGCCAGGATGACCTGTCCCGCAATACAAAATGCCAACGAAACAACCGCCGCCAACATGTTGGTTCTCATCATCGATTCCTCTGAAATGTAGCTACTGAGTCCACGCTCCCGTGTTGTACGCAATAGCGGATTGGGTTAGCGTAGGAACAGGTGGACTGCGCGCGACGAGAGAGCCGCATCTACTACCTGCACAGGCGACTGCCGGCATCCAACGCTGTGGCGTCAAATCCGAACCTGCTGATGGTGTTCCTGTACGCGCCGCTGTTGTCGTTCTCGATGCTGTCAGGCCGAGTACACCCATAGGCTCCATCAGCTGCGTCGTGCTGCCTTTATTTCGTGTCTTCTGTGGCTCTTATGGCGTGGCGGCTGTCCGCCTGCCCATGCGTGGCTGCGATGGATATCTCCCCTGCCGATCACACCCCATCGTGCCAGCGTGGGATGATCTTCCTGATCGGCGGCCAGTCATCGGCCTCCGGGATCGAGAACGGATCCGGGCCAGGTGGGTCGGTGGCCCACGTCGTACAGAGGTAGCCGACCACGTTGGGATTCTCCGCCCGCACACTCAGGGCATACTTGCTGAAATGCCGAGTGTTCTCCAACCCACGCAGCCGGCCGGCCAGACGCGAAACCCCTTCTCCAGAAACCGCTTGACCGAGGGATAGGAGCAGTGATAGTCCTGCTCATAGCGCCCATAGTGCCAATCGCAGATGATGATGTCCTTCGTCGGGATCAGGTCGATCGCATCGTGCGTGCCATTCATGGATGCCTCAAAGGCATTCGGCTGAAGATCGTAGGGCTGTGTCCTGGCGTTCAGGAAGCGGTCGCCCACATGAGCATCTCCAGCCCCTTCTGGCAAACGACAAAGGTGTGTAGTTCATTTACCGCCTGTGCAAACAGATCCGATGTCTTGCACCCGCCGCACCCTCGAATGCAGAATGGCGAGCTGATCTGCATGACTTCGTCCATGCCAACGTGGATGGCGTCAGCATCAAAGGCATCAATGATCTCATCCATCAGCGAGCGCACGATCGGCATCACGCCCGGATGGCGAGGACACCAACTGTGACACCCGGAATGCGGTGGGCTTACCGGTTCCTCGAAGTCGCGATTCCTGCACAGGAGCGGGTAGAGGTGGTCGCCGAGGCCCTGGTGGCCCAGGCAGTTGAACTCCGGGATCAGACGAATGCCAAGCTGACGTGCCGTGCTGGCCAGATCCTGGGCTGAGCTCTTCGTGACCGGAAGATTGCCTGCTTCGCCCCCTGCCACCAGCTCCGCCGCCAGCAGATTCAAAACAAGGTCGGCTTCACAGATGCAATGGCCGCCCAGCAGCGTCGTCATGTCCTTGGGCGGGCGGTATGGCGCCCGTTGGAGTTCGAACCGCACCCCATAGTGCTGCCAGCCCCAATACCAGGGCTACCTATAAGGCCACCCATCCACAACAACAGACGCCCCCCGGCCCCGGCGCATGCTTCCGTTCGGGAAGATTGTACAGTAGGCTGCTTCCAGGTCGTCCGCGAGAGTCGCGGGTTGCAAGGCCAGCCAGGAAATCCCGAACCAGGTGAATGCCATGTCAAGACTGTGCATGTTCGTCGCCGCCTGCGTACTGCTGGTAAGCTCAACGTGGGCTGCCGACCCCGAGCCTCCCTTTGTCAATGTTGGCCTCTGCTCCGGCAGTTCGCTCCACGGCGGCAGCGTCTCGCCCCTGGACCCCAAGACCATGCTGACCCAGAGTGACATGTCCAACGCCTTCTATAGCCACGACGGCGGCGAGACGTGGCACCTGATCCACCTGAAATACCTGCAAGGTCAGGGCTCGACCGCACCCGCCGAGTACGACCCGACCAATGCCGACGTGATCTACTGGAAGGACGCGGCCGGTGTGAAGGTCAGCCGCGACCGTGGCGTGACCTGGTCCCTACTGGGGAGATCACAGCCATGGGTTCAGCAGGATGTCATCCGCCGCCTCTATCTCGATCCGGACTACCCCAAGAGGCTGTTCGTCGGAACCAACACGGCCCTGCACCTGACGGAAGATGATGGATTGAACTGGAAGAAGCTCCCGACTGTCAGCGGCCGCGTGATCAAGATCGCCGTGGATCGAACCAGTCCCAAAGACAAGCGCGTGTATTTCGTCGGCACGTTCGAGGGCGTTTTCCGCTCCGATGATGGAGGCGCGACGTTCCAGAAGAAGACCGCCGGCCTACCCACGGGCAACCTGAGCGGTTTTGCCGGCGCCTCCAATGCGCAGGCCACTATCCTCTACGCCTGCGCGCCCTGCACAGTCGTCGACGGCAAACTCGCGGGCGGCATGTTCCGTTCGCTGGACAAGGGCGAACATTGGGAACCCTGCATGAACGCCGAGATCAACGTAGACCCCAAGCTGGCCCAGTCGTCTGGCGACGCGGGCCAGCCGGCCTACCATCTCGTCACGGCCTCCGACAAGGCGCCCAATCGGGCCTACGTCTTCTGCGATGGCGTCAGCTACTACCCGCCCAATCACTGCACCATCTACCGCACCGACGACGCCGGCGCCAGCTGGCACGCGGTCTACTTTTCCGACCCGCGCTTCAAGGCGCCAGGCATGGAATGCAACGTGCCGGTCGACTGGCAGACCGAAGGGCTCGGTAGTCGCTGGCAGGACCCGGCACGGGCCCTCGAGGTCAACACCGCCGACCCGGACATGATCGTCCTGACCCAGGAGCGCTGGTACATCTACAGCAAGGACGCTGGCAAGAGTTGGAACTGCGCCCACACCGGCACCCGCGTAGTCAAGGATGGGCAAGTCTCCTGGCGCAACAACGGCCTGATGGAAACCTCCTGCTGGGATTATGTCATCGACCCGTTCGAAAAGAATCGCCGCTATATCGCCCAGACGGATATTGGCTTCTCGCGCAGCATTGACGGCGGCGAGACCTGGATCTGGGGCGGCCCGAACCTGCCCCAGGGCGTGGAGAACACCACCTACCAACTCGCGCCCGACCCGGAGACCAGGGGCAAGATCTTCGCCGCCTTTTCCAACACCCACGACATCCCCAACTACAACTCGACCTATGGCGGGCACTTTCGCCCCGGGCGTTCGGACGGCGCCGTGGGCGTAAGCCTCGACTTCGGTGCAACCTGGACCAAGCTCTGGTCCACCAAGCTGCCCATCACCTCCGTGGTCCTCGATCCCAAGAGCCCCAACGGACAGCGCACGCTCTATGCGGCAGAGTTTGAAGGCGGCGTCTTCCGTTCCTTCGACGATGGCAAGAGTTGGGAACAGTGCAAGAACGTCGGCCTGGGCAGCGAGAAGAACAAGCGCTGCCTGAAGATCGTCCTGCAACCCGATGGTTCGCTGCTCAACCTGGTGACCGGCAAAGTCAAAGGCGAGACCGATGGCGTGGGCCTCTATCGCTCCACCGACAAGGGCGACAACTGGACCAACATCGGCGCTGGCCAACCCTGGACCTGGGTTAAAGACTTCTCGGTGAACCTGCGCGACCCCAACGAGATCGTCGTTGCCGCTTCCCGCGACAAGCCGGGACTGTACCGCACCAAGGACTTGGGCAAGAACTGGCAGTTGCTCATCACCAAAGGAAGCGAGCATTTCGGCGGCTACTTCCACCCCGCTCATCCGGGCTGGATTTACCTGACCCTGACGGAATGCGAAGTGGAATCCGGGCTCTATCTCAGCCAGGATGACGGCAAGACCTGGAAGCCCTATTTGCAGATCCCTTTCGGCAACATCCAGCGCGTCTGCTTCGATCCGGATGACCCGCAACACATTTACCTGACCACGTTCGGCTATTCGGTGATCAAGGCGCCGATGCAGCCTTAGAAGTTGATCTCTTCCGTAATGGACAGCAGCCGGTCCCACGGGGCATCCGCGGTGACCATTCGAGGGCAAGGAATCGGTAGGGCGCTGTTCGATGCCGCGATGCGATGGGCCACAGACCGAGGCATCCGGCATGTCCAGACGACGGTTTGGCACGAGAACGCCGCTGCCCGGATGTTTTATGCGGCCCGAGGTTCCCGCCCGATGACCTTGAGGATGGAGCTGGACATGGGCAAGACGCAGCGCAAGGACACGCACCGTTCGGAGGGAGTGGTGCACCGAAAGCACTGCAGCCCTCACGGAAGCTGATGGCTAAAACAAAAGTTCGCCCGCCCCACCCTGTATTGAGTGAATCCCGCGACCGCCCGGATCGAGTGGGAAGACCCACCCGACCCCGGCGGCCACGTCAGCCCTCGTTCCGCCAAAGCTGATGATCATCAGGTGAAAGAAGAAAGGGCAGGAGCGGGGAAAGACAATCAACTCCCCCCCAGGCGGAAGAGGCCCCATGGCCTCCTCCGCTTCGTCGGCCGGCGCCTGCCGATCAGGCATCGACCTGCTGGAACGCTTCCCAACTCACTTGGCACTTCTTACGTATCTGGCTGACACGGGCGGGTGAAACGCCCAGCCGGCCAGCCACCACCCCCGGTTTCTCCCCAGCCGCCAGCCAGCTCAGCATCCGCCGGTGACGACGGTTCTGCATGGCCATCCACTCTCTGAAGTCGATGACAAAGGCCACATGGTCGGCGATGGAGGCCCTGCGATCTTCCAGACGAAGAGTGTCGATGGCCCCAAACGTGGCTGTCGTAAAGTGATGTTTCCTCTGGGCGTTGCCGGAGAGAATATCCTTGGCCGAGTCCTGGGGGATGCCGGCATGGCGGCCGGCACGCACCTGACGGACGGCGTAGCCGGCCAGAGGCCCGGCGAACGCCCGATCGCCCTGGCCACGTGCTAGTAGCCTCTGGTAGGCAACCCAGGCCATACCCATCACCACGCCCCTTCCCTACTCGACTGTTCCGTCAATGCCCAGAGGTCAACCCATCCATTACAATCCCACCATGCCATCGTTGCTGTTCTGCTCATACCACTTCCTGCTGGAGCCCGGCAGCGGCGCTGCCCGGTCGACTCGGGACCTGCTGGTGCTGCTCGGACGACGCGGCTGGCAGTGCCAGGCGCTGTGCGGACCGTGCCTGGATCGCGACTTCGGCAAGCCGCTTGGCCCGATTCTCGCCACCAGCCAGCTCACGGCCCACGTCCGACAGTGTCAATGGGCCGGGCACCGCTTTGGGGTTCTTCACGTTGGTGGACTGCCCTACCCCGTGCTGGCCTATGAGCCCTCCGGCCATCACATGCCCCCTGCCCGGCACGAAGGCGAGCCGTTTCTTGGCCTGCTGGAACGGTGCCTCCAGCGCAGCCGCCCCGACGTTGTGCTGACCTACGGCGGTACGTGGCTTGGCCGCCAGACGGCTCAGATTGCCCGACAACACCACCGGCCCGTCGTCTTCGCCATACACAATTTCAGCTACAGCATGCCCGATCTGTTTGCTGGCGTGGACGCAGTGCTGACCCCATCGCAGTTCACATCACAGTACTACCGCAATGCCCTGGGAATCAGCAGCACCGCTATTCCATGCCCGCTGGACTGGGAAGCGCTCAGGTGCCCGTCGATCGAACCCCGCTACGTCAGTTTCGTCAACCCATCGCCCAATAAGGGCGTGTTCTGGTTTGCCCGCATCGCGCACGAAGTCAACCGGATCCGGCCGGATATCCCCTTCCTCGTCGTGGATGGCCGCGGCTCCACAGACTGGCTGAGCCGCAGCGGGCTAGATCTACGCCAGGTACGGCGAATGGCCACCACCAGCGACATGCGCGAGTGTTATCGCCAGACGCGCGTCGTCCTGATGCCATCGCTTTGGAACGAGACCTTCGGCCGCATCGCCGCCGAGGCCATGATCAACGGCATTCCTGTCCTCGCCAGTCGCCGAGGCGCGCTCAGTGAGACGCTGGCTCAGGCTGGTCTCTTGTTTGATATCCCTGCCAGGTACACACCGGATTCCCTTGCCGTCCCCAGCGACAAAGAGGTCCAGCCGTGGGTCCAGGCCATTATCCGATTGTTTGGTGATTCAGACTACTACGAGTCTGAACATCACAAGGCCCTTGAAGCCGCCCAGGCGTGGCAGGAGCAGATCATCGCCCAGCGGCACGAGGACTTTCTCATGCAGGCCATGGCCAGTGCCAGAATCCGCCAACAGTCAACCCAACCGGCCCCCGCACCCCCTGTGGTGCAGCCGCAGGTGCGATTCGTCTCGGTAACCGACCCGCGCCCGCCGGCATCTGTACTCGACGCCATGCTGTCGCCGCCGATCTGATTCCCGAGCAGTCCGGGATCTGTAGCAAACCAAGGCCTGAGAGATCGAGCTGCTTCAGACCGCTTTTGGCACAGTTCAGGAAGCGCAACTGGCCCAGTTGCCAAACCGCCCGTTTCGTCAGATCGTTGGCATCGACGTCCACCCAACCCGCACTCACACGCTCACACCACATCCCAGATCGCCGGCCGGCTCCCCGCCTTCTTCCACGTCCCTGCGGCAAACATCGCCGCAGTCGCCAGTTTCGTCTGACTGACCTTCAGCGCGCCAACGTCATTCAGCACATATACGATGGCGCACCCAAAGCACTGCAGCCCTCACGGATGCCAATGCCAACGGAGAATCCGCCCGCTCGAGGGCTCGCAGAGAGCCTGCCGGTATACTGCGCACCGTAGTGTGTAAACACCCAAAGCAACTGGAGAGCGTATGAATCGGGTCCACCTTAGCGCCCTGATCGTCGCGGCGTTCCTGAGCGTATCACTGACTCATGGCATCGCCGCTGTTGCCCCAAACGCAGAGTACAACCTGAGGTTCGACCCCGGCAAGTTCACGGTCAAATCCCTGGCGCTCAATGGCAAGACCATCTCATTCCGGGCCTATGAGAACATCGTCTATGTGAAGAACCCCGTCGATCCCAGGTTCCAGAGCATGAACATCTATGTTCCGGCGGAGTACTCCGAGGGCAAGCCCATCGGTGCCTACACTGCCGATACCGCCCCCATTTTCCTCCCGAACACGGTCGGCGGATACATGCCGGGACCGGCGGGGAGTCCCGGCCAGGGATTCGACGGTGGGCCGAACGCAGCCCTCGTGGCCTTATCCCAAGGCTACGTCGTGGCCGAGCCCGGAGTTCGAGGCCGGACCAACGTTGACGAGGCCGGGCGATATACCGGCAAAGCCCCTGCCTGCATCGTTGACCTCAAGGCCGCTGTCCGTTACCTGCGCCTGAACGAAAAGGCCATGCCCGGCAATGCCCAGAAGATCATCTCCAACGGCACCAGCGCCGGCGGCGCCCTCTCCGTCCTGCTCGGAGCCACCGGCAACAATGCGGATTACGAACCCTATTTGAAGGCTCTGGGCGCCGCCGAAGCCCCGGATGATATCTTTGCCGTCTCCGCGTATTGCCCTATTTCGAACCTGGATTATGCGGACATGGCTTATGAATGGTTGTTCAACGGGATCAATGATTTCAGCAAACCGGTGTTTCGAGGTCCGCCCCCTTCCGCAGGCCCTGGCCCTGGCCCTGGCGTGATGGGAGCTCCCGACGCTGCGGGCGCTATGCCCCCCGGTAGCCCGGGCAAGCTCCCCACGGCCACAGGTTCGATGACGCCGGATCAGGTGAAGAACTCCGCGCTGCTCAAGGCCCTGTTCCCCGCCTATTTGAACAGCCTGGAGTTGAAGAAGCTCGACGGCTCGGCCCTATCCCTGGACGCCAACGGCACCGGCTCATTCAAGGACTATGTCAAATCCTTCGTGATCGCGTCGGCTCAAAAGGCCCTGGGCGGCGGCGCCGATCTCTCCTCGCTTGGCTGGATTACCATCAAGGATGGAATCGTCACCGACATCGACTTCGATCAATACGTGAAATATGCCACCCGCATGAAGGTCACCCCCGCCTTCGATGGGTTGGACCTCGGCACTGGCGAGAACGATCTGTTCGGCACAGCTACCGTCAAAGCCCAGCACTTCACTCCGTTTGGGAAGGACCACAGCACCGCCGGAGGAGCTCTCGCGCAGGTGCCTATCGTGAAGATGATGAACCCGATGAACTACATCGGCACCACGGGGACCTCGGTCGCCCCGTACTGGCGCATCCGTCACGGGACCGCCGACCGGGACACCTCCCTCGCCATTCCTGTCATCCTGGCCACGAAGTTGGCGAACTGCGGCTACAACGTCGACTTCGCCTTGCCCTGGGCCCGTCCTCACAGTGGAGATTACGACCTGGATGAACTCTTTGCCTGGATGGCCCAGGTGTGCCGCTGACGTGACGGTCCAGATCCGCTCAGCCCCTTCTTACCCGGAAGGGGCTGCCTTTGTTGTCTACGCCCCTTCTTCTGTCGCTGTAATGGAAGCGACGGTGACAGGTCCGCTAAGCCTCGCTCGTCCCGAACATCGTGAAGAACGCGTTGGCCAGCGCTCCGGCCCGCCGTTGCCGTCACCGGGTCAGTGAAGCTCTGCAGGTCGCGTAATGCACTGTTGCAGGGAGCGGGCGGGGCTCCTTGCCTGGCTCTCACCACAGCCCAAATGAATGCTTCCCCAGCAAGGTATCGGCCCGGCTCAACAGTAAACTCACTGGAGAGAACGTCGGGCCAAAGCTCGGCAGCACCGGCGGATCTACCGGCAACGAGGAGATGCTGGACCGCGATTTGACGTAAGCGATATCGGCAACATTGACCAGGTCATTCCCATCAAAATCCGATCGGTAGCTGCTGGTAGTCTCCGGCAGGCTGCTGCGACTCTTGGTCTGATTGATATCCGCCACGTTCACCTTCCCCAGGCTCCCTCCCGTCGAATCTCCCGGCAGAACATCGAATCGGAAGGCGAAATCGCCACCGGCCACTCCGTTGCCGGAGGGGAACGTATCCGTAGTACCAACCTGGCTGTAGCTGGTCGGGTTTGTCCAGTCACCATCCAACACATTGCCGGCTATGTCGGTCACCGGTGTTGTTCCACTCCCGGGAAGGGCAATGTAGAGCTTATCCGCACCGATCACCGCCGAGAGCGACAAGGTGGCCACATGATCCGTGGCGTTATAGGCGAAGCCTGACACGCTGTAGCTGCCCACCGACCCCACAATGGCAAACTGTGCCTGGGCCACGGTGACATCCTCACTGAAGGCAATGGAGATGCGATTGAGATTCCGCCAGGCCAGCGTCTGCAGTTGAGCAGCACCTGAGCCCACCGGAATGGCATAGCCATAGGTGGAACTGGATCCGCTCATATTGGCCGCCAGGAAGGAGAGATAGCCTGATGCCCAGGTCGAGCCCCTCACATACACCGCAGTCACGGTGATTGTCGGGGCATGGTTCACGGGGCCAACCGTCAAGTTAACAAACGCGATCGAGCTGGCATAGAGGCTGCCGTCCGAGCCATTCCACCCGAAGCTATCACTGCCCGTATAGCCGGTGTCCGGAACGTAGCTCAGGTTGGCCAATTGGCTGCTGGCGATCTCCTGGTTGAGCGTCACGGTTGTCCCGCTCAGCTTGAGCGCCCCGTGTGCCGGCAGACTCACGATCTTGATCTTCTGCAGCGTGTCGCCCGAGTCTGAATCGCTGAAGGACCCGGTGAAGTCAGACGCCGCAAATGCCAGTATCGTGTCCTGGCTCAACGCCTTGC
>CAIQIQ010000034.1 GCA_903871935.1 uncultured Phycisphaerales bacterium
ATCATGTCGTTCATGATACCCGCAGTTGCCTGATTACGAAGGGGAGTGGGGGAGGCGAATAGCGAAGGGCGGAGGTCGAAGAGCGGAGAGCAGAGTTCAGACTGAGGGATGCGATGACGCGGGGACGGAGGCGATGGTTCTCTTACGATTCGCGAGCTCAGGAGCTCCAGAGTCGACGGGATTCATCCAGCACGCCCCCAAGTATACCCGCATCCTGCAGTCTGCCATAGTCCGTGAATATGACACGCATGATTTCGGCCATCTATGAAGATGGCGCCTTTCGGCCGACCGAGCCGATTGCCGATCTACCCGAGCACACACCGGTGCGGCTGACGGTTGAGCAGGGGGCGGTTGCGCCTGCGGGCAAGCGGGTCTTGGGACAGCAACGAGGTGTGGTTCTGGACATCGCGCCCGATTTCGACGCGGAATGGGGTGATGAATTCTGGATGGGAGATGGCGAACATTCGCGAGGCCGTCGAACGGTACTTGCGCAGGTTGCCGCGTGCCTCATGCGCTAACGCTTTTCGTGTTCCAATGCTATAATTCCCGTATGACCACGACACTGACAGCCATGTATGATGGTCGAGCCTTGATCCCGACCGAGGCCGTGGATTTGCCTAAGGGCGCCATGCTGCGCCTGCGAGTTGAGATGCCATCGAGCGGCGCCCGGCCGCTGGAACCCCTGGCAAAGCTGGTTCAGAGCCTGCCTGCGTCATCCGGGCCGTTGACCGATGGTGCAGCCCAGCACGATCACTACTTGTACGGCGCGCCGAAGAAGCCATGACCTTTGTCGATACCGGCTACTGGATAGCACTGCTGGATGACCGCGATGAGTTGCACGCGAAAGCATTGGCATTGGCATCTGTAACTATCGGACCACTGGTCAGCACAGATCTAGTCTTGGTCGAGACGGTCAACTATCTCACACCACGCATTGCTCGTGAGCGGCTTCATTTGCTGTTGGATGGAGTCATGGTCGCGGGGGCGGTTGAGTTTGTCGCGACCTCATCAGAACGTCTCCAGCAGGCCCTGGCTCTGCATCGGTCCCGGTCGGACAAGGAATGGTCATTGACCGATTGCATGTCGTTTGTCGTGATGGGAGAGCGAGCCATCAGTGAGGCATTGGCATACGACCACCACTTTGAACAGGCTGGCTTCGTGGCATTGCTTCGAGCCGGGGTGTGAGGTGTACATCGGACTGGGATGAGAAGGAGGCCAGAAGAGCGGATCTCGGATTGCGGATTGCGGAAGTCAGGCTCGTTCACAAAGAGAATGAACGCATGGGCGTCACAAAGCAGCTTCACGGCTTGCTCCCGAACCAGAACTCGTCGCCAAGTTCCTCATCGAAGTCGAGAGCAATGTAGAGAACACTGCCACGTTGCAGACCCAAGACCCGCTTGCCCGCAGGCGCAACGGTTCCCTGCTCAACCGTCAGCCGCACTGGCGTATGCTCGGGTAGATCGGCGATCGGCTCGGTCGGCCGAAAGGCGCCGTTCTCATAGATAGCAGAAATCATGCGTGTCATAGGTCTGATTATGCACCGGGCACCAGGAAGAGCGAAGGTCGAAGAGCGGATTGCGGAAACGTTACAGAAGAGCGGATACTGGCATGTCCAGCAGAAATCGCATCCCGCATCACGCAACCACAACGACCTAGTCCTCTGCCAGAAACACCGCGTACTCCAAGGCAGCCCGAATGTCCTCAGGCTCGATGTATGGATACGCCTTCACGATGGCTTGGGTATCCTCACCAGCGGCCAGAAGGCCCAGAAGCCTGGATACCGGAAAACGCATCCCGCGAATGCAGGGCTTGCCGAAGCATACCGATGGGTCGATTGTGATTCGTTTCAGTTCCATTGTGCCCGCTCAATTTGCCATTGCAGGCACTCTCAACACCATGCCTCCGATTGCATCCTGGATGTTGACCAGGGCCTTCTGCTCGTCGACGCCCTGCGAGCAACACCCCGGCAGTCCAGGCACCCAGACGTTGACGCCTTCCTTGCTATGTTTCGGGGAAACCTTGTCCATCATACCTGCATTATATTCTTCGCACCGTGAGCGGAAAGCTCGGTAGAAGAGCGAGGGTCAGGGCAAGGGCATTTGGTAGCGGGAAGTTGCGCGGACTCGCGCGCGAGGCATCTTTGGTGTAGAGTCTGCCGTAGTTAGCGAGCTCGCGGTTACTCAAGGATGGCTTTAACTACGGGAGCTTGGCATGGAAGCCGAAGCGATCGCTCTGATTCTGGGCATATTCTGAGATATGAGCGAGCCACGCAAAGAGAACAAGCGTCATCGTCTGATTGACATCATTACCATCATCCTGCTGGGGGGTGAGTGGGGGAGGGCGAGAGGGAGAGAGCGTGCCAACACGACAAGGAGACTGGGGGACAAGGAGACAAGGAGACTTCGTTCAAGAGTGGATATCGGATAGCGGATTGCGGATTGCGGTCACGTTTCTGGTCTGGCCAGCCGTTTCATCGTCGCGATGAACGCTTCGCCCGTGGCCAATCTCGCCTGAACTTCGGCCAGATCAAACTCGGCCATGGGTTCGTAATCCGCATCGGTACGATCCGTGAACAACCGGTTGTAGAAGCGGCCCAGTTCGGGGGCGAGCACGCCAGCGTGAATCAGATGCTCGTTGAGGGCATGGCGAAGTGCCGAATGTCGAATGAACTGCTTGCCATGCGCCAACATCTGGGCGGTCAGGGCATAAAAGCACGCGTAGTACAGGCGGTTGATCGCACCGGCCGCGTCACGCGCGTCGCAGGTTACCGATGCCGTTCTCAAAGCCTGATCCGCTTTCTGGAAGTATCGGGCCACCAGGATCTCGGCCGCGGACTGAGGCGTCACAGCAGAACTCCATCGCGTTCAACTTCCTGCTTGAGCAGCGTAGCCTGATAGGGCCCATGGCGCCATTGGTCGGCCGACACCACCAAAGGCGACAGACTCACGTGGGACTTCATCTGGAGATCCCACAGGACTTCCCACACCTGTCGAGTGGCATCGGCGGAGCGTTCCCCTTTGAGCAGCACCAGCAGATCCAAATCGGAATCCACCTCTGCATCGCCGCGAGCCCGGCTACCGAACACAACCAACTGTTCAACCGGAAGAGCGCTTCGCAGAGCGCGAGCCGCCTCTACGGCCAGAGTTGCATCGGCCGGTAGAAGATGCGATGTTCCCAAGGAAGTCATCGGTGCATTCTATCGCTCTGACGCAGTCCATTCAACGAAGCATTGAGACGACCACGGAATAGCTGATTACCGTCGCATCTCCATCACGCCTCTGTATGGCGATGTGGCTTCCACGCTGCCGCACGGCGACCAACCCGTGCCGTTGCAGAATCTGACAGACCTCTCGTCCGGAAAAGATGCGGAGCTTACCCAATCGCGACCACCAACTGGGTCACGTACACTTCGGAGCTAAGGCGACTGTGGACCTATTGCGGAGAGGCCGTCTCAAAGACCAGTTCCACAGCCTCCCGGAGATGGACGCGGGCGTCGGATACCGAATCACCCTGACCGGCAATGTCCAGATCCGGGCACAATGCCACATTCCCATCCCCCTCCCGCTCGATGCTGACCGTCAGTTGTTTTGTCATTTTGGCAACTCCTTCAGCCTCTTGCTTACGACGTGACCCTTCTGCACCGAGTCCAGCGAACAGATCAGACGTTTGGCATTCTTGGGGCTTCGCATC
>CAIQIQ010000035.1 GCA_903871935.1 uncultured Phycisphaerales bacterium
CTGCATTCCCTCGTCGTAGAGAGCCATCACACGCCTGCGGAAATCCAGCGAGTATGTCATTCGTATCGCGCTCCTTCTCGACACGAAGTTATACACTGCCAGTTTGGCAGGCGCTAGGGTCATCTGCAAACCGCTCTAGTCTTGCTTCACGCCCTCCAGTGCCACCATCAGCTTCACTTCATCGCCCACCATCGGGATCATCTTGTCCATGCCAAAATCGCTGCGCTTGATCGTGAACTCGGTTGCGAAACCGCCGCGGACTCCCATCCTCGGGTCATTCGCTACGCCGCCAAACGTCATTGTCACAGTGATCGGTCTGGTCGCGCCATGTAGAGTCAAGTCGCCGGTCACTTCCAACGTCTTTTCTCCGGCCGGCTTCACGCTCGTGCTCTTGAACTGGATCGTCGGGAACTTCTCGGCATCAAAGAAATTCGGGCTGCGAAGGTCGTTGTCACGCTGCGCTACGTTGGTATCAACGTTCTTCGTTTCCACCTGCACATCGAGTTTTGCCTTCTCCGGAGCGGCCGGATCGTAGTCGATCGTGCCCGAGGCCCCGTTGAATCGTCCATACACGTGATTCACCTGCAGGTGCCCGATGCTGAACACAATGCTCGAATGCACCGGATCTACCTTGTACGTGTCGGCCATTGCCGCACGCGTCATCCCTGCCGCCATTGCCACAACTATTGCTAACATCGTCATGCGCATGTGATCTCTCCTTTGCCGCAATGATAGGAGCCGACCTCTGGCGTTGGCTATTGTCCTTGCGATACGATATTCCGCACGGTCGATCGGCCTGAGCCGACGAACGTGACCTATTGCGGGGACCGGAAGAAGGAGTCGAATCTGTGAAGACACCGCCCCACCCGACTGCGGCTGAATTCTCCACCGCACTTCGGAACCTGGCCAACCCACGGCAGGCCGCCATACTGCAGCGGTTCTTCAAGACGGGCAAAGGTGAATATGCCGAGGGCGACGCGTTCATTGGTGTCAAGGTCCCGGTGCTGCGCAGACTCGTGCGACAGTTCAAGGCGATGGCGCCCAAGGAAGCGGAGAAACTTGTCCGCTCCGCGATCCACGAGGAGCGGCTCGGAGGATTGCTGCTATGGGTCCATGCCTGCCAGAAGGGTGACCAGGGCGCACGCGACCAGGTGTTCACGCTCTATCTCGCAAACACCCGGCACGTCAACAACTGGGATCTCGTTGACCTCTCGGCGCCACAGATTCTTGGCTCTTCGCTGCCACCGGCCGATACGACATTCCTCCAGACGCTGGCCGCATCTCCCCTGCTCTGGGAACGCCGCATTGCGATCCTTACGACCCTCGCCTATATCCGCCAGGGCAAGTTCGTCCCGACTCTGGAGCTTTGCCAACAACTTCTGGCGGACCGCCACGACCTGATGCACAAAGCCTGCGGCTGGATGCTCCGCGAAGTTGGCAAACGCGACCGCAAGCGGCTGCAGGAGTTTCTTCAGAAACGCGCGGCCAGTATGCCCCGCACCATGCTGCACTATGCAATCGAGCATTTCAGTCCGGCGGAACGCCAGCGGTTCATGGCCGCCGGCCGCGCGCTCAGCCGATCAAAGTCCACAAACACGAAGCGTAAACGCGCGTGACGCTCCAACAGAAAAGGACACAGAGGCTTGCGTACCTCTGTGTCCCGATTGTCATTGCACAACCACTCGCTGACGAGTGTTAGGCTGAATCCCGCTGCAGATCCTGCGCCACCCGGCGCCACCGTGTCGGGGTCAGGCCGGTCGCCTGCTTGAAGCGGCTGGTAAAGTGGCTCTGATGGGCAAACCCGCAGTCGGAGGCAATCTGCGAGAGTTCCTTCTGACGAGCCATAAGCTGGCGCTTCGCCTCAAAGATCTGGCACTCAAGCAGGAAATGCTTGGGCGTCAGGCCCAGCAGTTCGGTGAAGCGGCGATGGAAGTGAAACGGCGAAAGGTGCACGACCTTGGCAATGTCGCCCAGGGAGGGCGAGCGGCTGAATTCCTGCGCCATGAAGCGGAGGGACGGAACCAGCCGAACCAGCTCAGGATCGGCCTGGAAATCATTCGGGCGAATCGTGGCCCAATCGCAAGCCTCTGGCTGGAGGCAAAAGAAGACAAACGCGCCTTCACCAAACGCCGGATAGCTCTTGAACGGCATTACACGGAAGGTCCATAGATCGCCGCGGGAATCGGGTATCTGGAGCCGGTCGGCCTGCTGATCGACATCCTTGATGCGACCAAGGCGATGCTCGCAATGCTGGCTGATCTGCTGTTTGAGACGATCATCCATGCCGCCGAACACGTCGGCGCCAAACACACACTTACCCTTGGCATCAAAGACAAACTGACGCTGCGTCAGCCGATGCGCCCAAGGCGCCTGGTAGGTGCAATGCGCTGGCCGACGCCCCAGCCGCTGGTGCTCGACGGCGGCGTCGAGCAGCTTGGCTGCGTCACTAAGCCGAGCAATCTCCTGATCTGTGAACGCGCCCTGCTCGCGATAGCGATACAGGTGCAGCGCGCCAGGATACCCCGCGAAAACCGGGCTCTTCAGGGGCACGGCCACCATGTGATATAGGTTACAATTGTACAGAAGATAATCACGCAGGAAGCGAGATTGGTCATAGCCGTTGCCAAAAGCTTCGGTGCCGCGAAGGGGCTTGTTCTTGAGCATGACCTGCCAGGTGGCGCGATCTTCCTGCTGAAACTCGCGGGCATAGGCCTTCACCAGAACGTCCGGTACCCGCGACGGCTGCACGATCTGCAATCCGCCACGCGGGGCGCTGGCCACGATATACCCTTCGGCATATGCAACCGTCTTGCTCAGAACATCGAACAACTGGCGATACGCGATGGTATCGCCCGATTTGCTCTTAATGGCCTCCGCGATGCCGGAGACCTCACGGTGGGACGAAGTCTTGCTTGATGCAGCCTTGCTCATGATGCCTTTCCTTGCTTTACGTTACTATTACACCCGCCCACTGTTGATCTTGCAGCATGCGTCTTGATCGTGCGACATTCCTTCGACAAATCGCGCAAGCACACCACATTCCCTTGATCTTACGCTTTGCTCACTCTGCATGCCGTCCGGATTCGACATTGCCAACGACATGTACAGAACACCTCCACGCGGTTTGACTTGCCGCAAAAAGTTATGGAATCCTAGCATCTCCTCTTCGGCATGCAAGTGTACAATCTATATAAGTTCTGTCACTTGCAGGCTATCGTTCCATCTCGTTTACCAGGCACAACCCCTCTTGCGTACATCACGTTTCACGTCGCCCCTGACCGCGGCCTTGCGGCGACGCGCCATAGATGTGCAATTGGTGGGAAACCGCCTCAAAACCGTGCTCACGGCAGATCTCCTCGCGCAACTGCTTCATCCGCTGGCTGGAGAACTCGATCACCTGACCTGTATCAACACAGATCAGATAGTCATTAGCTTGCCGGCCCGCTATCACCTCGAAGTACGATTGCTTGTTGTCAAAAAACACCTGTTTCAGGATCCCTGCATCCTGAAGATGATTCAGTGTCCGATATACGGTCGCACGGCTGACCCGATGTCCGGTCTTCCGCAATTCATCCGCGAGCGCCTCGGCTTGAAAGAGCCCGGGCTTGCTCAAAACGGCCTCAAGAATCAACGCACGCTCGGGCGTAAACTTCAGCTTCTCTTTGTGCAGATAACGGCGGAAGATCGCACAAAGCGGCTCATATGGCGTAAGCGGCTGCTGAGCCTCATTGGGCACTTTCGGAACGCTCGGTAAAACGCGCGGCTCATTGGCCATCTGTAGTAAGTCTAAGCGCGCCGATGGCGACTAGCAAATCCGAGGCTGTCCGATTTCTTGCTTGATTTGTCGTAGAGCTCACTTGACGGATCGAGCGCTTCGGCACGACGATAGCGCCAAATGACGTTTCCTCAGGGAAGAATCCTGCTGCTGATCTTTGTGTTGGCCATGCTCGGGGCGGCCGGCCTTCTGCTCCATACCGCATCGCGATCAGAGACAGATCAGATCGTCTGGGTCTTTGATGCATCTCACGCCGATACATACCGCCTCCCTACCGACCGCTATAGGGCACTAACGAATGTATACGAGAAGGCAACCGGGAGAACTGTCGCAGTCAAGTTGATGCCTTCCCGGGTGCTGGATGCCCGTCTTCTGAGTCTCATTCTTGGTAATATTCACTCTCGAGAAGTGCCCGACCTCGTGGAAATCGAGATCGGATCTGTGGGAAAGTACTTCAGGGCGCCGCCGGATGAGAACGGTCTGTACCCGCTGGATCAGTTCATCGCCAATGATCCGCCTGCAAAAGATCTGTCCCCTGCCCGGTTGGCAACATGGAGCAGCGGCGGCCATGTCTTTGGCGTTCCTCGTGACGTGCATCCAGTCACCTTAAGCTACAGAAGGGACCTGTTCGAGCAGGCCGGCGTGAATCTGGCAGCCTGCACCACCTGGCCAGCCTTCTACGATGCCTGCCTGCGATACCAGCAGTATTGGCAGGCGACCGGGCGACCGCGGCTGGCAATGCAGCTCTCCCGCTGGAACGCTTCAGACTTGATGATCGTCCTGTACCAGCAGCATATCGAACTGATCGGTGCTGGCGGCCGCCCCTCGCTCTCAGACCCGCGGCTCGCGCAAACCATTGCTTTCTATGCCCAGTTGGTGGCCGGCAGCAAGCCAGTCAGCACTCCGATTGCTGACGACCTGGTCGCACGTGATTTGGTCGAGGGTCACACCGCGTGCGTGCTGACACCCGATTGGCGCGTGGCTTACCTGCGATCTGAACCGCGCCTCCTCGGCCGACTGGCGATGATCCCCCTGCCGCGTTTCGCACCAGGCGATGCCCGCACCGCCAGTTGGGGTGGCACGATGGTTGCGATACCGGCAAACTGCCGCGAGCCGGCGGCCTCCTGGGAACTGCTGCGCTTCATGCAGCTTTCGCCCGAGGCCTTGTACGCACGCCAGTATTACTCAAGCATCCTTCCCGCCGTGACCACCGCATGGGATGACAAAGTTTGGGATCGGCCCGATCCTCTCTTCGGCGGTCAAGCCATCGGCCGACTGTATGCTCAACTCGCGCGCGAATTGCCGGTACAGCGGACCGGTCCATATTCGATCCTCCTATCCCAGTCGATCGCGGCCGTCTCAGCAGCAACACAGACCCGGCTCGAATCCTCCGGTCCGGATCACCTGGAAGAGTTCTGCCGCGAACAGCTTAACGCCAAACAAGCCGACCTGAACCGGCTCCTTGAGTTTGCGGAGAAACGATAATGAAGCAAACCGGAGCAGCACCGTCTGCGGCGACGACATGGGCAATGCTTCTGCCATTGGTGGTGGCGTTCGCGGTCTTTACGATCGTGCCCCTGTCAAGCAGCCTGGTGATGAGCCTGCACCGAGGCTCCGGTACCACACCATTGCACTTTGTCGGTCTGGCCAACTACCGATTCCTGATCGCTGATCGGGGCTTCTGGCTGGCGGCGCTGAATACGACGGCGTTCACCTTGGCGTTCCTGCTGCTGGAAGTTCCCCTGTGCCTGGCCCTCGCGTCCGGTTTGCGCAGCGGCTACGCACACGGGCGCTCGCTGGTGCGCTTCGCGCTGCTGTGCCCGTACTTCATCGGCCCGGTCTATGCGTCGATCCTGTTCGCGGCGATGCTCGATGCGCGACATGGATTGGTCAATCGTTTCCTGTCATTTCTATCCCAACGACCGGTCGAGCTGCCATTCCTGACCGATCCGCGGCTATCGCTGGTGTCGATGCTGGTCGTCTCCTTGTGGCTGGGCGTTGGGTTCGGGTCGCTATACCTGGCGGCAGCCATGCAGGCGATCCGGCGCGAGCTGTACGACTCGGCAAACGTGGATGGCGCCGGCATGTGGGGCTGCTTCTGGCACATAACCCTCCCTTCGGTCCGGCCGATGCTGGCGTTTCTCACCCTGGTAGGCACCATCCAGGCATTCCAGCTATTCGAACTCCCCTACGTGCTCTTTGGCGGACCAGGACCATCGGGCGCGGGCATGACCGTCGTGATGTATCTCTACGGCGTCGGCTTCGAGGCCGGTGACTTTGGCTATGCCTCTGCCGTCGGGTGGGGAATCGTAGCGGTTCTGTCCATACTGCTTCTACTGCAGTATCGGCTGCTGCGAGGGCTGATCAAGTAAGAGATCTTCGACGCGGCCACACTACAACTGCTTCTGCCAACAAGGGCAGTCATCGACATGCAGGATGTAGACCTTCTCGCCCTCGCCGCTGTTCATCTTTCCCAGCTCGATCCTGGCAAACGCTTCCGCTTCACCACGAGTGCTGAACGTCGCCAGCGGCTTGCGCTTGGCCACGACACCCGGACAGACCGTCACGGACCATGAGTTCAACGACTCGTCACGGATGACACAAAGATTGCCCACCGGCGCTTTGCCCAGGATTTTCGGCTCGTGTCGGGATTCCATCTGTAACCTCGGTTCAGTTCGCTGTGGCAGGCTGCACGCTTGCCTTAAGGTACGCATCGATCGCATGAGCCGTACGTTTGCCATCGCCCATGGCCAGAATCACCGTGGCAGCCCCGCGAACAATGTCGCCGCCCGCAAAGACACCCGGCTTGCTGGTCATGTTATTGGCGTCGATCTGAATATACCCCTTCTCATTCACCTTCAAGTCCGGTGTTGTCGCGGTCAACAGCGGATTGGCTCGCGTCCCAATTGCTTCCACTACCACCTCGCAGGGGATCTCAAACTCACTATTCGGGATCGGCACCGGCGAACGCCTTCCTTTGGCATCCGGAGCCCCCAGTTCCATCCTCTGACACAGTACGGCCCGCACCCAGCCCTTGTCATCGCCCAGAATCTTCACCGGATTCGTCAGCATCTGGAACACCACCCCCTCCTCCTCGGCATGGTGCACCTCTTCGATTCGGGCGGGCATCTCCGTCCGCGAACGACGGTAAACCAGAGTGGACGGATCCGCGCCCAGGCGCCGGGCTACCCGCACCCCATCCATGGCCGTGTTGCCACCTCCCACCACCACGACCTGCTTCGCCTTGAGCACCGGCGTGGCCGAGTTCGGATCAAACGCCTTCATCAGGTTCACCCGCGTCAGATACTCATTCGCGCTATACACACCCTTGAGATTCTCACCCGGGATTCCCATGAACACCGGCAAACCCGCCCCATTTGCAATGAAGATGGCGTCATATCTCTCCTCCTGCAGAAGTTGGTCGATGGTATAGCTCCGCCCAATAATCACATTGCAGCGGATTTCCACTCCCAGCCGCACCAGCGCATCGACCTCCGCCTTCACAATCTCCTTGGGCAAGCGGAACTCAGGAATGCCATAAACCAGCACCCCACCAGGCTGATGCAGCGCTTCAAAAACCGTGACCTCATGCCCCAGTTTGGCAAGTTCTCCAGCAGCGGTGAGCCCTGCCGGCCCGGAGCCGACAACCGCTACCTTCTTGCCACTGAGCGGCACCGGCGCAGCCTTGCGCACGCCGCGATGCGCCAACGCCCAGTCGGCCACAAAGCGCTCCAGATACCCGATCGCCACCGGGTCGCCTTTCTTGCCACGGATGCACAGGATTTCGCACTGCTTCTCCTGCGGGCAGACTCTTCCAGAGATGCACGGCAGGGCATTACAGTTGGCAAGCACATCCGCGGCCGCCTGCAGATCACCCTCCGCCAGTTTGGCAACGAATCCCGGGATATCCACCGCCACCGGACAGCCGGCGACACACTTCGCTTCCTTGCATTCCAAACAGCGCTGCGCTTCCAGGATGGCGATCTGTTCCAGCAGGCCCAGGTTCACTTCGCCGAAGGTGTGCGACCGTTCGACGGCATCGCGTGCAGGCATCGCCTGACGATTGATCTTCATCCGCTCGGCGGCTTTGATCTTTGGTTTGGCTTCAGACATTGGCATTCCCAATCGCTAGTCTCAAAACTCTAATCTCAAATCTGAAATCTCAGATCCAGGCATTCACTTTGCCATGCACCGCTGCTCGTGCTCACGATAGGCAGTCAAGCGATCCGATAGCTCTTTGAAATCCACCTGATGAGCATCGAACTCCGGACCATCCACACAGGCAAAGAGCATCTGCCCCCCTACCTGCACTCTACAGCCGCCACACATGCCGGTGCCATCAACCATGATCGGATTCAGTGAAGCAACCGTGTGGATCCCCAGCGGGCGGGTGACCTCGGCCACCGCCTTCATCATCGGCACCGGCCCGGCCGTGATCACTTCCTTCACCGGATTGGCTGTGCTTTCGGTAATCAGTTGCCCCAAACGTTGAGTAACGAATCCTTTGAAGCCGTACGAACCATCGTCAGTGCAGGGATATACGGCATCGCAGACCGCTTTGAGTTCCTCTTCCAGGATCACATACGGCTTGGAGCGGCCGCCGATGATCGCCGAAACATAGTTCCCCTGCTCCTTCAAGGCGCGAGCCTGTGGGTAGATAACCGCCGTGCCCACCCCGCCGCCGACAATGACAGCGTGGCCAACGTTGTGGATGGTCGTCTTCTTGCCCATCGGCCCGGCCACATCACACAGGCTCGAGCCGGTTTCAAGATTGCACAGATCGGTTGTGCTCTTGCCGATCGCCTGGATGAACAGGGAGATCGTGCCGGCCGCCTTGTCGGCGAAGCCTATGGTCAGGGGGATGCGCTCCCCATCAGGGGTAGCGCGAACGATGACAAACTGCCCCGGACCACAATTGCGGGTGACATGCGGCGCCGCCACCAGCAGCTTCCGAACGTTCGGGGCAAGCCACACAGACTCTAATACCTGGTATCCCATGCAGTTCTCCAAAACCCGGTAACGAATGTTCCATCTTACCCCGCCTCGAACAGGACACAAAGGCCATGAGCCTCAAAACATGGCTACACCCCCGGAGGATCGAAGCATCGAGCGTGCCGCTTTTCCGGACAGCAGTGACCAAGCCCAACTGTAATCTAGCCCTCGTAGGCGCGGGCCCAGCACGCCAGCGCAGCGATGAGGGCCTGACACCCACTCACCTGCACCCAATTGTGACAACAGGGCCCGTTTGAATCACGCCTTCCGCGCCAGTTTGGTGATGCGCCCGCCAACGATCCACTCCACCACATACAGATTGCCTTGCGCATCGGCCGCCATCCCATGCGGACTGTTGAACTTGCCAGCCAGAATTCTGTCGCCCGGTAGATTGGGCCAGCCGGCCGTCTTCTCCACGCCATCGTTCGAGCCCAGGTAACAGACCAATCGATCCTGCCCGTCCAGAACCGCCAGTCGCCCAAAGAGTTCCGGAATCAGCAGGTATTCACCGTGCCCTGCGAACATACACGGGCTGCTCAGGAAATCCCCGCCGAACTGGCGCAGGTATTTCCCCTCGGCATCATAAACCTGGATACGCCGATTGCTGCGATCAGTGATGTACAGCTCCGGCCGGCCATGCCGAAAATTAAAACGAATGCCATGAGGGCAGGCAAACGCACCGGCTGCCCCCTCCGTACCGTTTATGCTGGCGATGTACGCCCCTTTGTCGCTGTAGCGGTGGATGAAGCTGGACCCATACCCGTCGGCCACCCAGATATCACCATTGCCGCCCCGGCCGGCATCGTTGACCGCCACCCAGGTTGGCGCATACGCCTTGCCCGACCTGTAGATCGCCAAGTCCGGCCGCTGCAGATTCAGCACCGTCTTCCCATCCAGCGTCGTCTTCACCACTTCGCCGGTCCCCTGGTCGGTCAGCCACAAGAACTCCTCATCGCCCTCGGCCGTCAGTGTCATGCCATGCGCGCCATGGAAGCGGTCGCCCCAGGCGTTGACCAGCTTTCCCGAAGGGTCAAACTCCAGCACCGCCGGCTGAGCCTGGTTAAAGACCAAGACATGTCCATTCCCCGCCACGGTCACTCCATGGGTCCGGCCGTTGGCCGCCCCCCACCGCGTCGCAGGAATCCGTGCCCAATGCTCATTCCATTCAAAACGCCACCCATCACTGCCAACCTGCATATCTATCCTCCCCGTCGAAATGCGACGCAAGCCTAGTCCACCAACAACCACTACCTTTGCCCGGAGTCTAGGACCACCCCGACGCGGAAAGCCAGCAAGAGCTAGAGCAAGGAAGCCATGATACGGTTCGGAATCGTCTGTCGGTTCCTGTCGGCCGTGGCGATTCTTCATAGGATGCCGTAGATTGCGATGCATTGCTGGCAGGAAAGGCAGGTCTGATATGGCAAAGGTAGCAATCGCCAAACGCAGGGCTAAGCGGCTGGCCGCCGCATCAGTGACACACTCTCCCGAACTGAAATCGTGGCTCCAATGCCTCTACTCCGTGGTTAATGATACTGCCGTGCCGTTCGGAATGCAGATGTACGCGACGGAGGTGGAGGCAATTGGTTCGGCGAACGAGACCTTGAAGACTGCTGATGCCGACTGGGTGGAGGTTCCTGATGCCGATGTAGAGCAATACATCACGGAGCGCACGCGAAATAAATGGACGGTGGCAGATCGCAGCAGCGGGCGGTGAGTCTTTGCTTTGCCGGAGCCAATCATGGAACTCAATCTGAAAAACAAAATCGCGGTTATCACTGGTGGAAGCACCGGGATAGGCTTGGCGGTTGCTCACGCTCTGGCCAGAGAAGGAGTTCACCTCGCACTGTGCGCGCGGCACGAGGATGTGCTGGCGAAGGCCGCAGCTGATGTGAAAAAGGCTCACGGCGTTCGCACCTTCGCAATGCCCGTGGATGTCACCAGGCCCGATCAGATCCTCGCTTTCACCGCTGCAATCGAGAAAGAATTCGGCGGTTGCGACATCCTCATCAACAACGCCGGCGAGGGGTCGAATGAGACTCTCTCCGAAGCCGACGATGCACGGTGGCAATTCTTTCTGGATCTGCTGCTCATGTCCGCGGTGCGGATGTCCCGCGCGCTGACCCCGTCGATGAAAAAACGCGGCGGCGGCGTGATTCTCAACAACGCATCGATCTGCGCCCTCCAGCCGTTGCCGCATGGCCCGATCTATGCCACGGCCAAAGCCGCCCTGGTGATGTACACCAAGTGCCTCGCCACCGAGTTGATCCCGTTCAACATCCGCGTGAATGCCATCAATCCGGGCCTGATCCGCACCGCCGGCTGGGAAACCGGCGGGAAGGAGCAAGCCGCCCAACAGGGAATCTCTCTCGACCAGTGGCTGCAGAACGTCGCCGACCAGCACGCCCCGATCAAACGCTTCGCTTCGCCCGAAGAGGTCGCCAACCTCTTCGTCTTCCTCGCTTCCGACCGCGCAAGCTACTGCGTCGGCTCCTCCTACTACATCGACGGCGGCTGGCTCCGCGTTACGACGTAATGTGAGCAATCCCCATGTCAGAGCCCGCCAAACACTCACGCTCTCCCGCCCTATCCCACTCTGGGGTTCCGGAAAACAGCTCCATGGCAGCAATCTTGATTGTCCTGCCCCACCCGCTAATATCCACCCCTTCGCCCGAGTCGGTAGCTCAGTTGGTAGAGCATGGCACTTTTAATGCCAGGGTCCTGGGTTCGAGTCCCAGCCGGCTCATTAGTTCGTTCGAGGCGATCCGCTGCCAACCGTAAGTTAGCGACCTGACGCGCTCACGGGCCGCGGATTGGGTTGGCCGCCAGCGGGCTTGCTGCCTTGGATAGGTCCGACGTACCGCGTACTCACGACCACGTCGTCAAACCAGACGCGATTGACCGGATTGGGGGATTGGACCCGGTTCTGTCGCTGTGCCCCCGCGTCAACGTAGTGCTCCAGCCAAAGGTGGTTGATCTTCAACCTCTCATCATTACGCAGCAGCAGGCCCTCGAACGGCTCGCCGCCATCCTTCAGCACGTCGAAGCCCATCCCCGACCACGGCCCGCGGCGGATGCCTTGGCGAACGTGCATGGCAAGCTTGCCATCCACCCAGAGCGCCAGTTCGCCGTCGCGCCGATCGGGCGCGGAGTTCATCTGCACCATCAACTCCACGCACTGCCACTTCCCGCGCGGTATCTGCTGAGGTTCCGCCGGGGCCAGGCAATTGCCCCAATAGTGCCGGTCGGCCGATATCTTCATCTCAGACCAATAGGTGTAGAGTTGCCACACACCTGGCGGAGGATACTTGCCATACACGCCAACCGGGTCAATGAAGACCAGCATCCGCTCATTGCCGGCCGGCCGGGATCCAGCGCGTGGATTCGGCCACGGAGGCGCAGGCTGATAGCCGCCCAACTCCACGAAGTGGTGTTCGTAACCGTGATCCGGAGCAAACTTCGTGTAGAACCGCACAAACGCCCGATCCACGCCGCGGAAATTGGTATACAGGTATCCACCTGAATTCTGGCCCAGCGTCCCGGTCACCTCGATCGAGCGATGCCCCGCCGCCGAATCCGGCACGTCTTCGCTGAAGGCCAGTACCTTCCCCGCATCCTTGCCGACAGCCTGCCACTTGCGGCTCAAATCCTCAATCGTTCCGGCCTCGAAGTTGTCGGTGAACAACACCGCCGGATCGCGTTCGATCCCCACATCGCCGGGGTACTTCTCCGCCAGAGGATTCTCATCACCCAGGCCGTTCGCTGGTTTGGTCGCCGGGATAGGCGCCTGCTCCTGCGCCAGTGCCCAGCGCTGGGACAGCAGCACACCGCCAACAACCATGATGCCGCACAAAACGAGTCTGAACACGGTCGTTCCTTTCGTGCCCGAAATGAGCCGGCCAAGTCGCTACCCTTTGACGCCACCAAGTTGGATGCCCTTGATGAAGTACCTTTGCCCAAACAGGAATATCACCAACAGCGGCAGCAGTACAATGATCGAGCCGGCCATCAGCAGATGCTGCTCCGAGCCATACTGGCCCTGGAATCGCTGGAGCAGAACCTGCAGCGGCACAAGTTCCTCGGTATTCAGAATCAGCAGTGGCCACATGAACATCTTCCATGCCCCCATGAACGTGAACGTCGCCAGTGTTGCGATAGCCACCCTCGACAAGGGCATCGTCACATGCCAGTAGATGCGCAGATTGCCGCACCCGTCGATGCGGGCGGCATCTTCAAGCTCGCGCGGCAGGCTCATGAAGAATTGCCGCAGCATGAACGTGCCGTAAGCGCTGAACAGCCCCGGCACGATCAGCGCAAAGTACGAGTTGCTCCCCGCCACGCGGCCGATGTAATACTTGCCCAGGAAGTACAGGTCACTCGTGAACAGGTCTGTGTGGAAAGCCGCGTTGAGCAGTTCGGGCATCTTGATGAACAGGATATACACCGGGATGAGCGTGACGGTGCCCGGAATCATCATCGTGGCCAGATAGCCCAGAAACAGCTTATCACGGCCGGGGAATCTCAACCGGGCCAACGCAAAGGCGGCCAGCGAGCAAGTCAGTACCTGACCAATCGTCACCGCAATGGTCACCACGGCGGTGTTGATATAACTGCGTCCAAACGGCAGCTTGTTCCAGGTCGTTGGATAGTTAGACCACTGCGGGTCAACTTTCGACCGCACGATCAGCTGATCGCCCGGCAAATCGACCACCCGCTCATGATCCGGGCCATCTTCGAGAATGCGGACCCGCGCGGTAGTGGCAAGCACCTCAACGGGCACCCTCACCGTTGCATTCTCCTGGCGGAGAGATGCATAGACGCTTTCCTGCCCGCTGAACAACGCCCTGCGGGTTTTGAGTGCCTGGGCATAGACGCTCATCGCCTGGCCGTTGTCCAGGCGGCGCACCGCTGCCGTCTTCTTGAGCAGGCTTACTTTCACTTCGCGACCGCCGTAGTTGGCAAAGATCGTGGTCTGCCGCGGAATCCATGTTGGCGGGATTTCTACAGCGCCCTTACCGGTCTTGAGCGATGTACTGAGCATCCACAGGAATGGCAGCACCATCGTCGCTCCAATGACACTCAGAACCAGGTAGAACATGCCGCGATGCAGTACCTGTTGCACAGTTCGCCAGCGGCGGTCCGGTGAATTGGCCGATGCGCTAGTCATAGTGCACCACCTTTCCGCCCAGCCGCCAGCTAAACATGGTCAAAATGAAAACCACCAGGAACAGGAACCACGCGGTGGCGGAAGCCGAACCGATCCGATCGTTCTCGTAAAGCTCCTGAAATATCTGGAAAGAGATCGTTGTGGTAGATCCGGCCGGCCCGCCTTGGGTCATGACATACGCCGACTCAAATCCGCCCTGGAAGCCATCGATCAGGCTCATAATGAGGATGAAAAACGTGGTGGGCGAGAGCATCGGCCAGGTGATGCTCTTAAACCGTTGCCACGCACTGGCGCCATCCACTCTCGCCGCCTCGTAAAGCTCTGGATTGATGCCATGCAGAGCGGCGAGGTAGAGAATCATGTTGTACCCGCCAGCGCCCGTCCACAGGCCCATAAGCATCAGCGAAGGCTTGGCAAAGTAACACATCGGGTCGATACCGAACCAGTCCTGGAGGAACTGCAGGTTTATCCCGCCGCCAAGCCAGTTGGGCCCTTCAATCCCGAACTCCGCCAGAGTGCAGTTGATCAGGCCATACAGCGGCTCATAGATCCAGAGCCACAAAACGAGAAGCGCCACGCCGGCCGTCACTGTAGGCAGGAAATAGATCATCCGAAACAGCCGGATCCCGCGCACCGCCCGGTTCAGCAGTAGTGCCAGTGACAAACTAAGCATCATCCCGATCGGGATGCCCAGCATCAGGAATACCGTGTTGTACGTGTAATACCAGAACTCACTGCTACTGAGCATCTTGGCGTAGTTCGCGAAACCAACAAACGATGGCGAACGCTCGCGCAGAATTCGCCACGAACAGAAACTCAGCGCCAGTGACGCCAGGACCGGCAAAAGGATAAATGTCAGAAAACCAATGAAGTTGGGCAGAACGAACAGATATCCGCCCCAGGAGAAATCGACCGGCCGGCTGCGGCGACTCATGGCGCGGTCCTCCGATACTGATCGGCCAGGATGGCATCGATCTGCTCGTCGATGCGCCGGCACGCCTCGGTGGGCGTAATCTGGTTCCGCCACGCCAGATCAAGGATCTCGGTGGTACGGCGGGTGTATTCCAGATAGCCCCGAGCATAGCCGCGCGGCGCAGGTGGACTGGCAAGCACCTCAAATATGGTCGGGATGCTGCTTCGAGGCGGACGATCGAACCCGGCCAGGAAATCATCTGACATCGCGATCCGTTTAACTACCGGAACCGATGTACCCGATCGCGCCAGCGCCCGCTGTCCGGCATCGCCACAGAGAAACTTCACCAGTTTCCATGCCTCCTCAGGATGCACGCATCGTGAACTGATGCAGTGTGCCACTCCTCCTCCCGCGGCATACCGCGTGCGCTGCCGCGTGTCAGTCGGAATCGGCGCGATGCCCCAGCGGTAGTCAGAGCGGTTGTAACTGCGGATATTCCACACGCCCGCCACCGTCATCGCCAGTTTCCCGGTCACGAAGCTCTCCGTCTCATTGATCTGCACGAACGGCGGCGGGTGCACCTTATAGCGATAGATGAGATCCTGGCAGAAAGTGACCGCTCGGAGCATGTCAGGCGAGGAAAACAGGCTTTTGCGTGCGGCTATGTCCATTCGCTGGGCGCCAATTGCGCTTGCGAAAGCCCCGTAGTCCAGGCCGCCATAGCCCCACTGGTCGATCACGCCATCGCCGTCAAAATCGATTGTCAGCTTGCGGGCGGCCGCGACCAGGTCATCCCACGTCCAGGTAGCGTCGGGATACGCCAAGCCCAGCGCATCGAAATAATCGCGGTTGTAGTAGAGAAGCGAGCAGTTGTAGTCGCGGGTAAAGGCGTAGAGCTTCCCATTGCCAAATGTGGCCGACCGCAGATTGTCGCCCTCCCCCGTGAAACAGAAATCGTCAAACGCGTGAGGAAAATAATCATCAACATTGAAGGTTGGATCTGCCTTGATGAACGGCATCAGATCCAGCACATGTCCCGCACTGGCGTACTCCTCGATATAGGCCGGGCTCATAAGCCACACATCCTGTGCCGAGTTCGTGACCGTGGCCGTCTTCATCTTCTGCCAATACTGCTCCCAACTCACGACATCCACGCGCACTTCAATGCCCGGATTCTCGCGCTGGAACTGTGCGATCAATTCGCGCGTAGATTCCATTTCGGCCGGGTCTCCCCAGCGCGTATAGGTGAGCATCAGCTTGCCCGATCCGGCATTCCGCGCATCGCACGAGCCGACGCCGGCCAGCGCGCACAGAAGCAGCAGCGCAAGGCACTGCCTCACAACCTGATGGAACCAAGTGGGCATGCTCAGCCGTACTACCAGCGCACACAGACTTCGGCAAGGGATTTGCACCATCCAGCAGGTTCACCGCACCACTGTGAACACACAAATCGTCAAACCTCGGGGCCGGTGTTACTATGCCGCACACTATGGCTCATCTTGCGCCCAACAGCATTAGCTCCCGCGAACGGCTGCACCGCTGCTACAACCACCAAGAGCAGGACCGCCCCGGCGTCTACATCCGCACCTATTGGCCGTCCAATGATCCCAGCTACGATCCCGTCAAAGCCTACGTCCACGCCCACACCGACCTCAAAATCCCCGTCGACCTAACGGCATTGGAAACCCCATACCGCACCAGCACTCGCACTGAACCCCACTCGGCCGACTTCGACCGCCATACGGTCACCCTTCACACCCCCACCGGCGACCTGCAGTCCGTCTACCTCATCGGTCTGCGAACCTACCCGAGTTTCTGCCAGGAACACTTTCTAAAGACTCGCGAGGACGCTCAGAAGTGGCTCTCCCTGCCCCTGCCCGAACCCCGTGGCGACGCCTCTGCATTCCTCAAAGCCCAGCACGACGTTGGCGACCGCGGCATCGCCGACGCCTGTCTCTCCAGCAATCCCGGCGGCCATGTCGTCGAACTCTTCGGATCTGAAGCGTTCGCGATCTTCAGCGTCACCGAACGCGATCTACTCCACGAACTTCTGCAGCGCCAGCAGACCATCATTCTCAACCGACTCAAACGCGCGCTTTCCCTGGGCATCGGGCCCTACTTCTCCAGCCTTGGCCAGGAAGAGATCGTTCCTCCACTCCACGGCCCCGCCGACTTCGTGGAATTCAATATGCAATACGACAAACCGATCTTTGACCTCATCCACAATGCCGGAGGGCGCATCCACGTCCACTGCCACAGCAAGATCGGCCGCGTCTTCCAGTACTTCATCGAAATGGGCGTCGACGTCCTGCATCCCATCGAACCACCTCCCCTGGGCGACATCACCGCCGCTCAGGCCAAGCACCTCGCCCGCGGCAAGATGTGCCTCGAAGGCAACATCCAGATCGCCAATATGTACGAGCGCACGCCCGCTCAGGTCGCGGAGGAAACCACCACGCTCATCGCCGACGCCTTCGACGACCGTAACGGCCTGATCGTTTCCCCCTCCGCCAGCCTCTACCAGATTGGTAAAGGCGCCCAATGCCTCGAGCAAGTCAAAGCCATGGTGCAAACCGTCCTTAGCTACCGCCCCTGATCGACCTGACCTATACTGCCTGTTTGGTAATGCGACTGCGATAGTTTGGCCATCTGCCCGCAAGGAGCACATTCATGCGACGAACCGCGTATCTCCTCGTGCCGATCCTCGCTCTCGGCTGTGTCGCCATGGCCGCCGACGCCCCTGCCGACCAACCACCCACCACTGCGCCGTACACCCCTCTCAACAAGGTCCTCGCGTACCATGACGGCAGATCTAAGGGTAAACGCAGCATCGGCGGCAGCGGGCAGATGATCGAGTTCACCATGCCCGACGGATATACCACGCTGGTGTCCGTCTCTGTCCTGTGCGCTCGATATGGCAGCACAGAGGCGCCGGATGCCGACGCCGCCCTCACCATCCTTGATGAAGGGCACACCACCACACTTTTCACCCTGACGATCCCGGGCCGCGCCTTCGTCCGCGGCGCGGAACGGTGGGTTACCATGAAATTCCCGAACCCACCCCGGGTCACGGACAAATTCTGGGTCTGCGTCGACTTCCACTCCGAGCAAACCAGTGGCGTCTACGTCTGCTACGACACCAACACCGGCGGCCGCTACTCGATGGTTGGCTCGCCCACCGTCGAACCCAAACCCGTCGACTTTAAGGGCGACTGGATGATCCAGGCCATGGTCAGCCGGAAATGATCCGGCGACTGCGGGATTACTTGCCCGCCGCCATTCTCACCCAGGGAACCTGTGCTGTGGGCTTCAGCCAGAGCGGCTGGGTATCCATCTCCCACATCGACTCCAGGATGGCCGCGTGCACCGCACGGGCTGAGCAGGGATCGGTGATGCCAGAGCACCAGCCCGGGATGACCTCAACAAGCTTCACCCCGGCATCGGTCTGGGCAAAATCGGCCGCAAACCACCGCACATTCAGATGCTTCGCCAGGGTCTCGCTCCATGCGACGACCTCCGCCGACGCAGTGCGCGTCCAGGCGCGCCCTGCCGCAAGTTCGGCGTCCGTTGGCTTTTGGGCGGCCCATTGCGGGAACAGGAATTCCACGCACGCAACCGTGCCGCAAACCACATGCACGCGCAGCTCCTTGGTCACGCTATCCCGGTCCCCACAGGGCTGGATGCGTACCCAAGGCCGCGCCACCATCCCATCCACATTCGCAACGGCCTTGAACTCTTCAACGGAATTCACCTTCGACTGGCTCAGTGAGCCCGTCCGGCCGCGTACGTAGACGGGATACTCGGTCGGCACATAGCCAACCGGGTAAACCGGGATCGCCGGCACACCCGACTTGATCACCGCGGGCCAATAGGCACGCAGATCCAGAGCCAATTGGTGTTCTGCTGCACTGGGCATCGTTTCTGCACCCAGAAGGCCGGCATGTGAGGCAAATGCCTCAATGAGCACCGGCTTGTCCGCGCCCAGTTCCCCAATCGGACGAACATCCAGTTCGATTGCCGGCACCAGGTCGGCGAGGTCAAGCCAGTCGCCGAGTTTCAGCGCCATGCTCTTACCATCCGGCGACACCGGCAACGGCTCATTCTCGAAAGCGATTATCATTGTTCTCGTGTTATTCGACCTCGGTTGCGGGGTCAAGCGATTTGCCCTCAAGTAATCCGCGCGCTCTATGCCACGATGCCTCGACGATTCGCTAGTCCCCGCGTTAGGCGCGGCTGCGCCGCATCCAGATGAGCACGCTCAGCATCAGCAGCGGACAGAGCGCGCCTGTCGCCAGCCCGATGCGCATGGCATACCCCTCTCCGTATGGTGCCTTCAGATGATCAGAGATCACGCCCACGAGCCACGGCATCACCACGCAACCGATATTCCCCGCCGCCGCCAGAGCGCCAAACATCGTCGCACCTCCGCGCGGGAAGCGGTCGGCCGTCACGGCCAGCATGCTCGGCCATAACGCACTGCCAGCCAGACCCGCCGTGATGCACCCAGTGAGTGCCAGCGCACTGGGCCGTCCAAAGGATGCCACCAGGAACAGCACGACCGACAACCCGCAGCACACCATCATCGCCCGCATGACATTGCGAGGGTTACCGATCATTCCCAACCCGATCCGTCCGATGGTCATGCACCCCAGAAAGCCCACAAACGCCACCGCCCCGGCCGCCTGCGTATAGCCGAGGCTCTTCTCCGCATACGCCGGCAGCCAGTTTGCCATCCCCATTTCGGTGGCGCCGCCCAGGGCGATCGCCACGATCGCCAGCCAGAAATAAGGGATGCTCATCAGATCGCGCAAACGATGCCTGCCCTCAGCATGATGCTCCCCAACCAGCGATGGCACATGCATCACCCACATGCCCGCAAAGACCATCGCAGGAAGCGCCATCAGCACCAGTGCAACCGTCTTGTACCCAATCCCCAGTTTGATTGCCCCGGCCGCGACGAGCACCGTGACCATGGCGCCGGTGCAGTAGAACGAATGCAGCATGTTCATGGCCGAGGAGCGATTCTCGGGCTTCAGAGCTCCGACGATTGGCGAGAGCACCATGTCCAGCATGCCGGCGCCGATACCAAGGGTAAACGATGCCGCCAGCACCAGCGCGTAGACATTCACCAGCGCCAGCAGCGCCAAGCCCACGATGATCAATGCATTACCCAACAGTGCGAACAACCTGGCGCCAAATCGATCGGCAAGTGGCCCGGTAACCAGGATTGCGATGACTAGGCCGATAAAGGCAAATGATGAGATGCCGCCAAGTTGCGCATTGGACAGATCCAGGCGGCTCTTGATGCTTGTGAAGAACGGCGGCAGCAGATTGATGCCGATCGACAGCGACATCATCCCCGCGCAGCAGACCGCGAAACCAAA
>CAIQIQ010000036.1 GCA_903871935.1 uncultured Phycisphaerales bacterium
GGGGGCTTTGGCGGCCAAGCCGGTCATTACCTATGATGTTGATGGAAATCGCGAATCGTTGATTCACGAGAAGACGGGATTTCTGCTTTCTCCTTTTGACATCGGGCAGCTTGCATCATCTCTGGCGCTGTTATTGGGCGATGCTCATCGGCGCGAGGCCATGGGATTGGCCGGGCGCGAGTTTGTGATTGAGCGGTTCAGTGCCCAGAGGATGGTGGATGAACTGGAGCGGGTCTATGCCCAGTGTCTCCAGGAGAAGAAAGGTCGGTAGCATGAACATCCTCCGGTGTGTGGTGCTGGCAGTGTGTGTGGCGGCGATGAGTGAAGCTGTGCCGGCGCAGCCGACGGCGACACAACCCGCCAAGCCCTCCGGGCAGACGGGGAAGCCGGCGGAACTGCTGGCGGGGGCGTCCAAGCCGCTATTTGCCGCGGCGGCCGCCCAGGCCGAGGAGCAGTTGGTTCCGCTGGTGCTGCAGAGGACACAGTTCAGCGGGGGATCCAATCTGCGCCTCGAGGCGCAGATCGACCTGTATGTGATCCAGCGCTGGATCGCCACATCGACCCTGAACACCGATCAGCAGGCGGCGGCCGCCTGGTTGCGGCTGCAGCAGTTGCGCCAGGCAATCAGTGCTGCGCAGAAGGACCTTTCGCCGGCGAACGACCATGAACTCAATAACGTGCAGCAGTTGGCTGCCCACAATTTGCGGCAGTTGACTTATGACCTGCCCGCGGCGGATGTGGCGAAGATGGATGCGGTTTGCCGCGCTGCCGGGATCGCGCTGCTGGAATTCACGACCGGGCAGGCGGTGAATCCTTCACAGATTCCGATCATGCGGCCGGTGAGTCTGCCAGGGCTGCCGCAGGATCCATCGCCCGCGCCCCGGCCAAGAGCGGCCGCCGCCGGCTCCAGCGATCCGGGCGATCTGATCCCGCGGCTGAACGTCTCGCCGGTATTGCGGCGGCAGCTTGTGCGCACGCTCGATGCGGTGCAACGGCCGGAGGTCTATGACCTGACGGCCGAGGAAGCCAGGCAATTGGCTCGCGTTCTGAAGGACGCCATCGACATCAGCGCCGGCCTGGCGAGCAATGCCGGTGTGGATCTCGCGAAGCGCATGGACCTGGAGCAACAGTTGGGCGAGGCACTGGCGCTTCTGCAGGATCGCCGCCTCAAGGAGCTTGGCCAGCGCAAGATCGAGGGCATGAGCCGCTATCGCCAGGTGCTCTCGGCGATCATCCGACTGAATCTGAGTGAGCAGAACTACAAACTGCTGGCGCCGGCGTTTCAGCTTGCCGAGCGTTCCCCGGAAGATGCCAAGCGGCTAATCCCGGCCGTCGAGAAGTTCGTCGCATTCTGCTCGGCGTACGACAAACTGCCTGAGAGTTTCCAATACAACACGGATCCGGCCATTCTCAAGGCCCTGCAGAAGGCCTATGACGACTCGCGTAAAGGCTTCGAGGCGTCGAGGAACGCGTTTCTTGGCGATGTCGAGATGCTGGGCGGAACCGGGATTTCCAACACCACCACGGCCGATCTGGAGAGCCGGCTGGAAGAGATGCAGCTCTCGATGGATGTGGTCTGGGCGATGGGCACGATGCCGGTGAGCCTTGAGGTGCTGAACACCTTCAAGCCCAAACCGCCCGCGCCCGCACCCGCGCCCGGCGGCCTGGAACGGCGCATCGCCAAGGAGGCGGCCATCGCCGCGGCGCCCGGAAAGAGCGCAGCTCGCAAAGATGCGGCGGCCGTTCTGGTGCGAATGGTGCGCCTGGCTTCGGGTAGTCGTGAACTGCAGGGGGCAAAGATCGAAGGAGCTTCGCTGGAACTGCTGCGTCGGTACACGAAAAAGACCGCGGATGATCTTACGGCCAAGTGGCAAATGAATGTGATGGATGTGGTGAACGCGGCCATCTCGGGAGGTCCGCTGGATGAGGGGAAGGTGCAGCGCAACGAGCTGCTATTACGCATGATCCAGACGCTTCCTCGGCTGGCGGCGATGGAAGGCACAGCCAAGTCGGCCGGTGCTCTGCAGCGCTGGGCGGATTGGGGATTGGATGATCGAGCGGTCGAGCAGGGGATCTATCCGACACGCGCGGCCGCCACTGCAGCGCTGTTGGCGTTCCTGGGCGACAGCACTGAAGGCATGCGCAACTGGGAGAAGGTGCGGCAGGAGCAGCAGCCGGCGGTCAGCTTCATCACGAGGGCCATCGCCGGTGCGAGCCAGATCCCCGAGGTCAAAGGGGAGCTGCCGGCGGCCTGTGCAAAGCTCCTAACTCCTTTAGACGTTACGGTTTATGCGCTGCATCGTCGCTATGCCATTGCCCAGGCGAGTCTGGCTCGTCCTAATCTGGATGCCAAGGCGGCGGGGGACATCCGCGACTTGCTGGCCAAGGCTTTGGCGCAGTTCCGTTAAGCGGACGTGGCCACGTCGGCCGGTCACTGAATGGTGATCTCTCCCGAGAACGGCTGGATACTCACTGTTGTGGCGCCGTTTCCCGTGGCATTGCTCAGTGTAATCGGCCGGACCTGAATTATGGGAGTATCGGCCGATCCGGAGCGGGTAAATGGCTGACCGCTGGCGTCAAATCCGATGGTGAGTGCGGCTGTAAATCCGAGCTTGGCGCCGGGCATCTGCGTCTGGGCACGGCCCATGGTCACCGTGCCGGTGGCGCCATCGGCACGGGCAAGCACTGCGCCCAGAGGAGACTGCAGCTCATACTTATCCGCGCTGGTGGAGGTCCCAGGGGTAAAGATGACATATACCTTCCCCTGAGCCGTGATCGCCCGGTTCTGGGCATAGAGAAGATCGGCCACGAAGCTCTGCACAGCGGCGTTGAGCCGCATCGTGGAACTGGTCGCCGAGAAAGCTACCGAAGCGGAGACGGCAATGGCGATGATTGTTATCACCACCAACACTTCAGCGAGTGTAAAGGCGGAGAATCTTCGGGTCATAACTTGGTTTGTGTTTTGCGTCATATGTGCCTTCCTGATCATGTCAGTTCTGCGGCATCGGTTCATCATAGGTGTTCCACGCCAGCGATGCCGTGCCATCCACATGGGTTCCGCCAACTTCCCCGTTGGCATCGGGGTTGATGGTATATGATGCTCCGTTGCTTCCGAAACTGATGGTTCCTTCGGCGGCCATTCCGCCCTTGGTGATGCTGAATCCCGCCTTGTCGCCACCACCGGTTCGGCTGCAGGAATTGAAATGGAGCGATCCCTCAAACACCTTAGTGGTGTCCCACACCGTGCCGTTGGGCAGGATAAAGTCGGCGTCTGGTGCAATCAGCGTCCACCATTTCATTTGATCGTTGCCGGCGAATGACAACTTCATGATCTCGGTGTTGGCTGCATCCATCGACCGCTGGATCACGCCATCGCGATTCAGTGTTACCGTGCTGGCTCCGGCCGGGGTCCCTCGCTGCATCACAATCGAGCCGTTGAGGGTCAGATTCCCTCCCAGTGTCACCTTGTTGGGCCACTGCACATAGATAACGCCGTTGATGGTTCCCGTGAGGCTAGGATTCGTGTTCGGCGGAATAGAACAACTGTTCTGCGCCACGACGGTCGTGACCGTATATGCGGCCGTGACGAGCTTGCCTTTCTTGTCGTATACAGCGGGGAAAAACGTGCTGGTGGTCGTCTGGGTGCTGGTGTCGGTAATTGGCTTGAGTCCCATTCCCGCTACCGCGGCGATCAGGGCGTCGTTGTTCGGGAAGGTCACGGGGCCCGAAGGAGCAGTCATGCCAGGGTAAAGCAGGGCGGTGGCGGTGGTCCCGCCCGTCAGGTCGATGGAAGCCGTTGTTCCATATTGCTGCACTTTTGACTCACCATCGGGAGTGACATTCCACGCTTTGGGGATGCCGAGCTTGGTCATCATGGGGAACAAGACCGGTCCGCCGGAACTGGCCGGCGTGACGGTCAGGCCGACTTGAGACGTCCGTGTTACCGAGCCGCTGACACCGGTGACGACAAGAAACAGGTTGTTCCCCGTGTTGTCGGCGGTTACTTTTCCCTTGAAACTGGCGTCACTTCCGAAGGCGATAGACGGAATGTCGATGTAGGCCGGGGTGCCGCCTGACGCGTCGTAGTAGGCGATGTTGGCGGTATTGATGCCGTTGCTGCCATGTGATGCCTCGGTTCTTCCCCATCCTCTTAGCTAGTGTACCCTTGCGGCGTCCACACTTACAGTGTTATTTCAATCAAACTCGACGGCTTGTGCGTGCGGGGTCATGTAAGCCGACGTGGTGAGCGCCCCGGTCTCTGACCGCCTGGCGTGCTGAATCGCACCGTGCGCACTACACTGTTCTTACAGGAACAGGCAATCCCTGGAGAGGACGAAAAATGCGGTTTCTCGTTGTTGGACCACATCCGGATGATCAGGAGTTGGGCATGGGGGGAACCATTGCCCTGCTGGCATCGCAGGGACATCAGGTGCATCTGTTGGATGTGACCAATGGTGAGCCGACACCGTTTGGCAATCCGGAGACGCGGGCACGCGAATCGGCCGAGTCGGCGCGGGTGCTCGGCGTGGAGAGGACGCTGCTGGGGCTGAAGAACCGTGAGGTGGTTCACAGTATCGAGAACCGGCACAAGATGGCATCGATGTACCGAAAGTTCCGGCCCGATGCGATCTTCCTTCCATACCCGCTCGATGCCCACCCCGACCACGTTGCTGTAACCCGAATCGGCGAGGATGCCCGTTTTGATGCCAAGCTGACGAACTGCCCGACGATTGTCGGCGAACCGTGGTATCCCAAGCGGATCATTTACTACTTCTGCACCCATCTGCGGATGAGCTTCAGCCCGACGTTTTGTATCGACGTGTCGGCGACGATGGAGCGCAAGATGCAGGCGATCCGGATGTATCACTCGCAGTTCATCGTCAACAAGAGTAGCGTGCCGGAGATGGTGCAGACGATGGGCGGCTACTTTGGCGGCCGGCTCGGAACACCCTATGCCGAGCCGTTCTTCACCCATGAAGTGCTGGGGCTGGGCGGACTTGACCAACTGGTGTAAATGATGCTCAAGACACTGCAATGGACTGGGAATGCTCTGCGGTTGGTGGATCAGACGCGCCTGCCTGGCGAGATTGTGTACGTGGATATCGCCACGCCCGAGGCCATGCACGATGCCATCCGCCGGCTGGTGGTGCGCGGGGCGCCGGCCATCGGCATCGCGGCGGCGTTTGGCGTCTACCTTGGCGTGAAGGAAAGCAACGATGCGAGTTTCCCGGCCGACCGAGAGAAGGTCTGTAAGTATCTGGCGACGAGTCGGCCAACCGCGGTGAATCTGTTCTGGGCAATTGAGCGAATCCGCCGGATCGGAACGTCGCCGCAGCGTATCCTCCAGGAATGCCTCGTCATGATTGACGAGGACAACGCCGTCTGCCGAGCGATCGGCGAGCATGGGCTGAATCTGCTGCTATCGCATTGCGGCACCGGACGGGTGATCAACCTGATCACCCACTGTAACGCGGGGGGGCTGGCCACCGCGCAGTTCGGCACCGCCCTTGCGCCGATGTATGTCGGCAAGGAGCGCGGTGTGAAGTTCCATGTCTTCGCCGATGAGACCCGGCCGCTGTTGCAGGGGGCGCGGATCACGGCAATGGAACTGCTGGCCAATGGCATCGACTGCACGCTCGTCTGCGACAGCATGGCTGCGTCCGTCTTCACCAATCACAAGATCGACGCGGTGATCGTCGGTACCGACCGCGTGGCCGCCAACGGCGATGTGGCGAACAAGATCGGCACCCATACCCTGGCGATTGTCGCCCGGCGGTTTGCCGTGCCGTTCTACGTGGCTTGCCCCACGAGTACGATTGACCGCACCCTGGCGAATGGAACGCTTATCCCCATCGAGCAACGGAACCCTGAAGAGATCACCTGTGGCTTCGGCCGGCGGACCGCGCCCGAAGGGGTGAAGTGCTTCAACCCCGCCTTTGATGTCACGCCGGCGGAACTGGTTAGCGCCATCATTACCGAGAAGGGCGTGCTCAGGCCACCGTACGCACTGTAGACAGTCACGCATTCAGCCGCCAGAACGCGCCATTGAGTACTGTGGCGAAGCTGACCCATAGCAGATATGGCAGCAGAAGCCATGTGACGGCCGGGGCCACGAACCACGCGCTGGCCATTGTGGCGGCGATAGCGAGCCACATGGCGATGATGATGAGCAGCGCCGCTCCAATCTGGTGAGCGCCGAAGAAAACCGGCGTCCATGCCGCGTTGAGCAGCAGTTGCACGCCGAACAGGATGACCGCTACACGGCTGCCGGGCCACTGGCGGATCAGCACAAAGAGCGCAACTCCCATCAGCGCATACAGTAACGTCCAAACCGGCCCGAAGACCCACCCCGGGGGATTGAACGATGGCTTCTCCAGCGTCTGA
>CAIQIQ010000037.1 GCA_903871935.1 uncultured Phycisphaerales bacterium
AGGGACAGCCCGGGGCCGGGCAGAGATGGGAATCCTGCGGTTCGGAGGACACCACCTGCTGGCGCTATGTGTTCGATCCATTCGATAAGAACCGTACCTACATCTGCTACACGGACATCGGATTTGCCCGTAGCGAGGATCGCGGCAAGAGTTGGCTCTACGACTCCAAAGGGCGGCCATGCACCAATACAACCTATGACCTGGCGGCCGATCCGGATGTTCCGGGCGTCTTCTGGGGGGCGTTCTCGGACATGCACGACATCCCGACCTGGCGTTACGTCGTCGGCGCGGGCAGGTCGCGCGGCGGGATCGCCAAGAGCACCGATCACTGCAAGTCGTGGATAAGCCAGAATAGCGGCATGCCGGTGGCGCCGGCGACCGCCATCGTCATCGACCCCACGAGCCCCAAAGATGGCCGGACGCTGTATGCGGGCATCTATGGGCACGGCGTGTTCAAGTCCACGGATGGAGGCGCGACCTGGATGCTCAAATCCAGTGGCATCGAGCCGGCTCAGAACCGGCAGGTCTATTCCATCCGCCGGTGGAAGGATGGCACGCTGTTCTGCACCGTGGCCGCCCGACGCAGCGGCGGTGGCGTCAATTCCAATCTTGCCGGCGGCCTGTTCATGTCCAGCGATGGCGCGGAATCGTGGAAGCGCCTGTCCAACGAGGAGATGTACCGCTGCGTGGACTTCGCGGTTGACCCCGAGGACAGGAACATCATCTATGTCGCCACGATGGATGGCCTGGCGGGCAAGGGAGGCGTGTACAAGACCAGCGATGGCGGGAAGACCTGGGCCAACTGCAACGTGGAATACGACAAGAGCAACCTCAACTACATTGAGGGTATGACCGTCACCATCAACCCGCAGAAGCGCAATGTGCTCTATTTCTGCGCCATGACGCACGGCATGTTCCTCAGCAAGGATGCGGGCAAGACCTGGTCGGCGCTGGGTCCTGCCAAGAGCCCGCCGTTCCTGCAATGCACGCGCCTGTTCTGGGACCCGGAGGATATCAAGACCGTGTACGTGGTGACCTTTGGCGGCGGCGTGTGGAAAGGGCCGGATCCAGGGGTGGAATAACCATGATGAACATGCAAGACATACTGTGGGCAATCGGGCTGATGCTGGCGATGTGCGGTGGAGCGTTTGGGCAAATCCCGGAGGTCCTGAGCAAGTTCTCGATCACCGACGATGCGACTGTTGAGGCGCCCGCATGGGGAGCGGTGCAGAAGGATCAGGAGCGTTCGTTCCGCGTTTATCCCGGGAAGGATGCGGGGGTGAATCTGCTCGCCCGGCCGTGGTGGCCGGAGGGCGGCGCGGCCGATGCGGATGTGGTGTTGCTGATTTCGTACAAGGATGCGGTTGCCGGAGCGGTGCTGGTGTACAGCTATAACGGATATGGGCAGGGCAATGGCTACCATTTCGCGGGACTGCTCGGCGGAAGCGGAGATGGGCAATGGAAGCAGGGCGCGGTGCTGGTCAGCCGCGACCTGATCGGGCTAAGAAATGGAATGTATTCGATCCAGTTGCTGGGAGCGGGGGCGCTGCCGATCGAGCGGATCGAGGTGGTTAAGCCCACCGAGGCCTTGAGGCAAAAGGCGATTGACGAGGCTCGCGCCTTGCGTAGCGCCGAGGTGGCAAGGCTGAAGAAGGCCATGGAGGAAGAACCGTGGAAGGAGACGGTTGAGTTGGCAGAGGTGAGCCAGCCGCAGACGCAGATGGGGTTTGTCTCGTTTGTCCGGGGTTATACGCAGGATGTGTTTCCCGGGACGATCCCGAGTGCGCGGGAGCGCTCGGCACTGGACCTGAAAGCGTACGCCGCCCTGGGCGAGTCTGAGCCGATGCAGGCGGCCGCTTACGCGCTGGCGGATGTGACGATCGATGCTGCGATCACGGACCTGAGCGGGCCGGGAACGCTGAAGGCGGGCCGGGATGTCGTCATCCATTGCGTCGAGGCGACGCCGGTGCGGGTGGGCGCATCGGCGTCGAAGAAGTGGCAGGTGAAGCCCACGTGGCTGCGGGGCAACGAGACCGTGGAGATGAAGAAGGGAACGAGCCAGGCGTGGTATATCACGGTGCACGTTCCGGCAGGCGCCGCGCCGGGCGATTACACAGGGGTCTTCACGCTCAAGGCGGCGGCGGGGAAGACGGATTTCCCGATCCGGTTCCGCGTCCTGCCATTTGCACTGGACAGGGCCGATCACGTGGCTCGCGGGGCCTACTGCGCGGGGCCGGTCACCCAGGAGCATGTGGCCCGATTGGCGGAGCATGGGCTCAACAGCATGTCGATGTGGAAGGGGGCGCTGCCGCCCAAGCTGGTCGATGGCAGGTGTGTGGCTGCCGTGACTCCCGTGGGAGATGCGTACCTGAAGTCGTTGAAGAAGCACGGCTTCATGCGGATGGTGTACTTTGGCGGCGGCGACAACAACTTTGAGAATCCGGCCGCCGTGGCCAGCATCACCAAGACCAAGGTGGGCACGCCGGAGTTTGAAAAGTATTACGCCCAGTATTGGACCGACATCCGCCGGCTGGAAAAGGAGCGCTCCTGGCCGGAGATGATCTGTTGCCCATTCGACGAGCCGGTGAAAACAGAAGAGAAGATCAGCAACTACCTGACCTGCTACAACATCATCAAGAAGTACGTGCCCGATACGCAGGTGTTTTGCGTGATGATGAACCGCGACTGGGCGGCCAAACGGATGGGGAAGGATTCGGACATCTGGTCGTGCAACGGCGCGTTTGCCCAGGCGGCCGATGAAAAGAAAGCGTTGGCGGCGCAGGGTGTGCACAGGCTCTTCTACAGCTATTGCGGAGCGACGGTGAGCGCGCGGCCGGGGACGGTTCGTTTCAACAGCGGCTTCCTGCCCTGGCGCTACGATGCGGATGGCGTGTATTTCTGGGCATACTCGTGGCAGGAGCGCGATCCCTTCAACGATCTGGACGGAGAGTTCACCGACTGGACGCCGGCGGCGCGGGATGTGGACGGCGTGCTCTACGATACCGTGGCGTTTGAGGGTTGGCGCGCAGGGGTGGATGACCGGCGTTATGCGGAAACCGCCATCCGCCTGGCGAAGGAAAAGAAGCGCGAGGATGTGCTGGTAAAGATCGAGCAGTTGCGTAAGCAGGTGGAGACGGGAATGGAATCGGATGTTTCCACGCGGACGCAAGGCCTGGACAGTTTCTTCTTCGAGATCGGCAGTTCCAGCGCCTTGGATGTTTGTCGCGCCCAGTTGGCGCAGATGATCCTGGAAATGCTGGGGACAAAGTGAAGGGATCAGGCGGGATTTGCTGCACAGGGGGCGGGGCCTCTGGTAGCATGGGACGGTGATGCGGAGCCTGCTTCCTGAGATGGTGCTGGAGACACTTGCGGCGGACCTCGCATGCGCGGTGGGGGATCTGCTGACACGGCGGACGACCGTGAAGGTGTTCCGGGCGATGCCCGGGCGGCGGCGGTTTCCGCTTTGCGATGTCATGCTGCAGGCGCTGACGGTAGGGGAGGGGGCGGTGATCTGCGTGGATGCCGGGCGCGAAGGATGGGCCCGGGAGACCCTTGCGCCGCTGGCGCCCGATGCGGTGTTCGCGCAGCCGGGCATGTCTGCGATCTACCAGCGCCTGGCGACCGATGGGGTTGAGGCGATCGGCCCATCACCATCGTATCTGTGCAACCTGGCGACGTTGCGGGCGGCGCCACGACCGGCGGAGTTTCGGATGGAACTGTTGACGGGCAGGGCGATCGAATCACTGTACCGGCACGAGGGCCTGCAGATGGCACTGTCGTACTACACCGAAGGTGAGCGGCCGGACACGATCGCGTCGGTGGCCTGGTGTGGCGAGGAACTGGCGGGGGTGGCCGCCTGCAGCGCCGACAGTGAGCAAATGTGGCAGGTGGGCGTTGATGTCCGGCCGCAATGGCGCGGGCGGGGAGTGGGCAGGTGGCTGGTATATCAGGTCACCGGGGCGATTCTCGATGGTGGGCGGATTCCCTATTACGCGGCCGGGCTGCACAATCTGGCTTCACAGCGGATTGCCGCGGCCGTAGGGTATTCCCCGGCGTGGACGAGTGTGTGGTCGAGATGAGAGGTGATGCTGAAGGAGTGCCGTGGAGCATTAGAACAGGTAGCTGATGCAAGAGAAAAGACCATTTCCGCGGCGCCGCTGGCTGCGGATCACCATACAGGTGGTCCTGGCGCTGATCACCTTGGCCCTGGTGTTCCTGATCATGCTGCCGGCACTGATGTTGCCGAAGCGATAGAGCGAACCTTGTCAGGCCCAGCCGGTGACTTCGGCGAGCAGGCGGCAGTATTCCACGAAGTTGGGCCAGGAGACATCGGCGGGGATGCCGTGGTCGCAACTGGGGACGATGCCGCCGGAGCGGATGGCCGGGGCGAGGCGGTCGATCTCGGCGCGGAGAACTTTGCCGCCTTTGGCCATGGCGCGTTTGTCCACGCCACCGCGGTAGGCCATCCTGGTGCCGTACTGGCGGCGGAAGGCGGGCAGGTCGTTGCCGGCGGCGACTTCCATGGGGCAATTGCCGCCAAAGCCGGATTCGATCCAGACGGGGATCAGGTCGCCGACGTAGCCATCGGAATCGACCTCGTAGACGGGAACGCCGGCGGCTTTGGCGAGCTTGCCCCAGCGGACCCAGGAGGGGGCGAGGAACTGGTGGGCCATCTCCGGCGAGATCATCGGCTTGATCTTGTAGGCCATGTCCTCGTTGATCATGAGGAAATCGGGGGTGAAGTGCTCGAGGATGCGCTCCAGCAGGGCGGAGGTGAAGCCTTCCCAGAAGGCAATCATCTCGCGGGCGAAGTCGGGGTCGTCGAGCAGGAGCATGCACAGGTTCTCAAAGCCCAGCCATTCGCGCAGCTGCCAGAACGGGCCGTTGAACGACATGCCCATGACGCGGTCGCGGTCGCGGACGGCATGCAGTTTGGCTTGCCAGCCCTGGGCATATCGGCGCGGATCTTCCACGTTGTAGCGAAGCTTCATCGCCTCCCAGTCAGCCCGGCTCTCCACCGGGCATTTGATCCAGGCGCGGGTGACGAAGTCGATGGCGTTGCGGAGATAGGAGACATCGTACTGGTCGGAGATCTCGCAGATGTTTCCCTTCCAGTCCTGGACGACCAGCGAGCCCGGCCGGCGTTCGATGAGTTTCTCCTCGAACTGGGGCACCATGCGGAAGTCGACGCCGGGATCGATCCAGCCGGCCTGCGGCGGGGTGGGAATGCCCAGTTGCTTGAAGGCGTAGCTGGTGTAGTCACTGACATCGGCGGGCAGGCCCTGCTGATGCCAGGCGGCGAGGGTGCTTTTACGGCCGCCCCCGGGATGCAGGGGTATGCGGTCGGGTTTCTGGAAGGTCATGGTGGCGATGAAGCGTTCTCGGTCATTCATGGGATGTCCTATTCTCGTTTCAATTCCGGCCGTTTGAGGATGTCCAGCATGCCGCGCATCATGGGATAGGGTGAGACATAGTCGGCGACTTCTTTGATGGCGGGGACGGAGTTGCTGGGGCAGGCGAAGAAGGCAACGTGCTGGCGTATGGGCAGGTCGCCGATGGTATCGCCGATGCCGGCGGCGTGGGCGCGGTCGATGCCGAACTCTTGGAGGATGTGGGCGATGGCGGAGCCTTTGTCGACGCCGCCGAGGGAGATGTTCAGGTAATAGTGCGAGGCGTTGATGATCAGTTCGGGACCGCCGCGCTGGCTCGCGAAGTTGGCGACCAGTTTGCCGATGCCGGGGAGGACTTGCGGGTCGGGGCAGTAGACCGAGATCTGGGCTTCCTTGCCGAACTGCAGGAGCGTGCCAAGGTGGCGGGGGAGGATCTGCTCTTCTACGAAGCAGCGGATCGCGCGCAGGCCGGTGATTTTGTCGGCGGTCACCCCAGGGCCATAGCAGGCGCGGTTGTCCTTGAGGGTGTAGAGCACGGCACCGCTCTCGCAGATGACGGGCAGGCGGATGTCGAGGATCTTGCAGAGGGCTTCGACATAGGGTTGTGGCCGGCCGGTGCACAGGGTCATGGGGGGCAATTCGCCCTGGCCGGTGGCGGCGGGGTGAACCTGGCGGCAGAACTCCAGGAAGGGATCGAAGTCCCACGGCACCGACTCCTCGGGAGAGATGCACCCATCGATATCACTGATGATCAGGCGGCAAGGCATAGGCGGGCGATTGTTGCCGAAGCGAGGGAAGGGGGCAAGAAACCTACGCCGGCATCTGCTCCCGCCGCCGTGAGCGATGTGGACTTCTCGACCGCCCAAGGTTTGTGCCGTATCGTATGCAATACGGCCAGCGAAGGTCGCGGGCCGATCCCCAGTGCGAGATTCGCCGCAGACCAGACTATGTCAACCATCACGCAAGACCGGCTTAGTGATTACAGCCTGGTTGGCAAAGACACCGTCCGAGCGATCGAACGGGGACTGGCCGAGGCCACCTGGTATAGTTCACCGGTCGCAAAAGAGAAGATGCGCGAACTGCTGCAGCGGCGGGATGGCCCGGCCATCCGTGATACGCTGCTGTGGTTCGCGCTGATCATTGGGTCGGGCTATGCCGGCTACATCCTCTGGCGGAGCGGAAGCTGGTGGGCGCTATTGGCGTTTGCCTGCTACGGCGTTCTTTACGGCTCCACATCCGATTCGCGCTGGCACGAATCCGGGCATGGCACCGCGTTCAAGACCGACTGGATGAATAACCTTCTCTACGAGATCGCCTCGTTCATGGTCATGCGCGAATCCACGCTTTGGCGCTGGAGCCATACCCGCCATCACAGCGATACGATCATCGTCGGCCGCGACCCGGAGATCGCTGTGCCGCGCCCGCCGGAATTGCTGGGAGTGGCCCTGAAGTTCATCGGGCTTAAGGCCATGGTCAACTACTTCCGGCAGATCGTGCTGCACAGCGTTGGCAGACTCACAGCGGCCCAGAAGACCTTCATCCCCGAGTCGGAGTATGGCAAGGTCATTGTTCGCGCCCGCATCTATGTGCTCATCTATGCCCTGGTGATTGGATTGGCGCTCTACAGCCGGAGCATTCTCCCCCTGCTGTTGCTCGGCCTGCCGAACCTCTATGGTGCCTGGCTCATGACCGTCTATGGCTTGACCCAGCACGCCGGTCTGGCCGAAAACGTGCTGGATCATCGGCTCAATTGCCGTACCGTCTACATGAACGCCATCCACCGCTACCTCTACTGGAACATGAATTATCACGTCGAGCACCACATGTTCCCGCTGGTGCCTTACCACCATCTTTCCCGGCTGCACGCGCTGGTGAAGGCCGACATGCCCAGGCCCTATACCGGCCTGCTGGATGCATGGCGTGAGATCATCCCGGCCATCCTGCGCCAGGCGAAAGATCCCAGCTACTACGTCCAGCGCACGTTGCCTACGCCGACCCTTGCCAGCAGCGCATCGCCAGCGCACGTGTTCACTGCCAAGGGCAATCCGGTCAACGGCTGGCTCGAGGTCTGCGCCAGTGCGTTCCTCAAGGTCGAAGATGTGATCCGCTTTGATCACGACGATCAGACCTTCGCCATCTACCGTTTGGCGGATAGCACGCTCTACGCCACGGATGGGCTATGCACCCATGGCAAGGCTCACCTGGCTGGCGGCCTGGTCAAGGGCAGACTGATCGAATGCCCGAAGCACAATGGTCGCTTCGATATCATCGATGGCTCGCCGCAACGTCAGCCCGCCTGTGTCGGCCTGCGAACGTACAAGGTTCGCGAGCACGATGGCAAGATATTCATCGATCTAGGCCCTGTCTGAAAGCTCATCGTGGGGCCATGGGTTTTCAGACAGGGCCTAGCTTCGGCTGGTGGTTGCGGCGTCGAGCATCCCGATCAGGCATTCCGGCCGAGGGATTGATCCAATAGAACCGATACGTAAGATTGCCCGCGGGGAGTGATGCGGCGGGTTGAGTGTGACCACGAGTTTGCTTAGGTCAGAGCCCGGTGCCCTATATGCTCAAGCTAACCGACAACCCGCCGCTACTTTCGCCCGCGTTTGCAGCGATCGGCGATGTACCGGGGGTTTGGTGGATCGGTCACGCCAAAGCGCGATTCGAGAAGGCGTTCGCCTGGGACCTCGATGCCAGGAAGATCCCATACTTCCTTCCCATGATTCCGCAGACAAAGTTCTCTGGCGGGCGCAAGCGGAAACTGATGATGCCGCTGTTTCAGGGGTATGTGTTCTTCGCCGGCGATGCGTTCGCAAGGTATGAAGCACTGGCGACCAATCGCCTGGCCAACGTCATTGAAGTGAAGGATCAGAAGCAGATTGTGGCGGAACTGGCGTCCATCCATCGCGTGCTCAGCGCCGGCAAGCTGCAGTTGGATCCCTACCCGTTTGCCGCGATCGGGAACCGTGTTCGCATCGCCTCAGGCCCGCTGCAGGGCGTCGAGGGCATCGTGATCGAACGAAAGGGGGTCAATACCCGCCTGGTGCTGCAGGTGAGCATGCTGGGGCAGGGGGCGGCCGTCGAGATCGAGCCTGGCCTGCTGGAGGCGACGTGAGGGGGCCATAGTGGAAAGTGCGGAGTGGAAAGTGGAAAGACGTTGGTGAGGGGGGCTGGGTGGCCGCGCCGTGATCCCAAAAAGCAGAGCGAGCGGGCACATGGCCCGCTCACTGGTTTCATAGCTGTTTAAGGCAAATCAGGCGGCCGGGGTCGCGGCAGCGCGCTGACGGCGACGCTGACTCAGCAGCGGCATCACAGCCGCGAGGCCAAACACCATGGTCGTCGCTTCAGGAACGGATGCGTACGATATCCTGGCGGAGAAGAAGTTGAGACCACCATTAGGTCTGCCACCCGGATCTTGCGTGAAGTCGGCTGTCCAGATCCACTGAGCAGCGCTGCTGATATGGGGGATCTGTGACCAGGATCCAAGCTTGGAGCTTCCGTCATTGTAGCTGTTGCCACCCTGCGCCAACTTGGCAGGATCCTCAGGCGCCACCCACCAGCTTCCATCGGTGATGGGACTTGGTGGCTGGATTAGCTGTCCATCGTAAGACGAAGTCCGAGCTCGCCAATCGGCCGAGTTGGTCAGCAATTGGCCATTTCCGCCAGGGAACTTGACATTCGATTGCACCATCGTGAGTTGCGCGAGGAGCCCAGCAGGATTGCCGGTGTTGGAGTCGCTCTGGGTGACGTCGTTCTCAGCCACGATGTGGAGAAACGTATTCTTGGTGGCATCGAAAGAGATGTTGTACTGCGTCACGGCCGTCCAAGACGCGTTCACTCCCTGCATCTGGACCCCATCAGGCGTGTAGTGGGGATGGACAACGACACCGCCAGCAGGCCCACTCAAAACCGGTCCAGCGAGTTGGAGCGTGCCAAGTACCGCGTCGTCGTTGGAGAGGTAGACGCTGTAGTAGTCATCTGCGGTAATATTCAGGGTTAGGTCGGCGGCTGTCGCCCGCGAACTGGTGCAAAGAGATGCCACCGCAGCCACCGCAGCCAAGATCACATTTCTTATGTTCCGCGCCATTTTCGCCTCCGTACCGTTTGCTCTACCGCTAGTCCGGCAACTTTAACTGCACCACAGGCGCACAGATCACCGACTGCTGAGCATGCTACCATATCTTGGTGAGTTGTCAAACAAACAGCACAAGCATTGTCACGTGAATTGCAGGAGCTCGTCATTTGGCTGCGCCTTGCCTGACTGTGGAAAGCGACTCAAGCACGAGTGCGAGAGAGCGAGAGTGGGCGAAGGCGTGAGGGGAGCATGGTGCAAAGTGCGGAGTGGAAAGTGGAAAGACGTTAGGACAAGACAGATGGCGGGAGTGGGAGAGGGCGGGAGGGCCGTATGGCAAACCCAAAACGCACAGTGAGCGGGCAACATGGCCCGCTCACTGGATTCTTTAGCTATGGAAGGCAGAACTAGGCGGCCGGGGTCGCGGCAGCCCGCTGACGGCGACGCTGGCTCAACAGTGGCATCACAGCCGCGAGGCCGAACAACATAGTCGTCGCTTCAGGAACCGACGCGTACTGGATTGTGGCGGAGAAGAAGCGAGGGGCATTCAAATCGAGGGCACTTTGCAGGTCCGTAGTAAACGGACTGTCAGACCATATCCACTGGGCACTGCTGGATATGCTGGGATGATTTCCCCAAGGGGCAACGCCATTCACGCTGGGACTGCCGATACCCTCACCCGGATAGAGATCGGATGACAGTGAAAGCTGCCGATTACTCGCTGGGGTAGCCCAGCCCCATTGGTTAGCCAAGTTCCCATCCGCGGCGGTGGCCAATGGCGTCTTGACCGTCCACCCGCTGCTGGTATTCGACAGAAGATACTTGGTTCCGTTGGCAAACTTGTGGTCAGTGTCACTGAGGCTGAGATCCGCGAGTAGGCCAGAAGGGCCAGCCAGAATATGATTCTTCGCCACAACATGCAGGTAGTAGGTTTTACCCGCCGCCAAGTCCGCAGTCCCTGCATAGGTGGCTGACCAATCGTTCGTCTGGTAGTTCGAGCCATCAGGCGCGCCCTCCACCCACACCGTGCCTGCACCTCCGCCTAACTGGGTTAAGGCAATCTTGTCGCCTTGGAGAGCCGGGTCGGTAGAGAGGTAGACGCTGAACTCGTTATCAGCAGTCATATTGAAGCTGAGGGTAGTAGCACTTGCGGTCAAGACAGTCCCACCAAGCACGACACCCACCACAGCCAACAGCACATTTCTCATGTTCCGCACCATTTTCGCCTCCGTATCCTTTGCTCTGCCGTTAGTCAGGCAACCTTAACTGCACCGCAGGCGCACACAGATCGCCGACTGCTGAGCATGCTACCATGTCTTCGTGAGCTGTCAAACAAATAGCACAGGAATTTTCAGCTGATCTTTGCAGGAATCAAGCCAGATCAGACCGCAATTGGGGTGCCGCAGTTTAATGGAGGTTTTCGATGAGATGATGGTGGAAAGCCTGGTCGTGGCCTGCCCGGCAGAACAGGCGGCGCTGGAGGTGCCGACGTGAGGTGTGTGGAGGGGAGAGAGCAGGAGGGGCATAGTGGAAAGCGTGGAGTGGAAAGGTGAAAGCGATCCAAGCACGAGTGCGAGAGAGGGAGAGTGGGCGAGGGCGTAAAGGGGAGACATGCTGCGTGGCCGGAGCGCGGCACGGGAATCCCCAAACGCACAGTGAGCGGGCACATGGCCCGCTCACTGGCTTTATAGGTGTGTAAGGCGGATCAGGCGACCGGGGTCGCGGCAGCCCGCTGACGGCGACGCTGGCTCAGCAGCGGCATCACAGCCGCGAGTCCGAACAACATAGTCGTCGCTTCGGGAACGGATGAGTACGTGATCGCGGTGGCGAAGTAGCGAGCCGCTGTGCTGGAACCCTCGAAGGTGTACGGCGTCTCCCAGATCCACTTCGCATTTGCCGCAATACCACTGCCTATAGGGCCATTCCAAGGGCCAACGCCATTAGTACCTTCGTCTGTTGGAAGGTGCCATGTAGTAGTGTTAAGCCCAAAACCAAAGCTGTTGCCAGCAGTCTTATCCGTAGGATTGGCGCTCAACCAAGTAGAGGTTGGGATTCCATTGATAATCTCATAGTTGGTGGACAGCGTGTGTGTCCCGAGATTATCCGTAATCGTTGCCGTCGCAATGATACCAGCGCCGCCTGTGGTCTGGTCCGTGGCGATGATGTGCAAGAACTGAATGCCGTTGCCCGTTAGCGGCAGAGTTACTGAACGAACCGCATGCCACGCATCTCCCTGCCAAGGATTGCCAGCGGCATCAACAGTGCCGCCTTGCGCCAGCGTGTTTCCCCCCGAATCCTTGCCATAGTCCTCATGCGTGATGGGTCCATCGAAAGTGATCAGTGTGCCTAAGTCCGTAGGTGAGTTGGCGAGATAGGCATTGAACGAATTGTCAGCCGTAATACTCAAACTGAGTGTTGGACCCACAGCTAGAGCCTGCGAAGCCAACGCAAGGCTGCCCACCGCAGCCGCCACCGCCAACATTACATTTCTCATGTTCCGCACCATGATCGCCTCCGTACCGCTCACTCGGGCAGACAACCCTCGCCATCTGCCGTGCGTCCAACGATCTGAACTGCGCCACATAGCACACACAGACCGCCAACTGCTCAGCATGCTACCAGATCTTCGTGAGCTGTCAAACAAATAATCCAAGAATTCTCAACTGGATTTCGAGGAGTGGGCACCAGATCAGGTTGCTTCATCCGACTGTGGGTCATCGCCTGAGCTTTCGCATCGCTAAGTGGTTCACTGGCATGAAGTTGTGTACGCAATTGAAGTGCTTCCTATTGAAGTGGATTCCCCATAGCCCAAACGCCCATCATTAGGTTCCGGGTTGCACCG
>CAIQIQ010000038.1 GCA_903871935.1 uncultured Phycisphaerales bacterium
CTGCATTCCCTCGTCGTAGAGAGCCATCACACGCCTGCGGAAATCCAGCGAGTATGTCATTCGTATCGCGCTCCTTCTCGACACGAAGTTATACACTGCCAGTTTGGCAGGCGCTAGGGTCATCTGCAAACCGCTCTAGTCCGCGCATCGGCGCAGCGCTGGCGGACGCTGGGGTGATCAGCTCAAGCGTGGGCTTTCTCGTGTCCTTTGGACTGTTCTGGTCAATCTTTGAGTTTGCGACGATTGCCGCCAACTCGGTGTTTGGCGCGCTAATCAACGATGTGGTTCCGCACCGGCTCCTGGGGCGTTTCTTCGGGTTGTTTCGCGCGCTCAGTCTTTTGGCCGGGATCATTTTCAACTACTGGCTGATGGGGAAGGCCGAAACGTGGTACGTGTGGATGCTCTGCGGTTTTGCGCTGCTCTATGCCGTGGGCTTCACACTGATGTGCCTGAAAGTAAAGGAGGGGCAATATCCGCCGCCAGAGACAATCAGACGGCCGGGCATTATTGCTTCGGCGAAGGTGTATCTCTCAGAGAGTTTCACGATCCGCTATTACTGGTGGACCTTCGCTGCAATGGTCGTTTCCGAGATGGCGTTTTCGCCGATCAACACGTATAGCCTGCAGTTTGCGCGGTCGCTGGGGATGAACATGGATTTCTATGGCAAGCTGATCGCGCTATCGTATGTCGTCTCACTGTGCCTGGCGTTCTTCCTGGGATGGCTGGCCGACCGTTTCCATCCCCTGCGCGTGGGGATCGCATCGCTGGTGCTGTTTGCGGTATGCACTGCCTGGGGAACCATCTACGCGACGACACCGGGCAAGATGGGCATCGCCCTGGTGGCGCATGTGGTCATTTCGGGTACCTACTACACGACCACCGCGTCACTGAGCCAGCGGCTCTTTCCCCGTCTGAAATTCGCGCAATACGCGTCGGCCCGCGGCATCCTCAGCGCGATCACCGGGATGGTCTTCACGCCGGTATTCGGCAAGATCATCGAACTGACGGGCACGCAGTACCGGTACACCTATCTGATGAGCTGCATCCTCTGCTGCACCGCCATCGGGCTGCTGCTGGTCGTTCACTACCATTTCATGAAACTCGGCGGGCCGATGGGCTATATTGCTCCGGAGCGCAACACGGGCGACGCGGCGTGATGACCCCGACGGTCGCGGCGCGCTGCCCTCGCGTACCGCCGCCGGGCCATGTACGATTCCACGCATGACACTTCAACAGTGGCTTGACGAACGCGGCGGGAGGATTCTGGACCAGAGGGACAGAGAGTTTGCCAGGATACGGACCGCCAAACAGGTTGAGGCAATTCGACAGAGGATGCAAGAAATCGCGCAGCGGCGTCTGGGGCCGTGGGTCATGCGGCAAGTGGCCAGGTCATCCCAGCCGCGCGTGATCAAGAATGGTGAGATCCGCGGCGACGGGTTTGTCGTGGAGAAGTTCCTGTTCGAGGCAATGCCGGGAATGTGGGTGCCGGCCGTGTTGTGGAAGCCCGCCGACGCAGTGGGACGCCGCCCGACAATCGTGATGCCCGTGGGGCACTGGTGGGAGGGAAAGGCCCAGAGCATGTATCAGCGGCTTATGCGCGTACTGGCCCGACGGGGCATCATCTGTGTGAGTTTCGATGGCGCGGGTCAGGGCGAGCGCGTAGAGCCCTACTCACCGGCCGTCGCAGAGGGCATGAGGGATAACCGGGCAATCTGGGAGGTCACGCCGACGGATAAACGCTGGGAGCCCCTGCCATGGGTGTGGAACGATGCCCCCTGCCACGGCTGGTTCGGATGCAGCAATGTCACCAGCCTGCACAGCGTCCTGGGTGATCCGGCCTACCTGCTCGGGATTTCGCCCGCCGGCTATTCCGCCATCGCGGGCAAGCGACTGATTGATCTGCTAGTCGCTCGGCCGGATGTTGACCCGAGCCGCCTTGGCGGCTGCGGAGCCAGCGGCGGCGGCACCGACTTGCGGTATCTTCAGTCGGTGGACGACCGCCTGGCCGCGATTGCGCCCACAGGCATCATCAGCAGCATCCGGAATATCCACGGAGGAGATGCGGATCAGAGCTTGCCGGGGATCGTAGCCGACGGTGCCTCACATTCGGATTTGCTGATCTGTCACGCCCCGCGGCCGATGCTGCTGGTGTCGTCCACGGAAGACAAGCATGACGTAAAGAAGGTCGCCGATTTCTATCGCCCGATCTGGAAGGCGGCCGGGGTGGAAGGCAATATCGAATGGGGCATCGGCGAAGGCGAACATGGATTCCCCAAGCCCAGTCGAAAGATCATCGCGGAGTTCCTGCTGCGACACCTGGCCGGCGATTCGCGTCCCGTGCAGGCGAATGAGGATCGCGAGGAGGAAAAAGTATTCGAGGAGAGTGAACTTTGGGCGACGCCCTCGGGCAATGTGAGCCAGGAAGATCCTCGATGGACCATCGCCTCAATCCTGGGCAAGCGAACGGCGGAACTGCGTCGCGGACGCCGGCCATTGCGTGGCAAGCTGCTGCGTGCGGCCGTGCTGGCAACACTGCGGGAATCGGAACGGAGCGTCGGCAAGAAGCCCACTGGTGTGACAACCAGTGCCAAGGAGATTCGCTGGATGAGCGAGGGTGTCCCGGTACGCCTCGCGGGGAAAAAGGGCGACCAACTGATTCTGCTCACCGAGGCCGGTATTGATGGGGCCGGGAAAACCGCTCTTGGCCGGATGCTGAGTGAAATGGGATCCGATTTCGTACCCATTGACGTGCGTGGCTGCGGGATCAGTTCGGCCGGGCCGCGCATTCAGCAGGGGCAACTTCTGCGCTGGCTGTTGACAGGAACCGACTCGAACCTGGCGAGACATGCGTTGCACCAGGAACGCACGCTGCTGGGGATGCGAGCGGTGGACCTGCTTCAGGCGGCGACGGTGCTCGGTGGGCGCGTGACCGTGGCGGCCGAGGGAGCGATCGGGTTTGCCGCGATACTGGCGGCATTCCTGAAGCCACAGGCATTTGATCGTGTAATCCTGTACCGCGCGCCGCTGAGTTGGGAATCGCTGATGGAAATCGGAGGCCGCGCGCACAACTTTGCGCATTATCTGCCGGGCGTGCTGGAACTGTTCGACATTCCGGATCTGGTCCGCGCGATGCCACGGGGAATGGTGACGTGGATCAATCCGACGGATGTGAGCGGAAGCCTGGTGGATGTTCGCGAACGCGCCAAGCCGAGGCGGTCGAGCGCAGTTATCGAACAAACGCCCGCCGCGCAGGCGCTTCGGCAACTGCTGGCGGTGTGATGGCCGATATGGTGAGCATCAGACCGTAGCACACTCGCGCGCGTACTGGATGCCCAGGGCAATCTGGTCCAGTCGCTTGGGAAAGAAGCCGACGGCAACGGCATCCGTCGGACGGATGTGCTCGTAGGCAAAACGATAGGCTGCGCGCACATCCTCCTGCGTCGCACACTTGCGCGTGGCGGCCAGGATCTTGAAGGCCAGAACGGGCTTACTGGCGACGGCGATCGTGCGGCACATGGCATCGCGGTCGGCGTCATCGTAGATCTCGCCGCCGTAGTCCGCCGAAGCGGCGCGGTTGACGATCGCCGATTGCCGAATGCGCCCCTTGCCCGGGTCATAGAAGCAGCACATGAGGAAGTCGACATCCCACTGCTTCTGCTGGGCATAGTCGATGATCTCAGGCTTGTGCGAACAGAGCCCCACGGCGACACCACAGTCGCGCATGCACTTGAGGTAATCGGCCGTCTTGTCGATCTTGCCCTCCATCCAGAAGCGATCGGTCTGGGTACCGTGATGGTAGATGGCGTCAGCGCCGGCGGCCGCGCACACGCGGATATTGCGGAAGATATCGTGCATCTCGCTGGCGGTCTGGCAGATGACGTTCATAGTGCCGCCGGCACGGCGGTACAGTTCAAGGTAGCCCAGGCGAGTGTAGTCGCCGCGCACCACGACGGTCTTGATCCCGAGAGACTCGGCGTGCCGATACATGGCAACCACGTTCTCTGCCGTGAAGTAGGCGGACATCTCGGCATTCATTGCATCCGATGCGTGGCTGTTGCCGCAGACCGGGTTGTGGCCCACCATCAGGCGCGATACGCGGACGTGACCGAAGGCGACAGTGTCCGTCGGCCCGGGCACCGGCTGATGCGAGCTTATCTTCGATGCGGGGGCAGTCTGGGTACTCACGTAAAACTCCGTTCGATGCAACGACGCGCAGCCAGGGAACATCCCCGGCGTTGGACGGCAATCTACCATCCGCCGTTGTGGTGGCAAATGCCCGCTAGCGGGCTCATCCGGCGGCGGAAGGACGAGGCGCCGGCACGCGCACCACCTTGCCGGTGCGTACGCTCTTTGTCGCCGCTTCGACAATCGTGACCGCCCTGGCGGCGTCCTCGATCGTCACGGTCGTGGGCCGCGTGCCAGTCTCAATGCATTTGAGGAAGTACTCGATCTCGTACTGATATCCCATACCGGGACGCAGCTCCGGATGGTGCGGCGGCTTGTCATTCTCACAGATGGTCAGCGGGAGCTTCTCACCGATCACGTAGGTGGCCGTCGCCCGTTCAAAGTTGATCGTGTACTGCATGGTGAACAGGAAGGTCTTGGACATGCTCCAGCCGCCCTCGGCCACCACCAGGGGCACATCGTCGTACTCGTAGTGGGCGACGACATGGTCAATGCCGGCGGTGTAGTGGCTGTAGCCGCGGGCGAAGACGCTGCGCGGCATGCCAAAGAGATACTGGATGAAGTCCACATCGTGGATGTGCAAGTCGAGGATGGCTCCGCCGCAGGCATCCGGGTCGAAGTAGAGCGGGGTCTTGGGGATTACGCACAGCCGGCGGAAGATGGCGGAGCGCACCTTGCCGTAGCGGCCATCGCGGATGGCTTCTTTGAGCCAATCCCACCCCGGCCAGAAGCGCATGCACAACGCGACCATGGCGACGGTCTTGGCCTTCTTCGCGGCGGCAACGTACTGCCTGGCCGACTTGGAATCCCGCGCCATGGGCTTTTCGCTAAGCACGTGCTTGCCCTTTTTCAAAGCAGCGATCGCGTATGGCACGTGCAGCGGCGTGGGCAGGCAAATGTCCACGGCCTGCACATCGGGGTCATCAATCAGTTTCATCCCCTCGTCGTACTGGCGTGCCGAGGCGTAGTCGAACCCACCCTGCGCCTGGCCTTCGATGTTCCCGGCCATGCGTTCACTGCCGTTGAGGCGCCCGGGAATCTTATCGCTGATCGCGACCACCCTGGCGTTGGATAGCTTCTGGTACACATCAAGGTGTGTGAGGCCGATGAATCCAAGGCCGATAAGGCCGACGTTAACCATGGTGAACCTCTTTGGGTCTAAAGCGCCAGAATCCTGTCCATCGCCACACTCGTCCGCTGCAGCACGCCGGGATCCCATGGGATCATCTCGGCGGTCATCGTGCGGTCGTACCCAATGGCTCGCAGAGCCGCGATGGTTTGCTGCCACGGCACATCCCCTGCAAGCAGATCGCAGAAACCATTGAGGTTGCCGATGGCGTTTTTGTAGTCTTTCACGTGAATGCGCTTGATGCGTTTGCCAAGCAGTTCAATCCAGTGTGGCGCATGCTGGTGATAGCCCAGGCCATTGCCGATGTCGAAATAGATGACGGCTTTGGTACTTTTGAAGGAATCGACGAAGTCGCGGAATTCCAGGGGCGAATAGAACAGGCCGTTCCACACGTTTTCGATGCCCAGTTCAACGTTGACCTTCTCCGCGGTATCGAGCAGTTCCTTCGCGGCCTCGCGGGCGCGCTCGAGGGCGCGGTCATAGCGAATGATGACGTCTGGCGTGATGGGGCTTTTCACGATACCTGGTACGTACAGCATGGTCTGACATTCCAGCCAGGCGGCGCGCTGGAGTGCCGCCTTGTGGATATCGATGGAACGCCGACGCGTGGCCGGATCATCACTGGTTGGGTTCACACCCCAAGTGAGTCCGGCGGCCAGTGTCTCGACCTTTACGCCGGATTCGTCGATCATTTTCCGGTACTTCTGGCAGTCGGCCTGCGATGTGCTGGTGGATAGCACACCATCGGTGCCGATGCACAATTCCAGGCCCTGGTAGCCGGCATCCTTTGCAGTTCTCAAGGCATCGGCGATGGGATGTGTGCCGGCGAGGCCATCTTTCATCGACCAGTAGCTGATAGATTTGATCATGTGATTCACTCCTGTGGAGCAGACAGGTCAGTGCATTTCGGCTTCGACTTTGCCAATTCCCGGGCGGTAGTAATTGAACTGAACGTTGGGATGGTCGGCCAGCAGCGACATGGGACACGAGCTGTCGGGGATCTTCTTGGAGATCATCAGGGCTGTCAGGCGCTGGCCAAAGGGATTGTCGTGCATGCCAGCGTGCCAGATAGAGACTTTTTCGGCTTTCCACGTTTCGAGGGGTCCGACGGTGGCCGCCTGCGTGGGCACACCGGCGACATACCCGCCGCCGCTGGTGCGGGCGTTCTGGATGACGGTCATCGGGTGCAGGTCCGTCACCCGCGCCTTGAGCTTGCGAAACTCCTGCGGGCTGGGCGGGGCATCCTTGTACTTGCCGATGCGCCGCGGCGGGTCGTTGAACGCCCAGTGCTTCACCTCGCCCTGCCCTCCCTGCATGACCAGACAGCGCACCTGGTCATAGCTTCGCGTATATGCATCCAAGTCGCCGGTGGGGAAATGAAGCTGCGCAGTGAGCATCCTCAGCTTCTTGTCGATGCGATGGAAGCACAGGTCCATGTCAGCCTTGGCAAACGACAGCGGGTGACTGACCGGGACGGGTTTGCCCTCTTCCACCCACTCATCCATCCCCCAGAAGTGGGCGCTGCGCACGTCAAGTTCCAAGGCATTCACGATGCGCGCCACCAGCGGCAACTGCTCGGTGGGCCCGATCGGCCCGCAGATTCCCGCGGGATTATCGGGCGTGGACTGCCGCCAGGCCTGGATGTATTCCAGCGCCTCGGCCAGATAAAAGTCTTCCAGCGTCTCGTAGAACACGACCTTGAAGCCTGGACGCGAAAGCTGGAGAAGGTCTTTCTCCTTCAATCTCGCGGCATCGGCAAGCAACTTGGGGTCCAACGTTGTGTAATCCCACCAATCGGGGGCGACTTTACTGATCGGGCGAGCCATGGTGCGCGGATCTCCTTCTTTAGATGACGGCTCCCCCCTGCTTCCGGGTTCCAAATAGTTCCTGGAGCAGGTCGCTGTGCGGATAGGCGTGCCCGCGGTGCTGGACGAACCCCTCGGCATAGTCCGCACCGATGAGTTGCCCGCGGTGCCGGCCATGGCGTTTCATGGCCTCGAGGTACTCATCCATCCCATGATGCGCCCGCAGCCACTCGCGCTGGCTGGCGTGACACGCGAGCATTTCGGCCTTGCGGTCGATGACGCTGGAGACATCCACCAGCGTCGTCGGCGTCACGGGATTGCCCAGTGCATCTCGCCCGTCCATCGGGTCGCAGTAATAGAAATGTGGCACGACGGAGTCGGGAGAGCGCGGCATCTGCGATACGTTGGGCGCTCCATACAGGAACGTCGCCGCCCTCGCTACCAGCGAGCACTGCTCGTGGTCCATCATGTAGTCTTTGGGCGCGTGCGAAAACACAAGGTTTGGCGTAATGCACCGGAACAGGTCATAGGCTTTCTGGATCGTAGTTCTGTCATACACGACCAGTCCGTCGCGCTCGTTGAGGCAGTGGTAGGTGCCGTCTACCAGGCTGGCACTCTTGGCGGCCTCTTTGGTCCGGAGTGAGGAGATATCGAAGGCATTCTGAGTCATCGACCCGCAGTCGCCGGGCGTGCAGGTGGCGATGTGCACCTGCCAGCCGCGGCCGGCGAGTTGGATGAGGGTTCCAGCGCACAGGATCTCGGCGTCATCCGGGTGGGCCATGAAGGCCAAGGCAACCTTGTTCATGCGTGGTCTCTTTCAGACATTGGTGCCCTGAATAGGGCCGATCAATGGTGGCGCTGCCTTTGCACTTTGTCAATTGGATATCGCTCGCTCAAGCCGAGATTTCACTGGCTAAACCGACACGGTCGAATATCATCACCAACATCGCCAGCGTTGGTCGTTAGTAAACGGCCATCCATGAAGTCCCGGTCACGGGGCTCGGCGGATATCCAGGCATACCAACGGGAGCGGTTTATGGTGCGAAGCATCTTCGTTCTGGCCGGCATCCTCCTCACAGGAGTGGCAACCACTATGGCAGATCAGAATCTCCTGACACTGGGCAATGGACTGGATGCCGCCAACGTAACCAGCCGCAACGGCGCCAAGCTGAGCGTCGAGCAAGGGGTTCTGCGCATCACGACGGCAGCTCCCTCGGATGAACCGGGCTTCACGCTGAAGCCGACACAAGGCAAATGGGATCTGTCGGACCAGCTTTACGTCGCCGTAGACGTCCGCAATACCGACCAGCGGCCGGTCACGGTGCGCTGCCGACTGATGAGTCCGAGAAAGACGGCAGGACAATTCGACACTGCCGGCCAACATATCTCCCTTGCGCCCGGCCAGAGCGGCACGATCAAGGTTTGGATCCCGCGCGGCACGCCGGAGTGGTCAAAGGTGCAGCTCTTTGGCATGCGCGGCTATCCGTGGGGCATGTCGCTGGATTACAAGGACAGCGCTGGATTTGCCAGGAACGTGACGGGGCTGCAGGTGTTCCAGCTTTCCGTTAAGGGATCGCAGACGTTTGACGTCACGGCCATTCGAGCGGCCGGTGAGCCGGTCAAGCCCACCCAACTGCTGGCCGACCCGGACCAGTTCTTCCCCTTCATCGACGAGTTCGGGCAGTACATCCATGCTGACTGGCCGGGCAAGACGCATTCGGTGGCTGAGCTTGCTGAGCACAAGTCGGCCGAGGAGAAGGACCTTGCGGCGCATGCCAGCCCGGCAGGCTGGGATCAGTACGGCGGCTGGAAGGATGGTCCAGCGCTCAAGGCCACCGGTTTCTTCTACGCTGCCAAGCATGATGGCAAGTGGTGGCTGGTCGATCCGGATGGCCGGCTATTCTTCTCCAACGGCATGGATTGCGTCACGACCAGTGAGGGCACGACGCGGATCACCGACCGGCAAAGGTGGTTCAAAGATATGCCGGCGGAGGATTCGCAGTTCAAGGACTGCTACCGCGATACAGGCAGCGGGTTAGATGGCTACTACAAGGGCAAGACGTCGCGCTGCTTCGATTTCGGCCGGGCAAATCTGATGCGGAAGTACGGTACGGATTGGCAGCAGGCCTTCGCCGATCTGGCGCACCGGCGATTACGGAGTTGGGGCATCAACACGATCGCCAACTGGTCTTCGCCTGCCATCTATATGCAGAAGAAGACACCCTACACCGCCAACGTCAACTTCCGCAGCAAGCAGCTTTCGGGCAGTGAGGGCTACTGGGGCAAGTTCCGTGATGTCTTCGATCCGGACTTCGCCGCCCAGGTGAAGGCGGCGATGGCCAGGCAGGCCGACACGATCAACGACCCGTGGTGCATTGGATACTTTGTCGACAACGAGATCTCCTGGGGCGATGACGATGTGAGCCTGGCGGCGGCGGCGTTGGCCTCGCCGGCCGATCAGGCGGCGAAGAAAGCCTTCATCGACGACCTCAAGAGCAAATACGGCGAGGTGGAAAAGCTCAACGCCGCCTGGGGCACGAGTCACGCATCGTGGGATGATGTTCTTAAGGGTACCACACAGCCGGATGCGAAGAAGGCCCACGATGACCTGGCCGCGTTCCACATCAAGACGGCCGAGATGTACTTCAGCACCATCCGCGATGCGGTGAAGGCGGCCGCCCCGAATCACATGTACCTCGGTTGCCGCTTCGCCTGGGCCAACCTGCCGGCCGTGCAGGTGGCGGCGAAGTACTGCGATGTGGTCAGCTTCAACATCTACCGGCGCGATGTGGTCAATTACGACTACTCCAACGTGGCTGATGTGCCCATGATCATCGGCGAATTCCATTTTGGCGCGCTGGATCGCGGCATGTTCCATACCGGCCTGGTGCAGACGGAGAATCAGGCCCAGCGGGCCGAGGCATATCGGCATTACGTGCAAAGCGTGCTGAGTGATCCGCACTACGTCGGTTGCCACTGGTTCAAGTACATGGATGAGCCCACCACCGGCCGGCCACACGATGAGGAGAACTACCAGATCGGATTCCTGGATATCGTTGACACACCTTATCCTGAAACCATTGACGCCAGCCGACAGGTCGGCGCGGAGATGTACGAGTATCGGATGAAGGCGAAATAGGCGACGCCTACACCAGCCCCATGATCGCAGTTCGATAGCGCTGGACGTTAACCGTGACTTCTCGCGCTCTTCGGGCAATCACCGTCGGCTTGGGCGTAAGCAAATCCAGCACATCACACTGGCGCGGCAACCGAATCGTCCGTGGGCCGGTGGTGTAACTGGCCGTGAGGCCGATCATGCGGCTGTTGGCGAAGAACAGGTCCTCGGTCTCGTTGTAGATGTGCACCTTCGCGAGCCGGGCGACTTCGCGGATGAACCGCCCCGGCAACAGCGTCGTTCCCGAGTAGATCGAGGTCCAGGTGCCGAACTCCCGGATGGCCAGGCCGGGATGAAGCTCCACGGAGGCGAGGGGCGCGGCGTTGGCCTTGGGATGGCCGGCTTCGACAATGTCGCCGGCATATTCGGCTCCGGTATAACCCAGGACCGTGGCTTCGGGGTCATCTACGGCGAAGAGCGGTGCACAACTGGTGACGGGGGGAAACAACGGCCGCTCGGGTGAGGCAAGTCGGCCGGAGAGTAGTTGGCGGGCACATTGGCCAAAGGCGTAACCATCGGGCAGCGCGCGTTGCAGTGGATGCATACCGTCAGCCACGTAGACAGTCGGGCAGCAGCGGTGGTCATGCACGCGGAAGCGCAGGCCCGTCAGGGCATGCATGTTCCGCACCGACAATGGCCGCTTGGGCGAGGATGGATTGGCGAATCCCGCGCCCCAACTCCAGAGGATGGTGGCGCCATCGCGCTTCAGAGATTCCAGAGACTTGCGTGCGGCCGCATCCGGAGCGGCGGCGAAAGCCACGATGAATAGCTTGTACTGGCGACGCGGGAATCCAGGCTGCAACAGGTCGTCGGTGCAATAGCCATCCCAGGGCGCACCGATGCGATCCAGTTCCTGGATCATCTGGCGATGGCCCAGGTTCTTACAGATCCGGCCGTTGCTGGTCATGTACGGCGCGGACTGGCGATCCCAAATGACGGCAATCTGGGCGCACGGTTTGCCCTTGTGGCTCAGGTTCCATTCATCCAGCCATAAAAGCCGGCGGAAGGTCTCGTGCATGCGCGGGTGCTGATACCATTGCCACTGGAAATCCCACCACCAGCCGTGGCAACCGGCCGTGATATCCTGAACGCCCTGGCGCAGCAGGATGTGGCAGAAGTCCTCGACGCTGTGGGTATCGCCGGCCCAAACCTGAATGGCATCGTTGCGTGCTGGTGGGCGCTGATCCTCTTCAGCGATGAAGGCTTTATGACGAACCCGCAACCCGCCGGTGAACGTGTGCAGGGGCTGGGCATCCTTGGGCGAGCGGCACTCGTATGGCGGCGGCCCGGCGAAGAAATCGACGCAGGGCGATTCGCGCACGGGCAGATTGCCTTCATACAGTGAACTGGGGTCGTCAATGATGGGTTCATTGAAGAAGCCGGCCAGAAGATTCGGCGCCAGCCGTTTCATCTCCGTCGGCCCGGCCAGCACGGCCGCCGAGTGGAATTCGACGAAGAATTCATGTGCATCCACATAACTCTGGCGAATCTGCGGACTGTAGAAATCGCCGATGGCGAGGATTTGGCCTGCTTTTCCTTTGACCAGCCCAGGCGAAGTTGCTGAGTGCTCGGGCGATGGTGGCTGCGCCGATTCGAAGGTCACCCGCGGCTGCTGCCAGGCCTGGCGCAGAGCTGCGTCTGTCTTGTATTTGCGCTTCAGGAATTTCCGGAACTCGACGATATAGACCGGAGTGCCTTCGGCAAACACCCAGCGCGGATCCATGCGATAGCAATACCATTCCTGCGCCCCGCCACCCTCGAACAACATCCCGATGATTCGGTCTTTGCGCGGCAGATTCTGCACGATCTCCACATGCCGACGGGTGTATTCGCGCATCTGCTCTCGGACCAGGGGGCTTACCAAGGCGTAGCGCATCCCCTCCTGGCGGAAGCCGCGCTGCGGCGGGTGCAGATCCAGAAGACGGCCCTTCTCATCCTGGCACATGTGGTCGGGATGCTGCTGGGCCCACTCTCGGCTGACCACAAAGTAATGGCCGAAGATCAGGTAATGATCCTTGCCCAGATCCAGGATTCGGTTCAATTGATTCTCAACACGGGCGCGATGGACATCCCAAGGGTCATCGGGGTCTTGGAGGATGGTGCAGACGATCAGCTTGTGGCCATCGTCCACGAATCGCTTGATGTAGTCATACTCGGTGTGCAGCCGGTTGCGATAGAGAAACAGCGGCAGGACCTTGCCATCCACCACCATCCTCATTGCGCCGTTGACGTTCTTAATGCTGGCCATCGTTGTCTTCCCTTCGTGCCATGCGTGAGTTAGAGGTCTATCTGAGACTTTCTACCGGGCTTTGTACCACACCCGCCGGCTATGTCATCGTATGTTGATGCTCCCGTATTTCATGTTCTGAGCGGCCTCAAGCACCATGACGATGATCCAGCTTGTATCCCATGGGTTGTATCCGCCATCCCAGGCCTTCTGGTCCAGAGTGTCGCCCGTGTAGCCGAACCTTCTGAAATGCTCCTGGAACTTTTCCGGATACGTCGATATTCGTGGACAGAAGCCCCACCGCGTGTGGATGAACTGTTCTCCCTGGCGCCCCGGCTTGTCAAAGAACCAGTCGCCCTTCCCCTTTGATATCCCGTGCGAAAATGCTTCGAAGATGATCTTCCCCATTTTCTCGAAGAGCGCATCGTTCGTCCTCTTGCCGTATTCAAACATTTCGATCGCGGGAAAGAACACGTCCAGGTGCTGATTTTCTACGGAAACCGCCGGCCATCCGGTGCTCTTAAAACCGTGTTTGGCGCAAATGCTATCTTCCTTGAACGTCAAGTCCCAGAAGTACACCCAGGTCAGGAGCCAGTCGCCGGAAACGTCCGCCCAATCTTTGTACTTTTGTTTCTCTGTAATGTAGTAGAGGTCCGCCGCCGCGATGAAGAAGGGAACCGCCGCTTCCTTGTCTTCGCAGCCCGAGTCGAGCGTTGCCTTGGAGAAGGGCGTATCGAACTTGTCGCCTCCCGTTTTCCAGTATATCTCCAGCATCCTCTGGGCAGACAGGAGATACTTCTGATCCCCCGTGACCTTGTACGCCCCCAGTATCGCGCAAATGCAGGCAGAGCCCGCGGAACTGATCTCGTCCGAGGCCGAGGTCCCGTCAGCGAACCACATATACGGAGGAATCTCTTCCTTGAGCAGGTGCGCCTGATCGGCAAAGAAATCGGCCGCATCGCGAAGAGCGGATATCCATTCGGCCGGCACCGGCTGGTTTCTCCCCTTGAACAGAAGAATCAGTTTGGAGAGATTCCAGAACGTCTCGCCCAGCGCTCTCGAGGAGAACCGATCTTCCTTGAAATACTCCTCGCCCATCCATTTCGCTTTATCCAGAAAGTACCTGTTGTAGTGAAGGCCCTTCGTCTTCGTCTTACTAGACTTAAGGAAGAACTCGACGCACTTCCTCGCGTGTTCGACCATTTCTCTCTTTCCGGACTCAAAACCTTCCCGCGCCGAGCAATACGCCATCTTGAACGACTGGCCGGTCCAGCCCCAAAGGAAATACGGAGGCCGAAGATAGATATTGTCCGGTGCAACGCACAGGAACCCGGCAACCTTTCCGTCGTCATACCACCTTTCATTCAGCGCCTCGGTCTTGAGGGACACCATCTCATCAACCGAAAGAACGGGCGAAGACTTCGGTTTGAAAAGCTCGAACCCCGTGCGAACGATGTCGCGGAATCCGTGGCCTTCGTGCGTGGGAACATCGAACCTGATCACGAACGACTTTGTGATTACATCGCCTGCAGCCAACTCCAGGTAGCCGCTCTCGACATGGGCACTAGTGTTCTTGTGCCCGTAATTCTCATCCTTTGTACCGTTAAACGACACAGAGCCTGAGGCCGCCATGAGTTCGATGCCATGGCTTCCGGCTCTGTGCACGCCCAGGGACCACTGCGTCGCTCCATGCTCCGGCATGGTAAAGAGGGAAACATACCTGCTGCCCTCGTTCTCCTTCCATTCGACATGAGCGCAGGGTATGGGGTATCTGCTCTCCTCGGCCACATACGAAGCCCCTGCCTTTCCGGAAAAATGCGGAGCGACCTTTTCCGGATCCATCGAAGGGTTATCGTTGTAGATGCTCATCGGAAGCGTGACTTTCTCGCCTGTCATCTGGTGGTCGATGACAAAGGCCACACCGGCATCTTTCATATCTGTGAGCGCTGTCCATGCGCAATCGACATGGAGCGCATCGTCCCTGAGAGACATCCTGGCGCGCACTTCAAACCTGTCGCTTCTTCCCAAAACATTCAAGACGCCTTCTGAAGCTTCGTGTCCTGCTTCTATGAGATCCAGCGGCCTGTAATCCCACGGCCGCGATAGAGAGACCCGCATCAGGCTCGAAAATTTCAGCTCCAGCTTCATCTCGCTGCTGATAAGTGCCAGCAGCACATCTCCTTGCACGGAACTGGCCTCCATGGACATCTTCCATTCCGCGTTCTCGATACGGCTGCGCACTGCCATACGTTCCTGCCTCTCTCACCCGGATTGAAGCCCATCTGACACGTAATGCTTTATTCGGGAAAGTCTATATTATTGGAAACCCCATGACTTCCAAAGAACGAGTTCTAGCCACTATTCGTGGAGAGCCTGTGGATCGGATCCCCGTCCACCATCTCCAGTTTTCCGGCGATGCTGCTCACAAGATCGTCGGGCGGGAATGCCTTGTCGGCGGCGCCTTCCTGCAATGGAAAGCCATGCATGCCCTGTGGAACGGCCCTGACGCCTATGCCGAGTATCGGCAACGATGCGAAGAGGATGCGGTGGCCGTGGCCCGGGCCTGCGGGCATGATATTGTGCGCCTGCAGTACTGGGCATGGAACGGCGGCCGGCCAACACGAAAGATCGACGACTACAACTTCCTCTTTGGCGATGAAAACGGCCAGTGGACGCATTACACCTATGACCCGATGCTGGAACTGCTGTTAGCTAAGCAGGGCCATGGCCGAGGGGGCGTCGCCACATCGGTCGGTGCGGTTGTAGCCGGTGAACCTGATGAAGCGGTCTTGCGCCAAGAGGTCGAGAAGGAAGAGGCACTGGCGGCTTCCTATGTCGCTCCCGAGGGCATTATCGACACCATGAAAGCCCAGATCGCGCGCTATCCCGATCTGCTGGTCAAGTCGGGCGGCGATACCGTCTATGTAGACATGGACTCATCGGCCGATCTGCTGTCGATTGCCCTCTGGCCGGACCTGATTGCCCGCAGGTACATGGCTCGCGCCAGTCGCATCGCCAAGGACATTCCGCGGCTTGCGCGCTCGGGTATGCAGGTGAACTTCACCGGCTGGGACTTCTGCTCCAATCAAGGCCCGGTCATCTCGCCCGAATCCTTCCGCGAGGTTCTCACCCCGGCACTCAAGCTGATCGTCGACACCTGCCATGCCAACGGCATGTACTACTTCTACAGCGGGGATGGGAACTTCTGGGTCGTGGCCGACGAATTCTTCAATGCTGCCGGCGTCGACGGCTACTTTGAGGTCGATCGCAGCGCCAGCATGGAACTGCGGCCGCTTCGGCAGAAGTTCCCAAAGACAACGTTCATCGGCAATATCCGCGTCCAGGTGCTGCATTTGGGCACCAAGGAAGATGTGAAGCGTGAAGTCATGGATTGCCTGGAAGCGGCTCACGATCTGGGCGGAATCATCGTCGGAGCATCAAACATGATCATGCCCGGCACACCCCCCGACAACATTCACACCATGCTTGATGTAATAGAGAAGAACCGATAAGAGCCGCACTTCGGCAGAAAAGGTATGATTGTGACCAAGAAGAAATATGTGCTGGTGGGCACCGGTGGCCGCGGAGTGGGCATGTTTGCCCGTCCTCTGCTGACGACTCACGCGGCGAACGCCGACCTGGTGGGCGTGTTCGACCCCAACCCCAAGCGTATGGAAGGCGCCCAAGCCTGGCTGGGGCGGCAGCTTCTCGCCTTCAATGACTTCGACAAGATGCTCGCCGACACCCAGCCGGATTGCGTGGTGGTGGCTTCACGCGACTGCACCCACGCCGACTATGTCGTGCGCGGCCTCAAGGCCGGCAAACGCATTTACGTCGAGAAGCCCCTGTGTACCACGGCCAAGCAGTGCCGTGAGATCCTGGCGGCCGCTCGCGAAAGCAAGAACCTCTGCCTGGTCACGCACAACATGCGCTACGACCTGGCCTGCATCAGTATCCGCTCGATCGTGCAGCAGGAACGCATCGGCAGGTTGCTGTTCGTGCAGTTGCATGAAACTCTGGACCGCAGCCACGGCGCCGACTACTTCCGCCGCTGGCACCGTAACCTGGCCAATTCCGGCGGGTTGCAGATCCACAAAGCTAGCCACCACTTTGACATGCTCAACTGGTGGATCGGCTCCAAGCCGGCCACGGTCCGTGCACAGGGCGGCCTGCACGTCTATGGCAAGAACAATCCCTATCGCGGCCGATGCTGCCGCGACTGCCAACACACCAAGCATTGCCCGTTCTTCGTCGACTACAGCAAGATCGACGTCTACAAGAAGCTCTACTTCGACGCCGAGGCGGTGGACGGCTACCTGCGCGATGGCTGCGTGTTCGATCCTTCCATCGATATACAGGATCAACTTTCCGTTCATATCCGTTACGAGAACGGCGTGGATGTGAACTATTCGCTCTTGGCGCACGCGGCGTACGAGGGAATGAACGTCACCATGGACGGCACATTGGGGCGGATGGAGCACTCCTCCTCGTACATCCCCACCGAGATGGCGGCCTATGGCCTGATCGCCGGTGAAAAACAGCGCGTCATCGTGCCGGGATACCCGGTGCTGGATGTGCCGATCAACCGCGGCGATGGCGATCACGGCGGCGCTGATCCTTCCCTGCGTGCCGATTTCTTTGACCGCGACTGGTCGCTGGCGCCCAACAGCCAGATGGCCAGCGTCGACCAGGCCGTCCAGGCCGTTCTGATTGGCGTGGCCATCACCAAGTCCATCCAGACGGGCGGCACGGTGAATGTCCAGGATTTACTGAACCACGATTGAGGTCGTACAAACATGGCACAGACTCTGACGTTATCGTTGCGCAGCCAGAAACAGGTACAGGATGCCGGCGGGCGGAACATCTGGCAGGAAGTAATCCAGCCGCTGACGCTGCCCGCCGACCAGGTCGCAATCCTGATCTGCGACATGTGGGATGCGCATACCCAGGAAGGCGCGGCCAAGCGCGTAGACGCCATGGCCCCGCGGATGAACAAGGTCGTGGCGGCGGCCCGCACCAAGGGCGTGCATATTCTGCACGGCCCCAATGACTGCATGGACTTTTACACCGATCATCCGGCCCGCCAGCGCATGCAGGAGATCCCTGTCTGGCAGCCGCCCAGCCCACTGCCGCACGATGAGCCGGCATGGCCGCTTCCCCAGGAGAGCCAGCAGACCGACACGCCGACGCTGGACCGCAAGCACAATCGCGTCCCCTGGACGCGTCAGCACGTGGCCATCGAGATCGACCCCTCCCGCGACGGCATCGCCGTCAGCGGCTCGGAGATCTACAGCTACATGCAGCATCACGGCATCAAGCAGTACATCATCATGGGCGTGCATACGAACATGTGCATCATGCACCGAACCTTCGCCATCAAGCAGATGGTGAAATGGGGTGTGCCCACCGCATTGGTGCGCGACATGACCGATGCTATCTATGATCCGTTCAAGCCGCCCTACATCTCGCACGATGAGGGCACCCGGATAATCGTCGGGTACATCGAGAAATTCTGGTGCCCGACCATCGACAGCAGCGAGCTAGCCAAGTAGCGACTTGGCATAGGCAATATCTTCGGCGACGAGGCGATTGACCGAGGCCTCGTCGCTGTACTCGGCCGTGAGGCACAGCACGCCGCTGTAGTTGCGCTTCTTGAGTTCGGCGGCACAGCGTATCCAGGGAGCTTTGCCCTGCCGGCCGGTTGTCCAGTAGTACTGCCACGTTGACACTTCGGCATCGGGACCATTGGTTCTTTGCCAGAAGGCGTTCTTCCAGTTGACCATGGCCAGGTATGGCCAGGCGATATCCGCGGCGATCTCCGGATCCTCGCCGTTGAGAGCACAGTGGCAGACATCCCAGACGATGCCGACCTGGCGCGGCGTAAAGTGCCTGGCGATCTCGCGGCAGCCGGCAACGTGCGGGACAAAATCATCACAGTGATTCTGCAGACCAATCGTCACGCCATGGCGATCCAGCGCGCCGGTCAAGGCCTGGTACTTGCGGATGATCCGCTGCTCACACTCGCTGTAGCTCTGGTCGTAAGGTGTGTGCTCGCACACGCGGATGATGGGAATGCCGCACTGCCCGCAGGCGGCGATGGTCCGCTCATCCGTTGAGCCGGCGATGCTGCAGATCTTCAAACCGTGATCGGCGAGGATTCGCACGGCCTCGGGCAGGCCCTTTTCGATGGTGTCAGGCTCAACCTGGAACTTGGGGCGGACGGGCAACTCAACGCCATCGAAACCCAATGCCTTGATATGCCGGGCAAGTTCCGGCAGCGGGGTCTTCCATGCCTTGGTGAATACCGACAGTGTCATCTTCTGATTCATCATTTGCCTTTCTCGACAGGGATCGTGAATGTCTCGCCCTGCATCAGCTTGTGGTAGCGCTGGCGCAACTCCTGCGGCAGCCGCTCGCGCAGTTCATCGGGATATCCCCGCGTCCAGAAGGAGTTCCTATCGGTTACCTCATAGGTTCCGAAGTGCTGGGGGAAAATGTACCGCGGGTTCAGGCGCTCGGCCAGGATGGCCGAGCGGTCGATATACATGTTGTGCACCGTGGGCGAGATGAACAGCACATCGATGTCGCGCAAGGCCAGGTGTTCTTCCGTGAGCACGGAGTCGCCGGGCTGCAAAACGCGCATGCCAGGCAGATTGAAAATGTAGCCGCAGCTCTGGGCGATGGAGGTAACAAAATCCGGCTCGCGGGTGAGCACCGTAAAGTCCTGGTTGCCATGGATGGCGTGGAGCGGCTCGACGCGAAGGCCCAGAACCTCCAGCGGGCGGAGCGGTTCGGCAACGACAATGCGATTGCTCGCGATCCCGGCCTCCTCCAGATGCTTCAGGCACGTGCGCGGCACGACAAATGTGCAGTTGCCGCCGGCCGCAAGTGTGCGAAGCGTGGGCAGGTTGCAGTGATCGCCATGGTGGTGGGTGACGAATGCCAAATCGAGAAGGGGCGCCAATTCCTCGGCCGTGACCGGAGGAGGCGCGAGCTTCTCGGCGGAGACCAGATCCAGGTCAGTCGCGATGAGTAACGGTTTCGTCTTGATGAGCCACCCGCCATTGCCGACCCACCACAGGCCGATCCCGCATTCATGCGATCGAATTGCCTCCAGACATGGAGAAGTCATATAGCTTTTCCCTTATTGAATCACCGCAAGCATACCCGATCCAAACCGCTGCTGTCTCATCCTCGCCCCGACATGGCAGCAGCACGGCCATAGGCCGCCTTCGATTCTTCCATACGACCCAGATCGCGCAGCACGTTGCCCAGGGTGGTGTGATAAGCCGGGTCCATCGGATTGGCAGCGATGGCCTGGCCGAGCAGACTGAGGGCATCCTGGGGTTGGCCGGCCTGCCAGGCCAGTGTGCCCAGGCCGTGCAGTCCGCCGGCGTGACGAGGATTGCTCTGCAGAATCTGACGATAGAGGAGTTCCGCCTGGCCAAAATCTCCTGTCTGGCAAAGCCGGCCGGCCAGTTCCACTGCGCGTTGATGATGCCAGGCGACGCCTCCGGTTCGCGCAGATGCAGTCGCCTCTGCGCCGCCGGGGGCGGCTTGCAGTACCTTGAACAATTCCTGCATGACTTCGGCCATGGCGCCCTGCCAATCGCCCTGCTGCTTTTGCCGGAAAAGCCGCATGGTTGGATACCAGTCGCTGCTCTCGCCAGAAAGCAGCCAGCGCCAATCGGGCACCGAGCACAGTACGGTCCATACCGGCCTGCCCATCGCTCCGGCAAGATGCACCACCGAGGTATCGGTGGAAATAATCAGATCCAGGTTGGACATCAAAGCGGCCGTATCGGAGAAATCCTGGATATGTTCCGTGAAGTCCAGCAGCATCATGTTGCGCGGTGAATTGAGCACCTCGGCGGCCGATTCGCCAATTTGCAGAGAGTAGAAACTCACGCCTGGGACCCTGGCAAGCGGTGCGAACGCGGCCAGCGAGGCCGAACGGCGTCCGTTCCACTTGTAGCCGGGATTGCCCTGCCAGTTGATGCCAACTTTCAGGGGACTCGTATCGGCGGCGAGACGCTGTTTCCACTGCTCAACCTTTTGCGCGTCGGGTTTGAGGTAAGGCAGCGCTGCGGGAATCGTCTGCAACGATGTGCCGAAGATTTGCGGCAGACTCAGTAGCGGCAGATGCACATCAAATGGTGGCGTCGCGGCATCACTGGCGATGACCTGTGACAAACCGGGCATTCCCTGAAACAGGCTGACGGTCTCGCTACGACATTCCAGGATGACTCGGCCAACCTTGGGCGTCACCATCGGCAGATAGCGGATGAACTGAATCGCATCGCCCAAGCCCTGCTCCGCATGTAAAAGCAGCGTCTTGCCGACACCGTTGGCACCATCCCAGAGCGGCTGGGCGCACTTCCGTAGCGGCGAGGGGAAATTGGGGCATTGCCAGCGCCATTCGAATTCCTGGAATCCCTCTACCAGCCGCCCGGCCAGCAGGAGGGCGAAACCACGGTTAAAGTGAGCGAACGCATTGGCCGGCTGCAGTTGGATTGCCTTGTCATAACAGGCAATGGCTGGATCGATCTGGCCGCGATCCAGCAGGCGGTTGCCCAGGTCATTCAGGACGCTCATATCCTGGAGGTTGCCGGATGTGCAATAGCGCTGGGCTTGATCCAACAGATCCTGGACGGCCAAATCACTCATATCACGCCTCGACGAAAGAGGTGCGGATTGAACATCACCGATTCTTCAACCGACCGCAATGTAATGGGCCAACCCAGCAGCCACAAGCGGGCTTGCCAGTCACGGCGATTGCATTGGTCAAAAGAGGGCACGGCGTGCTGCCGGGCATATGCCTCGGACGGCCGGAGGATGTGGATAAGTGAGCAGGTGCGCAGGTTCTCGGAAGGATACCCCCGTATCGCTATGTGTGGTGTTGGCAAGGAGTTAGGTGACGATCGGGGGAGGAGGTGCGCAAGTTCGGTGCACTTGTGGATAAGTCCTGCTGGAATGACCCCCGGCGCACCGGGATTTCGCTCTGCTGAACAATGACCAGATCCCAATGGCCAATGAATGACCCAAGCACCAAGGACCAAGGTGCTCAGGTTCGCGTGCGCAGTTGGCGGGCATCGGTGATCCTGATTACTGACGGTGACAAAGGTGCTCAGGATCGATTGCGCATCTCAGGAAGCAAGTCCCACTTGTCGGGTAGGGATTCGCATTCGGTTGTCAAATAGCATGGCCGGGGTACGGCCGGGGCACCAGGAAAGATGCGCCTCTACCCTACGGGATGGTTTGCAAGATTCGATAAATGGAGATTGAGGATTGGCAAGGGTTTACGAACGGCGAGAAAAATTCGCATTATTTTAGGCGAGCCGAGGCATGTGGATTGCTGGCGGAGCGACGGTTTCACCGCAAAGGAACGGTGCGTCTGCGATTGCTGAATGGATGGCAGTATGGGTCATTCTCCCCCCGTGACGTATGTAGCGTGGGCTGCTACAATACTGGTGTCATGCGAGTCGATCTGACATTGCAGTTTCCAGGGGCATTGGCCGAACAGGCCCAGGCTCAAGGTCTGCTGACTCCCGCCGCCATTGAGGCGATGGTGCTGGCCGAACTGCGCCGCAGGCAGGTCGAAGTGGTGTTCTCGCGGATCGACGAGCTTCGCGCCGCCAACGGGCCGGGGCCGGATCTCGATACGGTTGTGGAGGATGTCCACACACTGCGCAAGGCCAACCGCGATGCGCAGAATCGTCGCTGATACAAACGTGGTCGTCTCCGGGCTTCTGTGGACTGGCGTTCCACAACAGGTGTTGGATTCGGGGCGTTTTGGGGTAGTAAAGATCGTTACCTGCCAGCGATTGCTGGACGAACTGAGTAACACGCTTCGCCTGCCTAAGCTCCAGAAGGCCGTTACGCGAACGGGGCTGACGATCGATGCGCTGGTTCATGCCTACAGCCTGATTGCCGACGTGGTGGAATTGGGCGATGTTCCGCCGGTGATTGCCGCCGATCCCGACGATGATGTTGTGCTGGCGTGTGCTGTGGCTGGAAATGCCAGCGACATCGTCTCCGGGGATCACCACTTGCTATCGCTGGGAAGCCATGCGGGCATTTCGATCCAGCCGCCGGCACCGTTCCTGTTGCAGTTGCAGCGTCTACGGAACTGATCGAGCGCCGGAGATACGAGCGGAGACTGTCGATCTGGGCATGGACCCGGAACGGATATGAGCCCGTTGGCCGCACTTTTGGCGACTTGGCGGTTGTCTGGAATGGAACCGCCAGGACGCTAGGGAGCTAGGAATGCCGGGTGGGGCGCGAGGAATTGGATCGCATGGCGCGTTCCGGGGAGTCTGCGAATCCAGACCCGTTGTCCGCCACCGCGATGCGGTTGCGCATCCGCTTGGCCTGAGCGTTAGGATACCGTAGGCTGATGCGTGGCATGCTGAGCTTTTTCATTCACCACTTCTGGATACCGCTGCTGCTGACTGCAGCCGTGACGCTGCTTGCCCCGTGGGGGCTGCGGTTTGCGAGACGTTGTCGGCGGCGCACAGGCACTGATCCATACTGCTCGCAATGCGAGTACAACCTCACTGGCCTGCCGGTATCCACCACCCGTTGCCCCGAGTGCGGGCATGAAATCCGCCAGCCGGGCGGGACGGTGATCGGCCAATCTCAGCCGTATCGTCTGCGAATGGTGTTATTACTGGCGATGTCCGTCGCTGTTCTTGCCCTTACGGTGCGGCTCTGGCGGCATGACATCGCCACCTGCGATTTCTATCGCCTCCGCACGGAGGCGTCTCTTGTGGAACAACTGATCACGCCCGGCGGCCGGGTGGATTCATACGCCTGGCGGGAGATGGATCGACGGTTGAGAGAGGGGAGTCTTGCCGCGAGGAACATACAGAAACTGATTGCCTCCGAGCTATCGGCCGGGGACCTGTTCATCCAATACCGTGACAACTTCATGGAGGCGTGCCTGTACCGGGACGCCCTCGACGATGGGCTCGCAGAAAAAGTGTTGTTGGGCAGGCTGGCGGCAGGCCGCACGATCATGCCGACGCCAAGGCCTTTCACACGGCGATTCTGGAGGAATGCCGCGCAGGGAATCCTCGGTAATCCCAAGGGAAACTGGAACAGCCAGCAGATCGACTATGTGCTGCGATGTGCCAATCTGGATCTGGTATCGCGTGATCGTTGGCAGGAGTTTCACAGGGCGAGGCTGCTGTCGCGGCTCTCGGTGGTGTCGCGCAAAGCCGTGGCACCGGGCGAGTTCTGGCCCGTGTGGATCGATAACGGCACCTGGGATCTGAGTCCCATGACGATCACGGTTCAGCGCGTTACGGTTGCCGGGCGGCCCTGCACATGCAGCGCCCGCGTTGAGAACAGCCCGACAGGCGCGAGCATCAACTGGGGAACCGTTGACGCGAGCGCTTTAGCCAGCGATTCGCCTACCCCTGGCGACTACACGGCGACCTTCGATCTCCATATCGAGCATCCGCAACTGGTCTTCAACCACGCATACGAGTGTCGCGTGAAGATTCTCAGCCCAGGCGAAACGGGCGTGACAGCTGTCAGAGATGAGGCAACGAGATCACAGATAATCGGCCAGACCAAGCTCTGGCTACAGCCCACAGCGTCCGGGCATCTTTTCTACTGCTCGACAACCGGCCTATCCGTGGCGTTGGCCGGCACGTTCTGCGCCCAGACGCCTGCCGGTCCGGTGCCATTCGGAGGTGCGATCTGTTTGCATGGGACAAACACGTGGAGCAGTGGCCCGATCAAGGCGGCCCCTCCGTTCCGCGTGACCTATGAGCCAGATCGCGATGCCGCCCTCCGCGATCCAGGGGTTGACTCGTATTACGCGCTGCCGATTGACTTTGGCATCATCGCCATCCGGCCGTAGTGCAGGCCATGGCCGTGTTCTGGTCCGCATGGATCGCGCCGTTCGGACATAAACACTTATCGGAAATAGCGATATGGATATGTATTACACGCGGTGAAATCACGACATAAACTAACCACATGCTTTCGAGGCTCCTGGCACAGCGGCTGATTCAGGTCAACTGGGCGAGAAAGCGTCAGAGATCATCGGTACGCAGCACCTATTGGGGTGGGGGCGCCAACGATCCCTGCTTCAAATTCGACAACGATACCTAACACGCTGGTGAGGTTTAGCACGGTGTGCGAATAGGACCTGGGAACATAAACAATATCCGTGCTTTGTTGTGTTAGCTCCACGACTTCCACCGCCGCCCGCAAGCCCGCATATTCTTTAGCGTACCATTCCTGGACGGTGTGATCGGAGGGATAGAGCTGGTAGTACTTCTGCTGGTAGAGTGATCCGAGTTTGCCGGGGGCGGCATCGAATAGCAGCCACTTCTTTTCGCCAGTGACCAGGAAATTGAGCGCATCGCCATGTTCATGGGGAAGTGCTCCGGTATTTGCAGGCCCAGAGAAGAAGATGTGCCGCGGTACCTGCTTCCGGTCGAAAAACTTGTTGGGGAAAGTGAACTCGTCGAGGAACACACAGTCTTCGGTACGTGTAAAGGTGTAGTTGCTCTCGGATTTGGTATCGAAGAAATCACTGTATGTCGTAGTGTTCTTTGATCGAACGGGACGACCATCCTGGTCGTGGGTGTATTTGCAGACCACGCCACCGTACTTGGTTTTGATGTATTCGGGAGACCACATCGCCAGTTTCTGAAATTCAGAAACGCCCCCCTTAATCAATAACGGCGTTCGCGAATTGACGTGTTTTCTAAAGAGCGCGGGTGTTAGCAGCGCATTCTCTATAGTCATATTGCTGTTCGCCAAAGTCGTATTGGTGCTCATATCGAATGATAGGCCAGCTCCCGGGGAGGCCACCAGGAGGGGTCATGGCCCACGTATGATTCGTGCGAAGGATGTGTTAGGGCAGTTACGCCAATCAAGAGGCAAAGGTCGACCTTTTGGGCTGACCCTTTGGGCATTGCGGGCCAACAGGGGTGCGCCTACACTTGCCTATTGTAGTTTGCTATTGGCCAGGGGTGGTCGGGCGACGAAGTGTCTGCCTGCCCTGAGAATAAACCCTTAGAACCTGACCTGGTTAAGACCAGCGTAGGGAGGCGTTTGTGACGACTCTTCCATATATCCTGCCGCCGCTTGCCGGCAATGCAGCATCATCGAAGCCGAGTACCAATCCGGGGAGTTTTGCCAATCCGGCACGGCTGGGAACGCCATATGCGTTTTCTTCGCCTGATACGCCGGGGATGCCAGCCCCATCAGACATTACGGCGATGAACTTCGCTTCCGGTCGGGATGGCGATGGCAAGACGCAGCTTGAGTGTGCCCGGGCGGGGGTGATCACACCCCAGATGCGGCGGATTGCCCAGCGTGAACCGCACCTGACGGCCGAGCAGGTGCGCGTGGAGGTGGCGGCCGGGCGGATGATCGTGACGGCAAACAAGGCCCATCTGGCGCACCAGCTTGATCCGTGCGCCATCGGCCGGGCTGCTAAGACAAAGATCAACGCCAACATGGGTGCTTCGCCGGTCTCGTCTTCCATTGATGAAGAGGTGGAGAAGCTCAAATGGGCCATGCGCTGGGGCGCAGATACGGTGATGGACCTGTCCACCGGCGGCGACCTGAACCGTTGCCGCGAGGCGATCATCCAGAACTCGTCGGCGGCGATCGGAACCGTGCCCATCTATTCGATGATCATCGGCAAGTCGATCGAAGACCTGACCTATGGCGACATCCTGAAGGAACTGGAGAATCAGGCCAAACAGGGAGTGGATTACTTCACGGTCCATGCCGGCGTTCTGCGCGAGCACCTGCCCTATGTGAAGAATCGGATCATCGGCATCGTTTCGCGCGGCGGGTCGCTGCTGGCAAAGTGGATGATTCATCATGGCAAGCAGAACCCGATGTATGACATCTTCGATGATATCTGCGACATCATGCGCGAGTACGATGTCGCGTTCTCGCTGGGCGATGGACTACGGCCGGGCGGATTGGCCGATGCCTCCGATGAAGCACAACTGCGCGAACTGGCAACGCTGGGCGAGTTGACGGTACGGGCCTGGGAAAAGGGCGTCCAGGTGATGGTCGAAGGGCCGGGACACGTGCCGTTTGATCAGATTGAGTACAACATGAAGCTGCAGCGGCGGCTGTGTCATGGCGCGCCGTTCTATGTGCTGGGGCCACTGGTGACGGATATCTTCCCGGGATACGACCACATCACCTCGTGCATCGGGGCGACTGCGGCGGCGTATCACGGGGCGGCGATGCTGTGCTATGTCACGCCCAAGGAGCATCTGGGTCTGCCCAAGAAGGATGATGTGAAGCAGGGATGCATTGCCTACAAGATCGCCGCGCATGCGGCGGATGTGGCGCTGGGGATTCCCGGCACGCGCGACCGCGATGATGAGTTGACCAGGGCGCGGGCAGCGCTGAACTGGGAGCGGCATTTTGAGCTGTCGTTCGATCCGGATCTGGCACGGGCATATCACGATGAGGATCTGGGGGTGGATACGGACTTCTGTGCCATGTGCGGACATGACTGGTGCGCTGTGCGGATCAGCAAGGAGATCCAGGAGTTTGCCAGCGGCAAGGATGCGGCTGCCCAACCGGCGAAGAAGGCGATGCCGTCGCCGGGTGTGAGCGGTGATGGCAAAGAGGTGCTGCGACAGCGAGCGGTGCTGAGCGAGGCGGAGATTCGCCGGCTGGCGCATAAGGGAGAGAAGGCACCGTGCCATAGCGATCAGGTGGCGGATCCTCAGGAAGCCAAGCGCGTGCAGTTGCAGGTGCTGAAGGGTTAGTCTCTATTACGGCTTTTCCCATCCTTTGGCTCGCTCGACCGCGTTGTGCCAGCGGGCGAACAAACGGTCTCGTTCAGATTTGCCTATCTGCGGATCGTAGCGTCGTCCCACCCGCCAATTCGTTGCGATCTCTTTCTGATCGGCCCAGAATCCCGTGGCTAAGCCGGCGAGGTAGGCCGCGCCCAACGCCGTGGTTTCCGATATCTTGGGCACCTCGACGGGGACGCCGAGGATGTCGGCCTGGAACTGCATGAGGAACGAGTTGCCCACCGCGCCGCCATCAGCGCGGAGTTCGGTCAGGGCGATCCCCGAGTCTGCCCGCATGGCTTCGACGACATCGCGGGTCTGGTAGCACGCCGCTTCCAAGGCGGCACGGGCGAAGTGGGCGCGGGTGGTGCCGCGGGTAATGCCCACGATCAGGCCGCGGGCGTATGGATCCCAGTGTGGCGCCCCCAGGCCCACGAGGGCGGGGACAAAGTAGACACCTTCATTTGAGGGGATGCTCCTTGCGAGGGCTTCGGTCTCGGCGGCGGTGTCGATGATCTTCAGGCCGTCACGGAGCCACTGAACGGCCGCCCCGGTGATGAAGATCGAGCCTTCCAGTGCGTACTCGACGGGCTGATCACCGATGCCCCAGGCGATGGTGGTCAGGAGGTTGTGTTTGCTGGATACCGCGTTGCGGCCAGTGTTCATCAGCAGGAACGAGCCGGTGCCATAGGTGTTTTTGGCGAGGCCTGGGGAGTAGCAGGCCTGGCCGAAAAGAGCAGCCTGCTGGTCGCCGGCGATGCCGGCCACTGGGATGGATCGGGCGCCCAGGATTGCGGGATCGGTGTGGCCGAAGATGCAAGAGGAAGGCATGACCTGTGGGAGCACGGCGGCGGGGATGTTCAGGGCTTTGAGCAGTTGGTCATCCCACTGCAGCGTGTGGATGTTGTAGAGGAGCGTGCGTGAGGCGTTGGAGTAGTCGGTGGCGTGCACCCCGCAGCGCGGACCGCGCGGGCCGCCGGTGAGGTTCCAGAGGAGCCAGGAATCGATGGTGCCGAAGGCGATTTCGCCGCGTTCGGCTCTGGCACGCAGACCAGGTGTGTTGTCCAGCAGCCACTGCAGTTTTGTTGCGGAGAAGTAGGCGTCTATGACCAGGCCGGTCTTGGCGCGGATGGTGTCGGCAAGGCCCTGGCTGCGAAGATCATCGCAGATGCCAGCGGTGCGGCGGTCCTGCCAGACGATGGCGTTTGCGACCGGTTGGCCGGTCTTGCGATCCCAGAGGACAGTGGTTTCGCGCTGGTTGGTGATACCGATGGCGTGCACCTGGTCGGCGCTAATGGCCGCCCTGCCGAGGGCATCGCGCATGACCTGCAGGGTGACGCTCCAGATCTCTTGGGCGTCATGCTCAACCCAGCCCGGTTTCGGGTAGTGCTGCGTGAACTCCTGCTGGGCCTGGCCACGGATGGAGCCGGCCTTGTCGAAGAGGATGACGCGGGTGCTGGTGGTTCCCTGATCGATCGAGAGTATGAATGTTTCGGCCATGTGTGTGCCTCGCCGGATGCCTAATATGGATAAGCATAACAGACTCAACCAAAGAGGTGATGATGAACATGCGAATGATGCTGATTGCGGGTGCGATGGCGCTGGCGGCCGGGTGTGCTGAAAACTCGGAGTCAACGACGCAGAAGATCACCATGGAGCAGACTCCGGTGGCGGTCAAGCACGGGATCGAGAAGGCGTATCCGGGTGGGAAGGTAAAGGAGATCGAGAAGGAGACGTATAAGGATACGGGCGTCGTGCACTATGAGGTGGAACTGGTGACGGCGAAGGGGGAAAAGGTTGAGTTTGAGTTGGCGGAGGATGGGGAAGTGCTGAAGAAGGATTGAGGGTGCTGCCCGGGCGGCATGTGAACTGGTCAAAATCCAAGCATCTTGCCGTGGAAGTCGAGGGCTTCGCGGATGTGCAGGTCCCAGTAGTCCCAGGTGTGGGCACCGGGGAACTCGCGATAGGTGTGGTCGATCTTCATCTTCTTGAGTTCGGCGACGTATTTGCGGTTCTGGTCGATGAGGGAATCGTCGACACCGCAGTCGATGAGGATCTTGGGGAGCCGGCCGGCCTTCTTGGCCCGGCGGGCAAGTTCAATCAGGTCGTGGTCGGTCTTGCGGGGGTCCCTGCCGAAGGTGCGGATGCGGTCAGCATCCTTGGCCGGGTTGAGTTTCATTGAGGCGCCCAGCACGCTGCCGGAGTGACTATTGACGCTGGCATACATGTCCGGCCGGCCCAACGCGAGGCGCAGTGCGCCATAGCCACCCATGGAGAGCCCACCGACGCAGCGGCCAGCGCGGGTGGTCTTGGCGGGGAAGGTGCGCTCGACCATGTCGACAAGGTCCTTGGTCATGTAGTCGAAGTAGGCCGGGCCCTGGTTGTTGTTGGTGTATCGGCCGCGGAAACCATCGGGCATGACGACGATGACCGGGCGGTTGGCGACGTACACCTCGATGCGGGTGCGACGTTGCCAGATGGAGTAGTCATCGGACATGCCGTGGAGCAGGTAGAAGACGGGGAATGGACCGTGGCCGGAGTTGGGAAGAATGACGTTGGTCTGAACAGCTTTCCCGATGGAGTTGGCGAACCACTCAATGGAGCAGAATGACATGGGGGAAAGGTACCATCGGTGAGGCTGGACGGGAAGCGGGCGAGCCAGTGTGCGGGGGGCTTTCGACAGGTAGCGTGTCTGGAAGGCAGACATGGGCGGGTCCGGTCGAGATCGATCGTCCTAGATCTGCGCAATATTGGGCCCAGCGTGAATACGATACGCTATTCCGCGGGTGGAACTGGCACTGACAAATTGCGGCAGATGGAGCGAGCCAGATGTTTCTTGATCTCGTTGTGTCTGGGAATGGCTTCCTTGCGCCCGGTCTGCGGGTTGGCCCAGATGGAATGACTGCCACCTTCGCGAACGCTCACGCAGCCATGCTCGTGAAGGTGGGCAAGCAGTGCCCGGCGCTTCATGCCAGCACCAGTTCGGTCGTCTCGGCCTGGGGATCGAGGCGGAACACTTCTTGGCGCTCGGTGTCCAACAACAGTTCAATGGCTTGCTTGAGGTTGTCGAGGCATTCCGCTTTCGTCTCGCCCTGACCGTTGGCGCCGGGAACTTCCAGACAGGTCGCCCAGAAGCCCCCTTCGTCGGGCTCGCCATGATGAACAATGGCTGTGAGTGTTCTCATGCCGGAATTGTAGCCGTTCTGGTAGGCAGTGAGAAGCTTGCTTGATCGGCAGTGCTGAGGATGTAGATGGCTTTGGCAGCGCACCTCAATCGCGTACGGCTCTTCTCCACCGCGTTGATTTACCTTACTTCATCCCCAGCCGCGTGACGCGGTACTGGATGGCCATGGCGTCGGTGAGGGTTTCGACGATAGCGCTGTGGCCGGGGGTGCCGGGGGGCATGGGCTGGGCGCTGGTGAAGTCGAAGGTGGGGCTGCTGGTGGCCATCTGTGAGACGTGCTGCCACATGCCGTAGCGATGGCCATCATAGAAGCCGTCAGCGCCCAGATAGACGCCCGCCCAGAGATAAACGGTGCGCTGACTCAGCCGTCTATCCCAGAGCGGCGCGCCGAGCTCAAACTGCCGGCCGTCGCGAACGCCCAGCAGGTCCAGCACCGACGGACCGAGGTCGATATGGCTGGTGGTGTAGTTCAGGATATCGGGCTGCGCGAGGACCTGGGGAGCATAGAGAAGAAACGGGACGCGGAATGAGTAGTCGGAGATGATGCCGCCGGCGAAGTCGGGATCCTCGCGGCGGGTGCGTACGCCATGGTCGCCGCAGACCATGATGATCGTGTGCTCGAGCCGGCCGGCCTGGCGCAGTTGCTCGATGATCTCACCGAGCCACTGGTCCTGCAGTGCGATAACCGCAGCGCCCCGCTCGACGACGGTGTGGGGCTTGCCATCCACAATCACGTCAGGCCAGGGGGCGTGGCCGATCTGGGGAAAGAACAGCGCTGCATAGCGCTGGTCATGGGCGATCCAGCCGGCGATGTCATGCTTCAATTTGTCCAATGCCGAGTGGTCCAGTTCGACCTTTGTTTGCCAGGAGAGCTGATCATGCGCTTCGCCAAGCGTGGGCCTGGCATCGCCATATTGAGTCGAGGCCATGCCCTCGCATTGGTTGAGCAGTTCATCTTCAGCGCTGTCGGTATAGGGTTTGTAGGCGGCGGTGGTGTAGCCGATCGCGGAGAGGGAATGCAGGAATCCCGGGACATGATGGCCGGCCCCCTCGCCGTTGAAGAACGCCACCTCGGTGGGATACCAGCTCGTGGTAAGCGCAAGCACTGCCCAGCGGGTGTAAGGATAGGCGCTCACGTGCTGCGCGGCCACGAAGGAGTGTTGCCGCAGCAGGCGCATGTTCGGCGTCTGCGCCATCGATCCGGTAACGTCGAGGCAGCGCTGCGGGGCGGTCTCCATGACCAGGCAGATGACGTCGCTGCCGGCGGCGGCGCCGAAGTATTCGGGCTGGGGCTTGGGGTTTGGGGTGTGGGAGATGGCTCGCCATTTCTCCATCAGCGGCCCGGAGGCCAGGTCCGCATAGCGTGTGAGGTCGACATCCGTGGTGCCCAGGACGGCTCGGGCACATAGGAAGACAATATCGCGATGGTATACGGTGGAGACGATGGGAACGGCCCAGGCGATGCCGGTGGTGAGGAGCAGCAGTAACCAGAGGCCCCCGCCGATTCGTTGGATCAGCCAGCGCCGGCGGGAAAACCGGCCGGCCCAGTTGACGCAGAACGCCAGCAGGCCGAGCGCCGCGCAGGCGGCGACTACCTTGGTGATGATCCGACCACTGCCATACTCCCTGGCGTCATCCGGGTGCATCAGTCCCCATTGCACGGCGTCGCGCCAGAGCTGCCAGTTCTGGAAGTGGCCGACGACCCAGTGGCCATGCATCTGCACGATCAGCAGGGCGATGGTGAGCACAGCGACGCCGGCCGCAAGCCATATGCGCCAGCGCGGCCGCAACCAGAAGAGCAAGACAAGCAATACGGCCGGAGCCACGATCGTGCCGGTGAGCAGGTCCCAGCGGAAGAAGCTCAGGCGTTCCGGGAATGAGAAGAGGTAAGCGCGCGAGTCGGAGTTGGCGATCTCGATCCTGCCCTGGTACCGGCCGACGCAACGGAACCCCTCGTGATCCAGGAGCTGCCACTTGGTGTAGAGGGCAGCCGCCAGAGCTGGCAGCCAAATGACGAACAGGGGCAGAGAGATGCTGGTGAGGTAGCGCAGCGACGAGCGCACGGGTATCGCGCTGTGCTGAGCGCCATGGCTTGAAGGCGTGCGGAGCGGCAGAGGAGAGGCCCGACGATCTGACATACGGAGGATCATCCCTGTTGTGGCCGCTGCGGGTCAACGGCGAAAACGGGGGCATCTATGCCGCACAATGTCTAGCACGCGCCAATGCCGATGAGGCTGCTGTGACTGCTTACTCTCTGCCCGGAGCGACGAAGATGCTGTAGCCGTCGATCTGGTGGATGCTCTGTTGAGACACGAGGCGGCGGGCCTCGTCGGTGGTCAGGATATAGATTGTGTTGGGGAAGTAGAGGCCAGCCTGCAGGTCGGTGAGGGTCTGGCGGTTGGAGGCTTCCTTGTTGTTCCAGTTCATGCGGGCGAAGTAGCCGTGGTTGATGGCCATGCCGTGGTCGGCGGCGAAAAAGGCGAGGGGATGCCAGTCGGTGTCGGGGCTATCTGAGGGAACGAGAATGATCTGGCGATAGTGCGATGCGGCGGTGGCCCAGAAGGGATCGGAGAGTTGGCGGATGGGCGGTTGGGCGGTGTGAAAATGCCGGAGGGTGCTCTGCAACATGGGGGTGAGGTCAAGGATTTGGAGCAGGAGGACGGCCGCCAGAAGGTGGGTAAGAGTGCGTGTGGTGAGGTGGGAAGCGAGGGTGGCAAGCAGGAGAATGGGAAGGACGTAAACGGCCGGCCAGGACATGCGGCCGGTGGCGCGAAGGACTTCGCCGATGCCATCCCAGTAGTTGGGTAGAGCAAGGAGTTGTGTGGAGCCGTAGGTGATTATGGGGGAGATGGCGAAGAGGAGGAGGAGGGAGCAGATAAGCAGTAGTGGAGTCCATGTCACCGATGCCGTTGCCCCCCCTGCCGTGGGCGCGGGCGTAGTCTTTGTGGGGCGGCGCAACCAGATGACGAGCAGCGTGACGGCGACCATCGCCAGAATACCGAGGCCGAGGTAGGCGGCGCCCTCGATCTGGCCGGCGCGAGCCAGGGCAAAAGCGGGAAGGAAGAGGGAGTAACCGCGCGAGTCGATGGGGCTGAGAAGGTTCATCGAATAGGCACCGGCGGAATTGGCCGTGCGGGTATCGGAGAAGCCGAGGCAGAAGTAGCCGGCGAACCACATGGCGAGAAGAAGCGCTGAGAGGACGATGAGGGCCTCAATGCTGCCGGAGCGGAGTACTCGACGGTTGGCACGGTATCGTCGCAGCAGATCGGCGGACCAGATGGCGAGGACGAGGACGGCGAGGTAGAGGTGGATGAGGACGGCGAGGCAGGCGAGAAGCACCCAGATCACCCTGGGTCGGGGTATGGATTGGGCGGGCAAGAAGTAGAGATACAGCGCCCACAGGATGGTCCACTGCCCGGCGAGGGCGTAGTGGCCGTCGAGACGCTTGAGAAATATGAAAGGGATCGTAAAGAGGCCGGCCGCCAGTATCTGGGGCAGCAGACGATGCAAGATGCGGCCGCAGAGCAGCATGGCGAAGACGCCCTGCAGGATGAAGCAGAGCAGCAGCCAGAGGCCGGTGTATTGGAAGGGTTCGCCTAGCCAGGGCGAGAGCGGCTTGAATAGCAGCGCCAGCAGTGGGATCGAGTCGCTGTAGACAATCGAACTGCCGCTGGAAAGCCCATAGTTTGGGTTCAGGCCCAGAGGAAGATGCCACTGGTCATGGCGGAAGAATGACCAGCCGAGGTAGTGGGTCGTCGGGTCGGGCGAATCCAGCAGCCAGGTGATAGAGGAGGGAACGACGATCTGGAAACCCGCTAACCACGCAAAAAGCAGCAGACCCAGCAGCGCGCCGATAGCGGCCGGGGTGACAACCTGACGGGCGCGGACAAGCAAGGGCAGCTCGGCAGCTACTGAGGTTGGCGTGTTGTCGTCTTGTGTCATGCCAAACTTCCAACGATTTGCCTGAGCATATCGCTTGCCTGTACAGGTGCTTCATCTATATTTACACTACTTTTAACGATAAGGCGCGGCGCATCCCTGTCATGGCCCGCTGTTGCGGGCCTGAAGGCGCACCGTCAGGAGCGTTGAGTGAAGGTCATATCCAGATCCGTGGCGTTGTCTGCTCAACGGCCATCCTTCCTTTGCCTCCAAGAATTTATTGTTTGAGGAGTGACGCATGCCCAGTTACACAACGGCGGACATTCGCAACATTGTCCTTACAGGCCATGGTGGGGCCGGCAAGACCACCTTGGCGGACATGATGCTTTTCGCGGCCGGCGCGGTGAATCGCAAGGGCTCAGTGACCGATGGGTCGAGCTTCAGCGACTACGAAAAGGAGGAGAAAGATCATGTGCACTCGATCTACTCCTCCCTTTTGCATCTGGATGCAGAAGGGAAACGGATTAACTTTCTCGATTCGCCCGGCTCGCCCGATCTGATCGGGCAGGCGCTGCAGGTGCTGCCGGCCGTCGAGACGATGGTGATTGTGGTCAATGCCGTGGCGGGCATTGAAGTGGTGACCCGCCGCATGATGGAAGCCGCCAAACATGCGGGGATGGCGCGGGCGATCGTGATCAACAAGATCGATTTGCCCGAGGTCGACCTGGAAGCACTGGTCGATCGCATCCAGAAGACTTTTGGACCGGAATGCCTGCCGTTTAATCTTCCGGCAAATGGCGGCAAAGAGCTTGTGGATGTGCTCAAGAATAAGGATGGGGCAACCGACTTTGGCTCGGCCGCCGATGCCCATTCAGCGGTGATGGATTCGATCGTCGAGATGGACGAGGCCATCATGGAGAAGTACCTCGGCGGCGAAGAGCCGGACGACGCCTCGATGCATGCCGCTTTGGAAAAGGCGATGGTCGAGGGTCATATCTGCCCGATCATGTTTGCCGATGCCAAGAGCGGCGTGGGCGTCAAGGAACTGATCAAGGTAATCTGCAATCACTTCCCCTCACCGGTGGAGGCCAAGCCGTGGCCTATGATCACGACCGAGGGTGAGCCCAAGGCATTTGAATACAAGGATGATGCGACCAAGCCGCTGCTGGCGCACATCTTCAAGGTGACTACCGATCCGTTCATCGGCAAGCTGGCGATGTTCCGGGTGCATCTGGGCAAGGCCACCGGCATGACCCAGGCCTCGGTTGGCGGCAGCAAGAAGACCGTGAAGCTCGGGCATATCTTCCATCTCCAGGGCAAGGAGCATCAGGAAGCGACGGAATTGATCGCCGGCGATATTGGCGCGGTGGCGAAACTGGAAGAACTGCGCACCGGCGACATCATTCGCGATGATCCCAAGGCCGTTGCGCTCAAACCTCAGGCCGTGCTGTATCCAACGCCGATGTACGGCCTTGCCATCACTCCCAAGGCCCGTGGCGACGAGCAGAAGATCTCCGTGCAGCTTCAGAAGCTGGCGGAGGAAGACCCGACGTTCAAGTGGCAGACCGACCGGCAGACCCATGAGGTCGTCATCAACGGCCTGGGCGAACTGCACCTGCGCATGGCATTGGAGCGGATGAAGAACCGCAGCCTGCAGGTGGATACCCATCCGCCGAAGATCGCATATCGCGAGACCATTCAGCTCAAGGCCGATGGCCATCACCGTCACCGGAAGCAGACCGGCGGGTCGGGCCAGTTTGGTGAAGTATTCCTGCGCATCGAGCCGCTTCCTGAGGACAGCGCGGCTCGCAAGTCTAAAGGTGGGAGCGGCATCGAGATTGTCAACGAAGTGTTCGGCGGCACGATTCCAGGGCAGTTCATCCCGGCAGTTGAGAAGGGCATCCATGATCTGATGGAACAGGGCCCGGTCGCCGGCTACCCGGTCCAGGATGTCCTCGTGGCGATCACCGATGGCAAACACCATCCGGTGGATTCGAAGGAAGTGGCGTTCCGGACGGCGGGGAAGATGGCGTTCAAGGATGCCATGTTGAAGGCGAAGGCCGTGCTGCTTGAGCCGATCGTTAACATGGAAGTCACAGTGCCCGAAGACAAGATGGGCGCGATTACCGGCGATCTGTCGGGCAAACGCGGCCGCATCCAGGGCACCGATGTTCTGCCTGGCGGCATGGCGGTTGTGAAGGCACAGGCGCCGCTGTCAGAAGTAATGCAGTACCAGTCACAGCTTAAGAGTGTGACCGGCGGACAAGGTTCGTTCGTGATGGAGTTCAGCCATTACGAACCGGCGCCCCCGCAGGTACAGCAGGCGGTTGCAGCGCAGTACAAGCCCAAACCCGAAGAGGAATAGCCAAGAGCGCAAAAACAGGGCCGGCCGGGCGAAACACAACCCGGCCGGCCCTCTTTAATGGCTATCGCCAGCAATGGTCGCGAGCGTGGATTCCGGTCCGGCTCACAACCGTTGCGTATTCAGTCCTCATCCGGACCCATCGGATGAATCATCGTATCCGGCGGGAGTGCACCTGCCATCTGCGCTGTCCGGCGCTTATTAAAGACATGTGCCACATAGATCGCGATCAGAATGCCATCCGCCGTCAGGGTCAATGCGGTGATGCGCTTGGCGACGCTGTGACCTTGGGCGACGTCGGGTGAAAGCACAGCGCCAAGCATGGCAGACTCGTGCGCCAGATCGGCGATGCCATCGGTCGCCATCGCCGCCAGGGCGTTGGTGTGGATGAACGGGGCGAACGCCTGAGTGACCACTTCGCTCGCAACGGCGACGGCCGGCGTTTCGGCAGACACGGCCGTGACGATGGCCCGGACCGCTTGTGGAGCAGCGGCCTCGGCAACCGTTATGGCGCTGCCGGAAGATAGTGCACCGCCAGACAGTTGATCGACAGCGAACCATGATGTTGCCGAAGTTGCGCCCAGTACATCGGCTTGCCCCAGCAGCACATTGGCCACGCTCTGGGTAATGGTTACAGACGCTGTGTGGTCAAATAGCGCGGTGTTCGAGAACACCGTCTGAGCTTGCGCAACCGTTGCCTGAGCCGCAAGCGCCAAAGGTGTGGCAGCCACAGTCTGATGAACCACCGCGGGCTTGGCCGCGCCATTAGTTATGGGCGTGGCAGGTGTGACGGCGACGGTTGCCGTCTTGGGCGTGCCAACCAGCGCTGCCACCACCTGGACCGCCTTTGGCGTTCCAAGGCCGGTAACGCCGTCATATCCCGCATGAGCTCTCATGAAGTATGACGATGCGCCCGTGGTGATGTCGTTGAAGACGGAGGTGTAGGCGGCGTAGCCCGCCGTGCCTGGCGCACTGTACAGGGCGTAGAGCATGGGCAAAGTCCCGGTTGCCCCATCGAGCACAGCCTTGCCGGCGGCGACGCGAAGCTGGTTTGCGATCGCAATCAGCGATGCCCATTGCGGCGAGCCGGCACTGGTGCCGCCGACAACTGACCAGCCGACATATCCTTGATAGGGGACGGAATCGTAGATGGCATAGCCCGTGGCGTTGTAGGCCACATCGGGGCTTGTCCGGGCACCGGTGCTCTGGGCATTGAGCTGATAGGTTGGCTCCGGCACAACCTGGCTAACGCCTCCAGTGCTGTAGCTCCAACCGGTTTCGGAGCCGTAAGCGCCTGTACTGGTCAGACGAAGAACGGATCCGCCAACCGACAACACATTGGGAGACGTCGCCGGCCAGGACGGGCCGTACCAGGAACCCGAGTCGCCCGACGCCGCTACAAAGCTGACGCCCGTATGCCCGGCCGGTGTGGTGAAGTAGCTGTCGTAGGCCTGCTGTCCATAGAACTCGCTGCCGCCCCAACTCATGGAAACCACTGAGACGCCGGCGGCATGCCGGGCATAGTCAACGGCCGTCATAAGATCGCTGATGCTGGCGGAGTTGGCCTCGACAAGGAGGATCTTGGCCTGAGGCGCCATCGCGTGCGCCCATTCAAGGTCAAGGGCGATTTCCGTGGACCATCCTGCGTCGGCCGTAACCGCACTGGCCGAACCGCCGGTCTGGTTCACAATCGTCAGGTTGGGATCGGTCAAGCCGAACTGCTGGTCGAACACATGCAGGTCGGCCGCGGCATTGGGATCGCGATAGGCATCGACGATGGCGATGGTTTGTCCGCTGCCATTGCCCGTAAGCTGGTTGAAGCCATACGCCTGGCTGATTTGCGCCGGCGTGTAGCCGGAGACATAGCTTGTTGTCGACGGCGTAAGCGTCAACAACGGCTGCATGACGGTGCCGGACAGTAATCGCCGCTCTTCCAGCACTTCGGTCGTGCGCCTGGCGTCGCGGGACAATTTGCGTGAAGTGCGATTCGAAATCTTCTTCATCGTTGTCTCCTTAGGGAACATGATAGGCATCGTCTAGTTCGGTTGGCTTACCGATTGCGTTGATATAACCGACGACTTCGGCAGCCAATCCATGGCATCGGCCGGCTTACGGTCCAGCCTGCTTGCCAGAATCTCTCGATAACGTTGCTTCTGTGCGTCGGAGAGGATTCGTTCTGTCTGTTTCACCGCTTCATCAAACAGGGCATCGCGCTGTGTTTTGAGTTTTGCGAGATTCTCGACATAGCCCTTCTGGATCGTCGCGAATTCCGCCTTCTGCTCACGATTGAGCAGGGCATACACGGCATCATCGCGGGCTCTATCGAGGCTCTGGGCATCGGCAAATGCGTTATCGGCCTTCTCGCGCACGCTCTCCCAGATGTTCTTCATCTCGGTAATCTGCCCATCGGAGAGTTGCAGTTCTTCCGCCAGCGGCGTCCGGGCCGGCCGCGGCACCGGCGATGCCGCGGGCATCCGCTGCAGCGCCAGACCGGTAACCAGGCCAGCACTGAGCGCCAGGATGACAACCAGAATGAGGGCTACAGTGGTTTTTCCCACGGCTTGCGCTCCGATGGAACATGGTTTCGCAGCATCCAGTCGACGGCGACCGCATATCTAAGTGAGTAAGGTGACATATCTCCCGGAATCCCCGGCCGGGGCTCGGTATGCAGTGTGGATGCCAAGCGCTCCCAGTCGGGCGCTACCGCCACGGCTGCGCCGACCGAATCTACCTGAGCCGCAGTACGCTCCAGGTCAACCAGCCAGGCAGTGGCAATGATGAGCACCGAGGCGGCCATCGCCCCCAGAAATGCCGCCGTCCGCCGCAACGAGGCGCTGGCATCGGCCTTTCCAATCGACATGCGTACGGTCGACTGGATCCTCCACAACTCGATCGGCAGCACACCAAGCGCTTCAGCATCGTCGGTAATTGCCATCGAGAGAGCTTTCATCTCGTCCAACTCGCCTTGGCACTGCCGGCAAATGGCGACATGGCCGCGGACATCATCGGCCGTGGCCACGTCTATCTCGCCATCGTGGTATGCACTTAGGATTTGCGTTGTCGGGCAGAGCGTCATTGCCTCACTCCATCGTCCGGCCGATACGCGGCCAGCTTTCCCCTCAGTATCATCCGCGCCCGGTGCAGCCGTGATTGCACGGTTCCACAGGGCACCTCCATCACCTCGGCGATCTCCTCATAGGAGAAGCCTTCCATCTCCCGCAGAACGACCACCTCGCGAAACTCATCCGGCAGCGACCGGATGGCGTCAATCAGATCCAACCTGCGGTCACCGGCCGACAGTTCGCCGCGATCCGCCTGGCCATCTCCCAACGTTACGTTCCTGCTATCGCGCTTCCGCTTCCGCCAGGCTCGCGATGACCGCCGGATCAGGATCGCCGTCAGCCATGTTCTGAACGACGACCGGCCGGCAAATTGCCGAATCCCTTCATAGGCCGCCAGGAACGTTTCCTGACAAAGATCCTCGGCATCCGGCCGGCTGCCACAGAGCGACAGAGCCACTCGAAACAGCCGTGGAGTGTGCCGGCCGACCAGAAGGTCGAAGGCGGCATGGTCACCGTCCGCCGCGGCCCGACACAGATCCAGGTCGCTAGGCCCCACCTCAGCATCTCCGGCCGTTGAAACTCTCCCCGTACCATGGTGTTTCCATGACAGTAGTGCCAGCCAGAGCCGTGTTTTGTTCCCGAAGAAATCTCTACAATTCTCGCGCGGGTATGGGAAGCCTTACACTTGCCCCTGGCGAGCTCTACTATAAAGAAGCGAGCACGACCTCATTGCGTGATGCCCGATTCAACGATAGTTGCCTGCGAATACTGCGGTTACGACGTTCATGCCCTCTAGCGGGTCTTCTGCCATTCGTCGATGAATACCCGCACGTTCTCCCAGGTTCGTGGGGCATCAACGGTCAGATTATCCACCGGCGAAAGAATGAAACTATCCGGTCCCAGGGTGGCAATGGCCTGGCGGATGGCGGATCGCACCTCAGCTTCGCTGCCCATCTCCACCGTTATCGCGCCGGAAACGCCTCCCCATAGACAGACCTTGCCTGCGAGCGTCTTTCGCATCAAGGGCATATCCGTGTGCGTGCCCTGAATGGGGTCAATGGCCACCAATGCATCAATGCCCGCTTCTGCATAACAGTCCAACATGGGCACGGTGCCGCTGGTGCAGATATAGGCGAACTTCGCTCCATACTGATGGGCCAGATCCGCTTCGGCCTTGAGGATCGGCAGCATGTATTGCCGGTAGAAGGCAGGTGTAACGAAATCGCACCCTTCATACCAGGCGCGGCGGAAATAGAGATCAACCTTGCTCTCAAGCACAACCTTCATGCGCGCCATATTCCACTGGTGAATGCGCTGCAATAAGGCTTCCATGAACTCCGGATTCTCCATCGCGGCGGCCATTGGCGGCTCCATGCCCATCAGCCAGTTACACATATCCCAGCCGACGCCCCAGCCTCCGGAGAGCAGAATCTGATGCTGGTTGCAGAACGCGGCAGCTTCCCTGGCTTCCTGACGGAACGCGGAGATATCCTCAGAATTGGGCGGCACAAGCAGGTATTCCAAGGCCGCCAGATCATCGGGTTGCGTGACCAGAAACTTGGTTGAGCGGGGTACCTGGTAATCGTCAAGAAAAGGGATGTGATTGCCATGAGGCCAATCGTCGGAAAGTGCCACCACCGACGTTAAGGAACCGGCCGGCGTCTGATATTCCTTGTGCAACATCACCTGGCCATCGGGCAGCGTCTCGCGCCTTTCCACCGTGCGCACGGCGGAACTGATACGCACCGGCAAGCCGCGCAGGTCCGGATGATCCGGCCGGGTATGCCGCGGCGCGGTAGGAATAAAGAGCATGGAATCGAGGCCCATCTCCAGCTCGGCCAACGCAATCTTGTAGCGGTCTTCGTTGTGCCTCTTGCGCAAGGCGGTAAAACTCATGAAACAGCAGGGAATGTGGTCGACCTGCTGTTTGCTCAGCGCGCCCAGCATCCGCTCCCGAGAAGTCATCGTCTTTGCCATAGGGTCGTCCAGAGCTCAGGAATATTTACTGCGCAGCCTCGATCTGGATCGTGTGAGCAACCGGGGTAACCTGGGTGGCCAGTTCCGCAGCGAGTTTGCCATCGCGTTTGATCAGGGCAGTCTTCACCCCGTCATAGGCATCGCCCTCCAGGTTGGCTTCTTTCATGGCATCTTTCACCATTTTCGTATTGGCCATATAGGTCTTATACAGGAGGGTCTCGTATGCCTGTTTCCGACTGACGGCCTGGCGGATCTTTTCGAATTGCGCGGAGAAGGGATTCTTAAGGAAGTCCGCGGCGAGGTTCACGCCGTTGGCCAATTCCTCGGAAGTATAGACCTTGCTGGTCTCTCCCCAGGTGACTTTGAACTTACCCGCCGGGGCATTGGTGACGACAAGCTTGAGGCGATTCAGATCCTCATTGAAAGGAAAAAACTCGATGATGCCGCTGGTCGCGTTGGGGTCGGAGGGGTTGCCCCAGAAGCAGAATGGGTAGCGGGAGCTCTCCAGGGCAACGGTTCCCTTGGCCGCGGAGATGACCTTATGCCCATCGGTGGCCGTGGCCTTGCCCGATGCCAAATCAACGGTGATGGTGCCGATATCACCGTCACAGCCCATGGCCTTAAGGAATGCATACGCCATGACAAGCTGGCCGTTGCTTGCGGGATGCACGCCATCGCCGCCGGCGACGGTGTAATCCGGTCCATACTTGGCCTTGGCCTTAACCATGACATCCATCATGACATCATGGACATTGGCAAACGGAAAGCCGTTCTCTTTCGCCACGTCGCGGGCGACATCGCGCAGAGTGGCCAGGGTCTTGTTGTAGACTTCTGCACCGTTGGTCCCGCGGCTAAAGCTGACGCTGTCCACAACCCCGGGCGAACCGACGACGACGATGCGGACGCCGTTATCCTTGAATGTGGCGATAAGGCGCTTCATGCCATCGCGATATTTGTTGAGAATCTGATCAGTGATGGCGCGGTAGCCACCATCGTTCATGCCGAAACAAGTGGTGACGATGGTCGGGTGGATGGAGAGGATGTCTTTTTCCGAGCCGCGGTTGAAGATCCAGACCACGTCATCGCCACTCCAGCCGAATTGGGCAGTGCGCACCGGGCCGGCGGCGCGGCACATGAGCAGATAGGCCTCGATGTCCACCGAGTAGTCCTTCTGCTCAGTGATGGAGTCGCCGCACACGGCAACCAGATCATCACTCTTGAGGATGTCAGCGGCGAATGATTGGGCCGCGCCAACGGCGATAGCGGCAGCGGCAGCAAGACCGACGAAACAACGATTGAGCCCTGTGAACATGTAGCTTCTCTCCTTGGTTGATGTACTGATGATACAGGCGTGGTGTTGCCGGGCAACCAAAGAGGCAAGCCGAGGAGGCCCAACTCTGCGCTATCAGGATGGTGACAAGCCCCCTGCCAACTCCACCTTGATCCCTCGCATCGCCATGAACATGGGGATCTCTTTGCGTGCGGTGTTTTCGGCCGGCGCTCGGGGGCCCGAATCAGACACCTTGTGGCTTGCCCACTCCTCGATGGCGTCGATCAGCATCCCCGCTTTGCGGTATGCTTTCACATAATCCTCAATTGGCTTGTGAAACGTCCAGGTATACGTGCCATCCTTCACCCCGGGGTTCGAGATAATCGGGTTCTTACGCGGAATGAGATAGCGATCTACGCGCCGATACTGCACTTTGTTCGCTTCGTCCCAGCCCCAGCTTGTCTCCTTGGCGCCGCGAAAGCATGGGTGCATCATCACGATGACGAATCTTCCCCCCGCCTTAAGCCGCCGGGCGACGGTATCGAAGACTCCCTGGATGGGGTGAATGTTCTGGATCGCCAGTACACACGCGGCCGCATCAAATGCCGCCATCGGCAGCGAATCCAGATTCCGGGCATCGCCCACCTCATACCGGATCCCCACATCACTGCGCTGCCGCGCTGCATCGATCAGTTCGCCCGCCGCATCGATGCCAGTGACTTCCGCCCCGCCCTGCTGGAGCAGCCGGCAAAGCACGCCCTGCCCGCAAGCGACATCCAGCACCGCCCTGCCGCGCACTTCGCCCAGCAACTTCATCACCCCAGGCAACACCACCTGGCGATGAAACTCGCTGCCCTCCCCGCCAACAAGCTGGTCATACCAGCCGGCCACCCGGCCCCAGTCGGTGGGCATCTCGCGATGTGGATGACGCACAGTCATATAACAGAACCAAGGATGAAGGAACCCGGTACTCCGGGGGCCTTCATCCTTTTGCCTTACTCCGGGCTTCCCTTGCTCATGTCATAGACCCAGCTTTGCATCGTCGGGGTCCAATCGACCAGTTCTCCGCTCTTGAAGAACAACCCCAGTTCGCGCTGGGCCGACTCGGGTGAATCGGAACCGTGAATCAGATTAAACGCACTGGAGACACCATAGTCGCCGCGGATGGTGCCGGCCTCGGCCTTGAAGCCGAACGTTGCCCCCATCATCTTGCGACTAATCTCGATCGCGCCCTTGCCCTCAAAGGCGACCACCACCACCGGCGAGGAGGTCATAAAGCGCACCAGCCCATCATAGAATGGCTTGCCCTTATGCGGGGCATAGTGGGTCTCGGCCAGTTCCCGCGGGATTTTCATGAACTTCATCCCGGCAATCTGCAGGCCCTTCTTCTCAAACCGCGAAAGAATCTCGCCACAAAGCCCGCGCTGAACCGCATCAGGCTTAAAGATGATCAGTGTGCGTTCCATAGTCTTGAATGTATCTCCTTGCCCCTGTTTCGGGGGGAGCGACTATATCCCCACGGCGCGATTATGGCTATCGCCCGGCTTCCCGTACGGCAATACATGCTCGATGCTGAACAACGAGATGTACCGGCACGTACGCTCTGGTACAATGGCCTATATGACTCAAAACCTCCCAAGCGTGAACTTCTGTGGAATGGATGTCACCCGGCTGATCATCGGCGCCAACCCCTTTGGCGGCTTTAGCCACCAGAACGAAAAACGCGACGCCGAGATGGTGAAATACCACACGGTTGAGCGCATCCTCGAAACCTGGGCTCGCGCCGAGGCGGCCGGCATCAACACCATGATCACCAACAACGAGTCGCCACATGTTGTTGAGGCGGTGCGAAAGTACTTCGCCGGCGGCGGCAAGCTTCAGTGGATCGCCCAGGTGAACTGCCGCGAGCCTGCCCAGATGCCCCGAATGATCGAGGAAGTGGTGGAGATCGGCTGCAGTGCCATGTACTTCCACGGCGCCCTCACCGACCGAGCCTACGCGGCCAAAGATGCCGCCTCGATCCGCGACTGGTGCAAGCGCGCCAGGTCCCTGGGTGTGCCCGTCGGTGTCGCCGGCCATGCGCCCGAAGCGCATCTGTGGGTGGATTCGCTGAATGTGACGGACTTCCACACGGTCTGCTGCTTCAACTGCGGCAGCCTGCACGATGGCAAGGGTGAGAGGTTCCAGCTCAAGGACATCTCCCGCGCCATGGAAGCGATCCGGAAGATCCAGAAGCCCTGTATCGCCTACAAGATCATGGGCTCCGGCCGCCTGGATGCCAGGATGGCCTTCGAATACGCCTTCGAGCAGATCAAACCCGGCGATGTGGTCAATGTCGGCATGCACCGCGGCGACCGCGATGACATGGTCGAGGTCAACGCATCGATGGTGCGAGAGATCCTGGGCGCGAGGGGCGCGGGCGTGGAAACGCCTGAGCTCGCCGGGGCTGCTTCCGCCCGATAAAGTCGATATACTGCCGCCCTGACTTCCAGCAAGGATGAACATGGAAAAGATTCGCGTGGCGGTTCTCTACGGCGGGCGCTCGGGTGAACACGAGGTCTCGCTCATGTCGGCGGCGTCGGTTCTGCAGAACCTCGACAAGTCGAGGTTTGATGTTGTACCCATCGCGATCGACAAAGGCGGCCGGTGGCTGCTGAATGATCTGAGCCTGATCGAACAGGGCGCAAAGGCGTTGCCGGTATTCAAGGATTCCCCCGCGGTTGTGTTGCCGCCTTTCCCCGCCAGCGGGACGGCCTCCCTGGCGCCCCTGGACGCGGGCAAGACGCTCAAGGGCCCGGCGAAGATCGACGTTATCTTCCCCGTTATGCACGGCCCACTGTGCGAGGATGGCACCATCCAAGGCCTTCTGGAACTGGCGGATGTGGCGTATGTCGGGTGCGGCGTGATGGCCAGCGCTGTGGGCATGGACAAGGATGTGAGCAAGCGACTGGCGCGCGATGCGGGGATCCTGGTGGTGCCGTGGATCACGCTGCAGCGCGGAACATACTCTCGCAACCCGCAGGCGCTGCACGATAATGTGGCGAAGCACCTTGGCTATCCCTGTTTTGTGAAGCCGGCCAATATGGGTTCGAGCGTGGGCGTGGTGAAGGTGAAGACCGTGGAGGAACTGCCCGCCGCCCTCAAGACCGCGTTTGCCTATGACACCAAGGTACTGATCGAGAAAGCGATCAACTGCCGCGAGGTTGAAGTGGCGGTGCTCGAGCAGATTGAGGACGGTGTTGCGCCAATAGCGAGCATTGCCGGAGAGGTGATCCCGCACGGAGACCACGAGTTCTACTCGTACGAGGCGAAATACCTCGATGAGAACGGGGCAGCGCTGAAGATTCCAGCCGGGCTTTCGCCTGCGGAGCAGGATGCGGTTCGCCGCGTCGCCACCGATGCGTTTATGGCATTGGGGTGTGAAGGGCTCACTCGGGTGGACTTTCTCCTGGACAAGGACACGCACCAGTTCTACTTCAATGAAGTAAACACCATGCCCGGCTTCACCTCGATCAGCATGTACCCCAAGCTGATGGCCGCCAGCGGCGTGCCCTATGCGCAACTGCTGACTCACCTGATCGAGCTGGCGCTGAAACGGCATCGCCAGAAGCAGGCCCTGCAGCGCGATTATTCGGCGGAGCTCGGGAAGTAACTTTCACAGCCGGCTGATCAGCAGCTCGCGCTGGAAGAGCATTTCCTTAGGCATATCCCCGCCGAGTTTCAGGAACAGCTCCTGCTGGCTCAGCAGTTCGCTCTTCACGTCCTCGGCGTTGATGCTCTGCAGCTCACGCATCGCCTGCTCGTCCATCGGCAGGCCATCAAGGTTGATGTCTTCCGGACGCGGCATCCAACCCAACGGGGTTTCCATGGCATAGGCCTGGCCCTTGCAGCGGTTCAGGATCCACTCCAGTACGCGCATGTTCTCGCCGAAGCCGGGCCACATGAACTTGCCCTGGTCATTCTTGCGGAACCAGTTCACGCAGAACACGCGCGGCGGATCGGTCAGCTTCTTGCGCATCTTGAACCAGTGCACCAGATAGTCGCGGATGTTGTAGCCAATGAACGGCAGCATCGCCATCGGATCGCGTCGCACCACGCCCACCTGCCCCGTCGCGGCGGCCGTTGTCTCTGATCCGAGCACGGCGCCGACGTACACGCCATGCATCCAGTTGAACGCCTGGTAGACCAGCGGAATCGTCTTGGAGCGCCGGCCGCCGAAGATCAGTGCCGAGATCGGCACGCCGGCCGGGTCATCGGCGGCCGCGTCCAGCACCGGGTTGTTGAACATCGGGGCGGTAAAGCGGCTGTTCGGATGGGCAGCTTTCTTGCTGGTGCCGGGCGTCCACTCTGTGCCATCCCAAGCGATGCACTTCGCCGGTGCCACCCAGTCGCTGTCTTCCCACCAGATGTCGTACGAGCCATCGTCCATCGTCACCAGGCCCACGTTCGTGAAGATCGTGTCCTTTCGGATCGATTTCACCGCATTGGGGTTGCTCTTGGAGTTCGTGCCCGGCACGACGCCGAAATAGCCGGCCTCGGGGTTGATCGCACGCAGCCGGCCATTCTTCTTATCCGCCCACATCCAAGCGATATCGTCGCCGATCGTGGTGACCTTCCAGCCTTTGTCTGTGTATGCCTTGGGCGGAATGAGCATGGCAAAATTCGTCTTGCCGCATGCCGACGGGAAGGCGGCCGCCACGTACTGTTTCTCGCCCAACGGGTTCTCAACTCCCATCAGCAGCATATGCTCGGCCATCCAGCCTTCCTTCTGACCAAGGAAGCTGGCGATACGCAGTGCCAGGCATTTCTTACCGAGCAGGGCGTTGCCACCGTAGCCGGAACCGAAGCTCCAGATGCGGTTGTCGTAGGGGAAGTGGCAGATGTACCTGCGCTCGGGATTGACATCGCCGACCGAGTGCAGACACTCGGTGAACTTCTCGCCATCGCCAAGCTGCTTCCACGCAACATCGCCCATGCGGGTCATGATGCCCATGGAAACGGCGACATAAAGCGAGTCGGTGATCTCGACGCCCACCTGGGCGAAGGGCGAACCAATCGGGCCCATCACGAAAGGCACGACATACATCGTCCGTCCCTTCATGCAGCCGCTGAACAGCGTCTGCAGCTTGGCGTAGGCCTCTTTGTCGTTCCAGTAGTTGTTGGTGGGGCCGGCGACGTCCTCGTCCGGGCCACAGATGAACGTGAGGTGCTCAACGCGGGCGACATCGTTGGCGTTGGATCGGTGATAGTAGCAGCCTGGCCATTTCTTTTCATTGAGTTTGAGGAAGACACCCGCTTTGCAGCCTTCATCCAAGAACGTTTGTTTCTCAGTTTTGGAGCCGTTGCAGACGTAAAGATGGTCAGGTTGACACAACTCAATGCACTGCTCGACCCAGCGGCGCACGTTGGTGTTGGGGATCGACGCCAAAGCAGCCTGATGCTGACTCATGGTATCCTCTCAAAACTGTAGACTCAGACCTTCTTCACCAGCCCAGAGGCCACGCCCTCCGGACTATCGCCAGATGACACACGGTTAACCGGGATCGGCCACTCCGCCATGGCTCACACAGCATAGCCTGCGCAGGGAATGACCGGCGACTTAGTGACGTTTTTCACAACATAGCGAGCAAGTCCATCCGATGCAAGTTCGTCGTTTATGGCGCCTTGTGTCGGCTTCGCAACGGACTAAAATGTTCGCTGGTCCAAGGTCCCTGTTTCAGAGAGGAATAGCTATGTCGCGCACCCTGTTGATCGTTTGTACTGCCCTGCTTGTCTCGTTTGCCACCCTGGCCTTCGCCGCCGATGCCGCGGCCGGACAGGGCAAGACCGGCACCGTTGCATCTGTCGATGCCAAAGCCAGCACCTTTGTGCTGACCCTTCCGGCTCGCCCGCTGACCTTCAAGGTCGACAGCAAGACCGAGATCACTCTCGATGGTAAAGCTTCAACCTTTGAAGCCGCCATCAAGGTTGACCGCAAAGCGACAGTGACGTACTCCAAGGTAGGCGAGGACCGCTTGGCTTCCAAGGTCGAAGTTAAGACCGCCACGGAAAAGAAGAGCAAGCCCAGCGAGAAGTAAGTACAGAAGCCCTCTGCCAGGGGATTCGGCCGCCAAGGTATCGAACTGCTGTCCATGGCGCGATATGGCCAAGCCATGGTTTGGTTGCCGTTGCTCCGCTTGCCCGGTGGCTTTATCGCGCGCTCTGGCGCAGACTATTAGGCCATGCAAACCGCGAACTTGCCGATGCGCGTTGGCCACGGTTTTGATCTCCACCAGCTTCGCTCTGGCGGCCAGCTTGTGCTTGCCGGGGTCGAAGTCTCAAACCTGATGGGCCCTGTCGCCCACTCCGACGGCGATGTGATCCTGCACGCCACCGTTGATGCCCTGCTGGGAGCGATTGCCGCCGGCGATATTGGCGAGCACTTCCCCAATACCGATCCACAGTGGAAGGGCGCGAAGTCATCGCTGTTCGTTGACCGCGCCTTAAAGCTGGTGCGAGCCGCCGGTTATGTCGTCGGCAACATCGACGTACTGGTTCTGGCCGAGCGGCCGAAACTCAAAGACCTCAAGCCGCAGATGCGCGCGAACCTGGCCGGGCTTCTGGCCGTGGACGCCACACAGGTGAACATTAAAGCCGGTACCAACGAAGGCTGCGACGCCATCGGCCGCGGCGAAGCCATCGCCGCCCATGCCACCGTCCTGCTGATTCAGGGATCAAGGCCTTCAGTTTGATCGTGCGTGCACCGGTGGTATCGTGCCCTCACCATGCCGATAGACCTACGCAGCGATACCATCACCCAACCCACACCGGCCATGCGCGAGGCGATGGCCAGCGCGGAAGTGGGCGATGACGTGTTTGGCGACGATCCAACCGTGGCGCGGCTGGAAGCTCGCGTGGCGGAAATCCTCGGCAAGGAAGCCGCCCTCTTCACACCCTCAGGCACCATGGCCAACCAATTGGCGCTGCGTGCCCAAACGCACGCGGGCGATGAGATTCTCATCGATGCCAACGCCCACATTTACTACTACGAATCGGGCGCTCCCGCCGCCCTGGCCGGTGTGATGTGCCGCTGCCTGCCGGGTGTGCGCGGCATCTTCAGCGCTGCGGATGTCGAGTCAGCCCTGCGGCCGTCGGATCAGCACTTCCCGCCAACAAAGCTCGTATGTCTGGAGAATACGCACAATCGCGGCGGCGGCAGCATCTGGCCGATCGACCGCATCCGCGAGATCGCAGAACTGTGCCGCCGGCACGACCTGCGCGTCCACCTCGACGGCGCCCGCCTGTGGAACGCCTCTGTCGCCACGGGCATCTCGGAGCGCGACTACGCAGCGCACTTCGACTCGGTAAGTGTGTGTTTCTCCAAAGGCTTGGGTGCACCGGTCGGTTCAGCGCTATGCGGGACCCGGGAGACCATTGCGCGCGCCCGGCGCTTCCGCAAGATGTACGGAGGCGGCATGCGGCAGGCGGGCATTATCGCCGCCGGCGCTCTCTATGCCCTGGAGCATCACCGCCAGCGGCTCTCCGAAGACCACGCCAACGCCCGCGCATTGGCCCAGGGTTTGAGCCGGCTGCCCGGCGTTGAACTGGATCCTGACTCGGTGCAGACGAACATGCTGTTCATCCGCGTACCCAAATTTCCGGCCGCCACTCTCGTGCGCTCCCTCGACGAGGCCGGCGTGCGCGTCCTGGCCGTCGGCCCCGATACGATCCGCGCGGTCACCAGCCTGATGGTCTTGCCCGCGGACATCCCCGCGGCCGTGAAGATATTCGAAAGTGTCCTGAAGCGAGCGTGAAGCATCAGAACAGAACCGGCTTGCCCAGCTTCCGCCGGATCACCTGCATCTGCCCCATATGCATCGCCAAATGGCCCGGGCCGAGCATGGCCAGGCTGGCGACCGTCGGGCAGAACTCGCGCATGTGTTCCGGGCCCGGAGCATCCAGCTCCTTCTGGCTTAACCCTTTCACCCACGCAACCGTGCCTTTGCGTTGCTGCTCATAGGTCGCCAGCAGATCGCTCTTTTTCGGGAAGGCGGCCGGATCGTCCACCTTGGCCGTCTCTTTGGTGAATTTCGCCTCAAACCCCGGCGGCAGCGCCGGCATCTTCGCTCCGGCGGCCATGTTCATCTGCCGCTCGGAAACGATTAGGTGTCCAAGCTGCCAGGCGGTGTGATTGGCATTAGGCAGCGGACGCACCAGAAGGTCGGCGTCGCTGAAGTCGGCCAACGTCATCTTCAACATGCCGATGTTCTGTTCCAATGCCGCCGCCAGATGTTCCTGCATCGTCATAATGGAGTGCTCCTCGATTCCGTGGTGACCTGCAGATCGGCCTGGACGATGGCGTCCGCGCCTTCGCCGACAATCTGCGTTGGGTATATCCTGATCTTAGCTCGGCCGCCGCCTTGCATGCAGCCGGTCTCGACATTGAACGACCAATAGTGCCATGGGCAGGTGACAAAGCCTTCTTCAAGGATTCCGCCCGAAAGCGAACCCCCCGCGTGCGGGCAGGTGTCATCGAACACATGGACCTTGCCATCTTTGAGGAAGATGGCGATGTTGTTGTCGTCCACGCTCACAAAACGACCTTCACCTTCGCTCAGATCCGATACCTTGCAGAGATCAACCCACGCCATGTGTTCCAGCCTTCTCCTAAGCTCAGCGATGCCAGACGGACACGAACATTGTAGGCATTAGGCCCTGTCTGAGAAACCCATGGCCCCACGACGGCTTGGAATCGCCTCAGATGCAAGAAGTATCGGCGAGAGCTGGGTCGGTAGACCCTTCGAGCCGGTGCGCCGCCGCAGGTGAGGCGATTCCAAGCCGCCCGCAGGGTGGGTCGGAAAGGGCCTGTCTGCTTCGTTGCCGCTCCTCGCCGTAGTATTCAAATACTGCTTCGTCGCGTCGCCTCGCATCCAGGCCCTTTCCGGCCCATCGTGGGGCCCTGGGTTTCTCAGACAGGGCCTAGCCCGGCAAACGGTATCGCACTTGCCACTTTGGCGTGCAGGCCTAAACTTGCTGGCCATGCGACATGTGATATCAGCACTGGTGATCAATGAGCCCGGCGTTCTGGCCAATGTGGCGGGGATGTTCGCCGCTCGGGGATTCAATATCGACTCGCTGGTGGTAGGCAGAACCGAGAATCCGGAGCTTTCGCGGATGACCATTGTCGTCGTCGGCGATGACAACACGCTGGAGCAGGTGCGCAAGCAGCTTGGCAAGCTGGTGCCGGTGGTCAAAGTCCGTGATTTCAAGGATGTCTCGTATGTCGAACGCGACATGGTGCTGGTCACCATCGCCGCCGAAGCCGCCAAGCGCAATGAAGTCGTCGAGATCGTAAACCTCTTTCGCGGCCATGTCGTCGATGTCTCGCGCAACAGCCTGATGGTGCAACTTGCCGGCGCTGAAGAGAAGGTCGAGGCGATGCTGGAACTGCTCAAGCCCTATGGCATCAAGGAGATGGCGCGCACGGGCGTGATCGCAATGGCGCGGGGGCAGCAGCTTGCCAAGGATGAAGGCGACACCAAGGATGCCCCCAGGGGCCGAAAACGCAGCAAAGACGCGCCCGCAGCGCAGGCGCTGCCGCCGTCGTAAGGCGGGGCTTGCTTCACAGCGGGCACTCATCTACCCCAGCGGTTCAGGGATCGGCGTCTCCATGGGCCTGCGCCAGAGCAGGTGCATCCGCCAATGGTCGTCGTCGCTCTGCGGATAGTCGGTGCGGAAGTGAGAACCGCGTGATTCGGTGCGCGTGAACGCGGCCGTGGTGAGCAGCGTTGCCACCGTCAACAGATTCTGCAATTCCAGCCCGGCAATGGCCGCCGCCCCGGTCGTCGCGGGGTCGAATACCTTGTCCATCACGTACCGGCTCCAGAAGGTGATGATCTCGCGGGTCTCCATCAGGCGATCGGCTTGCCGTTCGATCCCGACATTGCGCCACATCAGACTGCGCAGTGAGCTCTTCACATCGGTGATGTCCAGTTCCGTCCGCGTCGACTCAGGAATCTTGTGCTCGAGGTTCTGGGGAAACTTTACGCTGTTCTGCAAAGCTTCGCGTGCGGCATCCTCGCCGGCGCGCTTGCCGTAGGCCAGTCCTTCCAGCAGCGAATTTGAGCCCAGCCGGTTCGCGCCATGCAGCCCGGTGCAGGAGGCCTCGCCCACGGCATACAAGCCTGGAATGCTGCTGCGCCCCATGTCGTCCACGTCCACTCCGCCCATCATGTAGTGGGCCGCCGGGTGAATCGGGATCAGATCCTTCGCGAGATCGATGTCGAACTGGTCAACGAGCTTGGTCAGCGTGGGGAAGCGGGTGCGGAACTTCTCGGTCGGCAAGTGCCGCACATCAATGAAGACGTGCGAGTAATTCGTCTTGCGGATCTGCGCGACAATCGCCCGCGAAACGACATCACGCGGCGCCAGTTCCGCCATCGGGTGGTAATCCGGCATGAAGCGATGTCCCGTGCGATCCACGAGGTACGCCCCCTCGCCGCGCACCGCCTCGGTGATCAGCGTTCGGTTGGAGCCGGCCACGTACAGTGTGGTCGGATGGAACTGCATCATCTCCATATCCTGCAGCGTTGCCCCGGCGCGCCAGGCGATCGCGTGTCCGTCGGCCGTTGCGATACGGGGATTGGATGTCTCACGATAGAGGACTCCCGCGCCGCCTGTCGCCAGGATCACGCGCTTGGCCCAGACGATCTGGATCTTTTCATCCAACACCGCAATCGCACCCAGACAGCGCCCTTCATCGGTGAGCAGATCCAGTACGAAACTGTTTTCCGCGATGCGGATGGCATCGCGCATCTTGGCGCAGCGAATCAGCGTCTGGGCGATCTCTTTGCCGGTGGCGTCGCCATGAGCGTGGACAATTCGAGGGTAGGAGTGGCCACCCTCAAGGCCAAAGGCCAGTTCATGAGCTTTGGTGGGATCACGGTCAAACTCCGCGCCCCACGCCAGCAGTTCCAGCACGCGCTGCGATCCCTCACGCACCACCAACTCAACGGCTTTCCGGTCACACAGCCCTGCGCCAACTCGAAGCGTATCTTCGATGTGCGACTCATGGCTGTCCGGCGGGTTCAGCGCCGCCGCCACGCCGCCCTGGGCATACCAGGTGTTTGATTCCTCGATCACATCCTTGGTAACCACCAACACATCCGCACCCGCATCCGCTGCGGCAATTGCCGCCCGCAGCCCTGCCACCCCCCCGCCGATGACCAGCACATCGGTCACCTGCTGGGTAAGCCGGGCAGCCTTGAAACCGACGAGATAGCGACGCTGTGTGATGGCCTCAAACATGGGATTGTCGATTGTCAGTCCAGCGGGGCGATTTGCAATAGCCGCGCCCGATTCTGCCCCGCCTACCAATAAAAGGGGTCGGGAGTCTTTTTTAAAGACTCCCGACCCCTTTTTTGTATTAGCGTCGCTTTGCAGGGACGGACAAGAGGACCACCACGAGCCAGGGCACAACAATGCTTGCCATCATCAGCAGCGATGCCTCGATCATGGGGTCATAGCGCGCCATGTGCACCCAGGTCATCAGCATGGGTGTCAGTACCTGCGGGTTGGAGGGTTGCAACAGCACCGTCGCCGGGACCTCAGTAAGCGATAACGCCCCGGCAAGCAGCGCGCCCGCCAGCAGCATCGGCCATGCAACCGGCCACACGATGTGCATTGCGGTGCGCAAGGGCCCAGCACCGTCCACGGCAGCCATGGAGCGCAGCTCTTCCCACCCCTTGCCCCACGTTCCCCAGGCGCCGATCAGCGCCAGCCAGCCAAACCGCCCCAGGTACAACAATACCGTGACGGGAAAGGCGTCGTATACCCACTCCAGGCCTGGCCGGTTCCACAGGCGGATCGCGGCGATCGCCAGGAACTGGCCGCCCACCAGAAAGGACAAGCCCGCCAGCACCAGCCCGCCGCGAATCCAACGCGCTGACATCGATAGTGCCAGTATCAGGCACGCCACCACGACGATCCCCGCCACCATCGCCGCGCCACCCAGCTCCGGTGCGAACTCAGTCCAGATTGTCGATGGAGAGAGCGGCCGGCGCAAACTCACCACCAGCGACCACACCGGCACCAGCAGCATCACCAGCATCACCACCACTGCCACGATATCCGCCCATAGTGGAGCATTCATCGCCCGCGGCCACTGGGCCAACGCAACCTGGTCAGTCGCGCTCGTCCGCACTCCCAACCATGCCGCCACTGCCGCAAGCGCGAGCGTCACCACGATCAGCGGCAATCCCGTTGCCACCGCGGCCGCTGCCCGGCTTGCCTGATCCGATGTCATCTGACCGCCCAACGGCACGGTCATCGGATTTGCCAGCCCGCTGAATGCACCGGTCTCAAAGACCATGCGCACCTCGGTGGCGATCACGCTGATTCCCGTCGGCTCATAGACGGCAAACTCCTGCGTCGCCAGCAGTGTCACCACCGCCAGCGAGGCCGCCGCCGGTGCAACTAACTGCCGCAAAGTAATCCGCCACAGCGCCCCGTCGACGGCCGCCTGCTGCTGCACACCCACATCCATCCGCGCCAGATTCAACCCGACCAGGATCGCCGGGATCGGCCATAGCCAGCCTGCCAGCGTCCAGGTACAGCGGGTCACATCCCAGAAGCCGGCCGGATCGAACACCACGCCAATTGCCGCGAACTGCTCCCTCCCGAGGCGCACAAACTGCGACCAGCCATAGGCATACGCCAGCGATGGCATCAGCAGCCCCGCGGGCAGCACCACCCACAACAGCCGCCGCAGCCACCACGGCCCGCGGCCAAGCACCAGCGCCGCCGGCATCGCCATCGCCGTAGCCAGAACCGCCACCGATATCCCGTAGAGGAGCGTTCGCGCAAGCATCGCCAGGCGAAACGAAGAGATGCTCAGCTCTGCCCGCACCTGTTCACTGCCCACGAGAGTAAACAGGAGCCAGCCCAAAGGAAGCACACACGCCCCCCCCAGCAACAGCGCGGCCGGCATCGCAATCGCCATGCCTGCAGGATCAAGGAATCGGGACTTCTTCATTGGCACGGTGTAAGCGTACTCGCGAACCGGACCAAGCTGAAGCACAAACATTTACGCTGCCCGTGTCGCACTGCACCAGCGGGCAAACCACATCTCCACGCCCATCAGCACCAGCGCCGCCAACATCAGTGGCAGCCATATCTCCCGGCCGACTCGCTGTCGGCCCACCGCTGCCGCCATCGCTTCGCTCTGGGGGTCTAGCACATCCATACTCAGCAAGCTTTGCCAGCCCGCCAGATCGTTCGCTGCAAACGGCGTCAGATCCGCTTCCTCTGCCGGCCGCTGCACCACAAATGTCCATTGGCTATCTTTGCCCGCCGTTTTCAACTTCAATACATACCGCCCGGACACCTGTGTCTTTCCATACCGCAATTCGGTCGACAGCACTGACGGCCGGACCTCCATCGCATCCTGCTTGCCATCCGGCGGGATGATCTTCGGGGCTTGATCTTCGGCGACTTGCTCCAGATTCAGCACAATCGGTTCGCCCTGGTGGATGTTCAGTTCCGGCAACTGCGAGCTCGCCAGATACCGCGCCAGCGACTGCATCAGGGGCAAGTACGAGCCCGAAAGCGGCAACGTCGTCCAGTCGGCATCGATCGACGTCGTCAGCAACAACACTCGGCCGCGCCCGGCCGGCTGCTCGATCAGCAGCGGCTCGCCACTTTTCATCGTGATCAGATTCCGCGCTGCGGATGTCGCCCCATCCACCGGCACATGCCGGTCGATGCTCACGCTGGGTATCGGATCAGGTCGGCCGCGCAGAAACCGGAACACCGGATGATTGATCTCTACGCCGATGACCGCCTGCGATGCTGTACCGCGCGCCGACATCGAATCCCCCAGCCGTACCGGCATAATCCCGCTGCCATCGCGATAGAGCAGTTGGTTGTAGTTCTCCGACTGCACCATGTTCCCCATGCTGATCAGCAGTCCCCCGCCGCTGTACACATACTGCTCCAGATCATGTGCCTGGGCTTCGGTCAGGCTCGATACGTTCGCCAGCACCACGATCGGGAACTTACGCGGATCCGGCCGCTGCCATTTCGCCACCGTAATCACCGTCACCTTTGTCGGATCCGGCCCCTGCTCCCCGCTTGAGGCCCAAGGCGCCAATGCCAGCCGCAGGAAGTCCGATTCTTTCCGGAACAGCCCCTCACGCTCATCACCGCTGATCACCAGCGCTTCCAGCGGCGGAACCACCAGTACCGCCAGTTCGCGCTGGTCATCGCCTGTCAGCGAGCGCATTCCGATCTTCGCCGTCAACACCGGACAACCAGGCTCATCGAAAGAGACCGTTGTCCGCACCACCGCCGACGCATCGGCCGGCAGTGTCACCGTCGTCTTGTACAGTTCCCGCGGTCCATCGCTCACCGTCACCGGCACATCGCCCTGCGCGTCAGCGCCATAGTTGCGGATGTGCACCTCCAGTTCGATCGGCTGCTTTGCCACGGCCGGCAGGCCAAAGGCCACCATCGACTCAATCGCCACATTTGCCCGTTCCTCCCCGCCGACCGGGATACAAAAGAGCTTGGGGGTCACCGCAGCGCCCGCCCAGCGCCGGCGCCACGCGGTGGCAAACGCCTCGTTCACCTGGCTCCAGTTCAGAAGCTGCCGATCGGTGATGAGATACAGTTCGCGGTTCAACTCTTCGGCATGCTCCATCACACTCGCCGCTTCGGCCAGGGCCAAAGCGATGTCATCCTTGCCATCGCCGGGTGTAAGCAGCGCCACCGATTGTGCCGCCTGCTGCAGGTCACTACTGAACACCGGGACATCGTGCGCCCTGCCGGCCGGCACCACCGCCACGCGATCTCCGCGCTGAAGTTGGGCAATGACGGAGATGGCCGCTTTCCGGGCCAGATCCATTCGTGATCGCCCGTTCCCCTCCACGGCCATGGACGCCGAAGCATCGATCAGGATCACGACATCGACATGCCCGCCCGGCGACAGGCTCCGCAACAAGCCATTGAATACCGGCCGGGCCATCGCCATGGCGATTAGAGACACGATCGCCATCCGCATTGCCAGCAGGATCCACTGCTTCAAGCGCGTACTCTGGCGCTGGCGCTGCTCGGTATTCGCCAGAAACATCATCGCGCCCCAGTCGACGCTCTTATAGCGAGCCCGCGACAGCAGGTGCAACACCAGCGGCACCGCCGCCCCGGCCAGACCGGTAAGCATGATGATGTTCAGGAACATGAATGTACGTGTACTACCACGGCCGGTCCGATAAGTTGAGCCTCACCGTACTCGCGGGGTCCGGCCCATTCCGACATCGCCTCGCGCCGGCATCCCATCGTCGCGCCGATAGTTCACCCCCAGCCGATCCAGCCGATCCATGTGCTTGCTCAGCCTGCCACTGAAATCCTCCCACTTCCGCTCGCCAGTGGTCCACGCCACCTCAGCCATCGCGCAGGCCCGCGGAAACGTCATATACGTCAGCTTATCCCACGACCAGATGTACTCACCCCATAGCTGCGCCTCACACCCCAACACGTTCTTCGCCTGCTCGGCGCTGACCCCATCCGGCACCGGCTCCAACTCATACACCTTCTGCGTTGTAAGCGAGGCGCCAATCACCTCGAACTCCGGTTTCGCCGGCGTATTTTCCTGCCCATAGTCAAAATAGAGATGACTCGTCGGCGCCATCACCACCTGATTGCCCCGATCCAGCGCATGCCGTGCCCACTTCCAGTCGCGCCAGACCATCATCGTCGCCGTCGGCGAGAGTCCACCCTCCTGGATCTCATCCCACCCGATCAGCCGCTTCCCACGGGCGTGCAGCATCTCCTCCACCCGGCGGACAAACCACGCCTGCAGTTCATGCTCATCTTTCAGCCCGTTGCTCTGCATCACATCCTGCGCCACCGCCGACTTCTGCCACTGCGTCTTGGGCGCCTCATCGCCGCCGATATGCACATACTCGCCCGGAAACAGCGGCAGCAGTTCATCGAACACATGCCCAATGAACTCAAATGTCTTGGCGGTGGGGTTGAGTGTGTTCTCATGCACACTCCAATGCGGGGAAACGGCCGACACCGTCAACCCCGGCACATCCTGGTTGCCCAGTTCCGGATACGCCGCGATCGCCGCCGTAGAGTGGCCGGGCATCTCGATTTCCGGCACCACCGTAATGAACCGCTCTCCCGCATACGCGACAATCCGTTTCAGGTCCTCCTGCGTATAGAACCCGCCATAGGGAATCCCATCGCCGCTCTTGCGATCCCCCATCTTGGGCGATTCCGCTCGCCACGCTCCCACTTCCGTCAGTTTCGGATATCGCTTGACCTCCACCCGCCACCCCTGGTCTTCGGTCAGGTGCATGTGAAACGTGTTCAACTTGTGCAGCGCCATCAGATCCAGCAGGCGAAGAATCTCCTCAACACTGAAGAAATGCCTCCCCACATCAAGCTGCAATCCCCGCCACGCAAACCGCGGCCAATCCTCGACCACCCCCGCCGGCACGCTCCACGCGCTGCCTCCCGCACTCTGGGCAAGTTGTGCCAAGGTCTGCACGCCATTGAAAAGCCCATGCCCCGTCCGCGCTGCAATCTCCACCCGCCGTTCGTTCACACTGAGCCGATACCCCTCGCGTTGGCTCAACTCCCCGCCATCGTTCTTCATCCCTGCATCAAGCTTCAGCACCACCCCATCCCCCTCGCGACCATCCACACCGGCCAGTTGCATGCCGGTTAGCCGCTTGATTCCTGCCACCAGGTGCTGGGCAACTGCCTGGGCCTCGTTACCTCCCAGCGCATGCACCGCCATCCGCGGCTGCAGTGCAAATGGCGCAGTTCCACTCAAGGACACCCGCACTGGACGGGGAATCACGTTCACCTGGCCATGCCGCTCTGCACTCATACTCATACTCATACTCCCAACGTATTATGTATCCCTAGACCAACTGTTCCTCACTCGGAAACACGATCAACATCAGCGCCGTCGCCACCGCTGGCACCCACATCGCTGGCGTAAGTCTCCCGGTAATCAGGATCGAAACACTCGCAAAGAAAGATGGGCCTTCGCAGCACGCTAGAAACAGAATCGTCCCCTTCGCCAGCCCCTGCATCGGGTGCATCTCGCGCTTGCCCCGCTCGAGACTCATCCTCCGCAGAAATCCCCCGATCGGCATCATCGCCGCCGCCAGTGCCAACGCAATGTACGGCAGCATCTCCGATCCCTTGCCAGTCAGTTGCCCGCGCTGCGCCACCGCCACAACAAAGAATATCCCCTGCCCGAGAATCAGTGCAAGCCAGATAATCCGAAGGGTGAAGATCGCCCTCCGCGGATCTGTCGGCATCTCTTGCATGACTCTCCATCCCGTCGCTCAGCGACAAAGCAGATATCCTCCCCTCATCCGTTCGAATCGGCAAGCGATCCCGCATCGGCAAAGGCCGCCTATTCCGGCAGGGCGCCCCGGAAGAAGCCCAGCCAGTTGCCTTGGAGGAATCTGCGGATGTCGGCATCGCTGAAGCCCGCACGGGCGGCGGCATCGCCGATGCGGGGCAGGTCGGCCGCGGTCGTGATCTCTTCGGGCACATCATTCCGTCCGAGCCCACCATCAAAATCAGTACCCAGACCAATGTGATCGGCATCGCCCAGCACATTGCAGATGTGCTTCACATGGGCCATCACATCCGCCAACGTTGCCCTGCGTCGTTGCCGCTCGGCCGCGGGAATGAGGAAGCGATCAAAGAAGTTGATGCCGACAACCCCGCCGCGCTGCGCGATGGCCCGGATCATGCCATCGCTAATCTGGCGATCGGTGTTAATCAGCGCACGGCAGTTGCTGTGCGATGCCATGATCGGCCCACTACTTAGTTCCACCAGATCCCAGAATGATGCCTCGGAAAGGTGCGAGATGTCGTGGATCATGCCGACGTTGTCGAGTTCACGCACCAGTTCCCGACCGATGGGCGTAAGCCCGCCCGGGGCGCCCGTGCCGCCGGCATAGCGCGTCCGCCGCCAGGCCATGCCGACAATGCGCACGCCTTGCGTAAACCACCAGCCGGCGTCAGCGGGGCGCTGGATCGGATCAGCGTTTTCCATCAGGATGATGGTGTGCAGCGAATGTCCCGGATCGGACTCGACTGGAAGGCCGGATCTGCGGCGAACGAGGTGCAGCCGGCCGGCCTGTTCCTGCTGGTTGTACCAGCGGATCTGCCCCGCGGCGTGCTGGTGGGCGGCCGCCGGGTCATCGACACCATTGCGCCGATAGACTTCCGGACCGGTAAACAGCGTTCCGCAAATCAACCCCACCCCGCCCACCCGCAGGTCAGGGAACCCGACTACGTTCGGCCCATGTTTCCCCGGCGGTTGCTCAAGGGCGGGAAGAGTCAGGTCGCGCCCCTCCAGCGCCATATCCGACAGATCCAGATGCGTATCAACAATCAGCATGCCCGGAACGGTACGAAGTCCAAGGCGTCACGGCAACTGGGGAGGGATGGATGCGGAATCCGGGCGCAGGACCCCTCTCCGGTAGGCTCCGGGGGCAACTCCATGAACACGTTTGAATGCCTTGCTGAATGCCGCCTCGGACGCATAGCCAATCTTCAGCGCGATCTCCTTGATGGCCATCTGGTTCTCGCAAAGCATGTCCGTTGCACGGTTCATCCGCCTGCGGGTCAGGTACTGCAGCGGAGGCTCACCCACAAGGCTGGCGAAGCGCGCTGCAAACGCCGAGCGCGACATCGCCACGGTGTCTGCCAGTGATGCCACCGTCCATGCCACCTCGGGATGATGGTGAATGCTACCCAGCGCCGGCCCGATCTCCGGGTCCAGCATCGCCTGCAGCCAGTTGCCGTTCCCGTCAGGGAGCGTGCGCACATATGCCCGCACCGCCTGGATGAAGAGAATCTGGGCCAGGTGGTTGATCACCGTCTGCGATCCGGGACCGTATTCATCCATCTCGTATGCCATGAAACGCACCGTATCCTCAAGCCAGGGAGCAATGCGCCCATCTTCCGCTCGCAGATGCAGCACCGGCGGAAGCGAAGAGACAAGCCGGCTATCCTGGCGATCCTGGAAGAAGAATGCCCCGCCCATCAGCGATGTCACCGCGCCGCCGCCCCCAACCATGAGGCCCTTGTGCTGGCGCACGCGCTCAAACGGATGGACTTTCCAGAGCGGCCGGACGGCGCTCGTCGGCCCGTCGCGCAGCACATGCCCCGGCGCATGAAGCAAGACGATGAGGTCGCCGCCGGCAAGCGTCAACGGATCGCTCTTTCCATCGATCTCAAGGATGCAGTTCCCCCGGGTAATCGCGTAGAAGCACCCCGACGGATGCGGTGGCTTCCTGCCGCGCAGGGGCTCGGGAATCTCCTCGATTGGCGGCCCAACGTGCGCAGGCATCTCCTCCGGACCGGCCGGGAAACGGACCCCCCAAGGAGCGCTTAGCTCACTCTTCCCAAACACAAAGCTCTGGAACCGAGCAGTCTCCAACACGTCACTGAGCAAGTCGAACATATCCTTAGTATACCATAGTCGCCGACAATTTGGACTATTAATCGATATTATTGGCATCTTAATGTCCAAGCATCCAGTTTATCAGAGTCTTGGAACTACATCTGGACGGTTGGACAAGTAACGGCGACGACCGGGCAAAGAAGTCGGACGCATTGGAGAGTATGTACTAACAGAGCGGCACATGCGGGCGAGGGAACTCGCCAGAAGGACCGCGAACGACAGGAGAACAACTGTGAGAAAGCGTTCATGGACTCTGATCGCCTTGGGAATCATCGCCGCCGCTGTGGGTACCTATGCAGCGGTCGGCCGGTCGGCCAACACCAACAGTTCCACGCCGGCCGACGCCACCGTGGCGACGGTTCGTCGTGGCGACATCACCAAGTCGGTTGCCAGCACGGGAAAGGTCATCTCGAATCTTGAGGTCGACATCAAGTGCCGCGCAAGCGGCGAGGTGACCAAGCTTCCCTTCGACATCAGCGACCCCGTCACCAAGGGGCAGTTGCTTCTCGAACTCGACCCCGTCGACCAGGAACGCGATGTGAAGAGAGCGCAGGCTTCGGTGGACCAGTCCAAGGCGCGACTTGCCGAGGCGCAGAAGAACCTGGAACTGGCCGAGGCGGACGTCCCCACCGCACAGAAGCGAGCGGATGCGGCCATTCGCTCCGCTGAGATCAGATCACGCAGCGCCCAGGCCAAGGCACAGCGGCGGCAACAGCTCATCAAGGAGCAGTTGGGCTCCGCTGAGGATGCCGAGACCGCCGATGTGGAGGCCGCCAGTGCTGCTGCCGACCTCGAGACAGCACGCGTCCAGGCCGAGGAAATCCAGAGCAAGCGGCTGACCGTCGAACTGAGGCGACACGAGATCGCATTGGCTCAGGCCCAACTCGACGCCGACCAGATCGCCCTCGACACTTCCCGTCAGCAGTTGCTCTATACGCACGTGGAGGCGCCGATCAGCGGAGTCGTCTCCGCCCGCAATATCCAGATCGGAACCATCATCTCCTCCGGCATCACCAACATCGGTGGCGGCACCACGATCATGACGCTCTGCGATGTCTCGCGCCTGTTCGTCATCGCATCAGTGGATGAGGCGGACATCGGGAAGATCCAGTTGGGCCAAGATGTCCTGATCACCGTGGATGCCTTTCCGAGCGAGCGATTCGGCGGCAAGGTCATCCGCATCGCAACCACAGGTGTGAATACGTCCAACGTCGTCACCTTTGAAGTGAAGATCGAGATCACCAGTGCCAACAAGCGGCTGCTTAAGCCGATGATGACCGCGAACGTGCAGATCATCTGCGATCAGCGCAAGAGTGTGCTGGTGGTGCCCGAACAGTCGGTTACACGCAGCGACGGCAAAGCCGCGGTGACCATCGCCGGAACTGGCACAGCACCCGGCGCGGAGCGTCCGGTTGTCCTGGGCCTGAGCGACAGCGAGAACGTCGAGGTACTGCAGGGGCTGCAGGAAGGTGATCAGGTCATCGTCCGCAAGGAGGTGGCCAGTCACTGGAGCACCGATCAGAAGAAGTCATCGATGCCGCCACCTCCGCCGCAATAAAGAGAGGCACCCCCATGATCCACGCTCAAGACCTTGTGAAAGCTTACGAACTCGGCGGGCAGACGGTGCGGGCGCTCGATGGCGTGAGCGTTGACATTGCCGCCGGCGAAATGATCGCGATTCGCGGTCCTTCTGGCAGCGGCAAGACGACGCTGATGAACATCCTGGGCTGCCTGGATCGCGCAGATGCGGGCAGCTACACGCTGGCCGGAGAAGATGTCGCACGGCTCTCCGGAGACCGCCTGGCCGAGATCCGCAATCGCTACATCGGCTTTGTGTTCCAGACGTTCAATCTCCTGCCGCGCATGACCGCGCTGGAGAATGTCGAGCTGCCGCTGCTCTATGCCGGAAAGCATCGCGAAGCTCGACAGGCGGCGATCAAGGCGATGGAAACGGTCGCCCTGACCGATCGCATGCACCACCAACCGAACCAGCTTTCCGGCGGGCAGCGGCAACGCGTCTCCATCGCCCGGGCGATCGTCACCAACCCGGCCATTCTGCTGGCCGATGAACCCACCGGCGCACTCGATTCACGCACCGGCACCGAGATCATGCAGCTCTTCAAGCACCTGAACGCCGATGGCCGCACCATCATTGTTGTCACTCACGATCCGACGGTGGCGAGGCATTGCCAGCGCGAGATCTATCTTCGCGATGGGCGAGTTGCCCAGCCATCTGCGACCGAAGCGCTCCAGGAGGTGGCACCATGATGCTCTGGATCACTATAAAAGTGGCTCTGCGAAGCCTGTGGGCCAACCGCATGCGCTCCATCCTGGCGATGCTCGGCATCATCATCGGCGTCGGCGCGGTGATCTTCGTCCTGTCACTCGTGGCGGCCGCCAAGGCTGACATGATGGGTCGGATCACCGCCATGGGCACCAACCTGCTGGTGGTCAGCCCCGGCCAGCGCGGAACCGGCGGCGTCATGTCGGGAACGCAGCAGAACCTCACCGCCGACGACGCCGAGGCGCTGCTGGCAAAGATCCCGCAGATCCGCGACCTCGCCCCCGTCGTGCGCGGCAATGTCCAGGCCAAGCGGTTGGCAAAGAACTCCCGCACCAGCCTGATGGGCACGACCGTCACCTACTTTCCCATCCGCAGCTTCGAGGTGGAGAAGGGCCGGCTCTTCAATGATGCCGACTGCGATGCCATGTCGCGTGTCGCAGTAATCGGCGCAACCACTGCCACGAACCTCTTCGGCACGGAAGAGCCATGCAATCAGGTCATCAAGCTCAATAGCATCAACTTCCGCGTCATCGGTGTCCTCAAGAGCAAGGGCGACCAGGGCTGGTTCAACCCGGATGATCAGGTGCTGGTCCCCTACACCGTCGCCATGAAGCAGATCGTCGGCGTCGATCACCTGAACGAGATCGATATCCGAGCCAACAATGAAGCCGACCTGGACACCATCATGGATCGCGCCACCAAGCTGCTGCGCAAGCGGCACCATCTGCAGGAAGACCAGGACAACGACTTCAGCATCCGCAACCAGGCGGAGATGCTCAAGACCGCTGACAGCATGAACCAGGTGCTCGCACTGCTCGCCGGCGGCATCGCCAGCATCTCGCTGCTGGTTGGCGGCATCGGCATCATGAACATCATGCTCGTCACCGTCACCGAGCGCACCCGCGAGATCGGCGTACGCAAAGCCATCGGTGCCAAGAACGGCGACATCCTTCGACAGTTCTTGATCGAAGCCGTGGTGATGAGCGGCTCCGGCGGCGCGATCGGCGTGCTTTCCGGTTTTGTCCTGGCGGCCATCCTCTCCAGAGTCACCAGCCTGCAGGCCAGCGTCAGTCTGTTCAGCGTCGCTCTTGGACTGGGGTTCTCCATGGGCGTGGGCGTTTTCTTCGGATTCTACCCCGCCAGCCGGGCAGCCCGACTGGATCCTATTGAGGCACTGCGCTATGAATAACCACACCCCCACCGCGTTCAAAGGAGCATGCCTGCTGGGTTTACTCATCGCGGGTTGCAGCGTAAACCAGCAGCAGGAGGTCGCCGAATACCGCAAAGTGCTGGACACAGCAGCGGCGCCAACCACGGCGCCGGCGGCAGCCGCGACGCTGACGCTGCAACAGGCGCTCCAGCTTGCCAATCGCAACAGCGACACGCTGGCCTCGACCGGCGAAGACTACCTCCAGGCCATCATCGCCAGGAACCGTGCGGCCAGCGCATTTCTGCCCACGATCAGCGCTGCCTCCAGTTACTCACTGCGCGATGATGGCATGGGCGGAACGTCCGACTCCACCACCGCAACCGGCTCCGGCCAGATGAACATCTTCAACGGCGGCCAGGACCTCGCGAAGTACCGAGCGGCCACCGCCACAATCCAGCAGCGCCGCGAGCTGCTACTCGATGAGCAGGCGAAACTCCTGCTGAATGTGGTGGCAACGTATTACGAGGTAATCAAGAACGAGCGCCAGGCACGGGTGTACGAGACCTCGATCAAATATCAGGAGGAGCGCGTCCGCGATACCGAGGCGCGAGTACGGCTGGGCGCTGCCAAGCCTTTGGACCTTGCCCAGAGCCGATCCGAACTGGCTGCCACACGCGTGTCACTGACTCAGTCGTTGCTCGACGCGAGCAATGGCCGCTCGACGCTTGCCTATCTGATCGGTCTGCCCGCCGTTGAGAACGCCCTGAGCGATGACCTGACTATCCCCGATGCGCCAGGCGACCTGGCGCCGTTCATGGCAACGGCACTGAAGTCTCGCCACGACCTGGAGGCAGCCCGCCATGCCGCTGAGGCCGCCCGCCAAAGCGTCACCGCGGCCTTCGCCCAGTACTACCCCTCGGTTTCGGTGAACTTTGACTACCTCCTCTACCATCACCCCGACGAAGGCGGGCTCTGGTCCGGAGCGATCTCCGCCAACATCCCGATCTTCTCCGCCGGCCGCATCGAAGCCGATGTCCGCACTGCCTGGTCACAGTACCGCCAGGCCGGTCTGCACGAGGCCGACCTGCGCAAGCAGATCGCCATGGAAGTACAACAGGCCTATGAGAACCTGACCGGCAGCGCCCGCAAGCTCGTGGATACCCGCGACCAGATTACCGCCGCCCGCCAGGCTCTGACGCTCTCCGACCGCTCCTACGCCCTCGGCAGCGCAACGAACCTGGACCGCCTCAGTTCCCAGAACTCCGTGCAGAATGCCGAACTCGATCTGGTGAAAGAGCAACTCAGCGAGAAGGTGTATTACCTCGTTCTGCTCCGCCGCACCGGCCAGTTGAACCTGACAACGCTCGTGCCGTCCACCGCCCCGACCGCCCGGTCGTAGTTCCACACAGCGCAATAAGGAAGGCTGGCGGGGGCTTGACCGCCAGCCTTCGGGCTATGGTGCGGGGGCATGCCCCGCTCGCGTGGATCAGCGGGTACTATTCGAGCACGCCCATGGTTACCAGGGTCGCTTCCTGACGTGCCGTCACCAGATCCTTAAGTTCATCCTGAGCGGCCTTGAGGTCCTGCTGGGCCTTGGCCTTGGCATCGCGCACAGCAGCCAGTTTGGCCTTGACCACATCGTCAGGGGTACCCTTGTTGTTCAAGGCATCCTGCAGTTCGCGGTTGGCCTGTTGCACCGGGCTGGCCGCCCGATCACCGCCAAACGGCCCGCCGGGGCCACCAGGCGCGCCAAAGCCCATTCCGCCGAAGCCAGTCATAGACTGCATCCGCAGCGTGCGAACCTTGTCAATCTTGGGCTTCAACACCGCCCACTCCTCCTCGCTGACACCCAACTGCTCCATCGTCCGCTGGTCCATGCGCTTCTGCATATCCTGCCAGTTGGGCATCTGGCCCCCTGGCCCACCCGGGCCCCCGGGACCACCACCTGGTCCGCCCATGGGCGGCCCACCCGCATCTTGCGCAGCCGCAGGCCGCACCATTGCGCTTGCTGCGACAATCGCCATCACCATCGAAATCCAACGGCTGCGTTCCATGGTCGTTCTCCTTTGGGTTTGCTCATATCCGGCCCTGGCATCTTGTCGCCAGGCTCGACGCTCACGCGATTCTGTCCTACAAACGCACCGGATCATCTCACTTATGCAGGCACAGACAATGTTCCGGCATCTCCGGGCGCATTCAGCGCTTGCGAAAGGGGTGGTACTCGTGTTCTACTATGCAGCAGAATGCACCGACGGCGGGGGCGCCCTGCCGTCTGGGTTCAGCTTGGAATGGAGAAACCTATGCGCTTGCATCATGCGGTTCTGTCGGCCGTCCTGACCTCACTTGTCCTCTGCGGCTGTAAGAGCCAGAAACCGGCCGCCATTCCCGCCGACGAGGCAACCCTGCAGCAGTTCCGTGATACCTATACCCGCGCTGACCCGACCGCCAAGATCGGCCGGGTCATCGCCGTCCTGCCCGAAAACCGTCTCGTGGCCGTTGGTGACATCGCGCCTGCTGACGTACAGATTGGTGATGTGATGGTGTTCATGAACACCAACAGCCAGATCATCGCGATGGGACACGTTGTGGAGAAGACCGCCGATGCCATTCACCTGAACTATGATGTGAAGTCGGATGGCCGGGCTCCGGCCGTTGGCGATCTGGCCGTAAAAGCCAAACTGTAACGGAATTGCGCGACGATGAAGCTGATCCTGGCTAGCGCATCGCCCCGTCGTGCCAAGTTGCTGGCCGATGCGGGTTACCAGTTCGAGGTCCATCCCGCGGACATCGACGAACAGCAGACCACCGCGCCCAGCCCGCCGGAGTTGGCGCAGCGGCTGGCAATGGCCAAGGCCGACGCCATCGCGGCGCAATACCCGGATGACGTGGTGCTGGCCGCCGATACCATTGTCTGCTTCGGCGAACAGGTGATGGGCAAGCCGGCGGATGCCGCCCAGGCGAAAAAAATGCTGGAACTGCTCTCGGGCACCACCCAGATCATCATCACCGGCATCTGCGTCGTGCGCAAGAGTGCCGACCTGCAGCAATCGACGCGAGTCATGTCCGCCGTGCGAATGGACAACCTGACTGATGAACAGATCAAACAGTACGTCGCCTCCGGCGAGTGGGAAGGTAAAGCCGGTGGATATGGAATCCAGGACCAGGATCCATTCGTGAAGCGGGTAGCCGGATCTCACACCAACATTGTCGGCATGCCCATGGAAACGGTTCGCAAAATGCTTGCTCGGGCCGGAATTCCCCTGCCCAGTCAGTCAGGCAAATGAAAGTTCTCACCACTCTGTTTCTGTTGATGGCCGTACTGGCGGCGCCACTTGCTACCTCCGGCTGCAATGCGCGATCCGCCGCCCCACAGTCAGGCCTTCCAGTCGTCGCGATTCAGGTCGGCCAGAAGAGCTACCAGTGCGAAATCGCTGCCGATGATGCCACTCGCCAGCAGGGACTGATGCATCGCAAGTCGATGCCCGCCGATCACGGGATGGTCTTCGTATTCGCTTACGAGCAGGTGCTCTACTTCTGGATGAAAGACACGCTGATCCCGCTGGATATTGTCTACCTGAACCGCGATGGCAAAGTGGTCGCGGTACGCCAGATGCAACCGCTGGATGAAACGGGCGTGGGAAGTAAAGATCCCGCGCAATACGCGATTGAGCTCAATGCCGGCCAGGCGGAAGCCTCAGGTGTGAAAGAAGGCGACATCATCCGCCTGCCACAGTTGCCGGAGGCGCGCTAAACCTCATGTCTTACCGCGACGATGTCATAGCAGCGCTGAACCACCACCAGCCGGCTCGCCTGCCTGTCGATTTTGGCGCTACCGCCGTCACCGGCATGCACGTGTCGTGCGTTGCGGCCCTCCGGGACCACTTCGGTCTTCCCAAGCGGCCGGTAAAGGTCCACGAACCATTCCAGATGCTCGGGTGGATCGATGACGATTTGGCTGACGCGATAGGCGTTTCCGTCACCTGCCCGACTCCCCGGGGCACGATCTTCGGCTTCCGCAACGAGAACTGGCAACCTTGGCGCACACCCTGGGGCCAGGAAGTGCTGGTTCCCGGCGCGTTCCACACCAAACCCAGCGAAGATGGCGGCCTGCTCATCTACCCGCAGGGAGATCGCTCCGTGCCGCCAGCAGGGCATATGCCCGGCGGAGGATTCTTCTTTGACGCCATCATCCGCCAACAGCCCATCGACGAAGATAAACTCAACCCGGAAGACAACTGCGAGGAGTTCACGGTCTGGGATGCATCGCAGCTTCAGGAGTTCGCATCCGACGCTCAGCGAGCGCGCAGCAGCGGACGGGCAGTAGTCGCCGGCCTGCCCGGCGCCGCACTGGGCGATATCGCCCTGGTGCCGGGCAACGGCTTAAAGTCTCCCAAAGGCATCCGCGATGTGGCCGAGTGGTACATGTCCACGGCCGTGCGGCAGGACTATGTCCACGCCATCTTCCGCCGCCAGACCGACATCGCACTGGCGAACATGCAGCAGATCAACGCCGCCTGCGGCAACTGCATCGACGTGGTCTTCCTCTGCGGCACCGATTTCGGCACTCAGGCCGGCCTTTTCTGCTCCATCGATGCCTTCAACGAACTGTGGAAGCCCTACTACAAGGAAATGACCGGTTGGATCCACGCCAACACGCCCTGGAAGATCTTCAAGCACTCCTGCGGCGCGGTGGAAAAGCTCATCCCCCATTTCATCGAGTCCGGATTCGATATCCTCAACCCGGTGCAATGCTCGGCCGCCGGGATGGAACCTGAAGCCCTAAAGCAGAAGTACGGCCATCAGATCACCTTCTGGGGCGGCGGCGTCGACACCCAGCACACACTACCCTTTGGCACTCCCGCGCAGGTGAAAGAGCAAGTGCTCCAGCGCTGCCGCACCTTCGCCCCCGGCGGCGGCTTCGTCTTCAACGCCATCCACAACGTCCAGGCCTGCACCCCCATCGCCAACATCGCTGCCATGCTGGAAGCGATCCGCGAGTTCCGGGCATCCTGATCACACCAGGCTCGGCAACTGCTTGCTCTCCGGCGTGTATTGGTGCAGCTCAATGCGATTGCCGTCCGGGTCCGCCAGCCACGCCTGAAGGCTGCGATCGCGGCCGGTCTTGGGATCGCTAACCTCTACGCCATGCGTTCGCATGGCGGCCACTGTGCCGGCCAGGTCATCCACCTCAAGGCAGAAGTGTTGGTAGGAGATCTTGCCGGCCGCCGCGACAACCTCTCCCTGGAACAACTCGATGAAGTTGTGCCCGCCAACATGGATGTAGACACCAATGCGCTGGCCGGCATCGTTGTTTGCATCGAACGCGAGCTTGAGCCCGAGTTTCTGGCAGTAGAACGCAATCGATGCATCGAGATCGCGAACGACGAAGCAAATGTGGGCAAGGTTCCTGATCATGCAATCCATGATAAGATCGCAACGCAGCTACCGAAAGGCACAGCACACCATGAAGAAACTGACAATCGCGGATCTGAAACCCAATAGCTCACGGCTGATGCCTCGTGAACTCGGCGATGCAAAAGTGGTTCACGGCGGCGTGTATATCTTCAAACCCGGCGAAACCGCCCATCCCGAGGCGCGTCATGTCCACGATGTCGATGAGGTGTTCATTTTCGTTCAAGGCCGTGGCGTACTCCCCATCGACGGCATCGAATACCCCATCCAGACCGGCGATGTCTTCATCGTCCACAAAGGCGAAGACCACCACACGCGCAGCTCCATCGAGGACCCGCTCGTATCCGTGTGGTATGTGATGGATCGGTAGGCGGCAATCCTGTCTCCACATCTCGACTCTGCCCGATTCATCCTCTCCGTGAACAGACCGTCAACCGATCTTCTTCCGACGGGGTTGCGCTTGGCCATATGCCTGACTCAATGCCAAGTCCGCTCGCTTCTGGATGTTGATCCACAACTGTGCTGGACGTTGGCGCGATTCGGTCCAAAAGCGCTCTCGAACTTTGTGGATTTCGGCAATGATCGGGTCCGGTATGCGTTTTTTCATCATTATTCCTCCATCAGGAACTCGGGCGTTACCACCAGTGGAGTATGCCAGCCGCGAATATCATTCAGCTTGCGCAGCCGCTGAAGCACCTGCCCGTTAGCAATATGCGTGCAATTCCAGGTTACCAGGTAATCCAGCTTATGCTGCACCGCATGCGCCAGATGTCCAGCGTCCACATATGCTTTCCGTGGCAGAAGCAGATGCTTCATATAATACGCGGTACAGTCCATGATCTCTTGCGTCGTCGGCAATACCTCAATTCCTTGCAGTTTCCGGACTCGTGCCAGCGATAGCCCCCTGTCACCCTCACCGGCTTCAGCAATGACCAGCGGAGATATCAGCAGGTGCCAGCGGCGCTGTGCGTGGTTCCACCATTGGCGCGTGATCTGCTGGTTCGCGGCAACCTGCAATGAATGGCTCAGGTGCCCAACCGCATAGCTAATGACGCTGGTTTCGACGTACACGCTCGCCTTCATCGGCACGATTATATGAGATCAGGTACATGATGTGTAATTGCGAGGCGGCGCCTGCCTCTCCAAATCCGTAAAACCGCCCATCCCGAGGCGTGTCATGTCCACGATGTCGACGAAGTATTCATCTTCGTCCAGGGCCGTGGCGTACTGCCCATCGACGGCATCGAGTGTCCCATCCAGGCCGGCGATGTCTTCATCGTCCACAAAGGCGAAGACCACCACACACGCAGCTCCATTGAAGACCCGCTCGTATCCGCGTGGTATGTCATGGACAGATAACTGCACTGCCGTAGTGGCGACAATCCTGTCGCCACGTCCATACAGGGATTTCGCCGGCGTTCTGATTCCCAGTCGGGCTCCAATCTCCCCTCACTGATGCTTCATCGACTGCGCGGCATACGCCAGACAGGCCAGCACATCCTCGCGAGAAAGCGTGGGATATTCTTCCAGAACATCCTCAATACTGTCGCCCGCCGAAAGAAATTCAAGGACGGTCTGAACGGCGATGCGCGTGCCCTCAATGGCAGGTAGACCATTGCATATGCCGGGATCAATGATGATCTTGCGCATGATTCAAGGCTAGCGAACCCAGAATGCAAACTCAAGCAGGCACGAAGACTGGAAAAGGCAGCGCTATGACCAATCTTCCTCCATCAACCGCAAGGCACAGAACCGTCGAGAGGATAGTCAGCAATTGCCGTCTCATGCGACCGGCCTCCTTACCAGAGCAGCGGGAATGGCCGTTCCGCACTCGGGGCAGCGGTCTTTGCTGGCCCGCAGGTCGTAGCCGCATTTCTTGCACAGCCCTGCCGTATTGCGGCGCTTCGTCCGGCGTGCTTTGCACCACCAGACGCTCGGAGATATGGCTGCTGCAATGGTCAGGAACCAGTGCGGCACCAACAGACTGCGAGAGACGAGATCGGGTCTCACAATTGAACCGTAGAAGAACCCGAAATGGCCGAAGTCATCGTACCGACCCGACACCGCTGGGCGGCTGTCCAATCCTGGGCGGCGAACACTGACGCCATCCGTTGGCCAATCCGCGGGGAAGGCGATTGCGTTTCCTCTGTACCACTGAAGATCGAACCTGAGTTGCCCGCATTCAGATACGACGTTGAAGTACTCGGCCTCCCCCACAGAGCCGTTCCGACTGCGCTGGTTCCACCCAGCTTCGTCGTATCGCCAGTAACTGCGCACCCACATGATGATGCAGGCAAGACAGAGCATCAGCGAGAGGGCCGAGATGACTATGAAGAGGCGGCGTCTCATTGGGACTTCGTTTTGGCGCTCCCCCGTCGCGCTCTCCTTAGAATGCACGCAAGCAACGCCCCGAGGGGCCAGTAGACACAGGCTTGGCCGATGCAGATGGCCAGCGTGTAGGATGGGAGATGGAGAAGTTCGCACAGAACCAGGCCGATGAACAAGCCAGGATACGCCGATATGACCAACGCCAGATTTAGCGATGGTCTGTCGGCGATCCAATGGCTAACCACCGATCCCTCAACAGGATTCAACCCGCAAGTCCCGGCAAGCACCCCAAACACCAGTCCAATCAGCAGCAGAATCGTCGCGACGGGGTCAAAGAAACAAGATCGCCGCCGAGTGGTGACCGACGCATAGTCGATCTCCGATGGTCTCTCCGACTCGGGCTGGCTCATCATGATCTGTCCTTTCGACTTCATTCACTCTTTCGATGAATCCATGGAATCCCCACGAGCGAGAACAAACCCAGCAGGAAATACGCCGGGATCATGGTCACATCCAGCATGTCCAGTCGCATGTGAGAGTGGACCCGGGCCCGTACAAGTGCCAAGTTGACCCAACTTGTTAACACGATGCCTTCACAATTGACCCGCAGCCACAATCGCCTTAGCGAGTCCGGCGGGTGCCTGATTCCGTCAACGATCCAAGTCGCCAGGCAACACCAAAACGGCAATAAGCCCAACATGGCGAGCCCTGCGACGGAATCCTCTATCTCTATGTACCCAACGCCTATCCAGATTGCGCCCACTGCTCCCGTGGTGCATAGACCGAGGACTAAGATGCCCAGCGCCGGCCAGTCCGGTGAGAAACGAGGTCTTCCTGCAATCTTGTCGACCGTCGAAGGCGTTCTACTTTCCATAAAATCAGTTACCTCGCGTACTATTTGACCGGAAAACGACCGGAAAACAGGACCCAATTCTAATGCAGCGCTCATTTCGATAAAGCCACATCGGCCGCACCTCCCGATCAGTCTTTGCTCTAATCGATTCGCATCAACTTTGCTCTGTCTTTGTCAGCCCCACTTCAGGAACTGGCGGAGGCGGGACCGCTCCTTGGAGTGTCGCCTGTAGTAGTCGTCCAAGAGCACTCGCATACTCTCTGAGCCAGACTCGGCATAGTCCTGGCAGCTCTTTTCCGTCGCGTCCTCCGCAGTAGGGCTCGCACCCTTCTCCAGCAGTAGATGCGCCATATCCTCTCGGCCGGCGATCACCGCAAGCATTAGCGGTGTCTGGCCCTTTGCATTCCTCACATCCACAAACCATTGGTTCTCCAGTGCCTTGCGCAGCAATTCAACCTTGCCATCTGCAACTGCGACCAACAACGGTGATGCTTCGTCCGCGGAACGTTGCGCTTTCTGCGCCTGCTCAAGAATCGCAACGATGCTTGCCATGTCCTTCATGATCGCCGGCGAGTGCGCGGCATCGATCTTGGCAAGCTGCTCCTGGATCTTCTCTTCAGGCAGCTTCTGCTCGCGCATGAAACTCTCCTGCCCCTTCCGCCATTCGGGGTCGGAGGATGCGATGATCATTTGGGCCATACCCATTGGCGTAAGACCGAATTTATCCTCGGCATCGAGACGTGCCCCCCTCCGAGTGAGTTCCTTCACGGCCTCAACCCGATGGGCGGCGACCGCCACCATCAACGGCGTGCAGCCAAACTCATCCGTCTGCTCAATGGACGATGGCGTCTGATCAAGCAGCTTTCGCAAGGTATCGATGGCGCCAGAGCGAGCGGCGTCGTAGACTGGTGGACCGCCCATAGCGCAAGTGCCACACACGAGCGATAGTGCAAGTGTCATTACAGCACGACGGACCGTTCCAGCATGCATCATTCTGTCCTTCCACACCGATCGTCAGTCTGACGGACCGGAAAACAGGACCCGATTCGAATGCAACGCTCATGTCGATAGAGCCACATCGGCCACACCTCTCGATCAATCTTCATCCTAATCGATTCGCGTCCTCTGTGTTCTCTCGTCTTCTTTGTTCTCTTTCCGCGCGGGTGTCGATTGAGTTTGCGACCCAGAGCCCAGAGAAACGGCAGTGCGACAAGCTGGCCCAGAGCCGGATAAAGCTCGGTTAACTTCAGCCATCCCATCTGCTCGCCTCGGTTCGCAGCAGCGGTGATAAGTAGCTCGAATCCGGCGAATGATAACAATATGGTAATATGCCACAGGACGAGTCGCCGAGTTCGCCAGAAGCACAGCACCGTCAGTAATGCAACCCCCGACGGGAACAACCAAAGAGGCAAGACGACGGGCCAGTCTTCCGCGTGTATGGTTAGGACATCAAGCAGCGCGCATGCACTACCGATGCACCAAAGCACGCAACACAGCACGCACCACAGCTTGGCCAGACCAGACCATGATGAAGTATTCATTTCATCGTCTTCCATTCCACGAGGCCGGAAAACGAGGCCGGAAAACAGGACGCGATTCGAATGCAGCACTCATGTCGATAAAGCCGCATCGGCCACATCTCCCGATCAGTCTTTGCTCTAATCGATTGACATCCTCGGCTCGCCGCACTCCGGACATCGGTCTTCCGAACCTCGAAGGTCATATCCACAACGTTCACAGCGCCCTTGCTCTCGCCGCTGCCGCCTTCGTGCCGCTTCGCCAAGGGGCACATACAGACTGGGATGACGTTGTGCCATGAGCCAGTATACTGCGCACCCACAGATGATCATGGGCAGCCACCACCACGTCCAGAATGGCATAGCGTTGAGATAATACGTACGCAAGACTGGTGGAGCAAAACGCGGCACGCGATATACAGCCCACCGCCTATCGTTCGGCATGACGCCATTTCCACGCGTAAGCTGGACGCGGCCGCTCCACGTCTCTAATGCCCATATCCGGCCGTCCATCTCCACCAAAAGCCCCATACGATACCAATAGCTCACGATCCATAGTATCAACATCACAACGATGGCACAGAGCAGCGCCGCGATGGCAGTTCTTGATAACGCATTCTTGGGCATCGTTTTGGACATCAGTTACCTGGCGGGGGAGGAGCTATGATGCTCAGCAAATCACCTTTACTATCATACCACACGCCCCTTCCGCCGGCCGAGATCATGGCAAATTGAAGTCCAATCCTTGTGGTCTAACGCGAATCGACGCATCGATGCGGTCTGCCGTTGTGGCGACAATCCTGTCGCCACGTCCATACGGGAATCTCGGTGGCCCCGGAATTCCCTTGCCGTCACCACGCCGCCTGACGATCATTAGCCCATGGATCTCCAGACCACCACGCCCACTCGCACATACCGGGGTGTTGATCTGGCCGTGGTCGGTGGCCTGCTCCTGGTATCGCTGTTCGTGGCCGCAGAAGGCGCAAATGCCCTGTTTGCGTTCACATACCCGGCTGGTTCCACATACACGCAAGAGCAAACGCCGATGTACCCGGCGATAGCGATGGCACTGCTGGGTGCTGCCTTAGCTTCCACAGCGATAGCCGTGTTCTTCAGGCACCGCTCGGCGGCTGTGCGCATTGCAGCAATTCTCATCGGACTTGCATTCACTGCCTGGACTGCCATCCGTACGCACCTCGACCTGGAATGGATAATGTGGGACCATGGGATCAAGCATCTCGTGGACCTGTTCCATCTGGACTGGGATATGTACCAGATCCACTTTGGTTCGATCTATGCCGGGATCATGCCATCCGTAGCTATCCTGTCCGCCGGCCCTCTGGTCATCATGGCAGCTATCCTGCGCGCGCGGACACTCATCAACTTCGATGAGCCACTGCACACCATCGATCCTGATCCGGCCAACATCGCCTACCGCAGTGCGCCCGCCCGCCCTCATATTGTGATTCCACGATCAATCCTCACATTAGTCGCCCTCCACGCCATATGGCGCCTATCCTTTGCCGTCCTCTGGGTCTGGTCGATGCAGGACACGATGCCGATGCCCTACAGGGCCAGATTCCCCTTTCCCGTGCTGAACGACACGTTCGTCACCGGTGCCGCGGGCAGCGCCACGTTGCTCATCGCCGCCGTGGTTGGCTGGCGCGTTGCCTGGCTGGCCATCCCTCTGCTCACTGCCGGATGCCTGCTGGATATCGCGCTCGAAGCGCGCAAGTTCTGCATAGATCATTACTTCCGATACGGAATATACGACCCGTGGTCCGGTGCGGACCTTTCCGACCTCGGCGCCCCCTCGATCTCTCTGCTGGCCGCATTCCTGCCCATTGCCTTGCTCCTATGCCTGACTCTGACGGCACTCCGAACCCGCCGCATGCGCGTATCCCTGTGACCAATCCCGGTCCGTGCGGGTCGGCCGGGACCATGGTTCGCCCTGCAGAATTCCGTAAATTTTTCTGGATGCGCGCAAACCCTTGTCAATCCTCAATCTCTCTTTATCGAATATTGCAAGAGACCCCTATATGGTAGAGGGACCGCGCGCTTTGCGCGCTGTGCCCTGGCTATTTGACAAGTGAATACCACACGCAACGCGAACTCCCATGGACAGCGGTCCGTGGGTATCCTTCCGGCGCAGATGTCACCAAAATGTCACCGTTTGTCACCTTCCTTTACGAAGTGACATTTCGCCCTTAACCCACGCCGCTGCAACCACTTACCCGATGTCACCATCAGTCAACTGTCGCCACAACGCAATCCATCTCACACAACGCCCGGATATGCGCGCCGCAACCTGCGCACCTTCGTTTCGACTCGACTGAGCTCGCCGAAGTCCGCAATCCGCTATCCGCTATTCCTCGGAACCTGCGCACCTTCGCCAATCGGCGACCCATCTCACCGACCGCCCCAAACATGCGCACACAACCTGCGCACCTTTGTCATTGATGCTTGGATCTTGGTCATTGATTGGACTTCGGCGAGCTCAGTCGAGCCGTCATTGGGATTTGGGCGTTGGTCATTCCGCCAAGGGACTTATCCACAACCGCCCCGAACCTGCGCACCTCCTCACCCAATATCCACCTAACTCCCTATCCCCACAGCACTTGCCGCATAGGGGTATCCCCGCGAGAACTTGCGCACCTGCTCACTTATCCACAATCGTCGCGCTTCCGTTTCATCCTTCATCCTTCCGCCTCATCCTTCCCACTTCCGCCTTCATCCTTGGCCACGCAGGCACGGCATCGGTACACTCCCTTGCCATCATGAATGATCGCGAATGGATCCTCCGGACGATCGATCGCAGGGACAGCGTGCCGGTCCCCTATAACTTCAGCTTCTCGCCCCCAGCGCTGCGGCGGGTGCAGGGGCACTATGGACCGGACATCGAAGAGGCACTCGCCCTGCCGATCCGCATGACCGGGTGCAAATCGATCAAGCCGTTGTACGCCGACCCATCCCAGTTCGGCCCAACCGCCCGCGATGAATTTGGCGTCATCTGGTCAACAACCTCCATCGATCGCGGCTCGCCGATGGGCCCGTGCCTCCGCGAATCCACGCTGGCCGGCTACACGTTTCCCGATCCGGCCGCGGCCTATCGGTTTGAGGACATCGGCGCCTGGTGCCGGCTGCACGAAGGCCACTTTCGCCTGATCTGGATCGGCGATCTGTGGGAACGGGCCACCTTCATGCGTGGCATGCAGGATATCCTGATGGATGTGGCGGCCGAACCGGCCTTCGTCGAGGCCCTCTTACAGGGACTGACCGACTACATCCTGCGGACGATGGAGATCCTGTTTGCACGGTTTGATTTCGAGGCGGTCTCGTTAAGCGATGACTACGGCATGCAGCAGTCGCTGGTGATGTCGCCGGAGGACTGGCGGAAGTTGCTCAAGCCGCAGGTGGCGAAGATCTACGCTCTGGCCAAGCGGCACGGAAAGGTCGTCATGCACCATTCCTGCGGCCATATCGTGCCGATCATCGGCGACCTGATCGACATCGGGCTGGACATCCTGCACCCGATCCAGCCCGAGGCGATGGATTGCGCCATGCTCAAGCGGCGATTCGGGATGGACCTCACGCTGTGCGGCGGGATCAGCACGCAGCAGCTCCTGGTGCACGGCACGCCGGCCCAGGTGCGCGAGGAAGTGCGACGTCTCAAGGAGCTATTGGGCAAAGGCGGCGGATACATCCTGGAGCCAGGCATCACAATCCAGGATGATGTGCCGCTGGAGAACCTGGTCGCCATGATCGACAAAGCGCGAGATCAGGGCTGAACAGAGGCGACTGGCGAGGCACCCCCTTGCCCGGGTATTCTTTAGGCTCTGGGAAAGTACACCTGTCAGAGGAGTCATCAATGGAATCGTTGCAGAAGATCCGGCCGACGTATAGCGATGAGTATCTTGGCAATCCACACAAGGGTTGCTGCACGTTTCAGCACTTCAACGGCGATCCGCTGTTCGAGGGGCTGGGCTGGTCGGAAGAAGGCCCGCTGGAATTCCCGACCCCGCGGAGCTTCGCAACGATCGATGGATACCTGCCGAGCACCGTTTCCTATTGCCGCTGGTTCTGGGATGTACTGGAGCCGAAGAAAGGCAAATACAACTTCTCCATGATCGACAAGTCGCTGGAGGCCTGCGCCCAGCGTGGCCAGACGCTGGCGGTAAGGCTGATGGCATTCGGATCGCTCACCCAGCCGAGGGTGCCAAAGTGGTATTCCAGCAAGTACAAGATGATGACGATGCCGGTCCACGGCAAACCGCTGGAGCACCCCGATCATGACAGCCCCGAATATTTGGAGCACTGGGGCAACGTCATTCGCGAGTTCGCCAAACGCTATGATGGCCATCCGCTGTTGGAGAGCATCGACCTGGCGTTTATCGGCCCCTGGGGCGAAGGAGCGGGTGACTGCAAACTGGAGCGCATGCGCGAATTCTCGCAGTTGTATAAGGAAGTGTTCCCCAAGACGCCGCGGATGTGCCAGATCGACGGCCCGCAGATGGCGGTAGGCATCCAGACCGGAACCGGGTGGCGCGCTGATTGCTTCGGCGATCTGCGAAAAGTCGGAACGGCGGATTTCCCCAGGCACCTGTCATTCAACCACCACTATGATGCGTATCCGCAGCAGGTCTTCTTCTCCGGCGCCACCGATGCGTGGAAGACCGGGCCGGTGCACTTCGAGAGTTGCGGTGTGCCGATGGGTTGGTATCTCAATGGCTACGACATCGACTTCATCATCGAGCAGGGATACAAGCTCCACGGCACCTATTTCATGCCCAAGAGCACGCGGCTGCCGGACCGATGGATGGACAAGCTCACGGCGTTCTGTCGCAAGCTGGGATATCGCTTTACGATCCGCCACGTGTTGACCAACAAGTCGATGAAGCTGGGCGAGAAAATGCGCTTCCACTGCTGGATCGAGAACGTCGGCGTGGCGCCGATCTACTTCAAGTACGACTTGGCATTGCGCTTCCGCCAGGGCGGCAAGAGTTTTGTCGTGCCGTTTACCGACATTGACATACGCAAATGGCTGCCGGGCGATTTCTGCATGGACCGTCACATCCTGCTGCCCAGGGGTCTGCAGCGCGGCTGGGCGGAAATGTCACTGGGCCTGATCGACTCCAAGACCCAGGAGGCTAAGGTCAACTTCGCCAACCGTGAGCGATTCGGCGACCGCTGGACGCTGCTGGGCGGAGTGGAAATCCGATAGGCGCCTGCGGCGAGATGTGTTCTGCGTCGGCGTCCGTGTTTGCGACAATGCAAAGGAATGCTCCTCATGCGCATCTTGTACATTGACATTGATACCACGCGCCCGGATCACTTCGGCTGCTATGGCTATCACCGCAATACTTCGCCGGCCATTGATGCCATCGCCAAAGAGGGCGTCCGTTTCACCAACTGCTACACTCCCGATGCCCCCTGCCTCCCCTCCCGCGCTGCCCTGTACACCGGCCGGTTCGGAATTCAGACCGGCCTGGTCGGCCATGGCGGAACGGCCGGCGATCACAAGATCGAAGGCCCCGGCCGCGGTTTCCGCGGAACCTACGAGGATGACGCCGTCGTACGCCAACTTCAGAAGCTCGGTTACCACACCGTCTGCATGTCTCCCTTCGGCCAGCGCCACGGCTCCATGTGGTTTTATGCCGGCTTCCAGGAGATCCACAACACCGGCCAGGGCGGCATGGAATCGGCCGAGAAAGTCATGCCCATCGCCGAAGACTGGTTTCGGCGGAACGCTGCCAAAGACAACTGGTTCCTGCACGTCAACCTCTGGGATCCGCATACCCCCTATCGCGCCCCGGAGAGCCTGGGCGAGCCCTTTAAGAATGATCCGCTGCCCAAGTGGCTCGACGATGATGCGCTAATCACCCGCCACAACAAAGTAGTCGGCCCTCATACGTCTATGGAAATCTCCATGTACGACGACCGCGAGAATCCGCGCTTCCCCCGTCATCCCGGCAAGATCACCGATCGCGCGTCAATGCGGAAACTGATTGATGGTTACGATACCGGCATTCTGTATTCCGACCAGCAGGTCGCCAGGCTTGTCGCCCTGCTCAAAGAGGCCGGCGTCTATGAAGACACCGCGATCATCATCTCCTCCGACCACGGCGAGAACCTTGGTGAACTGGGCATCTACGCCGAGCACGGCACCGCCGACAACATCACCTGCCGAATCCCCATGATCATCAAGTGGCCCGGCGGCGCGAAAGGCAAGGTCGCCGAGGGCTTGCACTACAACCTCGACTGGGGTCCTACCCTGATGGACCTGCTCAAGGCACCCAAGCCCGAGGTCTGGCAAGGCCAAAGCTATGCCAGCACCATTCTGACCGGCAACGTTTCCGACGCCGGCCGCGATTACCTTGTTCTCTCCCAGTGCGCCCACGTCTGTCAGCGTTCCGTCCGCTGGGACAGGTGGCTCTACATGCGAACGTATCACGATGGCTTCCACCTGTTTCCGCAGGAGATGCTGTTTGACCTCATCGCCGACCCCCACGAGCAAAACGACCTCGCCGACAAACACCCCGAGCTATGCCGCGAAGGTGCCTGGCGCCTGTCCAACTGGCAGGATGAGCAGATGCAGACGATGGCCGCGCGCGGCCCTGATGTGATTGATCCACTTTGGACGGTGATCCGCGAAGGCGGCCCCTTCCACGCCCGCCACGCCGCCCCCAGCCCTCTGCCGGCGTACCTCAAACGCCTCGAAGCGACCGGCCGAGGCGAAGGCGCCCGACAACTCCGCCAGAAGTACGCCCGCTTCCTGCCACAGGAGTAAACCCAGACAATGCGCCCGAGCACACTCCTGGCACACAGGACTTCCGCAGCGCACTGTGCTGGCGAATAGCGAATTGCAGCCGCTTGCGCCACTCGCTACTTCAGCAGATTCTTGGTCGGGACATTTGTGACGCTGTCGGTGCTGTCCACCTGCGCGTGGTTGTTGCCGGCGCCGCCGTCGATGGTGTCGATCTGCGTGTCGCGGGCGTAGATCAGGTCGTTGCCGGCTTGACCGTTAAGCGTGTCTGCGCCGCCGCCGCCGACGATGGTGTCTTTCCCGTCGCCGCCAAAGATCTGATCACTGCCATCGGTGGTTGCCGTCACGGTCGGACTGGAAGAGTCATCGCCATAGATGCGATCGTTCTTCTTTCCGCCATGGATCGTGTCGTTGCCAGCGCCACCGAAGATCTCATTGCGCCCGCTGTCGGTACCGGTGATACTGTCGTCGCCGGCATAGGTCCAGATGATCCGGTCACCTTTGCCGCCTGCAACCACCGTATCGTTGAAGGTCGTTGTGCCGATGATTTCAATGTCACTAAAGACGTTGTCGTTGCGGCCGTTGGAGAGATCGTCTGCTGAGCCATCGTCGGCCAAGCCATTCTGGGTTACCGAAACGCCGACCGTTCGCGATTCATTGGTGATATTGGCATAGCTCACCGTATCCTGCCCTGAGCCGCCATGGAGGTCGTCAGCGCCAAAGCCGCCCCAAAGGACGTCGTTCCCGGCATCGCCCCACAACTGGTCATCGCCAGCATTGCCAAAGATGGAGTCGTTGCCGGCTTCGCCATGGATCGAGTCATTGCCAGCGCCGCCGGTGAGGCTGTCTGCCCCTTTCCCGCCGTAGATCAGATCATTGCCGTCGCTACCCGTGACGGTGTCATTACCCGCGCCCCCCGTCAAGGTATCGTCGCCGGCGCCGCCGTCGATGGAATCGTCGCCCGCACCGCCATCGATGGAATCATTCCCGTCGCCGCCGCTGATGGTATTGGCTGCCTTGCTCCCGATGAGCGTATCGCCGAAGTCCGTGCCCGTGAGGTTCTCCACATTCAGGATCGCATCGCCGGCAGCGGTACCGCCACTGGCGGGTGCATCTTCGCTTGATCCGTTTTCGGTCTTCTTCGCCAGTGAAACGCTCACACCCTTCGTGCGGCTTTCGCCTGCGTAGGTCAGAGTATCGGTGCCCGCCCCGCCATCGATGGAATCAGCGCCGAATCCGCCGGAGAGCGTGTCGTTGCCATCGCCGCCCAAGAGGGTGTCGTCGCCGTCGCCGCCGGTCAGGCTGTCGTTGCCGCCATTGCCTGTCAGCGAATCATTGCCTGCCCCGCCGGCGAGAGTGTCATTGCCGCTGGAGCCGATCAGCGTGTCATTGCCGTCGCCGCCCGTAAGAGAGGCCGGAAGACTGACACTGTTGTCCACTTCGAGTTTGTCGTTGCCGGCGCCGCCATCCATCATGATGCGGGCGATGGACACACCGGTAACGCTGGTGAATGTCGGCGCAAAGGCAACACCGTTGAGCGTCACAGTGTAGGTCAGGACGCCGGATGTGGATGTTGCCGTAACCTTGGCGGTGTCGTCGGCAGCGGTTCCCTGCACGATGATCGCATCGTACGAAAAGGCAACCCCGACACCGGTATCATAGGTATTACCCATGATCGCGAACGTATAGGGTGTGCTTCCCGCCGCGGTCGAGGTGATGGAAAGCGTCGCGTTGACTTGGCCGACCGCGGTGGGCAGGAATTGCACGACCACCGAGGTTCCGCTGTGGGAAACAACGCTGAACTCTGCGCTGCCGTCAACGGTCGCGATCACATCGGTGAGTGGGCCTTGGGTGCTGGAAATCGTAAAGGTTCGGGAAATCGGCACATTCAGGCTGGCGATGCCGAAATCGGTGAAGTCGGTCGGTGAGGCGACGGTGTCGCCATTGTTGATGGTCTTGGAATTACCGGTAACCGTGAAGCCACCCCCGCCGGTGAAGCGCACCATCTGCACCTCGAAAATCAGCGGTGCGTTGGCCGGGATATTGGGGGAACTGCCTGTCGCGCCGTAGGCCAGCACGGCCGGAATAAACAGCACGCGCGTCTCCCCTGCCTGCATTCCCACCAGGCCCAGGTCCCAACCTTTGATTACACTGCCAGCGCCAATGTTAACTTGGAATGGAGTGCTCCCGGACGATCTGGAATCGAAGTTGAATTTCGTAGTCGGATTGCCGTCGATGAGGTAGCCGGAATAGTAGACGTCCACCGTGCTGCCGTTGGTGGCGGCGGGTCCGGAACCCGAGAGCGTGGTGGCATACTCCATCGTGGCATTAGTGCCGTCGGTAGCCGTTCCGCTCAAGCTGGTGCCGGTCAACCCGGTGCCGCTAACTACGAAGCTGTAGAGCGTGCTGCCATCCTGTGCCAGCACCTTCACAGTGGCTTCCTTCAAGCCCGCGCTAGTGGGTTCGAAGCTGATTGTGAAAGTCGTGCTGCTGACAGTTGTGCCCTGCTGCGCGGCGATCACGCTTATGCTTGGCTGCGTCTTAACGCTAAATCCAGTGGAATCAAAACCAGCGATGTCCTCCAGGATGACCGGATTGGCTGACTGAAGCGTAATCGCCGCAGTCCCGGGGTTAGCCAGACTGAAGGTCCGCGTCACGGTATAGCCGTTAGTGCCCAGATTGACATTGTCATAGCCGAAGTCAGTCGAGTCGCCCCGGGTCGGCGTGGTATCGTTGTTGGCTATAGTGATCTGGCTGCCCAAGCCATTGCCACCGTAGATCACCGGCTTGGCAACCGGGGCAAATCGGATCAGTTCAACCTCGAAGACGTACACATCGGCAGCAGGGAGGTCGGGGGGGATCGACGGGGCGGTATCACTATAGGCCAGCGCCACTGGAACGAACATGACCCGCTTTTCACCCGGCAGCATGCTGGAGAGTCCAAGGCTCAGCCCCTTGATGACGGAACTGCCACCGATTGAAAGTTCCTGAGGCGAGGCGGCGCTGACAGAAGCGAAGTTGAAGCTTGAATTGGGACTGCCATCAAGCAGATAGCCTGAATAGCTGATGTCGATCAGACTGCCGGTGGTGGCAGCCGTGCCGGAGCCCGTCACCGTCGTGGCATACTGCATCGCGACACTACCGCCGCCCTGCGCAGTTCCATATGTAGGAATTCCAGAAACGCCAGTGCCCGCCAGCGCGAACGCGAATAGCGTCGATCCGTCGGCGGCGAGTATCCGCACCTGGGTGCTTTTCGCGCCAACGGTCGTCGGCTGGAAGCTGATCGTGAAGGTGGTGCTGCTGATGGTGCTGCCCTGCTGGGCATCCAGTGTGGTAACCGCCGGCTGGGTCTTCACGGCAAAGGAGGAGTCGCCCAGCAGTGTCACTGCGTTGGCGGCCTGGAGGGCCAGCGGCGCATCACCCGTATTCTCGATGGTGAAGCTGCGTGTCACCTGGTACAGGCTCAGCGTGTCGTATCCAAAATCAGTGGAATCGGCACGACTGGGTATCACATCGCCATTGATGATGGATACGGCATTGCCCAGACCATCGCCCCCCAGAACGACCGGCTGCGCAGCAAGAAACAACCGGCGTTCCAACGACTCAATTTGCGCACGTGGCATTGCACTCTCCCATGTGTAGAAGCCCACCGCATCTTGCCCGATCCTGCCGGTGTTTTCAACTGTCTTCGGCGGACCGTGTCAACACGGTCTCGGGGAATAGGACGCTGCGAGGGCCACGCCGTTACGGTAACCCGCGAAGATTCAGCATTCACCAGCACCCGATCGAGTCGATCGAGCCGGCGCTGTGCCGGGCTTGTACGATGCACCGGAACGGCAGAGCACGCTCCAAGGTATATCGCAGGTCACTATTCGCTTTACGGGACGTAGGGGAACATGCCGTCCATCTCCGCCTTCGCGAACTCGACCACGAAGGGTGTCAACTTTTCGACGACCGCGTGGATGTACTTGCGCCCCTTGTCAGACGTTGCCTTGTATGGATTGCCTACGCCGCTGTTGGTCGTAAGTTTGTCCCATGGCCGCGTGATTGTGACCCACCCCTCATTGACCGCGGCAAAACGTGTCGTGCGGATCTTGCCCTCATCCGCCTGACTGAGCGGCGCCACCAGATCGGCAAACAGGTGAAGTCCGACGCTGGTCTCCATCTCGTCGGCATGGTCGCCACGATGCTCAAAGATCCTACCGGCCACATCCGCACAGACGGTGTACCAACTGCAGGCCGCGATAAATACACCGCTGTCAAACAACTCGCGCTGCAGGGGATTAAAATCGTTCCCGCCATGGCCATTGAGGATCAGCAGTTTCCTGACGCCGGCCGACTTCAGGTTGTTGACCACATCCTTGAGCACTGCCAGTTGTGTGGTCGGGTTCATGTTCATCACCAGCGGGAACGCCAGCATGTTCGTGTTCACGCCGAACGCCATCGTCGGCAACAGGTAGACCTTGGCGCCCTGTTCCCATGCGCCTTGGCATACCTTTTCGCCAATCCGTGTGACGGCGATCGTATCGGTTCCGTATGGCAGATGCAGGTTGTGGCACTCCGTGGCGCCCCAGGGCAGAACCGCCAACTGCGGTGGATTCTCGCGAACGCTCTTCAGGTTCGTCTCGGACAAAATGTAGGGACGCATCGAACGCTCCTTCCGGGATCAGGCCTTTGATGCGTGGTCGAGAGCCAGCGCATCGGCATCGCGGCGAACACAGCGTCAGCCTAACAAGAACCGTGACCGTCTGCCAGAAAGCGCCTCGGGTTCACGTCGGCGGGCGTCACAGGGCGACTGGTTCGAATCCCGTCATGGGTAGCTCACTCGAGACGCCGAAGGGGGCGGCGTTCACGGAACCCAGCCGCAACTCGCCCTGGCGGACATCCAGCCGGGCGGTGCCGTCGAAGGCGGTATACAGGTCGCCATGGGCCGCGAGTATGGCCCGGCTGATGGAAGGCGGAAAGACCGACAGCCCACGATAGTAGTGGTGGCCGTTGCGCTCGACGGATTCGTTGCCCAGAGCGGCCTGCACGGCCAGATCCTGCAACAGTGCCACCGGGCCAATGTTCGCGAGGTCTTCGCCGCTCATGAGATAATGGGCGGTCTTATCGATGGCGTTACGAAGATTGATGAGGCATCGGTGGGCCACGCCCTTCATCACTCCTTTGCAGTTCTTGTGGCTGGTTCCCGAGTATCCCAGATCCAAGGCCCGCTCAAGGTCGCCGAGTTGGGCATCCGACTCGTCAATGATCATTGGCGGCCCGCCGCGCCATGCGCGGATCCGAGCGATGGCGGGATCCAGCGCCACGGACCGATGCAGCGGCTGCTCGATGAACATGAGCCCTGCAAAGAATTCCGTCAGCGCACGGTCTGAAATGATCCGTTCCCACAATTCGACAAACTCCGGGAAGCTCTTGTACTGCTCGTTGCCGTCCAGGGTGAAGGTGTAGTTCTTGCCACACTGACGTGTCACCACGGCCGCGATCGTTCTTAGTCGTGCCAGGTCGGCTTCCACATCCCCACGCAGCTTGAGCTTGAACTGATGCAGGCCATAGAACTGCACGCAATCCTCCAAGGTCTGGGGCAACCCATCGTTGAGCATGTCCGCCGGGGTGACATCGGCATCCGTGAGTGGGTCGGAAAGGCCGACGGTGTGCCGGACGGTCACCTTCGCCAGCGGACGAGCCGGCAGGAACTCCACTGGAGTGCGTCCGGCAAGCTCCGGATGGATTTCTCCAAGCCTGATGCCAGGCAGATTCTGGTGCAGCAATGTGGCGAAGTTGACCCCTTGCTCCCGGGCAAGGGCGTCCAGCATGGTGCGCTCGACCAGGCTGACACCAAAGAGCGCAAGTAGCGGTGGCAGGTCAGACTCCCTGGCCCAAGCCATCTGCACATCATAGATCTGACGCCAGAGATCAAATGCGCTGCTCGCGGGCAGGGCACGGGCAACCGCAACAGCCCGGCGGATGACCAGGAGCATGTTCTGGATGTCCAGCTCGGCGCTCGTCCGCGGAGACTTGTCAAACCACTTCGGCGGCAGCCCATCGGCCGCCAGCCCGGTCTGGATCTTTCCATCCACCTCCCAGGTGCAGTGCAGGAAGATGTGCGGCACCTCGGACATGACGGCAATGCCGAAGCGAAACGGCATCCGCAGGCGAGTGGTTGTACGGTAGAGAGATGCCTCAAGCAGGCGCAGCCTGGGAAACTCGTTGGCGGAGTACATACCCTATCGTAGAATAAGGACAGAGGTAACTCTTATGGAAATCAAAGTTATCATTGAGCCTGGTGAAGATGCGGGGTTTATTGCCCACGTTCCAGCACTTCGGGGATGCTGGTCGCAAGGGTCTACCCGCGACATCGCCATGAAGAATATCCGTGAAGCTATTGAGGCCTGGTTGGAAACCGAACAAGACAAAATGGAGAATGAGCCGCAGTCTGGAGAAGTGGCACTGGTCACGGTTTAAGGATTGGCGTCATGCCGCATCTTCCAGTTATCAGTGGCCGCCAAGCCCGTAAAGTCTTTGAAAAAGCTGGCTGGCATTTTAACCGACAGCGTGGAAGTCACATGGTGCTAATAAAGGCCGGCCTGCCGGTAAACCTATCCGTACCCGATCATCGGGAACTGGATCGTGGTTTACTACGAGGGCTGATTCGAGATGCAGGATTGACGGTTGATCAATTCATGGAATTACTCGACTAACGTCAGGAAAGGAAAGAGGCATAATGGTTGTATTGGGGTGGCAGGGGCGCGCGCATGGGGCCGGCCTGGGTGGCCGGATCAACCACAACAGTTGGATTGGCTTGGGTTGACGCATCGATTTCTGCCCCGCTACATGGACTCATGCCTAAGCCGTCGATTTCAGGCGGGTCCTCCTGCGCACGAGCCGCTGACCCTGATCGGGGCTCTGGTCCTTCTTCTGCCGTGGCAACAACCACCCGATGATCTGAAGGAGCGCCGCCGTTCCCAAGCCTATGTAGATGCCCACGAAGGCGCGATCGCGTTCGGTTTGCGCGTTGCCGCCACCGCTGAGCAGGATGCAGTTGCGTGTCACGGTGATGCCCTGCTGACCCATGGCGCGAACCATACTGGAGCCAACGCCACGACCGAAGGGAACGGTGCCTTCGCAGGAACTTCCCGGTGAGTCATCTTGGCGCTTGAGTTGCTGAATGCGGACCTGCATGAGAACAGCCACTGGATCACCAGACTGCCATCCGTCAGAAACGACCGGGATGATGGATGTGCCCTGATCGTCGATGGTTGCCCCTCTGCTCCACAGAGCGCGGCAGTCTCTGAGTTTCAGCCACACGCCCGCCGCATTGGCGCCTTGTTCGAGATCCCGTGCCGCGATCTGCGTCTGGTGGATGCCCCAAACACGATACAGAGACCAGAACCCATAGACCAGCATGAAGATTGTGGCGAACAGGAGTTTGAGACGCATGCCGGGATGGTACCGGGATCGCACAAGAAGCCCTATGTGGCAGAGGAACCGCCCATCCCCGGACTCCCAACCCCACCTTCGCGGAACAGAATCTCCTGACAGGTCTGCGGGCTATCGCCCGGCAACAACCGGCGGTTTGTCTGCAGCGAGCATGCGGCTGCCGCGCTGCGCCATGTGGGTGAAGGGGGAGAAGCCGACGAACATGATGACCAACATAAGGGCGCAGGCGAAGGCGAGGGCTACGCCGCCGAGTTGCGGGCGGAGCGGGCTTTCATCTTCGCCCTTCTCGAAGTACATGGCCTTTACCACGCGGGCGTAGTAGTAGGCGCTGATGAAGGTGTTCATGCCAATCACGCCGACCAGAGCCCACCACCAGCCACCATTCTCGGCCAGCGTCCACATCAGGTTCACCTTCGCGGCGAAACCGGCGAATGGCGGCATGCCGACGAGGCTGAACATGAAGACGGCCATCAGCAGTGCCAGGAACGGAGAGCGGCGGACCAGGCCGGCATAGGCAGAGAGGTTCTCGCTGCCGGTTGCCCGGAAGACCAGGGCGGCGACCGTGAAGGCGCCCAGGTTCATGAAGAGGTAAACCGACAGGTAGACGAGGATGGCCTGCATTGGCTGGTTCATGCCATTCTGCACGATCTGCATATGGTTGGAGACCAGCAGCGAGATGCCGCACATGATGTAGCCGGCGTGGGCGATCGAACTCCATGCGAGCAGACGCTTAATGTTGGTCTGGGTGAAGGCAGCGGTATTGCCCACGGTCGCCGTCACGGCGCCGATCAGACCAAGGACCATCGCCAGGCCGGTAAGGTTGACATGGCCTTCGGCGAAGCCCAGGGCCCCTGCCACGATCATGCAGACGCGGGTCAGCAGGAGAATCGCAGCACCCTTGGAGGCTACCGACAGGAAGGCAGCGACGTCGATGCCAGCGCCCTCGAAGACATCCGGGCACCAGAAGTGCAGCGGCACCACCGAGATCTTGAAGCCCAGGCCGACGATAACTGAGGCGGCCGCGAAGATCAGCAGCGGCAGCGGCTGGTGGGTGGTGGCAATACCCGCGGCGATGCCGGCCGGGCCGTCCAGTTGCAGCGTGCCGAACATGCCATAGAGCAGCGACAGGCCGTAGATCATGAAGGAACTGGAGGCAGCGCCAAAGAGGACGTACTTGAGCGATGCTTCAGCACCGAGCCGGTGCGTCTTGCGGAAGCCGGCGAGCACATAGCTGGGCAGGCTGGCGGTCTCCACGGCGATCACCAGCATCAGCAGGTTGGCGGTGGATGACATCAGGCACATGCCCAGGGTCGCGGTCAGAAGCAGCGTGAAATATTCGGGGGCATCACCTTCGTGCATGGTGTGCATCAGGGAGCTGAGCCACATCAGGATGATGCCGATGGTGAAGATCAGCAGGATCGTCTTCCAATAGATCGAGACGTGATCGACCAATAGCATGCCGCGGAAACTGCTGCCCACGCTGTCACCTGCGGTCAGGACGGACAGCAGAGCCAGGGCCATGGCTATCAGGGCGATGCCAGCGCTGGCGAGGTTGGTCTTGCGGAGCATCAGCGGCGCAAGCAGCACCGCGACAATTCCCCCGATCAGCCAGAGCTCGGGCGCGAAGGGGCGAAGCTCCTGGTAGGAGGGGATGAACGGAGTGCCGATTGCCAGCAGGTTACCGAGCATAGCGCCTTTCTACTTCGCCAGCACCGTCATGACGGCCGCCACAGTATTGTCGGTCATCATGAAGAACATCATTCCAGGGAGCACGCCCAGCAGAATCGCCATGATCGTCAGTGGAGTCAGGATGGTGATCTCCCGGGCATCCACTTCAGGGAAGCTCTTGTACTCGGCCTTCTCGGGGCCGAAGTAGACCCGTTGAATGGTCCAGAGCATGTAGCCGGCCGTCAAAACCACGCCAAAGCAGGAAATAACGGCCAAGGTATAGACGCTGGTCAGGTACGATGACAGCGCCGCGGGGCTTTGGGCGCTGAAGTATTGGTAGAGGATGCTGGTGGGCTTGGCAGCGGCGAAGGCGCCAAGAAGGACCATCACCTCGCCGATGAATCCGCAGAGCCCGGGCAGGCCGAGGTTGGCGAACATGGAGACGGTGGAGAAACCGGTATAGACCGGCATGGTCTGGGCCAGGCCGCCGAAACGATTCAGGTCGCGATGGTGTGCCCGTTCATAGACCACGCCGACGATAAAGAACATCGCCGCGCTGGTTATGCCGTGGGCGACCATCATGAACAGGGCGCCATTGATGGATGCGGTGGTCATCACGGCCGCCCCGAGAACGACAAAGCCCATATGCGACACGGATGAGTACGCGACGAGCTTCTTGAAATCGGTCTGGGCCATGGCACAGAGTGCGCCGTAGATGATGCTGACCACGCCGATGATGGCAATGAGCAGCCAGAAATGCCGGGCGGCCTCGGGAAACAGCGGATAGGCGATCCGGAAGATGCCATAGCCACCCATCTTCAGGAGGATGGCGGCAAGGATCATTGAGATCGGGGTGGGAGCCTCAACGTGGGCATCGGGCAACCATGTGTGGAAGGGAACGGCCGGCACCTTGATCAGGAAGCCGAGCATGGAGAGCAGGAAGAAGATCGGGGCGGCAGCGCGGAAGGCGGTCTGGCCGTTCATCAGCGCTGACTGCATTTGGGGTGAGGCCATGCGGATCAGGTCGAAGGTGCCCTGGTGATCTACGGTGGACTGTTGTGTGAAGAGGTACATGCCGATCATCACGATCAGCAGGCCAACCGAACCAACCAGGGTATAGAGGAAGAACTTGATCGCCGCGTACTCTTTCCTCGGGCCGCCCCAGATACCGATCAGGAAGTACATCGGCAGCAGGGAGATCTCAAAGAACACGTAGAACAGGAAGAAGTCGAGCGAGAGGAACACGCCCATGATCCCCATCTCAAGGATGAGGAAAAGCGTGAAGTATCCCTTGGTCATCTTTTCGATGTTCCAGGAGGCGAGACAGGCCAGCACGCAGATGAAACTGGAGAGCAGCACCAGGGGCAGAGACAGGCCGTCCATGCCGACGTAATACTCGATGTTGAAGGCGGTGATCCACGGCACACGGGTGATGAGCTGCACCACACCGCCATTACCGCCGGCATAGATGCCGGCACTGCTCCAGTCGTACAGGCCCACCAGCGGCAGCGATAGCACGAAGATCACCAGCGTGGTCGCCAGCGCTATCCAGCGTGTCTCGTTGCGGTTGCGAGCGAGCATGGTCAGCACCGCGCCCACCAACGGCAGGAAGATCAGGATACTCAGCAGATATTGTTTGAGAAACTCGACCATAACTTGTCGTCTCGCTTTTTGGCTCGCAGCCGATGCATCTGCATCACCGCAGATACAGCGCCATCGCTACCACCAGACCTGCTGCCAGCGACAGCAACATGATCGTCACGTATCCACGCAAGCGTCCGCTCTGCAGTCCGCGGGCCACCGCCCCAACGGACCACGCCAGTTTGCCGCTGCCGATGACGGCGCCGTCAACCACGTACTTGTCATAGATGCCGGAGATACTGGCAAGGATCCGGCCGGCCCAACCGATGGCATTGACCACCATGTCAATCACGTACTTGTCAAAAGCGCCGCAGAGGCTGGAGATCATGCGAACGCCGCCGACAAAGACCGAATTATACAACTCGTCGAAGAACATCTTGCGACGAAGGAAAGTGTGCATCGCCCGGAATGGGGCAAACTGCATCAGCTTGTCGGTGTAGTAGTAGCCGCGGACGAAGATGGCGAAGGCGGCGCCCATGCCGACGAGGAAGGCCCCGGTGACATACCAGAGCACCAGATGGTGGGCGCTTTCCAAGGCATCATCGGGGTGCCCCGCCGCGGCGGTTTCACCTGCAGGTTCGCCGGGAGATGTCTCCATGGATTCGACCTCACCGGGAAGATGCTGCTGGTAGGCGGTATCAAAGCCGACGTATTTTCCTTGCGTGTCGCAGATGGCAGCGGTTTCCCTGATCGTATTCCGCAGCATGGTCTGCACAGAAATTTTGCCGCCAAAGATGCTCAGAGCGGCCAACACAACCAGCGGCGCCCAGAGCATGGGCGATTCGTGGGCGTGATCGTGCAGGTGGTGATTGCGCGGCTTGCCGGCGAAGGTCAGGGTCCAGCAGCGCATCATGTAGAAGGCCGTGAGGTAGGCGATGCCGGTGGGGATGATGAAGAAGAGCCAGTACCAACTGTTGTGCATTGCCTCAGCATGCGACCGAGCAAACATCGCCGCGTGAACGAGGATGGTGTCCTTGCTGAAGTAGCCGCTGAAGAACGGGAAGCCGGCGATCGCCAGCACGCCCACCAGGAAGGTACCGGCGGTAAACGGAATCTTCCGCCAGAGACCGCCGTATTGCGGCAGTTCCTGCTCATGGTGGGCGGCGTGGATCACCGAGCCAGAACCCAGAAACAGCAGGGCCTTGAAGAAGGCATGGGTGATCAGGTGGAAGAGCGCTCCCATCCAGCTTCCCAGGCCCATGGCCAGGACCATGTAGCCAAGCTGGGAAACAGTCGAGTAGGCAAGAACCTTCTTGATGTCGCTTTGCGCAAGAGCGATCAGGGCGGCGATGGTGGCGGTGATCAATCCGATGATGGCAACCACCATCTTGGCATCAGGGGTGAGGATCGGGAAGATTCGTCCAACCAGGTAGACACCAGCCGCCACCATGGTGGCGGCGTGGATCAGGGCCGACACCGGCGTCGGACCTTCCATCGCATCAGGGAGCCATACATGCAGCGGGAACTGAGCGCTCTTGCCTATTGCGCCGCAGAACAGGCCGATGCCCATGATCGTCAACATGGTGGCGGGGAAGACCACGCCGCCAGCAATGGCGATATCGCCGCCCTGCCCGGCCGACCCCAGCACCCGCCAGAGAGTCGGCAGCGACGCATTGCCCATGTAGATGAAGAGGATGCCAAAGCCGATCAGGAAGCCAAAATCGCCAACGCGATTGGCGACAAATGCCTTGATGGCAGCGTTGGAGGCGCTTTTCTTCTCCCACCAGAATCCGATAAGGAGATAGGAGCACAAGCCGACCAGTTCCCAGAAGACGAACAGTTGCAGGATCGTTCCGCCGATCACCAGGCCGAGCATCGAGAAGCAGAACAGGCCGAGATAGGTAAAGAAACGAGGGAAGCGTGGATCTTCTTCCATGTACTTAATGGAGAAGATATGGACGCAGGTCGACACCAAGGTGACCATGGCGAACATGATCACTGTCAGGCTGTCAACGTAGAGGCCCATGTCCATGTAGCCTGCGGTTTGTTGGCTGATCCCCAGGCCGGTGGGAATCCAGGGAAAGGAAATGGCAATCGGCTTGATGCCGGCCTCCCAGTGTGCCTCACCGCTGCCGCCCCCTCCCAGCCACGAGATCATCGCGATCACCGAGCAGACGAAGCTGGCGCCGATGGCGGCGGTACCGATGTAGCCGGCAAGCGGGTTGCCCAGACGCTTGCCCCAGAACATAAGCACCACGAAGGATGCCAGGGGCAAGAGTGTCGCAACCAGAAGCAGTAAGGCCGGTAACGGCATCGCTTTTCTCTAACCTTTCAGGTTATCGCCACGCTCCACGTCGACCGTGGAGAAATTGTTATAGAAGTTCAGGAATATCGCCAGCGCCACCGCCGCCTCGGCCGCCGCCAGCACGATCACGAAGATCGCGAAGATCTGTCCGTCCAGGTTCCCGCTCGCATTTGCGTTATATCGATTGAACGCGACAAGATTCACATTCGCGGCATTGAGGATCAGTTCAACGCCCAGCAGAATGCCGATGGCGTTGCGTTTCAGAAGAATCGTTCCGACGCCGCAGCACATCATGATCGCGGCGACAATCAGGTAATGGGGCAGACCGACCATACTATTGGCCCTCCCCTTCGCGCCGGCGGCCTTTTGCCAGGTATGCAGCGCCGATCATCACGGCCAGCAGCAGCACACTGATCAACTCAAAGGGCACCAGGTAGTCACCCAAGAGCGCCTCGCCGAGGGTTTGGATCGCATAGGTATTGCCGCTGGTGACAACCCGATCGGCCATGCCACTGCGCAGAATCGCGGTAATCAGGACCGTGGCGAGCATCGCCACCAGACCACTTCCGACCACCACTTCCAGCCGCTTGGGGCGATAAAGCTGGAAAGTTGAATTGTTCGTCAGCATCACACCGAAGATGATCAGTACGAGCGTGCCACCAGCGTAGACCACCAACTGCACGGCGGCGAGGAACTCGGCGTGCATACCCAGGTATAGCCCGGCGACACCCAGCAGCGCCATCAGCAGGCAGACCGCGGTGCGAACGATGTTGCGGGAGACCATCACGCCAATGGCCGACCCGACGGCCATCGCCGCGAATACATAGAAAAGCGCCGTGTTGATGAGAGCGGTTGCGCCGTCAGGGGCGCCAGCGGAATTCTGGGCCAGGATTGCGAGAGTCGTATTCATCAAACGACCTCCGCAATCGGTTCCGCTTCACTCAGGCGGGGGCGTACGGTCTTGCGAGTGAACCAGGCATATGCCACCCAGCCAATCAGTGAGCCCTTGATCGCTATTACCAGGATGGCCAGGAGCCCCTGAGTGATCAAGGCACCGGTCGCCCCGGCCTTCTGCCAGTCGGCGACACTCCAAGGGTTATAGGTCGCCCAGGGCATTCCAACGGTATCGGGTACAATCAGCGGCCAGATCGCCCCGCCCAAGAGCAGGATGCACGCGATCGGCAACAGCACCTTCACACAGGTGTAGAGAACCTGGTCGATTCGCGGGCGGGGCAGTGTCCAGCGGAGCCACATCTGCACCAGAACGATTCCACACGCTTTGAGCACAAAGATGGCCGAGCCGATGCAGTTCAGCGCGATCAGGCCCATATCGAACTGCTCTTTGGACCACTTTGCGTGGTAGTAGCCAATCAGCCCGAACGGATCGTTCCACCCGCCGAGGAAGGTTGCCACCTGTATGGCGCCGACAACAAACATCGCGGCGTATTCCGCGAAGAAGAACATCGAAAAGCGCAGTCCGGAATACTCGGTGTGGAACCCGGCGACCAGTTCGGATTCGGATTCGGGCAGATCAAACGGCGCCCGTTTGTTCGATGCCAGCGACGCGATGAAGTAGACGAAGAACGCAAGGAAGACAAAAGGATTGCGGCAGATCAGCCAGGTGTGAATACCGCCGGATTGGATCTTCCCCAATTCGACCATATTCAGTGTGCCGGCCGCCATGACGGCGACGATGATCGAGATGCCAAGAGGGATCTCATAGGAGACCATCTGGCAGGCCTCGCGCATGGCCCCGTAGATCGACCATTTGTTGTTGCTGGCCCAGCCGGCCAGGATCACGCCCATGATCTCAACCGAGAGGATCGCCAATATCCAGAACAGCCCGCTGGAAACGCGCGGTTCGTAGGTGAAATCCTGGGCAAAAGGCAACGCCATGAACGCCGCAAACACTGGCGCAAACGCGAGATAGGGCGCAAGGCGGAAAAGCACAGCATCGGCATTCGCCGGGATCAGATCCTCTTTAAGGATCAGCTTGATTCCATCGGCGACGGACTGGAACAATCCAAAGGGACCGACGCGGTTGGGACCTGGCCGGCACTGCATTCGCCCCGCGACCCGGCGTTCCCCCCAGATCGCCAGCATGGCGAACACCGACATGAACGGCAGAAACACGAGCAGGATCAGCGCAACGTTCCATAGCAAACCGGCCATCGAGCCCGGCTCGCCGTGAAACAGCACGCGCTGCATCAGGGTAGGCGTGTCCACTTGCCTTATCTGTACTCCGCGAAACCCCCACGGCGATGCGGAAGCATCCCCGGGCGGTTCCGTCCGCTTGCCCACGCCCGGCACATCTCCAGAACCTCACGCTCAGAACCGAAAGCAATCGCTTCCGCGAGATGCGATACCGCATCCCGATTTGCAGGGCGAGCCGCGTTTTGTACTGGTGGTATCCAAGAGTGTCAAGACAAAAGACATGGCAGCTGCGAGAAACAGGACTAACGTCGCCAGAGGTTTTACCAAGTACTGAGACCCTATGGCCATAACGACCATAAACTGGCTTGTGCATAGGACTTGCGCATTAAGGCATGGTTCGCTTCGAACACAGACTACGCAGCTTGACACCGGCTGCTGTTGCTAATATTCTGGTTGGGCTTTGCTTGAATGCCCTCAGGCAAGCCTTTGCCCGAGTGGGCATGTTCGATTAGTGCGTTCGTGAAAGGAGCGGGCTTCGGTGGCCAAGAAAAAGACCAGGAAGAGCAGTTCTCCCACGAAGAAGGCGGCTTCGGCAAAACGCTCAAAACCTGCCAGGCCGGCAAAGCCCGCAAAGGCGATCAAGGCGGCCGCACCAACCCCGAAGACGCGCCCTGCCAAACCAGTGGCAAAGGCAAAGGCGCCGGCACGGAAGCCCCTGAAGCCAACGCCGGTGATTGAGTCCAAACCGGTCATCGCTCCCAAGCCCGGAGGCAAGAATCAGGCGGGGATCGGTGCAAGAGACCTGCAGGTCTTCCGCGACCTGCTCATGGCCAAGCGGCGCGAACTGCTTGGCGATGTGGATTCGATGGAAGATGAGGCACTGCGCAACTCCGGCGGGTCTAATCTGTCGAATCTGCCGCTGCACATGGCGGACATGGGCACCGATAACTACGAGCAGGAATTCACGCTCGGGCTCGTTGAGAAGGATCGCGTGCTGCTGCGTGAGATTCATGCTGCCTTGGCCAAGATTCAGGATGGAACTTTCGGCCTGTGCGAGGGAACCGGCAAGCCGATTACCAAGGTGCGCCTCGAAGCACAGCCGTGGACGCGGTACTCCATCGAGTACGCCAAGAAGGTGGAACAGCGTCAGGTCCGGCGATAGACGCCGCCGTAGTTGGCGCGGGTTGTGCCTATGAGCCTCGACCATGCTGCACCTGGACGCAAAGCCATTAGCGGCGCATTACGGCTGATCGTCACCGTCGTCATTGGTCTGGCCCTCGATCTGATCACCAAGCATCTGACGGTCGCCCACCTCAGCGGCCGTGAAATCGCGTTTATCCCCGACTGGCTCAGCTTCACCTATGTCGAGAATCGCGGCGCGGTCTTTGGCGCATGGCAGGGCCGCCAGTTGCTGTTCATCTGTGTGTCGGCCGTCGCGATTGGATTTGTCGTGTACATGTACACCCGCCCGCCCCGCCGCTGGTGGTATGACATCACCCTGGGCATGTTGCTGGCCGGCATTCTGGGCAACCTGTACGATCGCGTGGTTTTCGGATACGTCCGCGACATGATCCACGCTCTGCCGGGATTCTACTGGGGCGGCTCCTGGCAGATCCCATTGGTCAACTACCCGCCGGGCGACCGGGCGTACTTCCCGTGGGTATTCAATGTCGCCGATTCGCTCCTATGCGTCAGCATCACTATCCTACTGGTGACGGGCATGCTGACGCCCGATGCCAAGCCCGATGACGCCGCAACCGAGACAACTCGAACTTGAACTGATGCGCGAGGCCCTTATCCTGGCGGCGCGCGGCCGGGGCTATGTTGAGCCCAATCCCATGGTCGGGTGCGTGATCTTGAAGGCCGGCCACGTCATTGGCCGAGGACATCACCAGAAGTTTGGCGAACTCCATGCCGAGCCCAACGCGATGGCTTCCTGTACGGAAGATCCTCGTGGTGCGACCGCCATCGTCACCCTCGAGCCCTGCTGCCATACGGATAAGAAGACGCCTCCGTGCGTACCGTCGCTGATCCGGGCGGGGATTGCCCGCGTTGTCATCGGGCATACGGACCCGAACCCGCAGGTGTCAGGCAACGGCATCGCCCAACTCCGCGCTGCGGGCATAGAGGTCATCAGCGATGTGATGAACGCCCAGTGCCGGCAACTCAACGCCCCCTTCTTCGCTCTGACCCAGTTCGCCCGGCCATATGTCACGCTCAAGTGGGCACAATCGGCCGATGGTCTGATGGGCGGCGCGGGAAACACTCCCCGCCAGATCAGCGGAAGCGAGAGCAACAGGTTCATGCATATGCTCCGCACGCGCTGCGATGCGATTGCCGTCTCGGCCGACACCGTCATCGCCGACGACCCAATGCTCACGCCACGGAGAGTGCCGATCATTCGTACACCACTGCGGGTCATTCTCGATGCGCACTTGCGCACGCCGCCGACGGCGAAGCTGATCCAATCGGCCGACGCGTCGCCGGTCCATATCTTCACCACCGTTGGCAATCCTCCGAATTGGCCCGGGGTGACATTCCATCAGACGCCAACCGCCGACGGCCATCTCGATCTGAGATCTGTGCTGCGGGAACTGGGGACAATGAAGATCACGCATCTGCTGATCGAACCCGGCCCGCGACTAGCAAAGGCTTTCATGCAACAGAACCTCGCCGACCGCATCTGGGTAATCCGGTCACCGGTTCCGCTGCACGAAACCAAAGCCCCGGCCGCCCCGGATGTGCCCTACCCCGCCGCTTTGTGTCGGGATCTTGGCATCGATACGCTGAGCGAGTATCTCAATCCCGGCAGCGAGGTCTTCTTCGCTAATGCTGCTTCGCCCGAATCACAGCTATAGCAGCACCTGCATCTCAATACCGCCCTTCGCGATCCAAGATCCCCATCGCTTGCGTGAAGTTGGCAAGCGAGGTTTGGTCGGGCAGTGAATGGTCGGAGTGGTAGATATAGCGGTAGCGGTTCTTGGTCATGAAGCAGACCTTGTCGGTCAGTTCATCGCGCATCTTCGGACCACCGGCCGCCAGGCTCTCAACGCTGATGTTGCCCATGAAGGCGATCTTGTCGCCGTACTGCCGCGCGAGGTCGCGGACATCCAGGCCCGCCCGCACTTCCATTGGCTGCAGGCAGTCGATGCCGGCTTCGATGAGCATGGGGATGGCCGCCCGGCAGTCGCCGTCGGTGTGATAGACGACAGGCAGACCATAGTCGTGCACATGGCGGATGATGGTCTTGTGGTGCGGCATGAGAAGCTCGCGGTACATGGCGGGACTGAACAGAAGGCCGTTCTTGTAGGCAATGTCGCCGCCAATCCAGACGAAATCGGGGGCGAGACCAAGTTCGATGGCCAGGTCGAGGAGCCGGCAGATGTATTGCGCATGGGTGGCGAACATGTCGGTGATCAGTTCCGGCTCGGTTGCCAGCCAGATCAGCAACATCTCATCGCCGATCTTTCCCAGGAAACCCTCCACGGGATCGGGCACCTGCAATGGGATACTTGTGGTCTGGCGCGTGGGACAGTTGCGGTAGGTGGTCTGCACTTTGGCGATGTCATCGGAGACGCATTCACTCCAGTAGTCACCGTAATAGCCGAAGGCGAAGCGGTTGGGGTCGAGGGTTAGCCGCTCGCGCAGGCGGGACCAGTCTGTAGCGCAGGTGATGCCGAAGCTTAGAGCATGCGGGACGCCGGTGTGTTTCCAGCATCTGCTGGTGCCGCCGTCGCTGGTTTGCACGACCTGATAGTCCGGCCCATCCTCCAGGACGGCCGAGGGCAGGCGGAAGGAAGTATCCACCTTGAGCAGGTGGCGGATGTCCATGGCGAAATGGTCGTTGGCATGCACGCCGGCGGGCAGCCCTTCATGAGCCCAGCGGGCACGTGTCTCGATCCAGGGGGCCTCTGCCCGGCCGACCCGGTCAGGGATCTCGCCGCGAAGTAGACAGGCGATGCGCTGCTTGCTGGTCATGGTGCAGACCTTGTATCGGCCGGCGGCGCAAGAGGCAATGCGAAAGATGAAACGGATTGTGGATAAACGTACAGGTGCGCAAGTTCTCGCGGGGATACCCCCTTTGCGGCAAGTGCTGTGAGGAAAGATAGTTAGATTGACATTGGGCGAGCAGGTGCGCAGGTTCGGGCAGCATAGTGATTACTGATTATTCCGTAACAAGAGCCATGCGGGCAGACCGGGGCGAGAAGTCAGAGGTCAGAAGTCGGGAGGATAGCGGATAGCGGAAACGAAGGTGCGCAGGTTGCGACGCGCATATCCGGGGCGTTGTGTGAGGTAGATTGCGTTGGGGCGACATTTGACCGACGGTGACATCGGCTAAGCGACTGTGGTCGCAGGGGTTAGGGGCGAAATGTCACTTCGTAAAGGATGGTGACAAAAGGTGACATTTCTGGGACATCCGATGGGCGGGATGGACACCCACGGACTGCTGTCCGTGGGCGTTTGCATGCGCGGGTATTCACTTGCCAAAGAGCTGTGCGAGTACGCACTTTCATCCCAGCCTTCTCCCGGCAGGAGAAGGAGAGAGGGAAAAAACGCGCCCTCTATCTATATGGGGTCGTTGGGAGGGGATTTGCTCGGAATTGGCTGAAAAAGCGGGGGTGGAAAAAATGTGCAGATTTTTTGGCGGCAAGACTTTGCCACCGTCCAGCATGACTACTTCGCCGGTGTATTTGTGGGAGGTGTCCTGTTTTGCGGCTGATCCAGCCTTCGTGGGTGGTCCTATGGCAGGGTCTTCGGAATCGTGGTTTTGTATCGCTCGGTCACTGTCACCATGGCGGATATATGGTCGAAGGGAACGTGGCGATGGACCTTGGTGGCAAAGTAGATTGTGTCGCCTTGCATCTCTTCCGCCTTGACCCTCCCGGCTTGCTTCAATTCCAGGTATTCAGAGTACTGGGCGCGCATGACATGGGTCTTCAGGACGACCATAGAGCCGTTGACGGGTGTTCGCTGCTCCTCGCTTTCGAGGAGGTCCATGAACATTCTGGGCTCATTACGCTGTTCCCAGCGGACGGTAAAACCGTATTGCTGACTCAGGCGCCACAACGCAGTTCTGCGGCTGAGTTTGACGGCGTCCAGCGTTATGGGCGTCTCCAGTGTTTTCGCGGGTTCGACGGCGATGCTGGCCGCCCCAAAGGCCTCGTTCATCACATAATTGAGCGGAATACGCTTCCACGACGTGTTTGTCGGCTCATCGAGCCAACTGGTCCAAGCCTTGGACTCGACCTTGAGGAAATCCGCCGGTGGCTCGGCCGGCTGAGTTCCCGGCTCAGCAGCGGCGACGCCGACGGTGGCAGCCAGGAATGCGATCACGAAGAGTCTTATCAGATTCATCGGTTCTCCTTCGGAAACCTTTTCACTCCCTGGCACCGGCAGCGTTAAGAACTCTGTCCAGCCGAAGGATTGTTTCGCGGCTGGGCTTCTGCTTGCCGCCCTCCACGCGGCAAACCGTCTCCAGGCGGACGCCGGCACGGCGCGCCAACTCCTTCTGCGTCAATCCAGCACGAATGCGACGGGAGATGATCGATCGTGCAATTGATACGTTCAGAGTTTCCTTGGCCGGATAACCGCCCTGCTCGTCCACCACGGGATAGGCCGGAAGGACGCCTGCCTTCTCCATCAACTCCTCGAACGCCTCGCGCGTCAGCACGACCAGTTCCTTGTCATCGACCTTGATCGTTTGAATGGTCATTGGCTCACCTCTCGTAGACATCTTTGCGGTTGTCGATCCCGACAATCCACACCACGGAACCCTCGGGCCTGAACACGATGCGGTAATCTCCCGTTCGGATTCTGAAATGGCCCTTCAGTTCCTTGCGCAGTGGCTTGGCCCCTGAGACATTTGGCCAGTTTCCCAGCCGCTCCACCACGTCATAACAGCGCAGGCGGATCGCCATGGGTACGTCGGCCAGTCCGCGCTTCGCTTCCGCGGTAAACACCACCTTCGCCATCCACGCAATACTATCAATCTAGTCAATCAAGTCAATCTCGACCGAAGCTTTGCATTCCGGCTCTGTCTTGCCAACGCTCGAGATCTCAACGTCGCTGCCGCAACGGATACAGAGTTGCCGGGCATGACTCTTCCGCAACACCACGCGTCCACATAGAGTGATTCTGCATGGAGCGATCTCCAAAAGCAGATTTGCCGATTCCCCTCAACTACGCCACACCGCGCATCTTTTTTCGAGGTCGTTATCAGTGCCGCAATTGGCTGCAGTTGGGCGGCTGCATCGGTCTTTTCGCATTTGCGGCCATGTTTGCTTTCGCAGCACTCCAGTGGCGATCGGTCATTAACTCGCTCTCAGCACTCGATGACATACCAATCCTGTCATTATTAGCGGTAGCCTGCGCTCTGCTGTCCCTGGCATTTCTGGCCGCCAGCGCATACGTGATCTGGACATACGTCGAAGGCAGGGAATGGAGTGTTCTGATAACCGAAGACGTTATTAGCCGCGCCGGCCGCCTGCGGGAGTGGCGGGAGATTGAGCGAGTATACGCTGTACACTTCGCCAGCGGCGTAAACGTCGAATTCATTCTCCGCCATGCAAGCATCCCTCTGCCTCGCGCAGTGGAGTTGCACCCGCTGCTCTCGGCCGAGCAGTATTCCAACTTGGCCCGCATCCTCCAAGAGCACGTCGTGCCCCGCCATCCGCATCTCAAGGTAGATCCGCAAGCCATGCACAGCAGTTCGTGAACTCGCGGGGTTAGCGCAGGAGCGTCTCGAGGTCGGCGGCGGGGCAGCGCGCGGCGATGCGACTGGGCTGACCCGCCAGCAGGTAGTCGATGGTCCGGGCCAGGACATAGCGGGACTCGGGCTTGTCGCTCAGGATGTCCAGGCTGCAGAGGACCAGGTGCAGGTCGCGATCGCTTAGGACGTCGCAGAAGAGCGCGCTACGCTGGAGATTCTTTTCCGTGCTGATCCAGGCGGTGAGGCCCAGGCCCCATACCACCGAGCCGTCGCGAAATGCAGCCGGCATTGACTCGGCATCTACCAGTGCACCGCCTGCGATCAGTTGATAAAGGCCCAGGTGCAGGCGGCCCTGGTGGGGAATCGGGGCGAACACCGGGTGGTCCTCAATGATGCCGCCGAACGCGCCGCCGCCGGCATTGAGGAAATAGTCGGACTGCTTCTTGATGGGCTTGAAGCCGCCGGTGCCGAGCAGGAGAACGGCCGCCTTGCCAGCGCGCAGCAACGGGGCATGCCGATCGCGTTTGAGCTCTCGGGTGATGAGCAGGCGCAGGTCCGCTGGCAGTGGCTGATCCAACTTCAGTTCGGCAGCGCCGGGAATCGGTCCGGCCTCGCTATATACGCCGGCCGACGGCGTTGATCGCGCTCGCGCAGCGCGGGGATATGCGTAGAACTCCCACGCGTTTTTCGTCACGCGCCCTGTACCCTGGAGCAGTTCGCACTCAAGGGTGAGGAATTGCGGAACATCCGACGCCGGCGCGGTGAGGCGGATGTCGCCCAGCGGCTTGATCTGGCCTAAGTCGCAGGAGATCGCGGGCAGTTCGCCATTCTGCAAGAGCTTTTGCCCATCGCAGAGTCGCCACGAGAGGCGAGCGTTCACGAGCGGTTGCTGGCCGAAGTGTGACAGGCTCAACCCCACAACCTTGGTCTGGTCGTCGTAGAAGGAACGTGAAGCGAGATCGACGCTGGTCAGAAGCACGGTGGGACCGGTGACATCGGTCAGGTCTTTGGTCAGGCCGGGCTTGGGTTCCCAGAGCTGGTTCAGGATGCCCTCATCCCAGCAGCCTTCGGGGGAATCGGGAAAATCGATGCCGAGCCAGAAGCTGTAGCCGGCATTGAAATCGGTGGTCCTGGCAGCTTCCAGGCATTGCTTCTGGGCGTCGCCGCGCATGGCCAATGAACTCTGATAGAGGCGGGGATAGACCGCTTCCAGGTTGTGGCTCTTCACGTAGTCCAGGGCCCGCTCGTAGGTAAGCGGACGAATGACGCCGTTGAGCCGCGGTATCAACGCGAAGTCCGGAAGCGTGCAAGTGTAGTTGCCATACTCGTGTTGCAGGTACGGCTTGGGCTCGAACTTCTCCCAGCCGCCGGCGGACACGATGTCGGTCCACTGTTGGGGGACGCCGCCATCGGAGGTGTGGATCAGGCGCGTGGGGTCCAGCGCTTTGGCCTGATGATACGCTTGCTCGACAATTTTGAGGGCATCCTGGCGGGAGAATGGGGTCTGGAGAACGCCGTCGGTCGCCGGTTGGGATTGCGCGAGGGCCTGCGAGTCGGGGGCCTGGCGCTCGGGCAGTTGATTCAGAAACAGTTCATTACCGGTGCACCACGCCCAGATCGAGGGATGGTTGCGGAACGCGGTCACTATGTTGGGCCATTCTTTGGTGAACAGGCCGTGCGCTTTGGGCCAGAATTTTACATAGGCCATGCCGGCCTCCGCCTGGACCAGCAGGCCTACTTCATCGGCGGCGTCGAGATACTCATCGTGCGGGATGCAGGAGTGATGGCGGACGAAGTTGAAGCCCAGGCCGCGCATCACGCGCAGCCGCGCAAGATAGATATTCTTGTCCCAGGGCAGCATCCCGGAGACGGGATCGGTGGCATCATCGCCGTAGCCGGCAAGGAATAGCGGCTTACCGTTGAGCAATAGCTTTCGCCCATCGGCGACGATCTCGCGCATGCCAAAGCGCACCTGCCGTTCATCCACGAGGCGTTCATTCTGCCACAGCCGCACGGTTGCCACGTATAGGAATGGATCATCCGGACTCCAGAGGCGAAGCGGCGCCAGGGGAACGGGCAAATCCAGGGTCTGTTCTTTGGCATCGGCAACCAGCAGCGGCCGCTGGTTTTCGCCGGCCGGCGGCGTCGGTTTGCCCGAGGCATCCCACGGCGTCACTTCCGCCGTCAGCGTCATGCCCTTTGGCCACATGGCACCCGCCGCCTTGAGCGCAACGCGGAGCTGGACTTGTGATGCGGCGATGCGCGGCATGGCAAAGACATCCGCAATCGAGTCAACCGGTCGAGCCTCCAGATACACCGCGCCGCCAAATCCGCCCCAATTACCGAAATAATTGGCCATCCCCACCGTGTCGCGATCTTTGCGGGCGCGATTATCCACACCGATAACAAGCCGGTTGGTCTGGCCGAAACGCAGCGCTGCGGTGACGTCAAATTCGAACGGGCTGCTGAAACCTTCGTAGTCGCCGATGTGCGTGTCGTTCACGGTCACATCGGCATAGCGATAGACGCGCCGGACGCACAAGAACACGCGCTGGTCCCGCCACGCCGCCGGCACATCGACCTCGCGCACGTAGAGGCAGCGCGCTGTGAGGTTGTGCCGCAAGTACGCCGATGGCGTGATGTCCGAACCGACCACCGACGAGGGGATGCTGCCGCCAGGCTGCCCATAGCCTTGTGTCTGCCATGCGCCAGGCACGGTGATCTTGCCCGGCGGCACGGTCACGGTTGAGAGTGATGCTTCGGCCACATCGGGATAGAAATCCCACGTGCCCGTGAGATCGAGTCGCGACCGTGCTGATACGGAAGCACACAAAGCGAGTTGGGTGATCATAAACAACATCCGCCAGAGCTTGATAGATCGGGAATTCATGAGAGTGAGTGCAGTAGCGTAATCCCGCATCGTCCAGATTCCAGCTCGGAATCGCGCGACGAGGTCGGATGGCGGGTGCAACCACACCTGCTTAACATACCACCCATGCGTGAGATGCTCCGTACTTTGACCATTGTGCTTATCTTCTGCGTCATCAGCGCAGCGTTGATCAGCTTCGTTACGAGGATGATTGCAGCACGCTCAGCCCGGCCGTCCACGACAACGTCTCCGGCCACTTTGCCCACCAGTCTGCCTTGATAGTCGGCCGGTCGGTCTGCCAGCGGACACTTTGGCCGTGCGGCACGGCGAACGCCGCCGGAAACAACTCGCGGGCAGGCGCAACTGCTTTGCATTGCAGGACAGCCGCTGGCGCACGCACTTCAGCTCACCTCAAGTGGTATGGCCACGTGGGCACATTGGCACCAGTCTTGCCGCTTTGTGTCTTGCCGGGTCGCGGCCGCGTTGGCAGCTACCAAGGCTGTAATCGACTTCGATATCAACCAGGGAGCAATGTGATGACTTCTCGCACTCTCGCTATTCTTGCCGCGGCAACTTTGGGTATCACCGGGCTCGCCTCGGCACAGATGATGGGTCAGGACCATGGCATGGGCACAACGCCTGACAAATCCGTGCCGACTGGGGCAAGCCAGACGGATCCGAGCCAGACAAACACAAACGGTACGCAAACGGCGGATACGCCCGCGTCAACGGACGCGAAACTCACCGACAAGGACTTTGTACAGAAGGCTGGCAGCGCTGGCCTCTACGAGGTTGCTGCGGCCAGGCTGGTCCAGGACAAAGTCAGCGATCCGCAGATCAAGCAGCTTGCCAAGACGATGGAAAGCGATCACAAGCAGACCAACGCCGAGTTGGCAAAGATCGCCAAGCAGAGCAACATCGAGGTTCCCAGCAGCCCGCAGGGCGCCGATCGGCAAATGCTTGTCCAGTTGAGGCAGTCTGACGACCAGCAACTTGGCCAGCAGTACCTGCAGCAGCAGATCCAGGCGCACCAGCAGGCGATCGATCTGTTCAAGCAGGGGCAGACTTTGCAGGACCCAGCGCTCAAGGGCTTTGCGGAAAGGACGCTGCCGAAGCTCCAAGAGCATCTGCAGCACCTGCAGCAAATGAGTTCCGCGGCGCAGCCCGCCGCCGGAGCATTGCCTGGCGCTACGGACATGCCGACGACGCCAGACAAGCCTGCACCGGACAAACCGGCGCCCGACAATACTCCCAATACACCGACACCCAACCCGTAGAGCAGCCCGAGCTTCTGGACATTGGCAGAGAGACCGGCAGTTAGCGCTCCGGATGTGGAGCGCTGACTGCTGTCATCTGTCTTTGCAACGTCAACCCGCATCAGCAGCACATGAAGGCGCGTGAGGATAGGCAAACCCTCACTGCTTTCAAGCGACGAATTTGGCATCCGGATTCGCCACCTGGATCATCGCCAGGTAATTATCCTGTGGAATGTATTCCGGCACACTGTTGCCGGTGCCCAAAGCAAATCCGCCCCGGCGGTTGACCTGCTGGAGCATCTTCTGGCAGCGCTGCTGAATCTGCTGGCGGCTGGAGCGGCAGATGAAGTCGACGTCGATGCCGCCGAGGATCGCGATCCGCTTGCCCCACTTCTCGTAGACTTCTTCCACCGGCATGATCTTGTCTTCAAAGGAGTGCTTGGCGTCGTACTTGCACACGTCGACGATGTCGTCCATGACAAGCTCGAGATTGCCGCAGGAATGCAGGATGGCAGGGACACCGGCGCTGTGAATGGCGTACACGATCTTCTTGTGCCAGGGGATGACGAACTTGCGCATGTCCTGCGTGGAGAGCATGGTCTGTTGGGCAAAGCCCCAGTCATCGTTGGAGATCATCGCCCCGACATCGCAGCGGCCGGCCAGTTCGTAATAGCGCACCAGCCGCGATCCCACGCTGTCGAAGATATCCCCGGCAAGCTGCGGATCGTCCAGAACCATCATGGCCAGGGCCTCGTAGCCGCAAAGGCTGATGCAGTTCTCCAGCACGCCGCCCGGGCCGTAGGCGACGATGCGCAATCCTTCGGGCAGCCACTGCCGGGCGTTATCCAACCGTGTCCGGTCGGCAGCGTTCGGGTCGGGCCACTGATAGCGGTTAAAGCTTGCGCGATCGGTAATCACCGCGCCGTCATTTTGCGAGATGCTTTTTTCGTGACGGTGTTCCCCGGCGGGGAAGCCAAAATCAGATGCGCCCAGTGTGACATAGTCGTAACCAGCGGCCGCGTATGCCGCCGCCGTGGTGCGGCACCACTGCGGCGATCCCCACTCGCCAATATCACGAATCCCCGTCAGCCGCGTGTGCATCGGCCCATTGAGGAAGAACTCAAAGAGAGTCGGACGGTCGGGGGCCTTGCGTTCCAGAACCTTCTTGAACTGCGCAAAATCGAGCTTTCTCATTCGTCGAAACTCCTGAAGTTTCTGGTAGTCTCTATCCTTCTGAGCGCAGAGCAAGGCTGAGCTGGCGTGGTTGCACGATTCGGGCCAGCAGATAGACAACCATGCCAACCAGCACCGCCAATCCAGCCGGAATTGCCATCGCCGTCAGCACCTGCATCGGCAACCCTGTCGCCAGATAACCCGTGCAGGCGCTGATACAACCGGCCGCAAGGCCCGCGACCACCGGCAGAAGATGGCCCAGGGAGAACAGGCCGGCGATGCGGCTATTGGCGAGTCCCGTCGCCTGCATCAGAGCCAGTTCGCCGCGGCGCTGAGCTGCATCGCGCACCACGACACTCATGACACCAGCGCCGCCAAGCACCAGCCCCAGGCTGCCCAGGACCAGGAACATGGTCATATAGAGCCGCTGAACCGAGGCAACGTTCGCGATGATCCGATCGGTCGACTCCAACAATGCGCCATCCTGCAGCAGCGCTTTGAGGTAATCGCGGAGGGCTGGAAGATCGGCCGGGCTGCTCTCGATCATATAGCTGCGGTAGCCGGGCTGCTCGGGCAGAAGCCGGCGGAAGTTCGCTTCGGACATGAGCAGTTGCCCGGAGAACAGGCCCCCGCGAACCACGCCCGCCAGACGGACGCGAGTGGGCCTTCCGGCGATGGGTGTATCGAACTCATCACCGAGCTGGTGATGCTCAATCCACTGCATCGTTTCCTCATCGCCAAATACGGGTACTGGCGATCCGTCCTTATCTAAGAGAGACCACGGATTGCCCGCTGACTTTTCGGACCGAACTTCAAACGCATCCCGAGCGACAAAAGCCTGGGAGGCACCCAGCACCTGCATCTCGGCGGGACGGGCGAGATTCAGGCAGCCACCTTCCGTGCCACCGCTCATCGCCAGTCCGTAGAGGTGAACGGATGCAGGCAGAGATCCCTGCAGTCCCGCACCCTGAAGGCCCAGCGCGGTGGAAAGGTCTATGCGGTTTTGGCCGGGCAATGTCAGCTGGAGGGCGAAGCCGCCGGCAGCACCATGCTTGTCTGCGAGATCAGTGCCAACCGCGCCGGTGCGATAGAGCGCGACGCTGGTGAGCACGAGCGTCGCCACTGCGAAGATCGCAAATGTCAGCATCATTCGCCGCGGCTGGGCCAGAGCCGTATGGATTACCAGCGACATCCGGTTGGGCTTTGCCACGGCGCGCCCGCCGCCAATGCGCGTGAACAGTTCCCACGCGGCCACCAGCATCCCGGTCGCGGCTAGGAAATATGCTGCTGCGACATTGAGGGTGCCAGCGCGGGCCATGGCGACTGCTGCGCACGCCGCCAACAGGCTTGCGACGATGCGCCACCGGCCGGGATGCCGTCGCGAACGATATGTGGACATCTCTTGAACCGAGCCCAGCAGTTCGCGAACCGGTCGACGCAACTCACGGCGCACCTGCCACCATGAGACCGCCAGCGCGATGACGGCGATCACCAGACCGGCCGGCACGATCGGCCAGCGAACATCCAACAGGATTGGCGGCATCTCCCACACGCCAGCGCTCAGGCTACCAAAGAGCCGGAGCATGGCTGCGGCATAAAGCACACCCAGAGCGACCCCCAGCAGCGTTGCGGGCACCGCCACCACTGATTGTTCCAGCATCAGCCAGCGCTGCCATTGCGAGCGATCCAGTCCCAGGGCTTCGGCCAGCCCCAGTTCCGTCAGGCGATTTTCCAGTGCTGTACGGGCAATGCCAATCGCGGCGAGGATGGCGCCGACGACCATGAAACTGCTCATCGCCACGAACAGTCCTGCGAAATCAGAACTGCCCTGACCTGCCGCAAGGGCCTGCCGGCGCAGGTCCACGGGCTTCCACTGTGGATCGGCCGCGATAGCGACGGCAGCTATCTGCTCGGGCGAGATCGATCCTTGCAGCACAATCGAGGTGGCCGCTCTATCGCCCTCAAATCCAGATGCATCCCATAGTTGCTGCATGACCGAGTCGGCGATGATGGCCTTGGGCGTGGCGCGATGCTTTTCCCAGTATTCCTCGTCGACGGGCGTGATCTTCGCCATATCCAAGGGAAAGGGAGCCTGCCAGTCATTGAGTCGCTGCGCCGAGGTCATGCCGGCGATCTCCGTCGTCACCTCGGGCACAAACAGATCTGCGCCGATCGGGTCGATCCGCGCCACCTTCAAGGTGAACGGCTGAATGCCGCTGGAACCATCCGGTCGCGCCAGGATCATGTCCAGATCGACCTGATCGCCGACCTTCGCCCCAAGTTGTTTCGCGACCTCATCATTGAGCACAACGGCATCAGATGCCAGTTGGCCCGCAGAATCGGAAGCGACCACGCCATAGGAAGCTGCGCCCGTCTTGCTGCGAATGCTTTGGGCGATATGGACTGCAAGGGTGCGCCCGCCTGGAGCAATCTGGGCAAGCTGCCGGTCAGTGAACGCAACGGTCCTGCTCTGTAACAGGTGCATCGCGCCGGCCGTGCGAATGCGCAGCCCCAGATCAGCGAGCTTCACCGTGTCCGGATTCACGCTTGCGGATACCCCGAGGATGCGATTTGGGCCCGCCCCGGCAATAGCATTCATCGCAACAAACGCATTGCGGGGAGTAGACTGACTCTGGCCAAGCGTAAAGTCGCCCCAGGTGCCGGACTCAGCAATCGCGCGAACACGAAGACGCAGTGTCTGGCGAAGTTCGCCCGGCCGGCGGAAGGTGAAGAGTCCCATCTCCGGCCGTAGCGGCGAGGTATCAGCCGTCAGCGAGATCCATTCGCCGACGCGCACGCCACAGTCACGCGCAAGCGCCGAGTTGATCACCACTTCACCGGCGGCCATCTCCGGCATATGCCATTGGCTTGGGCCTGGTTGGCTGATCGCCCAGATGCGCACCGACACGGCCGCGCCTTGGCCGGCCTCTTCGTTCACAGCAACGCCCGGGAGTTCAAGGGCGGAAGTACCGCCCTGGCGCTCGCCAAGCTCCGTCGTCGCCGGGGCACTCAGAGCCAACACATCGCTAACTCCGCCCAGTCGTGACAACAGATGCGCTGAGAGACTCTTTTGCAGTGACCATCCGATGATGATCGCGCCGGCCAGGGTGGCTACGGCGATAGCCAGAGCGATCACTGTCGCGGCATGCAAACGCCAGTGCCAGCGCAGCGAGCGGGCTGCGATCATTGGCCACGACAGACGATGTTCTGGTTTTGCCTGTATCACAAACTCTCCGGTTGGCGCTGCGCCATCAGCGTCTCCACGCTCTGCGCGGCCTTCGTACAGTCGCAATCCCGTCACACCAACCACTCACATCCTATCAGAAAACGAATTCGACCATGACACGCCTGTTGTCGTTTCGGAGTGAAGAGCCTGACCCGAACCGCTTTGACCTGATCTTAGCAACTCCACAATCAGACGTTCTGATTCAGCGCTATCATGCCCGCATCAAAGGAAATGAGATCCACTATTGCTCGGGCGTGTGCCTGGGACCGGATCCAAGCTCCAATAAGGAGAGATCATATGCGTAAGCAACGTAAAGGGTTCACACTTGTCGAACTCCTCGTCGTCATCGGGATCATCGCGGTCCTGATTTCCATTCTTCTTCCCTCGTTGAGCCGCGCTCGCGCGGCGGCCGACAGGATCAAGTGTGCCAACAACCTGCGTCAGGTTGCCCTTGGCATGCTGACCTACATCAACGAGAACAAGGGCATGTGCCCGGCCGCCTACAACTACCGCGATCAGCAGACGATTGTGGACCCGGCCACCGGTCTTAAGGCCGAACTCGGCCTCCAAGATCCCACCAAGAACGCGACAAAGTCCTACGGCTACATCCACTGGAGCAGCTATCTCGACGGTCAGGTTCCTCCCGAAGCCTTCCAGTGCCCGTCGATTCCGAATGGCGGCCTCGGCGCTACCTTGCCGTATCCGAAGGATCTGATCCCCGGCCAGACTGTCAGCATCGGCAGCGATGCCCCTGCAGTTCCAGCTCCGACGAACCAGGTGCTCAAGTCGCTGCTCTTGGGCGTTCCCTTCGTAGCCGCCGGGACGTACTATCCCGACGCCCAGGCCGCCCGCATGGCCTACACTCTGAACGAAGCCGTTTTCTGCCGCCCGAAGTATGCTGTCGGATTTGATGGCACTCTGAACCCTTCGCGCAACGTGAACATCGCTGAAATCAGGAACCCGGCCGGCACGATCATGGCGACCGAGTATGCTTCGAACTGGAACATCGTCAGCGGCCGCATGACCTCGGGCGGCGCCGCCACGGTGTGCAAGAGCCATCGTCCGGTTCACGGCTTCCGCGTAAATGACGACGCCGGCAGCCCCCTCGCCCCCGTCGCCACCGATTTGGACAAGAAACCGGCCAGCGGTGTTGATCTTGGCGCCACGGACATGACGACCACCGGCGCCGGTGGCATCCGCCGCGTCGTCTCCACGGATCTGTGGCGTATCACCGGTGGTTTTTCCGCCGATCTCGAAAGCGATGCGGACATCACTCCGGCCGTCTATGGTGACGACACTCGCGCGACGAAACTGGACCTCGTCGGCCGCAATCACCCCGGCGAAGGCGCCCTGCCCCGCGATAACGTCACGAACTTCGTCTACATGGATGGCCATGTCGAGACCAAGAGCGTCTTGAAGACCATCCCCCAGCAGCTCGGCCAGTCGACCCCGTTCGAATGGGGCGACAAGTTCTACTCGATCTCGACCCTCAGGGCTCCGGTGCAGTAATGTGCTCGGCTAGCTCCAGAGGCCAGGAATCATCCTGACATTAGAAGCACGCGGCGGAGTCTTCTCCGCCGCGTGCTCTTTGGCATGCCGACCGCATGGGTCAGCGCCACGCGAGATCGGAGAACATATTCATTTGCTGCAGGAGGATGGGGCTATGCGAAACTCACCTGTCAGGAGAGTGCCGGTGGACAAGCCGCACCAGTATGCAAGTGACAAGAAGCATTACGGGACTGCCGTCCTGCTCGTTGTGCTGGGAGCTGCAGGCGTAGCGGGCTATCGTTACTACGTGGCATCCCGACCAGCACCTGTTGTCTACCAGGGCAATGACGAGCAGATCACGAACATGATGCGCGACAAGGGTGCTCGCGAGGTAATCGAGTGGCTCAAGGACCCGTCCAACTCGGTGCGCGGATTGAGCAACGTGGCTGCCCTGGCACACGCACGCACGCTAAAGAACGACGGCGCTATTCAGGTAATGGCGATCGGCCACGGGGTGAGCGCGGAACTTGTGGTGGAACTGCCGGACGATGATGCCGGGGCTCGCCAACGCATCTTCGCATGGGCGAAGGATTGGCAGACAAGGGAGCTTCGGACAGCGCCGATTGACAGCAAACAGCGGTATCTGCTGGTAGACATGCCAGCCGGGGACATGGTTCGTTCATTGCGTTGAGGCCGCGAAGGATCACCGGGTCGGGCGATCCCATCGTCTTCACAGCCGGAATCATTTCACGCTCTGCGCCAGGGATGCGTCGGGATCAATATAGTAGTGTGGCTTATTGCTCTTGATCGGACCATACTTCACAGTGGCAAATAGCAGCACCAGGATTCCGATTACTATGCCAGCCGCGACCTGCGGGTTGAGCTTCGCGAAGGCACTCAGCAACACGAAGCGTTCCTTGAGTTCGTCGCGCAGTCGGTCGAACCACGTGTAGGATTCGAACTTGATGCCGTCGTAGTCACCGATCGTGGGCCGCGCCGCCACCTTCCGAGAGGCGGCCGCCTTGTGCTCGGTCAAGCGGAACTCCACGTCTTCGTCGATGGAGTCCATCTTCCGTGTTGCGGGTCTGGCCGCGACCGCAGCACCGGCGGCCGATGCTGCGCCCTGAGCCGCCAATGCCTGGCGTTTGGGGTTGAAGATCGGCGGCTCCCAGTCCTTCATCAGATCCTGGCCGGCGGCAAGCTGCAGTTCCATATCCAGTTCGGCCCATTCCTCGCGCCGCCACGGCTCGATGTCTATCACCGGCTCAAACTCTTGTTCCACGGGCTCGGCCAGGCGGCTCTTCACCCGCTCCCTCCACTCGGCGGTGCGTACCTTCTGCACCTTCACGTACTGCGAGGGACGAACATCGTGGGCGTAGACGGTATCCATCAGTTCGGTCACGCCCAGGCCCATTCCCAGCGGAGCGGGGTGCGATGGCCGGTCGGAATCCCCGGCATTGTAGCGAATGGCGATTGTGCCGACCTCGATCACATCTCCGGGCTTCAGCAGGTAGCTGCTCAGGCGCCGGCCCATGCACCATACCCCGTTATGGCTCTCGGCGTCCATCACGTGCCAGTTGCCATCCTGCTGCACGAACCGGCAATGCACGCGCGAAACGAAGACGTCAGGGATGTAGATATCACAATCCATCGAGCGCCCGACGCTGGTCGGACCCTTCAACTGGAATTTCCCTACTTCCTTGCGGCGGGCTAGGACTGTGATGAATGCCATGGTCTCGTCTTGAAAGATATCGATGCGTCACGGACACGCCGCCCGTGATGAAGCATTGCAGCAGCGCATCGTTAAGGCAGCGTTTGCGCAGCCATAGCGGCCGATGAAGCATGAAGTTCCTGCTTGCTTACCTCCATAGGCGGCACCACGGCCGGTCTGGACGTAGCCACATGGGCGTTTTCGGCCGCCGGGTCGTGTTGCGAGAGATACCTGATGACCATCCCCGCCACGACTATTTCGGCCGCCACGATGGTCCAGTTCCTGAGCGACCGCAGCCTCTGCCGCCTCCGCTCGATCACCGCTTCCTCCGCCTCGCGCATTATCCGCGTGCGGACCGCTTCAACCTGCCGTTTCTGGTTGCATACAGCGCAGAGCCGCAGATCCTCCACCACGAACTCCTCGCCGCGGCGCACATCAGCGCCGCAGTCGTCACAGGGGAGGTGATTGGCCCGATATGCTTTGTGATCCGCCTTGCTGCATGGCATGCACCAGTATCCGCTCTTGTCGCGATACCGGACACGCCCCGCCAGATCCTGCCCGCAGCGATGGCATCGCTTTGCTGTGCCTCCGCGCTGTCTATCCCTCATCCGTCTTTGCTCTTCCGTGATTGCTGACATTGGTCCTCGGATCAGTGCGCATGCACTGTACGTCCGATTGTGAATGGCAGATGAATGCCATGTGAAACTTTGTCAGGCAGGAAGGCCTGGTTCCCCAGCGCCGCCGCACGCTGCCGAGCTAAGTTCGTTGGCATCTGCTAATGAGCAGATGTCATCGGGGGCGTGCATCACCAAACCTTGGGCTCGCAACGAGTTAATGGAACCTTCATAAATGCCGCAACGCGGCTGCCGCGGATCCGTAACTCATTTACTTTCAATAGCTTACATCTTAACACAAAGCTTATCTGCCCATGACGACCTGTTAATCGGCCCTCCCAACAATATCAGCCAACATCTAATGAAGGAGAGCATGATGGTCAAACGTTTCGTGCAGGTCATGTGCGCCTCGTTGGCGCTGGTTGGCGGATGGGCAAGTGCCGATGTCACGCTCAATGGAGCCGGCGCTTCATTCCCGGCTCCGATGTACAACAAGTTCATCGAGGAGTATACCCGGATCAAGCCCGAGGTGAAGATCAACTACAAGTCGGTGGGCTCGGGCGCGGGGATCAAGGCGATCAGCGAAGGCACCGTCGACTTTGGTGCCAGCGACAGCCCGATGAAAGATGAGCAGATCAAGGCGGCTAGCGGAGGCTATATCGTTCATATTCCCACGGTCATGGGCGGCGTGGTCCCGATCTACAACATTGAGGGTGTGAACAAGCCCCTGAACTTCACCGGCCCGGTCCTGGCAGACATCTTCCTGGGGAAGATCACCAAGTGGAACGACCCGAAGATCGCCCAAGCCAACGCCGGCGTGACACTGCCTGATACCGCGATCACGGTTGTCCACCGCAGCGATGGCTCCGGCACCACCGCCATCTTCACCGACTACCTCAGCAAGGTCAGCCCCGAGTGGAAGGCTGGTGTGGGCAAGGGATCCAGCGTGAAATGGCCGGCCGACAGTTCCATCGGCGCTCCGCAGAACGATGGCGTCGCCAATACCGTGCAGCAGACCAAGGGCGCTATCGGCTACGTTGAGCTGATTTATGCCATGTCGAACAACATCTCTTTCGGCGCAATGCAGAACAAAGCCGGGAAGTTTGTTTCGGCTTCGATGGAGAGTGTTTCCGCCGCCGCTGGTTCCCTGCAGGATATCCCCGATGATCTTCGCATCTCGATCACGGATGCTGAGGGCGATGGTGCGTACCCCATTTCGGGACTGACGTGGATTCTTGCCTACCAAAACCAGAAGGATGCGGCCAAGGGCCAGACTTTGGTGGAGTTCCTTAACTGGGTAACCACGGATGGCCAGACGCTCGCCGCAGGCCAGCACTATGCTCCGCTGCCCAAGGGCCTGTTGCCCAAGGTGCAGGCGCAGATCAAGAGCATCAAGGTCAGCCAGTAGCAGAGATGACTGCTGCCACTAACTCAGGCCTTCCGGCCGGAACACGGCCGGAAGGCCCTTATCAGCAGGATGTGTCCGGATGACGGGAAACGTGATGACTTCTCCAGTTGGAGAAATGAGCGGCACAAGGCAAACTGCAGTGCCGCGGATGCGCCGGCGCAGAGTCATGAACGCGGGGGATCGCATCTTCCTGGCGATCATCCGCAGCGCAGCGCTCGTCCCGGTTCTGCTGATCATCCTGTTTGTCGGCATCCTGATTGCGGGATCTATGCCCTCCCTCCGGGCCTTCGGGCTGCGGTTCCTGTTCAACAGTGAGTGGCAACCCAATGCCGAGATCGGCGAAGACTACGGCGCCCTGCCCTTCATCTACGGCACACTCTTCAGTTCGGTGATGGCACTGCTTCTGGCCGCTCCTGTCGGGATCGGCGTAGCGGTGTTCCTCAATGAAGTTTTCACCTCGCGGCTGCGCGGGGCGATCGCATTCCTCATCGAGATTCTGGCAACCATCCCCAGCATTGTCTTTGGTGTCTGGGCGTTCTTCGTGCTCGTGCCCTTCGTGCGCGATGGCATTCAGGCTCACGTTCAGGCGATCTTCGGGACCGGTTTCGTGCTGTTTCGCGGCCCGCCGCTGGGGATCGGGCTGCTCGCCGGAACGCTCGTCCTCGCCGTGATGATCCTGCCGATGATCGTGTCGATTTCGCTGGAGGCAATCCGCATGGTGCCCTCCAGCTACCGCGAGGCGGCTCTCGGCTTGGGCGCTACCAGGTGGGAGATGATCCGCCTTGCCGTGCTGCCGCCAGCGCGATCCGGGCTGATCGGAGCCTGTATCCTGGCGCTGGGCCGTGCCTTGGGTGAAACCATGGCCGTCACCATGGTCATCGGCAACAAGAACGTCATCCGCTGGTCGCTGTTCGAGCCGGCATCAACCATCTCGTCGGTGGTCGCGAGCAACTTCGGCGAGGCCGGCGGCGATAACGCACTGATGCTGCCATCCCTGACCGAACTGGCACTGATTCTCTTTGCCATGACGCTGATTGTGAACCTGGTTGCCCGTTTCTTAATCCGCAGGTTTGCCGGAGATAAGGCGGTGATCGCATGAAAGGGATCGCCAACGCCAGAAGACGCAAGTTCACCAATCTGATCGCCATGCTGGTCATGGTCACCATGCTGGTGGTCTGCCTTATCCCACTGGTAAGTGTAAGCTGGACACTGCTTTCCAAAGGTATTCCCGCCATCAGCCTGGATTTCCTGACCAACCTTCCCCTGTCCAGGCAATCGGGGATAGGCAATGCTATCCTCGGATCCCTGCTGACCCTTCTTGTCGCAAGCCTGTTTGCCATCCCCTTTGGCCTATTGGTGGGGATGTATCTCTCGCAATGCGCATCCAGCAGGTTGGCCACCCCGACGCGCACACTCCTGGATGTGATGAGCGGCATCCCGGCCATTGTCGTCGGGATGTTCATCTACTCCCTGGTTGTGCGCCCGATGAAGAGCTACTCGCTGATGGCCGGCGGAGTATCGCTGGCGATGATCATGCTGCCGGTTTTCGCCCGCACCTCCGAGGAAGCGCTCAAGGCCATCCCCGAAACCGTCATGGAAGCAGGCCTGGGTCTTGGGCTGCCGCGCTGGCGCGTGGTGCTTCAGGTGCTGTTGCGCTCCGCCCTTCCGGGTGTGCTGACAGGGTTCTTCCTCGCCCTGGCACGCGTGGGCGGCGAGGCGGCCCCCCTGCTGTTCACGGTCGGCGGCAGCAACTTCTGGCCCAGCCACGCCCCAGCGGAACTGGCAAGATTGCAGCCCCTCACCGAACAGGTGGCATCGCTGCCGCTGGTCATCTATGAGTATGCCAAGGACCCGCGTCCCGCGAAGCACGCGGCCGCCTGGGGCGCTGCCCTGGTGCTGGTGGTCATCATCCTGGCCATCCGCCTCAGCACCCACGCCTACGTCCGTTGGCGCTACGGCCAACAGGGAGCACACTAAGCGTGTCACATGTGAGGAATAACCTCGCCGCATCGCTCGCAGCCAATGCCGGTGCGGCGGCATCTGCCAATGGCCACCGTATATTCACGGAGCATATCGTCGGCGGGTTCGGCGATACCACGGTCCTCAAAGGGATCTCTCTGAGAATCGCGCACTGCTCGCTCACCGCCATCATGGGACCATCCGGGTGTGGCAAGTCGACCTTCATCCGCTGCATCAACCGCCTGCACGAAGAGATCCCGCGGGCGTGGGTCACCGGCAAGATCATTCTTGATGGCCAGGATATCTATGGGGCCGACGTCGACCCGGTGGCGATCCGCCGAAAGATCGGCATGGTCTTCCAGCGGCCCAATCCGTTCCCCACCTTCAGCATTTACGACAATGTCGCCGCGGGCCCCCGCCTCAACGGATTGCGCAAACGCCATGCCCTCGATGAGGTCGTCGAGAAGAGCCTGCGTCATGCAGCGCTCTGGGATGAGGTCAAAGACCGGCTCGAGCGCCCCGGCACCGGCCTGTCCGGCGGGCAGCAGCAGCGGCTTTGCATTGCCCGCGCCCTGGCGGTAGACCCGGAGATCCTGCTCCTGGATGAGCCCTGTTCCGCCCTCGATCCCATCGGCACCGAGCGCATCGAGGAACTGCTGGTGCAACTCAAGAAGGAGTACACCATCATCATGGTAACCCACAACATCCAGCAGGCCGGGCGCATCGCCGACCGCACGGTATTCCTGCTGCTGGGCGAGATGGTCGAGGAAGGCTCAACCTCCGACGTGTTCACCAGCCCCAAAGACCCGCGCACAGAGGCGTTTATCTCGGGACGATTCGGCTAACATGCACGACTGAACGACACCCATGCGACACTTCCACGACCAGCTTCAGGACCTGCTACAAAAGATCGTGCTCATGGGCACGGCCGCCGAAAGCATGATCCAGATCGCCACCCGCGCCATGATGGAACGCAATGAAGCCCTGACCGATGCCGTGCTGGCCAAGGAGCGAACCGTCAACGCGATGCAGATCGAGATTGACGAATTGGCCGTGCGTCTGACGGCGCTGCAGCAGCCGGTGGGGGCTGATGTGCGGTTCCTGTTCATGGCGACACGGATCACGACCGAGCTGGAGCGCATTGGCGACCAGGCGTGCAACATCTGCCAGAATCTGCACTTTGTGCTGCAGGTGCCGCCGCTGCGGCCGCTGGTAGACCTGCCGATCATGGCGGAATTGGCGCAGAAGATGGTGCGCGACAGCCTCACGGCCATGATCAACCGCGACTGCGCTATGGCCGAGAAAGTCATGCAGGAGGAGGAGACGGTCGATGCCTTCCGCGACCAAATCTTCCGCACTCTGCTCACCCACATGATGGCCGACCCCGGCACCATCCAGCGGGCGATCTCGCTGATTCTGATTTCGCGCAACCTCGAACGCATTGGCGACCACGCCAACAACATCGCCGAAGAAGTAATCTACTGGGTGCAGGGCCGCGACGTCCGGCACCCCAGCCTGCGCAACGGCGAGCCCCGAGATGGCGGCCATAGCTCTGCGACCCAGACAATGTAGGATTGGACAACACTTGCCATGAAAAACGGAACCATACTGGTTATCGACGATGAGAAGGATCTGCAGGAGCTGGTGCGCTACAACCTGGAAAAAGAGCACTACGATGTCATCGTTGCCAGCGACGGCAGGACCGGCCTGGATATCGCCCTGCGCCATCGTCCTGACCTGGTCGTGCTGGACCTGATGATGCCTGGCATCGACGGACTGGAGGTTTGCCGCAGCCTGCGCACAGACAGCCGCGGCAAGCGCATCCCGCTGATCATGCTCACCGCCAAAGCCACCGAATCCGACCGCGTTGTCGGTCTGGAACTGGGCGCTGATGACTATGTCATCAAGCCCTTTTCGCCACGTGAGCTGGTCGCGCGCATCAAGGCGCTGCTTCGCCGCACGGCAACAGATTCCGAACCCAGCGAGGTGATCCGCCGCGGCGATCTGCTGATCGATATCGGCTGTCATCAGGTCAAGCTGGGCGAACATGAGGTCCAGCTTACCGCAACCGAATTCCGCATCCTGCAATTCATGGCATCCCGGCCGGGACGAGTGCTCAAGCGCGATGAGATCATCGAGGCCGCCCTCGATCGCGACACCGATGTCTTCGACCGCACAATTGATGTGCACATCACGTCGATTCGGCGTAAACTGGGCAAAAGCGCGGATCTTGTGGAGACCGTGCGCGGGTTCGGTTATCGCTTCCGCGACGGCCGCGATGATGGTTAACTCACCGATACGGCTGGACTAGACAAACGTGTTCAAAAGCCTCTTCTTTCGACGACTGTACATACCTTACATGCTGCTGGTCTGCGCGGTGGCGCTGATCGTCGGGGGCATCGGGGCGGTACGGCTGCACGATGCCTATACCCGCCAGGCCAGCGCCCTGCTGCGCAGCACCGCCATCGTTACCTCGCAACTGCTGGCGCCGGATCTCGAGCGCCAGGACAAGCTTGCCCTTCAGGAGAAGGTCCGTGCCCTGGGCCGGCAGATGGGATACCGCATCACCGTCATCGGGCCAGACAGCGAAGGGACCATCCTCGCCGACAGTGAAGCTGACCCCGCCCACATGGTCGGCCATCGCTATCGCCCCGAGGTCATCACCGCATATACCATGGGCGAAGGATGGGATATCCGCGTCAGCGACACCGTCCAGACACCGTTGCTGTACTATGCCCGAAGGATCGGCGCCGGCGATCGGCCGGTCTACCTGCGCCTCGCCATCCATCTCGACGACCTGAACGCCAGCCTCCGCAGCTTCTATATCAGTATCGCGGCCTCCGCGATCTGCTGCATGATGCTGGCCGCGATCGTCTCTTATTACGTCGCCCGCCGCCAGGTGCTGCCGATTGTTGAGGTCACCCAGTTCGCCGATGCCGTCGCCCGCGGCCATCTCGACCAGCGCATCCTCCGCTCCGGCCAGGGCGAGCTGGCGACTCTGGCCCAATCCCTCAACAGCATGGCCGACTCTTTCAGCCAGCTCCTCTCCAATGCCGAAAAGGGCCAGGCCGATCTCCGCGCTGTGCTGGCCAGCATGAGCGAAGGGGTCGTCGCCACCGATGCCTCCCGGCGCATTCTCCTGGTGAACGAGTCGGCGACACGGCTGCTGCAACTGCCCGCTGAACCGGCCGGCAAACAGGTCTGGGAAGTGATCCGCAATGAGCAGATCATCAAAGCCGTGGACGAGGTCGCCGCATCCGGCCAGCAGCGCCAGTTCCAATATGACCCGGCCCCGAACCAGCACTTTGAAGCCACCATCTGCCCGGTCACCTACGGTGCGGCAACGCAGCGGTCCCCCGGTCTGATCATCGTCGTTCATGACATCACCCAGGCCATGCGCTATCAGGACCTCCGCAAGGAGTTCGTCGCCAATGTCTCCCACGAATTGCGCACTCCCCTGACCGTCATCAAGGGATATATCGAGACCCTGCGCGATGGCGCCATCAGCGATCCGCGCAAACGTGATGAGTACCTGCTCACTATCGAACGCCATGCCAACCAGCTCACCAACCTCGTGAGCGATCTGCTGGAACTCTCGCGCCTGGACAGCCAATCCGCCCTGCCCCATCGCACCAGCGTCGACCTGGTCGCAATCTGCCGTCGCGCTGCGGAACTGCTCCAGCCCGCCATTGGAGCCAAGGGGCACACGCTTACGCTGCAGTTGCCGGCGACCACTTCGCCAATCGTGGGGAACGCGGATTACCTCGAGCGGGCGATCGTCAACCTCGTCGACAACGCGGTGAAATACACGCCTGCCGGGGGAAAGATCTGCATCGCCGTTCGCATGGAGCCTCCGCACGCCGTCATCGAGGTCAGCGACAGCGGCATCGGCATTCCCAAGGAAGATCTGCCCCGCATCTTTGAACGCTTCTACCGCGTTGACCGCTCTCGTTCACGGGAGATGGGCGGCACCGGACTTGGCCTGTCGATCGTCAAGCATGTCGTACAGGTTCATGGCGGCAGCATTGAGATCGCCAGTGAGGTCAACGCGGGTTCGCGCTTCCGGATTCTGCTGCCATTAGCCGAGCAGATTTGACACAGCCAGACGGCCAGACAGAATGACGCCATCGCGACCAACGACGATATATCATCAGGAGGCCTCATCATGACACAAACGTTCACTACCCGCACCGGCAACTTCCCCATCGGCTTTCGGCGTGGCGGGTCCGCCTGGCAGAAAGACCTTGACGGTTTGCTCGCCTGGAGCAAGAGCAACGCCTTCGCCTGTATCGACCTTGGCGGCGACGCCGCCCAGGCCGGAGTGAAGATCGTCTCGGCCGGTCTGAAGATCGGGTCGGTCGATCTGCTGCAGGGCAAAGATGTCATCTCCGCCGACAAGGCAAAACGCGCCGATGCCATCGCGAAGAATGCCGCCTTCATTGAGGCATGCGCCCGCCTCGGCGCACACAATTTCTTTGCCGTCGTGCTGCCGGAGAATCCCGCAGCGCCACGTGCAGAGAACTTCAAGCTGGTGTTGGCCGGCATGCAGGAACTGGCCCCCGCGCTCGAAAAGCATGGTTCACGAATCGTCATCGAAGGCTGGCCCGGCCCCGGCGCTCTGTGCTGCAACCCCGAGACCTATCGCGCCCTCTTCCGCGAAGTGCCCTCCCCCGCCATGGGCATCAACTACGATCCCTCGCACCTGATCCGCATGGGCATCGACCCGATCCGCTTCCTCAACGAATTCGCCGACCGCGTCCATCACGTCCATGGCAAGGATTGCGAGTTGATCAGCGAAGCCCTCTACGAAGTCGGCCACGAGCAAGGTGCAATCTTTACCCCCGGCCACGGCTTTGGCGGCAGCGTCTGGCGCTACACCATCCCCGGCCATGGCCAGATGCGCTGGCCCCAGGCCTTCGCCATCCTCAAGCAGCGCGGCTACCAGGGAATGGTCTCGATCGAACTGGAAGATGAGAACTTCAACGGCTCAACCGCCGGCGAGCA
>CAIQIQ010000039.1 GCA_903871935.1 uncultured Phycisphaerales bacterium
AGTTCCGCAGCTATGACCTGCGCGTGAATACGGCATTTGATGTGCGGCTCAACGGGACGCTGGACCGCCGGCAGAACACAGCCGGTGATCGCAGGTTGAACTTCCGGGAGGACCCGCGGGTACACGCCGGATATGGCTCATGAAGCGGGCGTTGACTTCAGGAACTAAGCAGACCACAATAATCGAGTGAATTACTAACGAAGTGTTAGAAATCCGGTCGTGCGCGCTGGAGCTTCGTCAGGTAAGGAGAGAAACATGGCCCTCAAAGCGTTTGATCATCCCGTCGTCACCAGCCGTTCGATGCCGTTCTGGTGCGTTGCTAATCCGCTGGGCGACCCGTTCGGGGAGATCGTGCTGCCGAAGATCAGTTCGGTGGAAACCGCGAAGATCATTGCGTGGGCGGCCGGCGAAGGGCTGATCGAGGCTACCAGTTTCCATGACGATGACCTGGTGAAGTACAACCCGGAGGATCCGGAGGATGACCTGGACCCTAAGAGCGAGACCAGCCGGACGCTGGTGGAGATCAAGGCGATCCTGGGCGATGCCGGGCTGAAGGTGAATACGGCGACCTGCTCGCTGCATGTGATGAAGCTGTTCCGCCAGGGCGGATTGACCAATCCTGATCCGAAGATTCGCGCGATAGCGAAGAAGAAGGTGGAGCGGACGCTGCGCATCGGCGCGAAGTTTGGCGCGAGCTGGTACACGTACTGGGTGGCACGCGATGGCTTTGAGGTGCCGCCATCGGTGGATTGGAAGAACACATACAGGTGGCTGGCCGACGGGCTGGATAATGTCTACACGTACATCAAGGCGAAGAGGCTGAACAACTACATCGGCGCCACGATCGAACCCAAGCCCAATGAGCCGCGTGGGCATATGTATCTGCCGACGAGTGGCCATGCGGTGGGGTTGATCTATGGGCTATTGAAGAAGCCGGATTTCTATAAGGTGAACCCGGAGCTGCTGCAGCATGAGAGCATGGCGCTGATGAATGCAGCGCTGACGCTGGGGTATCTGTGCTCGATGGACAAGCTGGCGTTCCTGCATTTTGGCAGCCAGATCAAGGCGCAGTTTGATAATGACTTCCCGCCGCTGGTTGGGCCCGAAGGGTTAAAGGAAACGGTGCAGATGTTCTGGGTGCTCAGGCAGGTTGGGTGGAAGGGCCTGGTCGAGTACGACTGCCACATGATGCGGACGGAGGCCCAGTGGGACAGCGCGGATGCGTGCAGGAAGCAGTTCATCCGGAACTGCACGGATGCGCTGAGCATTTCGCTGCAAATGGCGCAGCGGCTGGATGACCTGAAGACCGCGGGGTTGAGCCAGACGCAGATCGACTATGCGGCGACGATGGCGATGTGCAAGGTGGATAAGAAGAAGGTCGCGGCGATGTCGATGAAGAAGTAATGTGATGTGACCGCGGAGGTGCGGCATGTCGCGATGGTGGCGGAATGCGGGCACGGATGAGGAGACGGCGGAGATTGACCGGAGTCTGGAAGGTAAAGAGCCCGGCGGTGCGTGCCTGCGGATCCGCAATCTCATTGGCGGCTTTGAGGCCTGTCACCATAAGGCGCAACGGCGGCTGGAACTGATTGTCGACGCAATTGGCGCTGGTGACACCGATAAGCGCCCCGGAAGGCGCTCGAGCCCGGGTATGCACCCGGCGGAACAGAGCTGGCAGGCTGCCTGTGACATTCTGCGGGCGTGGCAGGCGGATGAAGCGCATCGCGTGGCCACCCTTTGCGTTGGCCCGGTTTCGGCAAAAGATCTGCTTGAGGTACTTGGCGGGAAGACTCGCCTGAAGGTGTGGCAGGTGCAGCGCGTGATTGAGCGGATCGATAGTTTCCTGCATCGCGATCACCGCTACGACATGCTGGTCTGCGATGAGGGTGACTACGGTGAGCCCGGCGGCAGGCCGCTGGCGAAGCGCTGCGAGTCCGAGGCTGATTTGCTGGCCCAGACCCGCACGACGGTGATTCACGATACGGACGATGGTCAGCCGCGCGAGATGTCGTTGGCGCTAGCCATCGATATGCTCATGCCGTGCCATTGGGATTTTCCGAACAATCTGCTGCTGGTAGCCCAGGCCATTGGGGGCGAACTGCACTGCCGCCGGCCGTTCGCTGCCTGCGGGCGTAATATCCGTCTATCACCCCTAAGGCCCAGAGCGCAAGAGGTGATTACCGCCTTGGATGTCTTCTCCGGTAAGTCGGCCGGGCATGGCGATGCGGAAGTGCTGCGCCGGCTCGGCGATTGCACCCCCGAGAGGAAATGGCTCGCCGCTTCCCTGGCCAAGACGCTGCGGCTGCAACTGCACCTTTGATTGTGGCCTGTCCGCTTCGGTACTAATATCACCAACGAACGACTGGCAGCACATAAAGGAGGTATCCATGGCCACACCTGAATGGACGATCGGGATCTACACGGGGGCATCTCCGTTGGCGTTGTCGGGGCCGGCGAATGTGCGCAACCCGGTGATCAGGGCGGCGGATGTGAGCGATTTTGAGGTGAATATCGTCGCCCATCCATTCATGCTCATCACCGAGAACTCGCACTACATTTTCTTCACGGCGAAGAACAGCCTGCATGGCGAACGCAGCGGCATCGGGTGCGCGATGAGCAGGGATGGACTAAACTGGCGGTATCGGCGGCTGGTGGTGCGGGAGCCGTTTGTGCTGGCACACCCGCAGGTGTTCGCATGGCAGGGCAATTATTACATGGTTCCCGAAGCGCACGAGAAGACGTTCGTGCGCCTGTACCGTGCGATTGAGTTCCCCGACCGCTGGGTACATCAGCAGGACCTATTGACCGGCGACAAGTTCATCAGCCCGACGCTCTTTCGGCATGGGGAGATGTGGTGGATGTATGTGTCATGTCAGGACAACGCAGGACTGCGGCTGTTCTATGCCAAAGAGCTGACAGGTCCGTGGGTGGAACATCCGCGCAGCCCGATCATCTCAGGAGACCTTCATAGCGCGCGGCCGGCCGGAACGCCGTTCGTGGTGGATGGGGCGTTGTATCGGCTCGGGCAGGACTGTTATCCCACCTATGGGCTGCGGGTGTTTGCGTACCGGGTGACGCAACTGAGCACAACGCAGTACAGCGAAGAGAAGGTGGACCAGCAGGTGGTCGGGGCGTCGTCAACGGGATGGAATTCCGACTGCATGCATCACGCTGATGCCCATCAGGCCAGGACCGGGGGGTGGATTGCGGCGGTGGATGCGTGCGGGGTGGTTGAAGAGTGATTGGGTGAATTCACATAAACTATTGTCAATGCTATTCTTATGACGATAAAATAATTTTGGAGTTGAAAGCTCCAAAATTTCTATAAAATTGGAGTTATGTACTCCAGATTGTTTCAGCCGCCGGCGCAGAGCTACTTCCTGTTTGGTCCGCGAGGGGTGGGGAAGTCGTTCTGGCTGCGGCAGCAGTATCCCCAAGATGCATATATCGATCTGCTTGATGCGGCCAATTATGCGCGGCTGCAGGCGGACCCGACGCGGCTGGAGGGAATGATTGGTGATGGCGCGGGGCCGGTCGTCATCGACGAGATCCAGCGCATTCCGGAGTTGCTGAACGAGGTGCACCGTCTGATCGAGGCGCGCGGGATCCGCTTTATGCTGACGGGATCGTCAGCGCGGAGTCTGCGGCGACGCGGAGTGAATCTGTTGGCCGGACGAGCGCTTACGCGGCATCTGCATCCGCTGGTTCTGCAGGAGCTTGGGGACGACTTCGACATACAACGGTATCTGCGGCAGGGCGGGTTGCCGGCCGCGTGGAGCAGGCCGGAGCCAGCGGATTTCCTCAAGGCATATGTGGGCACATATCTGCGGGAAGAGGTACTGCAGGAGGGGATCACGCGCAATCTGGGTGCATTCTACCGGTTTCTGGAAGCGGCAAGCTTCTCGCAGGCGCAACTGCTGAATATCTCGGCGGTGGCGAGGGACTGTTCGGTCGAGCGGAAAATGGTGGAGAGCTACTTCCAGGTGCTAGAGGATCTGTTGCTGGGGGCTCGGATCGCACCGTTTACGCGGCCGGCAAAACGGCCGGTTGTTGTGCACCCAAAGTTCTATTTCGTGGATTGCGGGATTTACCAGACGATCCGGCCGCGCGGGCCGCTGGATGTGCAGGAGGAGATCGATGGGGCGGCATTGGAGACGATGGTGTTTCAGCATGTCCGAGCATGGAACGATTACAGCGGCAATCCGTTCTCGATCCATTTCTGGCGATCGCGAGCGGGAGATGAGGTCGATCTGGTGCTGTATGGCGAGACCGGCCTTCATGCGATTGAGGTGAAACGAACCGGGCATCTCCGGGCGGCCGATCTGAATGGTCTGCGAGCGTTCAAAGAGGAGTACCCCCCTGCCAGGCTGGTCATGGTCTATGGTGGAGTGCGTGAGGAACTGGTGGATGGGGTGCGCTGTCTGCCGGCGGAGGCGTTCCTTCAGGCGCTGCCGGAGATGATGCGGCCATGATGGAGTTATGCAACGGTGGCTTGAGCGGGGTGGCGGAGAAAACCGACTTGATTTGGCTTGAATCGGAATAGGTTTTCAGTAGGATCGGGAGTCCAAACAAATATCAAACCCATCGGGGTGGAACTTCTAGGAGATGGATATGGCAAAGACTGCTGAGAAGGAAGCGAAGAAGGACGTGGTTGAGACGAAGAAGGTGGCTGAAAAGACGGGTGAACCGGTACGGGATCCAGCCCGCGAATCAGCGCTGCAGCGGGCGATGCAGCAGATTGAGAAGCAGTTCGGCAAGGGCGCGGTGATGACCCTTGACGGCTCGCTGAAGTTCATCGTGGAAGGGATACCGACCGGGTCGCTGTCGCTGGATATCGCGCTGGGCGGCCAGGGCGTGCCACGCGGTCGTGTGGTGGAAGTCTTCGGGCCGGAATCCAGCGGCAAGACGACGCTGACGCTGCACATCATCGCCAGCGCCCAGAAGGCAGGCGGGACGGCCGCGTTTATCGATGCGGAGCATGCGCTGGACCCCGCCTGGGCACGGCGGCTGGGCGTGAAGCTGGACTCGCTGCTGGTATCGCAGCCGGACACCGGCGAGCAGGCGATGGAGATCTGCGAGCTGCTGGTACGGTCCAATGCGGTAGATGTGATCGTAATCGACTCGGTGGCAGCGCTGATTCCGCGAGCGGAGATCGAAGGCGACATGGGCGACAGCCACATGGGGCTGCAGGCCCGGCTGATGAGCCAGGCGCTGAGGAAGCTGACCGGGGCGATCAACAAGAGCCGGGCGACGGTGATCTTCATCAACCAGTTGCGCGAGAAGATCGGCGTGATGTTCGGAAACCCGGAAACCACGCCAGGCGGGCGGGCGCTCAAGTTCTATTCGTCGGTGCGCATCGATGTTCGCCGCATCAGCACGATCAAGGAAGCCGAAGTGGCGGTGGGCGCGCGGACGCGGGCACGGGTGGTGAAGAACAAGATCGCCCCGCCGTTCCGTGATGCGGAATTCGATATCATGTTCGACCGCGGCATCAGCTATGAGGGCGATCTGATCGACCTGGCGGTGCTGGCCAATGTCGTGGAGAAGAGTGGCGCCTGGTACAACTACAAGGCGCTGCGGTTGGGGCAGGGTCGGGAGAACTCGAAGCAGTATCTGTTTGAGAACCCGGCGCTGGCGCAGGAGATTCGCGAGAAGATTTTAAGCGCGCGCGGCGTAGCGGAAGCGCTCAAGTCTGCGGATACGACGACTTCGGATGGCAGCACGGGGGCGGAGTAAGCGATTAGCGTCTTGTGCACGCAGCGAAGATCATCCATGCAGGGCGGTCGATCCGGCCGCCCTGCTGTTTTGCGCGCCTGAGCTGGTACACTGACTCATGCACGGCTATCGGCAGGAGGTAGCTTGAGCGACGTGAATTGGTATTGCGTATTGAATGGGAAGCAGGCGGGACCGTTTGGCCCGAAAACGCTTGCTTCAATGATCCGCGCCGGGCAGGTAAAGGCGCAGGATTACGTCTGTCGCGAGGGGATGCAGCAGTGGCAACCGGCCGTTTCCGTTGAGGAGCTGAGGACCCTGTTTTCAGTAGCGCCAATCCCTGGCGCGACCGTGCCACCCATTCAGTACTATGGCCAGCAACCACACCAGGTGACATACGCGGGCTTCTGGCTGCGTTTTGTCGCGGTGATCATTGATAGGATGATCGTGGAGGCGGGCAGCTGCTTCATTGCTGTCTGTATCGGCAGCGTGCTCGGAGCGCGCGGTGGCATGCGCATAGGGCCATCTGGCACATGGTCGAATATTGCCGTCGATGTGTTGTTCCATTTCGTGAGAACCATCGTCGGCTGGTTGTATTACGCACTGATGGAGTCTGGGCCCTGGCAGGCGACGTTGGGCAAGAAGGCTCGTGGCCTTATGGTAACGGACCTCCAAGGAAACCGGATTACCTTTGGTCGAGCCACGGGCCGGCATTTTGCCAAGATCATCTCGGGCATCATCCTGCTGATCGGGTACATGATGGCCGGCTGGACGGAAAAGAAGCAGGCACTCCACGATAAGATTGCTGGCACGCTGGTGGTGAAACGGCAGGCATAACGACCATTGCACGCCGGGGCAGTTCGGCTAGACGACGAAGGCGGCGGCACGGAGTTCGTGGCCTAGGGTGTAGCGAAGGTACTCGGCGAGCAGGCGGTTGACGGGATCAGTCTGGGCGCGGGTCATGCGCGGGAGGCGCTGGGGGATGCCATCGGCACGGGGAAGACGCAGGAGGGTCTGCAGGATGCGGATGAGCCGGGCATCGGAGGCGATGCGCGGACCGGGAGCGATCGGACAATCGCCGCAGACCAGGCCGCCAAGCTGTGGTGAAAAGGTGACGCGGCCGGTGTCGATCGGGCGGCCACAGGAGATACAGCCGGAAAGCTCGGGGAGGAAGCCGGTAATTCGCAGCAGTTCGAGCTGAAATACGGCGAAGCATTCTTCGCGGCGGGCGGTGGGCAGTTCATCGAGAAGCCAGTGCAGCAGATCGAAGAGTTCGGGGTGGGGATCGTTCTCGTGGAGGACCAGGCCGGTCATTTCAGCGGCGTATTGTGCGAGCATGAGCGGACGATATTCGCGACGAAGCTCAAGGTGGCCATCGAGGAGTTTCCATTCGGTGAGGGTGGCGAGATCCTTGGCGGCGGGGTCGGTCATGACGGCCTGTCCGAGGTCGAGCAGATCGATGCCGCCGTCGAAGCGGCTCTCACCGGCTTTGGTACGGCGGTGGGCGCCCTTGGCTATGACGCGGAAGAGTCCAGTTTCGCGGCCGAAGAGGGCGAGGATCTGGCTGGACTCGCTGTACTCATAGCGGCGGAGGCAGATGCATTGGTCGGAACGCAGGGGCATTGGTGGGGATTATATGTAGAAGCGACTTTGCAGTCGCTTTTGACGTACGAGGAGCTTGGGATTGATGGTGGTTGGATGCGGCGGGCAAGTTGGGCGAAGGGAGGTCTTTGGAACACAAGACAGCGACTACAAAGTCGCTGCTACTTTG
>CAIQIQ010000040.1 GCA_903871935.1 uncultured Phycisphaerales bacterium
CGGCTGCGCCTCAGCGACCGGCCCACCCCGGCAATCGCCCAGACAACCATGACATTCCTATCTGAGCTTAAACCATGACATTTCTACTTCTTGACAACATGCCGGCGGGAACTTGCGCATGAGCCGCCCACCGTCGGGGCGGTGAGGGGGCTACTTCTTCTGTGCCCTTCCCATCACGCTATCCACCAAGCGTACCTGATACTGCACCCACGCGGCCATGTGCTGGTAGGTGCTGCTTCGTTCCTCGGGGGATAGGTCGGCGGCGAGGTTGGCCGCCTCGGATGGGTCGCGGCCGAGATCGAAGACCCGGTAGGTGTCTGTGATGGCGTCATAGAGATACTTCCGATCTCCGTCACGGTAGCCAAATAAGGCGCCGGACCAAGGGGCGGTGAAATACAAGCGCTGCCGCTGCACCGGCCGCGTCAGGCTGCGGCCCTGCCAGCCGTCGGGCAGAGGAAGTTGCAGCAGGTCGAGGATCGTGGGTGCAATATCGATCAAGCCGCCGACGGTGGAATCCTCTTCACCCCGGAATAACCGAGAGTTGATCAGGATCATGGGCACATGGATATTCTCTTCATAGAGGTCTGAGCCATGCCCGAAATTGCCGCCCATGGTTCGCAGTTCCTTTACCGTATTGCCGTGGCCGAACCGGCCATGCTGCCCGAAGGCTTCACCGTGGTCGCCGACCACGACGACCAGAGTGGAATCTGCAACTCCCATCCGCTGAAGATCATTGAGCAGATTGCCGATCGCATGGTCGGAATCGCGCAGCGCTGTCAGGTATCGTCCCAGCAACTCGCCGCCGGGCCCGGAGGCCTGTATCGCGCTGGCGCCGCCCGGGTTGGGGAAATAGGGATAGTGCGTCTGGTTGGTCCAGAGGACCGCGAAGAAGGGGCGGCCGGGCTCGCCCTCGATCCACTGCACCAGAGATCGAACCACAGTCGCATCAGCCACACCGTTGAGGTGGTTCCCCTCGGTGCTGGCGAAAGCTGCCTTGCCATCGCCGATGGAACGGTAGTCACGTAGCGAGTCAAATCGGTGGTGGGCGAGAAACTGTTCGGCAGATCCAAAGCGCAAGTCGGCGGCGGAGAGGAATGCGGTGCGGTAGCCTTGGGCGACCAGTACATCGCTGATGGAAACCACGGCCGCATCAGGCGCTTCCTGAGTCAGGAAGCGGTAGGTGGGCCAGGGATACATGGAACAGAGCAGCGAGACGATCGACTTGTTCGTGCTGGGGGCGTGGGCGTAGATGTTGCGGTACAGCTTTGCGCGGTTCCGGTAGCTGTCCAGTTCCGGCGTAACCGCATACTGTCCGCCGTAGGCCGGCAGGTATTGTGCCCCGACCGACTCCATGACCACGATAACCACATTCTTGATCTTGGGGGCTTCTGCAGCGGAAGTTGCGGGCAGGGGGCCTGCACGCTGCGAGACCGTGGCGAAGTCCGCCGTCCCGACCGAGGTCGGCACGCTGAACAACCGGACGTTGGAACTGCCCAGCATCGACGCGCCCATCGCGACAACCGGATTCTGCAGCGTCGGGTAGTGGAAGCCGCGCATAACATGAACGCTCAGCGTAACGTAGCCGACGAGCAAGAGCACAGCGGCGATGTATATTCGGCGGCGCCAGCGGCCGGCCAGGAAGTACGCCCTGGCAAGACGTTGCAGTCCAACAGCTCCCAGGATCAGCAGTGCAACGCTGAGGCATCCTCCCAGGATAACATCCCAGGAGAGACCCGCCGCGATTGCCTGCTGGGCATCGAAAGAACGAAGGAATCCGGAATAATAGAGCCAGGGGTAGGTTAGCGGATGGCCGATCATGGGGACGACGCTGGCATTGGCCAATGCCAGCAGGAGGGAGAAGACGGTTGCAACGATGAACAGCGTGAGGACGATGCGCCGGATCAGTGTGCCGGGAATGCACTTAAGAGGAATCCAGAACAGCGCGCCCAAGCCCAAGACGTAGAGCAGGTCAAGGTATGTCCCGGCCAGAACCATCCCACCTTGCTGCAGGGGGGATTGCAGCCAGTACCATCCATAACCCATGACCTGCGCCCGGATGGGGACCATGAGGATCAGCAGGGGGAGCAGCCAGCTTAGGATGGTGGCTGAAGCGCTCAGTTTGCGGCGCAACACCTGCGGTTCAGCAGGGCCTGACTGGTTCTTTGGGGCTGCAACAGACACCATCACCTAACCAACCGCGCTGCGGCTGTGTTCATCGAAAGCAGGCATGGGCGACGAGAGCGGATATCCTGAATCGCCGCCCCAAAAGGTAAACAAGAGCTTCATGCCATGCTCATGGGATCTCAATATATCAGTGTAAAGAGCCTTCGTCGAACCGGCTCTGTGCCGGGTCTTGTGGCGGCACCGGCATAGCGTGCGGCTGGTGCGCATGAATGAGCGCGCCATGCTCAGGTTCGATTGACGATCCAAAAACAAAGAAGGTGGCGTGGATCTCTCGGCGTTCCACGCCACCCAGGGAAGGAGGTTCGTTCGTCATATTATACGCCATGTGGCAGGGGTGGTTCGCGCATCATTTAGGCAATTGGACATGATTCCTCTTCCGGCCCTGCGAACTGAGCCCTTGTCTGCCTTCCAGACCAGGCTGAACCGCTGGGAATCAATGCGAGGGTGGATGCCCATTCTTCTCGGTTGGGGTCGCCGCCATGTCGGCCGCCCCATGCATATTCGGCGCGGAGATGCATCGGCGGGCATCCCTGCTTCTGCTCCTCTTGTCAGAAGCATCGAGGTCGGTAAGATTAGCCGGTATTCGGGTTGGCGAATAGCCACGCCCGAGATGGCAGCGTAGCTCAGTTGGTTAGAGCGAGGGATTCATAAGCCCTAGGTCACTGGTTCGACTCCAGTCGCTGCTA
>CAIQIQ010000041.1 GCA_903871935.1 uncultured Phycisphaerales bacterium
ACCAGCACATTGCCGATGCTACTGGTTCCAGCGGCGTTGAGCGCCAGCCGATCCAAATCGGATGCGGCGGTCGGCCCGGCGGTGATGTTCAGATTCAGGTCGCCGGTGTCGAGGGTCACATTGCTGACCGCAACTCCGGAGATCGTCCCAGAAAGGGAGAGTTGCCCGGAAGCGCCCACGACATGCACCGGGCCAGCCGTGCCAACGTTGTTGGCAGCGCCGATCTCAAGGCCATTATCGGCATTGCCATTGACGACAATGCTCGTGGCTGTGGAGAACAGCGTAAAGCCCGAGCCAGAGGTAACCTGAGCGGCTGCGGGAGGAAGATTGATCGTCAGGTCGGTGATGCCATCATCGGCCGCCACGAACAGGCCATTGGACTGGCCCGCAAGGGTAATGTGGCCCCACGTGCCAGCGCCGCCGGTATTCGCGGTCGCCGCAGTGGCCGCCGCGCTCGGGCCGTAGCCAAAACCATGCACGCTTGCGACAAACGCGCCTTCGGCGCCGCCCGCCATGTTGATGTCGCCGCCGGAGAGAGCTGCCACGAATGACTGAAGGCCCCACTCGACATTCTTCCAAGTTCCGGCCGGCGCGCCGACCGAGTTATTGCCAGGATTGGAAATCGTGATGTTGCCGATCGAGCCGACGCGTGCGTTATCGGCAGTCGTGCCGATTTCGCTTCCACCATCAGCGTTGGCAACGATCTGAATGCCGCCGATCCCAGGGTCATAGTGGTCGACAGAATTGATCAGGACGTTCCCAGCGCCATCGTCTGCAGTGAAGCGAATGAAGCCGGCCGCCGAACCGAAGTCCACATCCCAGCTCGCGCCACCGATGTTACCAAACTGGCCGTTCCTGGTCGCATCGGTTGCACCAGCGCTGGCGTCAGTAGCGGTAATGTTGACATTGCCGGAGCCAGTCAACCTCCACAAGCCATTGATGGCGACGTTGCCAATCTGCTGGCCTTGGATGCTCAGACTGCCCGCGCCGCTGATCGCCACGCCGCTGAGGCTGAGATTGCCGAGATTCGCAGCGGCGTTGACACCGGTGTTGTGACCGATGCTCACGTTATTGGCGCTGGACCCGGCGATGCTCACATCGCCCAAGGTGACGCCGGCGATAGCACCCTTGCCATTGGTGTCAATGGTGACGCTGGTGCCACCACTACCGTTCAGGGAAATGCCTGCTACGGCCAGAGCGCCCATGCCGCTGTCGGCAGTAACCGTGCCGGTGCGGAAGGAGAAGTCGCTTGAGTCGGCTCCAGAGGCGTCGCCAAGGGCGATACTGCCCACGCTGACGCCCTGAGCCGTCCCGCCAATGTTGAAGACAACATTGCCGGATTGCGTGCCCGCACCCTGTGCGGTCACATTACCGATAGTGGTCGCGCCGCCGACTTTGCCGCCGGTGGTGACGCTAAAGGACCCGCCGTCATTGATGACGATTGGGCCGACGCTCAAGGCACCGGTGATATCGTCAGCAACGTTCGCACCTGTATTGATGAAGAAGCCGCCCGTTCGGTTGAGGGTGACACCCGTAACAGAGACGCTGGCGGTTGCTTTACCGGTACCGCCGGTATCACCATTGTAAGAGACTATACCAGTGCCGTTACTGGTGACCTGGCCAAAGCTTACGGCACCTGATGAGCCGCCGACATTCACCTGGATCGAACCGCTATCCGGTATGACATCTGCGGCATCACCCAGGATCACATTGCCCATGGAGAAGCCACCGAGATCTCCCGTGACGTTCGCAACGAACACTCCAGTGTTGAGCTCAGGCGTAGTGGAACTATTGGTCTCCGTGAAGCTAGCGACAGACACTGTCCCGGTGATCGCGGCGGCCTCAATGGCAACGCCGCCGCCTCCGCCGGTGTTCTTGGCCGTGATGTTGCCGATACTGATCCCGCCCGTGAAGGTTGTCGTCAGCGAGGGAAAGGCACCGATCACGAATTCAGGAACGGAAGCGCCGGTGGTAGTAATGTCGCCCACGGTGACTTGCCCAATATTGGCCGTACCTGTGGGGTGAATGAATACATTATAGATGCCCCCGGCAACCGTCGTAGTACCGGTGATCGTCACAGCGCCAAGACTGACGTTGTTGGGAGTAGTAATCAACAGGTTACCGAAGTTGGTCGCGTTACCCGTGGTAACCGAGCCGTTGATCGTGACGGGCGCACCTGCATTAGCCACCGTGGAGTTGGCCTCGGTCGTCACCGTCATGCCATGGTTGCCTGCTCCGCCGAGGTTGACAGCGCCATTCACGACGACGCCGCCATTGGCCGAACTCGCACTCGTGGCGCGAGAGTCAACGACGAGATTAACGGCTGTGCCATTGGTCAGATCCACCGGCTGCAGCGTCAGAACACCGATGTTGCCAGCGCTGTTCAGCAGAGTGATGCTGCCACCACGGTTGGTGGCGATCGCGGAAGTCGTCAGGTCAACGTTGCCGATGTTGCCCGCGGCGAGGAGGGTCACGCCGTCGGTCATGCCCGCCGGGAGGATGGTGGTGTTGGAGTCGGCTACGGCTACAGTGGCTGTGCCTGCCGCTCCCGTGAGCTGACCGAAACCGCCGCCAGCCGAGTCGGCTACGTTGGTGTTGTACACGGCCAGATTGACCGGAGTATCGGCAGCGCCGCCGACGAAGGTGATATTGGGGGTGGACCCGGCAATATTCGCCAACTGGATATTCACATTGTAAGGTCCGGCTGCGGCCAGATCGACGACGATGGCGGTGAGCTGGTCATTGCCGGCACTCACGCCGTTGTTAACAGTTGTCAACTTGATATCGGTCACACCGGTAGAGCCGGCCGCCAGGTAAGCCACGCCACCGTTGGTGGTCGTGGAGTCAAGCAGGGCGTACTGGCCGGGGGTGAGGGTAGCGGCCAGCAACTGCCTCGCCTCAAGATTTTCAAACAGAGCGCGGGACTGGCGCTGGGGGGCGATGGAGCGGGTGATTGCACCGCAAACCCCCTCGAAGGCCGACAGCAGATTCCGCTTGGCGGAACTCTTGGACCCGTTACCCCGAACGCTGCTGCGACGTGTAGAACGACTGGTTCCTCGAATCGACATGAGATTCATCCTTCCAATAAATGTTGCGGTAAAGTCGAGTTCGCAACTCGCTTGCACCGCGCCTGTATATGTGACTTTTCTAACTTCGTACGACCTACGCCGGTTAATGTCCTGTAACGTCAGCACTACAAAGTACGTACGCCACCAGACAGAACTATCACCTGTATAAACCTCTCCGAAAGCGAAGTCAAGCGTTCTTTCGGCAACTTTTGGCGAGGTGAGCAGTTACAGCAAGTCTTAACGGAAACTTCTTATTTTTACCGTTGACATCAAGCAAATGCCACGAAAACGCCCGCTGAGAGCGCATCGACGCCCTCTATCCAATAGTGGGCGGCCCCAAGAATCCATGCCCCGATGGGTCGAATACCATCACCTCTCCCGGCATTTGGCGTGCTCTGCCGCGAGGGTTGGCCAGGCAATGCATTGTGCCGTATCGGATAGCGTGCGTCTGAGGATTGACAGGGGCAGGGTTTTCGTCACAATAACCGACCCACGCGTTGTGGGAAAAACGTAAGTAATAAGGAAAGGAAATCATTTCCATGTCTCAGGACACTACGACTACGGCTCCGGAACAGCAGCAGATTCAGGTGATGCTCGATGAGCGCGAAATGCGCACGATGTACGCCAATGCGTACCGCATCCATACCGCTCCCGAGGAAATCGTTCTCGACCTCGGTTTCAACATGCCCAATCCGAACCAGCAGCCAGCTCAGGGCGGCCAGCCTTCGCAGCAGATGCTCTTTAAGGTCACGGATCGCGTGATCATGAGCTACGGCAATGCCAAGCGGCTGACGGCGAGCCTGCAGCAGCTCGTGAAGCGGTTTGAGCAGCAGTTTGGCGAGATTGGCGCTCGCAAGTAATCAAGCCCACCGATAAACCACAACCCCCGCACCCGCGAGCCCAACGGCTTGCGGGTGCGGTGCTTTTGGGGTTGGCTGGACGGTGCACCCGGCTTGCGTTCGGTTGCCTGTGGTGCTTGCCGGGCTCTACGGCAGCAGGGAGCGGCCGGGAGCGGCCGGAGAAATGGTCAGAACCGGAAGGCAAGGCAAACGAGGTTTGCGCCAACTCCGCCTAAGGCGATGCCGCCGAGGATATCGCTGGGCCAGTGGGCATCCATGACGTAGCGCAGGGCAGCACAACCGATTCCCAGGACCCAGAATGTCGCGGCCGCCTCGGGATAAAGCTCGGCCAGCACCACGGTCATGGCGATGGCGCTGGCGGAATGACTTGAGGGGAAGCTCTCGCGGAAGTTAGCGTGCTTGAGGGCAGGACCGAGGAACTTGCCGGCATTGTCGCGATTCGGCCGGACCCGCCCGACCGAGCGCTTGATGACAGTGCAGAGGAACGACACGCCGAAGGTGGCGACTGGCAAGGCGACGGCCGCCCCGGTGTGCCGGCGATCGAGCTGCCAGAGCAGCACGGCGACGAAAACCGTGCAGGCCCCCTGCCCATACTGGGCCCACCAGCGGGTTTCGCGCTTGACGTCGCCTTTGAATTGCGTCTGCAGGGTCGTCCGCAAGCCACTTCGCTCGATCAGCATCATCGCGAAGCAGGCAAGCGCCAGAATCCCTGCCACGGTCCAGCTCATCATGCCGGGTGTTGTAAGGCAAAAGGGAAGGCTAGACAAACTACTTCACATCGATGGTTACCGATTTTAGCTCGTCGCCCTGTTGGATGGCATCGACAACGCCTTGTCCCTCGCGCACCTGGCCGAAGACGGTGTGTTTGCCATTGAGCCAGTCAGTGGCGACATGGGTGATGAAGAACTGGCTGCCATTGGTATTCGGCCCGGCATTGGCCATCGAGAGGCTCCCGCGCTGGTGCTTGGGCTTGTTCGGCCCGAGTTCATCCTTAAATGTATAGCCCGGCCCACCGCGTCCGGTGGCGGTCGGATCGCCGCCCTGGATCATGAAATCAGGAATCACGCGGTGGAACACGGTGCCATTGTAGAAGCCCTCTTTGGCAAGAAAGACGAAGTTATTGACGGTCACCGGTGCATCTTTGGCAAAGAGGTCGCAGACGATCTTGCCCTTGGAGGTATCGAAGGTCGCCGTGTACTGCTTGGCGACGTCGATGGTCATCGGCGGCGGCGCATCGTACTGCTTGCGCTTGGCATCAGGAGCATCGGCCGCCCGAGCGGGGCATGCTGCTATCGCCATGCAAATCATCGCGCACAGAGCAAACCACGTCCTCAGATCGTTCCGTATCGACATCATGCAAGCACCTCATCTATCCAGGGTAAACCACTCACGAAGCGCATTATTGGCCTTCCGAACATCCTTGGCAATAGTCGAATGGAAGTGTTGCATGGCAGTTTTGCGTTTAAGTTATGGATAGAGCGTGAGTTATGATTACGTGCATCGTTGGGGCGAAGGGAAATGGGCGATTACGATCGTTTGAGAGAATGAGCGGAATTCTGGGGCAGCCGCACAGGGCAAGGTTGAGTATGGTAGGAGCAAGAGAATGAACCTCCAGGATCTGCGTCCGATATGGTCGGGACGGCCGGCTGAGGGCTGCCGACTCATGCTTGGGCACGTGTGTGCTGCGGCCGCGGGAATTGCGGGTGGTAAGCGGGTGCGGTATGGTTCGCCCCGGTCAAGTGTCACGTTTCGTGATTAAAGCGACAGGGTGACCATGGCACATGGGTTGTCGGATAACGCTGTGCAGGCTGGGCCGCCGCCGCAGGCACAGGACGACATCGAATCCGGAGACAGCACTACGGCGCCGCTAAGGCGCTGGCCCAGCCACCTGGCATGGTTGCCCATCCCCATCCTCCTCGTGGCCATCATTGCGGCAAGAGCGGCGGGCTTGCGCGGAACCTTCGAATCCCCCGCTCTCACGCTGACGCTGAGCTTTGTTTTCTACACGCTGGTGTCGCTGGGCACGATCTTTCTCATCGGGCGCAGTTTTCTGGCTTCGGGCCTGCCCGGTCTGTTGCTGCTGGAGTGCGGGGTGGTGCTGTGGAGCCTGGCCGGCACGGTGGGGGATGCCGTGTCGCAGGGCGATGCGAATATCAACGTTACGATCTTCAACACAGGCATATTGCTGGCGGGTGTATGCCATCTGTCGGGGTCGATCCTCGCGCTATGGCCGCAGCGCGCTCTGCAGGCCAAACGACTGTGGCTCGGGACAGGCTGCGCGCTGGCGGTGGGCGCGCTGGCGCTGGTCGTAGAGGCGGCGACGACACACTGGCTACCGGTTTTCTTCGTGCCTGGCCAGGGGGGCACGATGGTGCGCTACGTCGTGCTTATCTCGGCGATCACACTGTTTACACTCTCGGCCGCACTGTTGTACCCCGGTTCGCGGCCCGCGCGGGCCGCGCGTGCGGTGCGCCCCGCGTTTGCATCCTGGTACGCCCTGGCCCTGCTGCTGCTGGCGGTGGGGCTGTTTGGCATCATGATCCAGTTGTCACTGGGCAGCGTTGTGAACTGGCTGGGGCGCACAGGGCAGTGGCTGGGCGGGCTGTATCTGCTTTTGGCCGCCCTGGCGGCGATGCGTGAATCCAAGGCGCGGCTTCTTCCATCGGCGGACCAGGCGCAACCGACGCATTACCGATATGCCATAGCGGTGGTGGTGGTGCTGGTCGCGGCGGTCGTGCGTCTGCTGTTCCTTCCGGCCCTGGGCACACAATCGCCGTTCGTGACTTTCTACGCTGCGGTGATTCTGGCCGCCCTTTACGGTGGCTGGCGCGGGGGTCTGGCGGCGACGTTCCTGGCGGTGGTCACGGGTGATTACTTCTGGATCGCGCCGGTGGGGCGGTTCACCATGGGCGCACCTGCCGACTGGCTGACTGTTATGATTTTCCTCACCAGCGGCGCGCTGGTGTCCTACATCGTCGAGGTGATGCAGCGTGCCCAGAAGCGGACGGCGGCAGCCGAGGCCGAGGCTCGGATCGCCGCAGAACGTGCGCGTGTGGCGGAGGCGCTGCGGGAGAGCGAGGAGCATTTCCGCCTTGGGGCCGCCGCCAGCCATGCCATGGTGTATGACCTGGATGTGCGGACTCTGCGGGTGAATGCAATGCACGGGTTGCACGCCCTGCTCGGGTACGAAAGCGCCGAAGCCGAACTGACGCTGGACTGGTGGGACCAGCGCATCGTGCCGGAGGACCTGGAGTCCTGCCATGCCGCGTTCCAGCGCATGCGCGCCGATGGCCAGGGGCACATGATCCAATACCGCCTGCGCCACAAGGATGGCCACACACTCTGGGTCGAGGACCGCGCGACGGGCATGCGAGATGAATCGGGGGAACTGGTGCGGGTCGTGGGCACGGTCGTGGACATTACCGAGCACAAGCAGGCGGAGGAGGCCCTGCGGGAGAGCGAGCAGCGGTATCGCTCCCTCTTCGACAACATGCTCGACGGGTACGCCTATTGCCGCATGGTCCACGATAACGGTGAGCCAAGCGACTTTGTCTACCTGGGCGTCAATCATGCCTTCGAGCGATTCACCGGGCTCAAGGATGTGGTCGGCAAGAGGGTCAGCGAGGTCATCCCCGGCATTCAGGCGAGCGGCCGGGAGTTGATTCGGACCTACGGGCGGGTGGCCTCCACCGGCCAGCCCGAACGGTTCGAGACGTATGTGGAGGCAATGGGAATCTGGTTCCTGGTATCGGTCTACAGCCCGGCGAAAGACCATTTCGTCGCCGTGTTCGACAACATCACCGAGCGGAAACAGGCCGAGGAGGAGTTGAAGGTCGCCAAGGTCGCCGCCGAGCAGGCCCAAGCCGCCGCCGAGCATGCCAGCAAAGCCAAGGACCACTTCCTGGCGGTGCTGAGCCACGAGCTGCGCAATCCGCTGAACCCGGTGCTGGCCACGGCCACCATGCTGCGGGACGATCCCCGCTTCGACGCCGATACCCGCGAGCAGTTGGACGTGATCTGCCGCAATGCCGAAATGGAAGCGCGGCTGATCGACGATCTTCTGGATGTGACGCGGATTGAGAGAGGCAAGGTCGAGTTGGACCGCCGGCCCATCGATCTGGGCACGATCCTCCGCCGGGCCATCGAAGTCTGCATGCCCGACGTCGAGGCGCGGGAGTTGCACTTCGGCGTGGATGCCCCGGATGGACCTTATTGGCTCGATGCCGACGCCGGCCGCCTGCAACAGGTTTTCTGGAACCTCATCAAGAACGCCGTCAAGTTCACCCCCAAAGGTGGATGCGTCGGAATCCGCTGCCGACGGGACGGTGAGGGCTTCGTTGTGGCGGAGGTCAACGACAGCGGCGTCGGCATTGATCCGGATGTGCTGCCTCGCCTGTTCAACGCCTTCGAGCAGGCCGAGCGCTCCATCACCCGCCAGTTCGGCGGCCTGGGCCTGGGCCTGACCATCAGCAAGGCCATCGCGGAAATGCATGGCGGTACGCTGACAGCTCGCAGCGAAGGCAAAGAGAAGGGGGCGACGTTCGCGCTGCGGCTGCCGATGCTGCCGGCCGGAACGGTCGTGGCGACGGCCGAGTCGAACACCGGGACGACGCCGGCGGCCGCCGCGACACGGCCGCTGCGCATCCTGCTGGTCGAGGACCATGGCGACACGGCCCGGATCATGCGGCGATTCCTGATGATCGATGGGCACGAGGTGCAGATGGCCGCCGACGTGGCCACAGCATTAAAACTGGCGGCCGAAGAGTCTTTTGACCTGATGCTCAGCGATCTGGGGTTGCCCGATGGCAGTGGCATGGATCTGATGCGGGCGATTCGCGCCAAAGGGCTGGAGCTGCCGGGTATTGCCTTGAGCGGATATGGCCAGGAGAAGGATCTGCAGCAGAGCGGTGAAGCGGGATTTGCCGCGCACCTGGTTAAGCCGGTGAGCCCGCCCAGATTGAGAGAGGCCATTGCCAGGCTCTGTCTGAAAAGACAATAGTGCAGCCCTTGGATGCCAAGCTGCCATGTCGCCGCAGGCGACTGAACGTAAAATGCGACGACCGCGTCGGCGCGTAGCACGGACGTGCGCTATAGCATTAGCAAGGCGAAGGCCGGATTGTGGCCGGGAGCCGGGGCGGACCCAATGTGCCGCCGCAGGCGGATGAATATAGACTGCGGCGGCCGTGCCGACGCGTAGGTGCTTCTAAATGCACCGCTACAGCGTCAGCAAGCGCTCCACGTACTCGTGGTGGAAGCGGGGGCGTCCCCAAACAGGACGCCATCGCCGGTGAGCGGAGCGAACAGCAGGCGTTTCACGTGCTCATTGCAGCGGTGCCAGAGGGAAGGAATCAACCACAAAATCGCGGCGCACGAACGCACAGAAGACTCCGAACACGTCGGCAAATAGCAATATGTTAGGTGCAGCATTGCAGCAGAGAACTCGATGACTTGCGGAGAATTACGTTGCAGGCTGGCAGCCTCAGCGGTAAGATGCAAGACGGCGTGAGTGTATCGGGATACGGGGATTTGTCAGGAGCATACCATGGCACACTGGAAGGACGCTGGGCGTCGGGTGCGCAAGTCGACCAAAGCGGTTCGCTGGGCAACCAGGATGGTGACCGAGGGACTGGAGCAGCGCATGCTCCTGGCAGCCACGTCCGTCGTCGACTGGTCGACCTATCTCGGTGGTAACAACGACGACGCGGGCCGAGGTATTGCGATCGATGGCGGCGGCAATGCCTGGGTAGCGGGTTGGGCCGCATCAACCGACATTGCCACCGGCGGGTTCGACACGACATACAACGGCGGTACCCATGACGCCTTTGTGGCAAAGATCAACGCCAATGGGACACTAGACCGGTCGAGTTATCTGGGAGGCAGCGGCAGCGACGGCGCTACCGCCATCGCCATTGACCGCCGCGGCAACGCCTGGGTCGCGGGGACGACGGATTCGACCGACCTCGCCAGCGGGGGCTTTGATAATAGCTACAACGGCGGCGGCCGAGACGACTTCGTGGCCAAACTCAACGCTGACGGGACATTGGCGTGGGTGAGCTATTTGGGGGGCAGCGGCCGAGAGGAAGGCTTTCCTCGTATCGCCATTGACGGCGATGGCAATGCCTGGGTCGCGGGGTTCTCGGATTCGACCGACCTTGGCAGCGGCGGCTTCGACATCAGCTATAACGGCGGCAATTATGATGGCTTCGTGGCGAAGATCAACGCCGATGGGACGCTTGCCTGGTCTACCTATTTGGGCGGAACTGGCGACGACCGGGCGGGGGGTATAGGCATCGACGGTAGTGGCAACGCCTGGGTCACGGGGAGCACCACATCGCCCGGCTGGACCAGCGGCGGCTTTGACACCAGCTTCGCTGGCCCCGTTGACGGCTTTGTAGCCAAGATCAACGCCGATGGAACCTTGGCATGGTCGAGTTATCTTTCTCTGCCCGGCACGCAGGGCAATGCCATCGCCATCGATCGTGGCGGCAATGCCTGGGTGGCCGGAGCAGACGCTCTGGCCAAGATCAACGCCAATGGGACCCTGGCGTGGGTAAGCACAGACCACCAGGGCATCAGTTCACCCCGGTGTTGGGGCATTGCCGTGGATGACAGCGGCAATGCATGGGTAACGGGCGGAGACTTCGTAGGGCCCTCCGGCTCGGACGCCTTTGTGGCGAAGATCAGCCCCACCGGAACCTGGACGTGGGTGGACTACCTGGGACCAACGCAGGTCGCCGCGGTGTTTGCGGACGTTGGGTATGCGCTTGCCATCGACGGCAACGGCAGTGTCTGGGTCACCGGCCAGACCTACAAACCCGGCTGGACCAGCGGAGGATTCGATGCCACCTACGCTGGCGGCGGGGACGCCTTCGTGGCCAAGATCAGCAATCACGCTCCCGTGGCTTACGATCAGTCGCTGACAACCAGCCAGGGCGTTGCCATCCATGGAACGGTGACCGCCATCGACCCCGAAGGGGATTCCCTGACCTACAGCGCAGTTGGCCAGCCCACATATGGCACTCTGTCATTGCAGAGCGATGGCACATTCACCTACACCCCCGCCGACAGCTACTTCGGCCCGGATGCCTTCGTCTATAAGGCCAACGATGGCAAGCTGGACTCTAACTACGCAACGGTGAATATCACTGTTACGCGGGGTGCGGGCACCAACCTATCCCTCTCCCCCAGCAGCATCCTTGAGAACCAGCCCTCCGGCACTGTGGTCGGCACCTTCAGCGTCTCGGCCGCAGGCGGCGGTGATACCTTCACATACACCTTGGTGACCGGGATGGGCGACACGGACAACGCCAGCTTCAGCATCGTTGGCAACCAGCTCCTCTCGGCCGCCAGCTTTGACTATGAGACCAAGAATAGCTACTCAATCCGCGTCGGCACGAGCGGTTCGAGCGGCCAGTATTTCGAGCAGACCTTCGCGGTCACGGTCATGAACGTCAACGAAGCCCCCACGGACATGGCCTTGAGCAATGTCACCGTGCCCCAGAACCAGCCCACCGGCCTGATCATCGGCACACTCACCAGCACCGACCCCGACGCCGGCGATTCCTTTACCTATGCACTGGTCTCCGGATCAGGCAGCGATGACAATGGCCTCTTCCGCATCAACGCCGCCCAGGTCCTTACTGCGGCCACCTTCAGCCTCGCCGGCCGGACCAGCTACAGCATCCGTATCCGCACCACCGATGCCGGCGGGCTGTCCTTCGAAAAAGCACTCTCCATCAGCGTCATCGACACCGTCCTAAGTAGTGCCTCGATCCCCGAGAACCAGCCCTACGGAACGGTGGTCGGCACCCTCTCCTGCACCAATCCCGATGCCTGGAACACCTTCACCTACACCCTCGTTCCCGGCACCGGCGGCGATGACAATGGCACTTTCGCCATTGTCGGCAATCAGCTTCTGACCGAAGCGCCGTTGAACTACGAAGGCAAGAACCACCTCAGCATCCGCGTTCGCAGCAGCAACGTCGGGGGATTGGTCTACGACAACCTCTATGCGATCACGATCACCAATCAGAATGAATCGCCCACGGATATCTCCCTCTCCGGGCCTGGAGTTCCCGAGGGCCAGCCCATTGGCACCAAAGTGGGCAGATTAACGGCAACCGATTCCGACGGCCAAGACACCTTTACCTATGCCCTCGTCAGCGGCCATGGTTCAGATGACAACGCCAGCTTCCGAATCACCGGCGACCGTCTCGTTACCGCCACCACCTTCAACTACATTCCGGGGCGTGAGTATGCGGTGCGCATTCGCGCCACCGATGCCGGGGGCCTGAGCGTGGAGAAGGAATTGGGGATCCCCATCCTCGCGGTGTTTGAATTTGGGCGTGTGGATGGCCGATCGAACAAGAACCTGAGCATCGCGGACGGCGATGGCGATGTGGTGACATTCAAACTCAGCGGCGGCGGGATGGGCAGCTTCTGGGGAAACCAGGTAGGGTTAATCGACACCACCGCCACCAGCACCCTGAGCATCACCGTGAAGAAAGGCAGGAACGGTGATGGACTGTATCACCTGGGAGACATCACCAGTGATGGCCTGCTCAAGAGCATCAGCGCCAAGAGCGTGGTTGAAAGCGGCGAGGTGCTGCTCAACAGCCTGGGGCGCTCTGCCGGCAAGGCAACAGCCTCGCTGACCTTCCGCCAGATCAGTGATGCCAACATCTGTGTGCAGGGACTGCCCGTGGCATCACTTACGGTAAGCGGAGATGTCACCAATAGCCGGATCTTGACAACCGGATCGATCAAGAAGGTGAGCGTGGCGACGCTATTAGATAGCGACATCCTGGTGGGAGTGGCCGCCGATTGCGCCGACCACTTCGCCACCGCAGGCGATTTTGTCGATCTCTCGGCCAAACTCGAAAGCCTCAAAGTCACCGGCCGCAAGCTGCCCTCCAAGACCCCTCATCCCGCCTACGTGGCCAACAGCCACATCTCCGCCCCAACCGTGGGAACGATCACCCTCCTGAACCTCCCGGCCACCTCCGACCCCGTCGTGCACGTCCTGACCGATGCCGGCACGCTGACGGTGACCCAGTCGAAGCTGACCTCCACCCCGATGTTCGCCCCCGGCACCTGGAAAAAGCCCGGCCAGCGCCCCCTCATCTGGGAAGTCGTCGGGTGACAATCCCCGGCCAATTCCTTTGCGAGCGCAGTTTAGTCGCCGTGTCGAAGACCCGCCTGGGTGGGGCGACCGATCTATGTGGTTGCATCCTCTTCGTAGAGATCTCTCCCCCATATCGAATCTGCGCAAATCGCCGAGAATCTGCGGATCGGTCTCTCCCCCGTCTTCCTTGGCGTGGCGTTCGTGGACTTCGGCGAGCTCGCTTCGTCTGAGTTCAGCGTCGAAGACAGTCGAGTC
>CAIQIQ010000042.1 GCA_903871935.1 uncultured Phycisphaerales bacterium
AGGGCCTGTCGATTTAGGTGGCAGCCCAACACAATATGATCTCGCCCCGATGCGGCCGGGACCGTCTTTGAGCGGCCGATTCTCATCGCCAGTGACTTTATCGCTCGGACCCTACCGCCGAGTCGCTCGATTTCAGCTTGCGCGCGGCGTTTCCCGCGACTTGGCTCATGCCATCGCTATCCGCCCTCCCTTCTTCTGGATCTGATGACGCAGCATCACCTTCAGGTTGTATGCCGCTGCCGTCCAGATCCACTCCAAGCTCACCTTCGCCAGCCCCCGCAACAGGAACTGCCTCATACCTATCACCGACTTGATCACTCCAAAGCGGCCTTCCGCCACCGGCCAGCGCTGGTTGTACGCCTTCTTCCCCGCCTCGCTCTGCAGCCGATCTTGCGCCCGTTTCCTCGCCTCGTCATACTCATCCCGATACACGCTCCGAGCCTTGCTCTTGCCTGCAACACAGCGACTGCGCAAGGGACAGATGACGCACTGCCGGCCTTGGTACACCCGGTACACGCCCTGACAGTTCTCCCGCCGGTACTTTCGCATCCCGATGAACTGGAGGGCTCTGCCCATCGGGCAGAAGTAAACGTCCCGCTCCGGAATGTATATGAATGCCGCTTTGTCCAACACCTTCGCCTGCGGATTCACGGGCAGTTTTGCCCAATCCGCCTCCGCCACCGCCTGACTCGGGTCTGCACGCAGCGCCGGGTTCTCTATAAAACTCTGCCGCTCGGGGATCAACCCCTGCACCTGCTTCCTCTCCAGCAGTTCCAGGTTGCTGCCGGTGTGGAAGGCCGAGTCCGCCAACGCCTGTTTGGGCAGTTCCCCCAGGTTCTGCTCGATCCGCTCTAGCGACGGGGCGATCGTCGCATCCTCGTTCCTTCCGACCACCACCACCGCATCTACCACGATCCCCGCCTCGCTATCCACCGCCAGCACCGGCGTATAGTTCGGGGCATACCCTCCCTCTTTGTTGGGCAGTATCCGTGCATCGCTGTCGCTCAGTGGTATCCGCGGCCCTCGCGGGCTCATGTCTTTACGATTGCCGCGGTCCGCCTGCATCTTCTTCAGAGTCTCCATCGCGCGCTTCAACGCTTCCAACCTTTTGTGCTTCCTGGCCAGTTCCTTCGGCAAGGGCACGCTGTGCCCCTCCTGACCAAAGAGCTTCTGCTCCTCGACGTCCACGGCATTGGCCTCCTTGAGCATCTGATCAAACTGATTGTCCAGTTCCTGAATCAGTTCCTCTAACTTCTTATGCCCGGCGATGGCGTGTCGACTGTTGTTGCCCCTGATCCGCGTGCCATCCCAGGTCACCTGGTTTAGCCGCACCAGCCCCATCTCCCGTGCCGTCAGCACCAGATCCCGGAACAACTGCTTAAGCTGCTGCGGATGCTCGCTGCGAAACTTACAGATCGTCGAATGGTCGATTTGCCGCCCTTCGGCCAGCCAGAGGAAGTCCAGGCGATTGCCGCAGCAGTCCTCCAACTTCCGGCTGGAGCGAATCCCCAGCGATATCCCATATAGCAGCACCCCGGCCAGAACCCGCGGATGGATCGGCGGCTGCCCGATGAACTGGTCATACTCCTGCTCCCAAGGGCCAAAGTCGATCTGCCGCAGCACCTCATCAACGATGCGGACGGGATGGTTCTCCTCGATGAAGGCATCGAGGGTCGGGGCAAACAGGGCAATCTGCTGGCGGTCGATGACGGGCCTGCTCCAGTGGTTGATCATCCCTGCTCCTTGTTTCTACTAGACTATACCACTGTTCGTAGCATTATGTTGTATGTATAGCGCGTATATTATGACAGTCTTCCGCCCGGCCTTCTCTCCCCGTTGCCGGGCGCATGGCGGCCAGCGGTTCGCCAGCACCACGCCCCTGCGCACTCTCTTGGGCCCCCAGCAATCGCCATTCCAAGTAAATCGACAGGCCCTGTAATCGGGATTGATTATTCCGTAACGGGGCGAAGGGAAGATGCTCAGGTTCGTGTGCGCATCTCTGGTTACTACGTAATCCAGCTAACTGAAGTGGCAAAGGTGCGCAGGATCGGTGCGCATGTTTGGGCGGTGGTTGCCTACTTGTCCGGTAGGAATAGTCGTATTCGGTTGTCAAATAGCCGGCCGGTGAGGGCGAGGAGGGGTGGGAAACATGTCCCTCCATAATACGGGGTGGTTGGGCGGCATTTTGAGTGAAAAGGGCGGGAAAATGAGGGGTAAAGAAAGTTTGAAGATTTTGGGAGGGCAAGAAGGGGACAAAGAGCGAGGACGGGACCCGGCGCGGCTTGCCACGGCGGCTCTGCGAGCGGGGGAACGGCGGGCGGATCTTGCGGGGCATAAGGCAGAAGACAGCAGGTCAGCCGGGGGTGATCTTGCCCAGGATGGTGTCCTGTACGGCACCGGTGTCCCACAGGCCCGTATCATTCCGGCCGCCCCGGGCATCGAGAATGTCCATCACGCCATCGGCGGCTTCATAGCGGTTGGTGCCGGAGCCGCCGACCAGCAGATCCGCGCCCAGTCCGCCAACCAGCGTGTCATTGCCTTTGCCGCCGAGGATGGTGTCATTGCCATCGCCGGAGGAGATCAAGTCGGCGGCTTTGGAGCCGATGATGGAGTCGTTGCCGGAGCCGGTGGTGATGGTGACGGGAATAGAGAGCTTGCTGGCATCGATGCTGTCATTGCCGCCTTGGCCGGTGATGACGATGCCGCGGACGCTAGCGAGGGGAAGAGAGTCGGGGATGCCGTTGCGGTAGCAGGTGAGGGTCTTGCCTTTGACGGCGAAGGTGATGGTGTCGTCGGAGGTGGTGCCGTTGACGTGGAGGATGCCGTCGGAGGAGAGAGAGAGGTATCTGGCCCAGTCGGGGAGGTAGGCGAGATCTTCTCGTTCAAAGCCATTGGCCGCACCGGTGTACTTGACCATCCCTATCCCCTTCACGAACCACATGGTCTCTACGCTGTGGCGGTCGAGGCGAGCAGTTTGACCTGTCGATGTGCTGAAATCTCCCGTCGCCCAACTCTCACACTTCGTCACGAGAGCATGACTGAACGACAGGCCACTGGCCAGACGAACGCTCTGTACTCCCAGTGAGCTGAGCTTGACGGTCTCTGTGGACTGCCCCGTTACTTGCCCGACGCTGGGGTAATAGAAGTTGAGTATGGCAGGGAGGCTGGACCAGGTCTGCGACCACCCCTTTGGCTCATCAAACCTAACCCATGGCATTAAGGCAGGATAACTGCCTGACCCGGTAATGCCCGTGTTCACATAGCGAGTATCTCCCGTGACCACTGACAACAACCCGTCCGACAGGGACAGAGACATGTCCTTAGTATTCGAATCGGTAGACCTGACACTGGTCTCTTCATCATGGAATTGGATGGTTGGGGTGCCACCCGACATGGACTGGCGGTATGTTGTCGTCCACGTAGCCTTCTTCCCACCATCAGTTCCGCTGTAATTCCAAGTCAGCCCGTCAATAACGGGATAGTAGTCCGGAGCCGGATTGACCGGGATCTGGATCTGATAGTCGAAGTGGGAACCGAGGAGACCGTTGATGCGGGCGGAGATGGTGTGCGGGCCGACGGTGGCGAGGTAGGCGGCCGGGACATCGCAGGCCGGGGAAGTGCTGTTCTGCACCTCGAAACCGCCGTCGTTGTTCAGGTCGTAGCTGTAGGTGCTGCCGGGGGCGAGGTTCTGGGTGGCGGTGAAGGCGACCTGGCCGGGAGAGCCGAGGGTGACGGCCCCGGTGGTGTAGAATACGGGGGTGGCGGAAAGGAGCTGGCGCGGTTCGAGGGGTTCGGGGTGGATGCAGGGATGCGATGCCCGAGAGGTGCGATTGCGTGAGATACGGTTCATTTCTTCTTCTCCCGATAGCCAAGTGATCAGCGGAACGGCCGCCCACTGTAGGGTTAGCTTACCCGTTGGGGGCGGCGGAACAACCATTTGAGTTCAACGATTGCTCTGTGGAACGGAACAAAAACGGAGCTAGTGCTTCGTCACCCTTGAGATTTCGGATAGGATGATGGCGTCAACCAAGGAGGGTTGTGCCATTATGCAAAAGAAGTACATCGTTCGCCTCACGGATGAGGAACGGGAGACACTGCAGCGGATTGTCAGCAAACCCA
>CAIQIQ010000043.1 GCA_903871935.1 uncultured Phycisphaerales bacterium
ACTAGCAGACTCAGCAGAATTGACGTTGGCGCTGGCGCGGCCTCTCAATACACTTCAGGTTGGTACTCAACAGGAGGGAGCGATGCGGACGTTTCAGCATATGTCGTCTCGGCGTATGGTAGCAGCGGCCCTGTTCGCTGCGGTTGCATCCTCTGCCATGGCGGATGCCACCGACACAACCATGTGGATCGCCTCCGGAGGCGGAACATATGGTCTGCCCGGCAGTTGGGACAATGGGGTGCCCGGGCCAACAATCAATGCCGTTTTCGATCTTGGCAACGCTTCGACGTACACGGTCGATTTCGCGGCAGACGGCACAGCGTATGATCTCTACCTGCACGGCGGCAACGTTACGTGGGCGATGGCCAGCCACAATCTGTCGCTGACCAACAACTTCTTCCTTGGCTTTCTGGATGGTGATACCGCCAGCCTGCAAGTTGGAGGCGGAGCGTTTTCCTCGATCTTCGGCGACGTTGCGCATCTGGCTGGCACGAACGCCACGCTCACACTCAGCGGAAGCGGGGCTGCATGGAACAACTCCATGGACATCACCGTGGGCCGGGAGGGCACCGGCACGCTGACAGTGCAGAACGGCGCCACGATGACCCTTGGGCGCGATATCTACGTTGGTAACCAAGGCGGCGACGGCACGCTGCTGGTGACCGGCGGCAGCAGCTCATTTACCGCCAGTGACGGGTTGCTCTTTGTCGCCGTCCTGACCTCCGCGAGCACTCAGGCCCACGGCCAGGCGACGATCACGGACGGCGCTACCGCGAGCTTCGGCCACCAGGCCGCCATCGGCGATGGTGGCATCGGAACGCTGACCGTATCGGCTGGCGCCACGCTCTACACCAACAAGAGCACCTCAGGGTCGGGCTCCAGCGGCATCCTCGGAGTGAATGCTGGCCCCGGCCAGTATGGCGACGGCACGGCGACCGTGACCGGCTCCGGTTCGCAGTGGATCCAGGATGGCTCCCTGGCGGTAGGGTTTACGGGCAAGGGTACATTGACCGTCAGCGCAGGTGGTGAACTCTCCACGGATATGGGCCACATCGCACGTCGCTCCGGCTCTTCAGGAACGGCAACGATTACCGGGACCAACTCCAAGTGGGGCATCGCCAATAGCCTTTATGTTGGCGGCGAAGCCGGCGCGGCCGGCGGCACCGGATCCCTGACCGTGGCCAGCGGCGGCCTTGTCACCGTCGGTCAGCGCCTCGAGCTTTGGGATAGTGGCACGGTGGATGTCACCGGCGGCGGCGCTTTGACCGTCGGCAGCGGATCGTCCGCGGCCGGCGAGGTGCGCCTCTATACCGGCGGCACGCTCGCCGGCACAGGCAGCATCACCGGCACCCTGCGCAACCTCGGTGGCACCATCACTCCGGGGCATTCGCCCGGTACCCTGACGGCCGACGTCGCCGATCTCTCCTCTGGCACACTGGTGATGGATATCACCGGCACCGCGCCCGGCGCGTACGATGTCCTGGCTGTGACGGATACGATGACGCTGGGCGGGACGCTGAACATCGTCTTCTCCGGCGGTTTTGCGCCCCAGACGGGCGATACCTTCCCGCTGTTCTCCGGGCCCGCCAGTCCCGCGGGCGCATTTGACACCGTGAACGTGCTGGGCATCGAGCCCGGCTGGGGCTACGAGTTCGTCCCGACTTCCGGCGGCCTGCAACTGCACTCGCTCAGCGATGGCACTGTACCCGAACCAGTCGGCCTCGCACTGGTTGTCCTGGGTCTAGGTCTGCTGGTTCGGCGGCGAAGCGCGTGACGCCGCGCTGGACGGCAGGGACCAGATAGCCCTGGGTTCAACGGAATGAAACGTGCGATCCAGGCAGGTCACCGCGTACCGCCCACGGTGTGGCTTTCGTGGGATGACCATTCCGTTTCCAGAAGCGACATGCAGTACCAACTGATGAAGCGGGAACCAACCTTGGTGGCCTCGCGCATCAGGCCATCCGTATGGAACCGCTGGCTTCTGTAGAACGCCACGGCCGGGCTATTGGATTCATCAACAAACAACTGCACGCGGTGCAGTTTGTGCTCGTTGAAGCAGACGGCCAGGGTATGGTGCATCAGGGCCCGGCCAATCCCGTGCCGACGCTCGCAGGGCGAAACGATCATCTGTTGGATATGCCCAAGCTCATTCGCCCAATCGAATACCACGTGGACGAGGCCGCATACGCTGCCCGTATCATCCATCGCCTTAAGACCCAGATCCGTAAAAATCCCCCTGTCACCGCATCGGGTAAGCAACCGCTGGAGTTGATCGTCGCCGATTGGGGCACGAAAGTTGCGAAAGAGACCCGGGTCGATCCAGTCGCGAATTATGGGGAAGTCGGCCGCCTGGAGTTCCGCGATGGTCATGACAGAGCCCTTTTGCTGAGCGTGCATTATTCTTGCGTGCGGGACGACGCGTTACAATGGCCGCCCGCGTACTCGCGGAATCTCCAATCTCCAATCCGCTCTTCGCGAATAGCGAACGAGTCAAGGTGAAACGGGGGATAACGGATACCACCTGGGCCGGTTATCTCCAAATGCATTGGGGGTCGTCTGCAAAGACTTAGCGGAACCGGTGGCAGGTGTGGTGGCTTTCCGTTGCTTTGGCGGCTTTCAACATCAGAGGTATAATTCGCCCCACAACCTTGTCATCCAGTCAACAGAAGGAGCATTCTCTTGAACCGCACAATGTTCTTCTTCGTTTCCCTCGTCTTATTGGTGGTCGCAGTGTACGCACAGCAAGCTCCGCACCCAATGCTCCCCGCCTACGTTCAGGCCATCAATGCCAAGTATGATAAGCAAGCGGAGGATTCTCGACGCACCTATTGGCAATCGATGCTTGTGGCTGATACGGCGAAGTTGAAAGACTTGCAGGCAGCGATGGTTACTGCGGCAAAGCAGAACCAGTCCGATGCTATCCCGTTGATCCAGAAAGAGATTGACGAAACCAAACAGAAGATCACGCAGGATGCCAACCGCAATAGCGAACCGCTCAAGCATACAGCTTTCCTGCCGGGGAAGTTTCGCTGGAATGATGGCCCAACCGTGGTTTTCACTGAAGATGGACGGGTGATGGCATCGAATGGTAATACCGGCACATGGGATACCGCCCTCGGTGAAACAATGCGGATCCACTGGCAAAACCTCAAACGTTTTGAACTATTGCAGGTCGTCGATAATGGCGCAACGCTCGTCAACGCGAATCGCGGAACGCATGTTCGAGAAGAAGGCCGATAAAGCGGCGGAGCGGGAGCGGATCGTGACAATGTGCCGCAATACCACCCTAACGTCAGCGGCTAAAGTGCAGTGATGCCTGTTGTGGGTCCAATTGGTTCTATCGAGGTCGGATAGCGGCAACCTCTAGAGCATGTGGCCTAACGCGGCGGCAACCTCCAATACGCCCGCTCGTTCACCGAACGTCCTCCACAACCCGGTCGCCAATGCCGTCGGATCTGCCCGATTCCGGGCTCCATCAAAAGGTAATCGATCGGTGTTACGCCGGTCGACACTCCATGTAAGCAGCGTACGTGCTGAACCGCGCAAGAGACGAAGTTACGACATTGTTCCGTCGCAGTATGCTTGAGAACACAGCGTGCTTCCGAACCGAGTTCCGCGACGCTCATATCTTGTGGAATGAGATCGGTCGCGATGCCATGACCCGCAAACTGGGCGCCAATAAGTCGCCGGACCAACTCCCGCACCACTCCAGTCTCCGGCAGCGTCTCGCACAGCGCCCACTGCACCGCGTATAGGCGTCGCCACGTCAAGTGGCGATACCCGCGAGTATGCCAATCGCCAGGTAGGAGGGCATCACCAAGAAGGAAATAGCGCCGCGTTCCAGTAGAGCGGAACACTTCGCGGGACAGCACATCGTGAGGCGCGATATCCTTGTCGTCGAATCGCTTGCGCCCGGCCTTGGCTTCGCAAATAACTACCTCGTCGCGTTCGGCGAAGCGGACGTGCATGACGATGTCCAACTGCCGATCCTGATGGCCCAAATTGAACTCGTAACTCCAGCACAGGTCCGTCGCACGCCCGCGAACCTCGAACTGCAACTCTCCATAAAGTGCGGCCACCGTGTCAGCCGGACGGAAGATGGCGAAGTTCTCCCACAACGTTGGCACGAGGTGCTTCTCCTTCTCGACCTTGTAGTAGGGAGGCGGAACGCCATCAGTAGGATCACCCCACACGCGGTAAAGACGATCGTACCGCGGCGACCTCGCGTCTTCCGGCGCCCACCAGTCTCGCGCCGTCTTGCTCGGCGGCACAGCCGACAACGCCAGCCACCAATTCGGGAAGGTCAGTGATGAAGGCATCACAAGCCTCCCGTGCGAAGGACATTCGGATCTGTCGACCTATTGCGGAACTCGGGCAAGAGCGAGACAAGCCCATCCCAGTCGCCTGATGGCAGCGGCTGCGCCCGAGGATCGTCGAGTCCCAACTGCGTCAGCGTGTAGCTGCCCTTGCCGAAGTTACAGGAGTAACACCCCGTTACGATGTTCTCTGGAACATGACGGCCGCCGCAACTCAGCGGGTCCACGTGATCGTAGGTCGCGCGGAAGACCAGCGCCGCACCATGGCTGGCGTTCTTCGCCGTGGCAGCGAAAACGTCAGTACCGATAGTACACTCATACGCCCGAAGTACTTCAATTGGGAATAGCCGCAGGCCACAATAACGACACCGATAGCGATCCCGACGATAGACGGCGTCCACCATGCTGGAAGGTGGCGCTCCGCGCAAAGCAGTGATAGTCCTCCCCACGACGACACGGTAGTGCCGATTGCGGAAGACGCCAGAGTTCTGTCCGTGGTCAATGTACCACTCCCGCATCTCCTCTCCGCGCACCTGCATCAGCATCTCACGAGATCGTCGTACATCGCCGCGAGCGCCGACTCGAAGGACCTCGGCAAACTTGAGATTCTCATCCACAAACCATCCCGGCGGTGGCAGCGGAGACGTCCTCGACCACATCTCCGGCCGATCGCCTAATTCCGTGCACCTTCGAATTCCGCGACACATATCCGACGCTCTCCGACACGCTGCATCCGCTACGAGGCACCATCCATTGTACCGACTTTTGCGGAATAGAACGGTTTCCGTCGCTCACAGTGACCTCTCTTGTTCCACGCATTCCATATGGCCTCATCCAACGCCCGGCTCCTGCCGACGCCCAATCCTCCGCCTGCCTGTCTTCGCTCTGCCCTATCCGCGTTATCCGCGTCATCCGCGGTCAATCCGCCTGTAGTCGTTCTGTGCCCTGTCGCTGTTGTACCGGGGTTTGCGCCTGCTGGGCTTCGCCCCGGCTTCTGCGGGCCCGCTTTGGCCCGCCCCGCTTCCACCGCGAGCACGTGGAGCGCTTGCTAACGCTATAGCGGTCTCCGACCTACGCGCCCGCGCGGCGGGGCGGCGGAGGGCCGTCCTGCTGGACGGCGAATGGCAAATTCCTGCCTCCAAAAAATCTTGGTATTTTTTGGAGACCCCGTTTTTCAGCCTTTTCCGAACAAAACCCCGCCCCAACACCCCATATAGTAGAGGGCGATGTTTTTTCGCCCTTCCTCTCCCCCTGGGAGAGGACCGAGGTGAAGGTGCGTACCCGCACAGAGGGACGTGTTTTTTCCGCGTCCTGGCTATTTGACAACCGAATACCCGCACCCGCGCGCCTGCGTCTTCTACGTATTACGCATCACGTACTACGTTCCCCCTCCCCCATGTCACACTTTGTCACAGGATGTCACACATTTTTCCGGCCACGGCCCCGCCAAGTTAGTGCCCGATGCCCCATAATGCCCCAAACTGCCCCAGTTTATTTCCGCACCGCCACGACGCCCCTCCCTCTCTGTTGAGCGAAGCGAAATCCCGGCGGCGCCGGGACTACACCCCTGCTACACTTTGCTACACAAATGCTACACAATGCTACACTTTGCTACACCCGTGCTACACCCTACCAGGCAGCCCGAACTGCTCTAAGTCCCATCGCTGCCTGTACTTAGCGCGACGCGCCCCGCCGCCCATGCTACACCCCCCCAATTCGCGCGCCCCTTCCCTCCGCCGTGACTTGCTCCAACTCCTGCCAAACAAGCCACTTACGCCCAATCGTCCCGAATTCTACCCCTGCTACATGTAGCACGCGACCTCTGACTGCAGTTTACCCGCCGTGGCGGGACTTCTGACTTCTGTCTTCTGACTCCTGACTTCTCCCACGGGAACCTGCGCACCTCCTCCCCCAATTTCGCCCTAACTCCCTGTGTTTACAGCGGTTGTCGCATAGGGGTACCCCGCTCCAGAACCTGCGCACCTGTCACTTATCCACAATCGCTCCCGCCCTCAGAACGTCATCCAATACACAAAGCACCGGCTGGACGTCGGTGAGTATCCGAAGTGGTATGCATCCGCCCCACTGGTGTTGCGCAGACTGATCCAGCGCGTGACCCCGGCCGACTCCGGTGTCCACCAGGCCGGGGCATCCGAGACAAACGGACTCGTCGATGCAACATCGCTGATCGTCCATCCTCTGACCCGGGCCGTCGCCTGAAGTTCCTCAATGAAGGGCGGCACCGACGCAACCGGGATGGTCACTTCCCACACGCCCGCGGCATCAAGCCCTGCCGGAATGCGCTGGCTGTGCACAATGCTCGATCCCTCCGGCAGCGGCAACGCCAATTCCTGCCGCAGCAGGTCACCGATATCCCCTTCGGGCGCCCGCTGCTTCTGGGATACCTGGTTTGGGATGAACAGGAACACCACGACGGGAATGCCCACTACGATCGCCAGGCCAATGACCAAACCCAGCACAAGCGGATTGCGCCAGATGGGCCGGCTTTTGGGCAGATCTCGATCCACGTGCGCAAGTCTACAACAACGCAGGCCTGGTCTCCAAATCCAAACCCACCCACGCCCCATTGGCTGGGCGCAACTCGCCACTACAATAGGCCGACCAAATGAAATACGCGATCATCATCCCGGACGGCGCCTGTGACGAACCCTTACCCGAACTGGATGGCCGAACGCCGATCGAAACGGCGCGAACGCCCTTCATGGACCAGATCGCATCCACCGGGCGGCAGGGCCTGGTCCAAACCATCCCCCCAAACTTCGAAAGCGGCTCGGATGTCGCCATCATGTGCCTGCTCGGCTACGACCCCAAGCAATACCACACCGGACGGGCGCCGCTGGAAGCCGCCGCCCAGCACATCCCGCTCTCGCCAACCGATCTGGTCTTCCGCTGCAACCTGGTCACGGTTGTCGAAGGGATTATGAAGGACCACTCGGCCGGCGGCATCAGCAACGCCGAAGCCCGTGCCCTGCTCGATCTGCTCAAGCAGCATGTGAGTTACCCCGGCGTTGAGTTCCACCCCGGCGTCTCCTATCGCAATCTGATGGTGTATCGCGGCACCAACAAGATGTCGCTCAAAACCACCCCACCGCACGAAATCCCCGATGAGCCGGTGGCCGGCTACCTTCCCCAAGGGGAAGGTGCCGATGTGCTCAAGACGATCATGGAAACCAGCCAGGGCCTCTTCGAGAATCACGAGATCAACCTCGTTCGCCGGGATAACGGATTGAACCCCGCCAGCCAGGTCTGGTTCTGGGGCCAGGGGCACGCGCCGGCAATGCCCACCTTCGACAGGAAGTACGGGGTGAAAAACGGTTGCATGATCACCAGCGTGGATCTGCTCCGCGGTCTGGGCACGCTGCTGGGCTGGAAGAACAAGGATGTCCAGGGCATGACCAGTTTCCACGACACCAACTATAAAGGCCAGGGCGAAGCAACGGCCGCCGCCTTCGACGAGTTCGATATTGTCGTCTCGCACGTTGAGGCCCCGGATGAAGCCAGCCACCAGGCCGATATCCGCACCAAAGTCGCCAGCATCGAAGCGATCGACAAGTACATCGTCGGCCCGACCCTGCAGAAGCTCAAGACGTTCCCCGAATGGCGGATCATGGTTCTGCCGGACCATCCCACCAACATCAAGACCCGCAAACACGGCAACGCCCCCACGCCCTTCTGCATGGCCGGCACGCGCGTCAGCGCTGCAAGGCAGTTCCCCAACTACCACGAGAAAAACGCCAAGGCGAGCGACCTGAAGCTTGAGCAGGGCCACGACCTGATGGACTACTTCCTCCACCACGGGATGGTGGGGTAAAGTACAGATGCCTCTCCTCGACCAGCACATCCCCTTCTCCCCCAACACGGACTTCAGCACCTTCCTCGAAGCCGTACCCGCCAAGTGGGTTGTCTACCTCTTATCCGACGACCAGTCTCGCCCGTTCCAGCTACTCTCCGTCAAGAATCTCCGCGCCAGTCTGGCCAATCGTCTCACCGAACACCCGGCCGATGAGAAGACCCGTTCAATCCCGTATCGTCAGGTCGTCCGACAGATCTCCTATCGCCGCGTGGATTCCACCGTCGAAGCCGAGTGGATCTACACACAGCTCGCCCGCGACCTTTTCCCCGCCACCTATCGCAAGATGCTTGCCAATTGGTCTCCCTGGTACATCGCCATCGACCCGGCCGCCCGCTTCCCCCGCTGGCTCGCTATTGAGCAGCCCGATGCCGCCCTCTTCTCCATGACTTTCGGCCCCATCGCCACCAAAGCGACCGCACAGAAGCTTGTGGAAACGCTCGAAGATGCCTTTGACCTCTGCCGTTATCACCACATTCTGATTCAGGCCCCGCACGGCCAGGCCTGTGCCTACAAACAGATGGGCAAATGCCCCGCGCCCTGCGATGGCTCGATCACGCTCGATCAATATCACCGGCAGATCGAGCAGAGCCTCGCCGCCCTGCGTCACCCTGACCCGGCCGCTGAGCTCGAGCCGAGCATGCGCGAAGCCGCCGCCGACCTCCAATATGAACTTGCCGGCCGGATTAAAGCTCGCATGCAGCAACTCGCCACGCTCAAATCCGCCGGCACCAGCCTTGACCAGTTCCGCTTTATCGCGCTCTGCCGAGGCAGCAAAGCCAAGGCATTCAAGCTAATGCTTCTCACCCTCGGCCAGATTGAGCTCTCCCCCGAATGGTCGACACTGGACGAAATGACTCCCATCCTTTCCGCTCTCCGCTGTGCGCCCTCCGCAGTTCTTCGGCTCGATCCCTTCCTTCTGGCGTTCATCTCCCGCCACATCCTGCTCAACAGCCCCGACTCCATCCTGCTTCGCGACGCTGATCCCGCCACAATACTGGCCGCCACGACCCGCCTCGCCCGCCGCAAACCCGAAGCCGAACCGACTGATGAAGGTGTCGAGCAGGAATCGCAGTAGAATAGTCTATCCATCTCACTCGAAGGAGCATACATGGCACTGGCAATCATCGTAACACTTGAGAAGGATCTGCCTGCGTCCGTCGCTTACGCCAAGGCCAAGACCGGCAAGGCATTGGCGCGGGAATCGGATCGACTGGACGTCGCCGCACGCGGCAAGAGAGTTCCATCGCTCATCGCCCTGATGTCGGAAAGCCATGCCGCCCTTCGGGCACAGATGGAAGCCGCTGGCATCGACCCCACAAAGATGCGCCTTCCACCAGAACAGTGGCACAGTGCCTCTGACGGGCTGACCACCGTCCGCGCCCTGTCAGATTACGTCACTGCCAACCTGAACGATTTCAAGATGCCCAACCCGATCCTCCGCGACCTCAAAGCCGCCGAGACCCTTCTGGTCGCCGCCGAGGCCGCCGGAGTGAAGTTCCACTTCACCAAGACGGAGTTGTAGGCTTGACGGCGGAACCCCACCCTACATGCCGTGGCGTCCGCACACACCACGGCCCGCACAGCAAACGGTGGAACACGATTCACGCCCGGCTCCTCGTGGTTTCGCTTGGCACGCCTGTCGGGGGCACTGGAGGGGCGGGACATCATGATGCCATCTTTCCGCCCCTGTTCTGTTCTTGCGGACGAAGATCCATACGGCTATTGAGAACAATGCCCAGGATTCTGGTCGCCCTCTTGCTGGCGAACCCATTCCCGCCGCAAGCCAATGTGCGTAGCTGTTCGACGAACGTCTTGTCGGCAACGCGGATCATCAACCGTGCGGCCTCATGAAACTCGCGTCGATAGCGAGGCAAACTGCAGAGCCAGATCCCATAGTGCCTGAGCCGTTGGTGGTGCTCATCGGTAAGCGGAACTGTTTTGAGTTTTCTCAGGCATGTCTCCTTCGCGTAACCGCATTGATACGCCGGAACATCGACTTCGAGGAAATCAATGATGGCATGCACCGCATCAGGAACGCCCTCACTGAACGCTTGATGGAGGGGGAGGAAGTGCTCGCTAAACAGTGACGCGAGGAATTGGTCGCGCTTGCGCGATAGCGGTTCAGCGGCCTTGTAGGCAATGGCGTTTGCCTGCCAGATCTGCTCCAATGAAGCTGCACCTTTAGGGCAGATGCTGCCCAACGCAGCCGCCTGCGCCGTATCCCACGCCCTTCTGAACTCCTCATGCGAACGCGCGATCCGGTCCATAAGTTGTCGGTATTCCTGCTGCCGTCCCATCGCGCACCATTCCTACTGGCTCCGCCGCGGAAGATCCAGCGGTCATAATCCGTGAACTTCGATGCTATGGTCAGCCATTATACAACGTCGCACCATCTTTCCGCCGCCATCGAGCCGGTCGTCGGCGTTCGCGCCTCCTGCATTGGGCAGTCCTGCCGCCAAACCCTATAATCCGCTTCAACTCATGCTCGCCCTGACTACCAAGACCACCGTGCTTCTATTGATCGGCCTGGCCATCGCGGCCGGCGCAGTGATCTTCTGGTACACGCGGACCTACCATTTCCGCGAAATCGAACGCGGCAAGCTCTACCGCGATGGGCTGCGCAACAGCACCGAGTTCGCCAATGCCTGCCGCATGGGTCACATCCGCTCGATCATCTCGCTGGTGTCCGATGAGGAGTACTCTTCTGCCCGGTTCGCCACGGCCATCGACTCCGCTCGCGCCAGAGGAATCCAGACGCTGCGCGTTGCAATCCCATTGGGGGGCTGGCCAACCACTGAGGATATCTATCAGTTCCTCGCCCTCGCGACGAACCCCGCCAACCAGCCGGCCATCGCCCACTGCCGTGAAGGCGTCCGCCGTACCGGCATGCTGGTCTCCGCCTACCGAATCACGGTCATGGGCATGACCAAGGACCAGGCCAAGGCGGCCATCGAAACCTTCGGCCATTCCCGCCGGTCAATCGGCGACATCGAGCGCTTCATCGACCTCTACGACCCCGCCACCCGGTCGGTGACATATCCCACCACCATGCCAAAGGGTGATGAGTAGCCGCGTCCATGCGATCACGCTACCATATGGCACAACTATGGCGTTCACTGAACCTGTTTTGACCAAGCGCATCGCCCAGGATCCTTCCCAGCGCAAGCTGCACTGGTATGACGATTACGTGCGCACCGGCGGCTATGAGGCTTTGAAGAAGGCCCTGACGATGACCCCGGATGAGGTCATCAAGACGGTTACGGAATCCGGCCTGCGCGGCCGGGGTGGGGCGGGATTCGGCGCTGGGCAGAAGTGGTCCTTTATGCCGAAGGGCGAAAAGAAAAACGGCCCGCATTACATGACCGTGAACGCCGATGAATCGGAACCGGGCACTTTCAAAGACCGCTACCTCATCGACTACGATCCGCATCAGATGCTCGAAGGCATCGCGATCGGATCCTACGCCACGGGCTGCGAGATCTGCTACATCTTCATCCGTGGTGAGTATCACCGGCAAGCCAAGGTGCTTGAGCGCGCAATCAAGGAGGCATATGAGCATGGCATCTTCGGCCCGCAGGGCATGCTGGGCTCCGGGTACAAGCTGGAATGCTATGTCCACCGCGGTGCTGGTGCATATATCTGCGGCGAGGAGACCGGCCTGATCGAGGCCTTAGAGGGCAAACGTGGCTGGCCGCGGCTTAAGCCTCCGTTTTTCCCCGCCGCCATCGGCGCATTTGGCCGGCCGACCGTCGTGAACAACGTTGAAACGCTCTGCTGCGTTCCGCACATCATCGAACGGGGCCCGGCGTGGTTTAAGACGATGGGAACTCCCTCATCGCCGGGTCCAAAGCTCTTTGGCATGTCCGGCCATCTGAACCGGCCGGGCGTATATGAGAACGAGTTGGGCATTACCCTGCAGCAGTCGATCGACATGGCCGGCGGCATGAAGGGTGGCAAGTACAAGGCCGCCATCTGCGGTGGCATCTCGATGGGGGTGCTGGGGCCGAATCAACTTGATATCAAGCTCGACTTTGACGATGTCCGCTTTCGGGGCGGTTGCCTGGGCCTGGGAACGGCCGGCATGATCGTCATGAACGAACATACCGACATGGTTGAGGCGCTGCGCAATTGCGTCCGTTTCTATGCACACGAATCCTGCGGCCAGTGCACCCCCTGCCGCGAAGGCGCACCGTGGATGCGGAAAATCCTCGATCGCATCCTCGAAGGCGGCGGCCGTCTCAAGGACCTGGATATGCTGCTGGAGCTTGAGAAGACGATGGGCACGATGCCCGGCACCACGATTTGCGGTCTGGCCGATGGCACCGGCTGGGCGACGCGCACCTTTATCAACAAATTCTATGATGAATTCGCAGCCCGCTGCACGAATCCGGATACAGTTCCGCTGACGATCTCATCAAGGCCGGCGGTGATTACGCCGCTAGGCGCGAATACCAGGTAATGCGCATCGCCTTCACAGGGACGCCTGTAGTGGCGGCGCGAGTGAGTCATGGTTATCTGACTTGCCGGCTTGCGCCGTCACTGCGAACAACTACTTTGCTGCAGCCTGCTTAGCCTTCCCCGCGGCCTGATCTATCGCCTGCTCCCACTCCGCCTTGCCGCCGCGCGGCGCGCCCACAAACACCTTGGTCACCATGCCATCAGGCCCGATGATCATGGATGTCGGGTACGCATTCACACTGAACTTATCGCAGACTGCCTGATCGGTATCCAGCAACACAGGCACAACCAGCTTCTTCTCCTTAAGGAAGGTCGCGACCTGATCCTTCTCTTCGCCGGCATTAACCGCGAATACCCGTACCGCGTCATCCTTCCGGGCCTGATACAGCGCATCGAGTTCCGGCAGCGACATCACGCATGGACCACACCAGGTCGCCCAAAAGTCGAGAACAACCACGTTTCCTTTGAGCGATGAGAGCGTCACCGGCTTGCCATCCATGTCCGGCAGCGTGAAGTCCGGCGCAGGATGTCCCTGCAGCGCCACCGCTGCCTGTCCCGCATCATTGGCGTCGGTAGCCGCCTGAGCCGTGGCTGGCGGCATCCAGGCAAACTGTGTCGCCTCAATTGCCACATCCGGTTTCACCTGGTCATAGCTGATGGTAATCAGCGCCTTAATGACCTTCTCAGCGCCACGCTTGCGCAGCAGATCAGACATGTCATATCGTGCCTGACGCAGCAGTGATGTTTTGGCATCGAATGCGAGGTTGATGATGCGCCCATCGGATGCCGTGAACATCAGAGTGGCCGGCGAATCGCCGTCGGTAGCGGGGTCTGGCGCAACCTTGACAAACGTCGCCCCCTCCATCACGTCACCGATCGATCCCGCGGACAATGCCAGCAGCATCGCGGGATCCTGCACCTCAAGCATCTCGCCAAACGGCGGGGGCATCATCCGGTAGGAAACCTTCCCTTCCGGTGCGTCCATTGTCTTATAGATGTTGCTCTTAATATCAAGAATATAGAGCTTCTTGCCTGTTGAACCGGCGAGCACCTCGCCCTTTACTTCATGGCGGAACAACCCCGGAGCTTTGTAGATTGCCGTGATATCGACCGAACGGTCCGACTTCCGCCCGCTCACATCCAGGTCAGCCACGATCTTCCCGGCCACCTGCACCGACTGCAACTGCGCATAGGCAGCTTGCACCTTTTGGATAAGCTGCCGCGCCGCCGGAGTGGGCTCCTTCTCATTCTTGTCATCAGCAGCGTGAACCAGGCCGGTCAGCATCAGACTGCCGACCAGAACCATACAAGTTACCAGCCAGTTGCGCATATGTCGTTCCTACGTTGTTTGCTCCAGATCGCCGAACAGGCACAATTCTAGGCCTGCCGCAGTGGTTCGCTCGGAACACGCCTCGCGGAAGCCCGTCGGAAGCAAGCGCCGCCGCACATTCTCAGCCAGGCGGCCAGGTGAACGGGCGACCCGCGAGGACATGCAGATGCAGGTGAAACACCGTCTGTTGAGCTCCTGCGCCGCAGTTAAACACAGCGCGATAATCCTTCTGTCCCAATGACGCCATCACCTTCGCGGCGAGCACATGCATGCCGCCCACCAGTTCGGCATCTTCCGGCTTCACATCATTGAGCGTAGCGATCACCCGCTTGGGGATCACCAGCACATGAACTGGCGCCTGCGGCGAGATGTCGTGGATGACAATGTACTTCTCATCCTCATAGGCAATCTTCGCTGGAATCTTGCGCTCGATGATCTTCGTGAAAAGAGTTTCCATCGCGGCTCTCCTTCTATCCGTGGATCATCTCCCTAAACCTCTCCGATCTCAAGAAACTCAACTGTATCCGCGGATGTGTCGAGAAGGGCAACGGTTTTCAACGATGCCCGGTGCAAGGCGCCGGGATTGATAACACGCACGCGCCCAACCCGCTGATCGTTCCTGGAGTGAGAATGGCCCAGGAGGAGGTAATCGCAGTCCTGGGCACTGAGAATGCGCTGCACCTGGCGTTGATCATCACCATGGAGAAAGCTGACGATCTTGCCGTCCAGAGTGAGCCGACCCATTGCACCGCAGCAGCTAATGCCCAAGGCCGCCGCGTGGCCCTGGAGCGTGGGATGATCATAGTCGCAGTTTCCCCAGACGAAGGCACAGGGTATGCCGACCATCAGATCGAGCACTCGCGCGCTGCACACATCGCCGCAGTGGATTAACTGCTTCGCCCCGCGCTTGCGCAGCCGTTCGATCGCAACACTTGTTGTATCGACCCGGCCATGGGTATCGCTCAGTACGCCGATCAGCATGGGCAACCCCACAGCACACTCGGTCTCGGGCAATCGGAGCGTAGAAACGGACTGCCGGCAGCTCTTGCAAGCCGCCGGCAGTCCTGTGATCAGAATCAGACAGAACCGGCATTAGAACCGGAAGCCGACACCAAGGTCACCCACGAAGAACGATTCTGACGGGTCGGTCAGATCGTAGGTGTAACCAGCGCGGACAAAGATGAAGGTCGTGCCGTTCACGAAGTACTTCGCGCCTACTTCCGGGCCAACCGCAGCATAGCCCGTGCTGCCGGCGGGGTACTCGTAGCCACCATACACACCGGCGAACGGCTGAAGAGCGCCGAAATCGAAGTGATAGTCAAAGGCTCCGTGCGTCAGGCCGCCCCATGACACCTTGTTAACATTGGGCAGATCGGTGTCATTATCGAGATAGCTGACTTGCTGACGCAGGCTGATCTCGGCTTCCTTGGTCAGGAAATAGCCGAAGCTGCCAGTTACGCCGATGAAGCTACCCTCAACGCTCTTGGGAGCACTGGCGGTGCCCGACAGAGTCAACTCTTTGTCGCCAGCTTCAAACTGAGCCGAAGCGATCGCCGGAACCGCGAGCAGTGCCAGCACAGGAACCACGAATTTCCGCAACATGATTGCCTCCTTCATAAGGTAAGGCCGGAACCATTAGCCAAGGCACGCCAACCGTGCTCATGGCCGGGCATTCGCCCGCGGGCCGTGCGGTAAATCAAGGCCCGTGCGAAGTGGAAGGAATCAGGTCTGTAACGACCCACACTCTTTTCCCCTCGCAACGGCGTCTCCTGCCCTACAAGGCAGAATCCGCCGCCACATGCCCGATGGACCGCCCATCAGGCTCGACGGTAGTCTAGTGAACTAACCTCCGCTTGAAAAGGGCCTTACGTGCATTTCTGCTGTAATCCTACACACAGACCCGGCGCGGAATTAGTTTCCATTAATACCCGATTGGTCATCCAGGCGGCAAATCTTTCAACCATTCTTAACAAACTCAACCGCATTCCGGAACACCGATAATCCAGCGCCCGCCTGATCAAGTTTGCCGCGACGGGTCCAGGCATAATGCTGGGTAGCGTCTACAAACCGCTCTGGATGCGGCATCAGACCGAAAACAAGCCCGGAACCATCACATACACCTGCGATATCATCCACGCTGCCGTTGGGGTTCCAGGGATCCTCGCCCCCGGCGTCCTTGCCATCTGGACGGGCATAGACCAGCGCCACCTGCTGATTGTCCCAAAGCTGTTTGCGGATCGCATCGCTGCCGGGCACGAACTTGCCTTCTCCGTGGGCAATCGGCAGTTCAAAAGGTTCCAGCCCGTTGGTCCAGATGCATTTGCTGCTCTTCACCGCCAGATGAACCCAGCGGTCGATAAACCGGCCGCAATCGTTGTTGGTCAGCGTGCAGGTCTGGCCGGCATTCTTCCCGGATGCCCCTGGTAGCAGTTCGGTCTTTACCAGAACCTGAAAGCCGTTGCAGATGCCGATCACCGGCTTGCCGGCGGCGAGGAACTTGCCTATGGCATCGCGGAGGTGGTTCATGATCTGGTTGGCAAGGATCTTGCCGGCCGCGATGTCGTCGCCATAGCTGAAGCCGCCTGGAAGCGCCGCAATTCCATATCCTTCCAGCAGCGACTTGTTCTCAAGGATGCGGTTGATGTGAACGAAATCACACTTCGCCCCGGCCAGTTCAAAGGCATGGGCGGTTTCCTGATCGCAGTTCGTGCCGGCCGTTCGCAGGATCAACGTCTTGACGTTCATAAGCCGTGGGAGTCTACCGGCACCAGCGCATCGGTGAAAGAGCCCCCTTGTGTGCATGAGGTGGATTGACGAGGTGTAGCAGCCCTACAGTATACAGCCGGCACGTGAGAGGGAGACTTGCTTGCCGGCGCGAACAGGGGTGATGTGAATGCCAGGATGCAGGGGTAGACGTTTCGCTTATTGGGTTCGCTTGTTACTGGTGCTGCTAGCCGGCGCTGCACCATTGCAGAGCGGAGCACAGACGCCTACGCGCCTGGCACAGCCGACCGATCTGGCCAGGAATCCCACCACGGGCACGAAAGTCATGGAAGTCACGGCCTATTGCCCGTGCAAAATATGCTGCGGCCCCAATGCCCGGGGCATCACCGCCAGCGGGCAAAGCGTCTCCTATCACAACCAAACCTTCGTCGCCGCAGATACCTCCCTGCTGCCGTTTAACAGCCAGGTCATCGTTCCTGGGTACAACCATGGCAAGCCTGTGCCAGTCATCGATCGCGGCAGCATGATTGCCGGACACAAACTCGATGTCTTCTTCCCCACTCACGCGCAGGCCCAACGCTGGGGACGACAAACATTGTCGGTAAAGATCGTGTCCACCTCTGAGGCACGGTAAATGTGCCCGGGCTATCGCTGTTGTTACGCCTCAACCGGCGCACAATACGGACCTTCGGGGAACACCGCCACCACCTTCCCCGCACCGGCGGCCTGATCCACGAGCTTCTGCACGCGCTGCTCCATCTCATTCGCTTTGGCTGTGTGTCCCGCCACCGTCAGCTTCGCCAGTTGCTCCTGCGGGATCCCCGGCGTGAGAAAATGCAGGTTCTCCCGCCCCACTCGCTCCAGTGCCCGGGCGTGCATCTGGAACTCCCACTGGTCTTTGAAGAACTGATCGCCCCTGCTGATGTCGCTCAAGAACTGCTTCCACCGATTGCTATACTGGAACATGATCTGGGCATAGACCGAGCTGCCAATCCCTTCACGGCATCCGCCGAATGCGATGATCTGCCCGCCGGGACGTACGGCCGGCAGGCAGCCGACAAAGCCCTTCACACACTGATAGAACGTCGTATCCAGCGGATATCCACCGCTGGAGGTGATCGCCACATCTGCCAGACGCTTCACCGGGGGGCAGACACAACTGGCCGCGAACTTGCATGCCGCTTCGTGTGACGCCTCCAGTTCGCCGGCAAATGCCCGCAGTACCTGCCGCTCATTGTTCAGCACCACATTGAGCGAGAAATCCACGCCGATCTGCCGAGCCACCGAGAGCGACTCGAGATGGCACGGGTTGCCCTCAAGGTTGCCGCCGCACGCCTTGGGATTAGCCAGGAACTCGTAGCCATGGAAGTTACTCAGCGTCGCCAGGTTGGCCAGTCCCGGACAAACACTCTTGCGCCCGCCGGAGAATCCGGCCATGAAATGCGGCTCGACCAGACCGGTGATGATGCGGAAGCCCGCCTCGACAAACCGCCGGTTCAGACGAACCGTGTTGCCCGACCAGGTCTTGCCCGGCAATTCCACCAGGTCAGCGGCCGTGGAATCATGGTCTTCGATCCGATAGCCGGCCGCGATCTCGCCGCCCAGTATCTGCCGTCGTTCATCCTGCGAACTGGATCGATGCATCCCTGTGGCGATGAGGATCAGAATCTCCTCGCGTCTGACACCAGCCGACTCGATGGTGGCCAACACGTTCGGCAGAAACGTCGCGTACGGAATCGGCCGGGTAATGTCTGATACCACGACCACGACATTGCCAGCACGTCGGCGGCGGACCAGATCAGCCAGGGGCGACGACCCGCACGGCCGTGCCAGGGCGTCTTGGGTGCACTGCGCAGGTGTGCGATCCGCGGCCGGGAACTTCGATATATACACAATCGCGTCGTCCGGCACCCGGATCGCGATCGTCTCTTGGTCACACTGGAACTTAGTCAGCATAGGTATCACTGTTCCCCGCGTTTGCGGCAGAAGTCAAGATAATCATCCACGGACTCACGGAATGCCTTTTCGATCTCCTTCACGCTGCGGCCCTGGAACGTGACCACATCACGGATGCCCACCAGTTCGCCATGCAGAATGTTGGCCTCCGGATCAAACTCGACTTTTCCGATGTATCCCAAGTACTGCATCACGCCTGAACTCCGGCTTCGATCAGGAATCGGCACATGGATTTGAGTGCGCCTTTGTCAGTCTCTTTCTGCAGATGCGGTCAATGAACGGAGGGAGGATTAGGCCACAGCCTTATAGATGGCATTCCGCACGATGCGCCGAACCAAGGTAGCCGGCGTCGTGTGCTTCTGCTTCGCCAATTCGTCAATCCGCGCGGTCAATTTCTTCGGCAGCACCAACGTCAGCCGGTCATGCGTTTTGTTCGATTTATCGGCGGCCTCATGGGCCAGTGCCCTCTTCTGCCACGCATCGAACCATTGCCGATCCTTTTTCGACATCGGCTTGCCGCCTGGCACGCCTGGCGCGTCAAACTCGCGCGTGGCCTGAGCCAACTCTTCCGCAGTCATGTCCTGGTATCGCTTGTTCGTTGTCATGGCTATCTCTTGAAGGCCCGCTTTTCCTTTTCGGTCAAGGGCCGTGCATGGATCACGTACACCGTGGTTGCGTCATCTTTGACGAAAACCACCTGAAGATACCTGCCAAACCGCGTTTGGCCCCAGACGCGCCATTTGCCGTGCCCCGCCTGGCAGGGATACGGCCGGCGCGCGTGACGAACAACATCCTCGGCCTCCTCCGCCTGAACGCCGTGTTTGGCAATATGCTCAAGGTTGTCTTCGTTCCAGCGGAAGTCCGTAACCACATGGGAGATTCTATCGGCAGTCACGAACTCTCTCAACTTAGAAGGATTACCGACGAAAACAAACCACCACGCGAATTCGATCCCGGGCAAAGATTGATCAGACAGTGCAATCGATATGGCGGGTAACCGGGACGTAACTGTCCATCATCGTTTGCCTCAAGGCAAAGGGCGAATCATTGCTGCCTCGGCAAAGGTGACATGCCCAATTACGTCCTGTTTCGAGTTCCTTTGCTCGCCGGATCAACGACCACTCTACCACTCCAATCCCCCGCCACAAAGAACCGTGAACACCTGCTCCGCACCACTTCGCGTCCTCGCGCCGTCGTGTGAGGCTGTGCTTTTGCATTGCTTGATCTGATTCGCCCTTACGGCTTGTAGATTCCTTGGCGGCCGTCGGATTCGATCCACGAGACATCGCCTGGGGAGATGGGCTTGCCGGCCGGCGGTCTGGCGGAGTCGAGGGCTGCCTTGATGCGGTTCCAGACGTCCAGCATGGCTTTGTAGGTTTCGGGGTTCTCGCCCGGAGTATAGTCGTCGTCGCGCCAGACCTTCATGCAGATCGGAGTCTGACCGGGAACCGACAACACGGCGGTAGAGTAACTCCCGTCGGGAACGACATACGATCGCCTCTTCAGGGTCCGCGCCAGTTGATCGGATTCAAGGAGTTGCTGCCTGATGGCTTGGATCGTGGCCGGGTCCAGCCGGGCGTAGAGGAGCGGCGAGCGCACATCGCGCGGGTCCTGACTCCAGAGGATCACGCCATCGTTCCAGATCGCGCAGAAGACCGCGCGATACTCGTACAGCTTTGGTTCTCCTGGATCAGGCAGCCTCATTCCCCAGTCGTCCTGGTAACGTATGGCGATCGGCTGAGTGGTGGCTTTGGCGAACTGCAGATGCGAAAGGTCGGCAGCATCTTCTGCGATGCGGGCCGGGGAATCGTCGGTGGGTCGGGGCCGCGAGGCGGCCGGGTGGCCACAGGCTGAAAGCAGGGCCAGGTTGGCCAGAAACGGAACGAGATACTTGCGCATCAGTTGCCTCCTGCAAGGAACATGATACCGCAACCCGGAAAACGGTACACGGGGCCCCGGCTCTTGGCGTCCTGCTTTGGACGCCCCGCTTCCACCACGATTACGTGGAGCCCTTGCTGACGCTATAGCGGTGCATTCAGAAGCACCTACGCGTCGGGCACGGCCGCCGCATCTTCTCCCCAGTCGCCTTCGGCGACGCTCTGGGACCGCCTATCGGCGGGTGGGGTTGGGGGCCAAAAATCGTGAAAGAATTCTGGATTTCGTTAAGTACCTGTCATTCCTCATCTTCCGTTTTTGGACCCCTCCAAAACACCCCATAGGGTAGAGGGACATCCGTTTTCATCCCTCCCGGCCTCACCCGGCCACGCTATTTGACAACTGAATACGACTACTCCTACCGGACAGGTAGGTAGTGCCGCCCAAGTATGCGCACCAAACCTGCGCACCTTTGTCCATCAGCGATTTAGCTCACATAACGCGATGGACTGCGCGCACGAACCTGCGCATCTTTGGTCTTCGACCAATGACCTTGGACAAAGGACCAATGACGATCACCGAACCTGCGCTTCTTCCACCATAGGTCATCCATATCACCAACTCCCACCGACATGCGCACACAACCTGCGCACCTTTGTTCTGCCCTTCGTGCCTCTGCTTCGCATGAGTTATCCACAATCGCCCGGAACCCGCGCATCTCCTCCCCGGATATCGACCTAACCACTGTGCCAAAAACTACTTAGCGCATAGGGGGTACCCCCGCTCCAGAACCTGCGCACCTGTCACTTATCCACACCCGGCCCCTTTTCGGCCACGAGCTACTCCTCCCGTGAGAAGTACTCCTCTTCGAGCTGCACCAGGCGTTGTTTTAGCTGCTCGTACTCATCCTGCACTTCTTTGGCCGCGCCGGCATCCTTAAACGTATCCGGATCGGCAAAGGCTGTCTCACAGTCGAGGATCCCCTGCTCGGTAGCGTGGATTTCATGCTCGAGTTGTTCCACCGTCAGCCGGCCGAACCGGCGCAGGTACGGGTTCTTCTTGTTGCCTGAACTCGATGCCGGCCTGGACACCGGCGCAACCTCCGGCCTCTTCGCCGCAGCCCGCGCTTTCTCATCCACCTCACGCTGCCGCGCGGTGATCACATCCTGATGCTGCTTCCACTGCCACTGCTCATAATTGCCGGGGAAATCCACCATGGCTGGAGGGCGCAGGATCATCAGACGCTTGCAGATCCGCTTGAGGAAGTATCGGTCGTGGCTGACGCAGATGATCGTTCCTTCAAACCGGAGCAACGTCTGTTCCAGCGCCTCGCGCGAAGCGATATCGAGATGGTTCGTCGGCTCATCCAGCAGCAACACATTGGGCTTATCCAGCAGCAGCTCCGCCAGGCGCACGCGGGCCTGCTCGCCGCCAGACAGGATGCCGATCTTCTTTTCAACATCCCAGTCCGAAAACAGCATCGCACCCAGCATGTCGCGAATCGGCTGCAGCCCCATGTCCGACCGGCCGGTCATCACCTGGTCGATCACCGTCTTTTCTTCATCCAGGTCGCCGAAATCCTGGTCGTAGTAGCCGATGTTCAGGTTCGTGCCCCAGCGGACCTTCCCCTCATCGGGATCGCGCAGCCCGATCAGCGATTCCAGAAGCGTCGTCTTTCCCGAGCCATTCGGGCCGATGATGCCCACTCGCTCGCCCCGGCCGACAGTAAACCCGATCCGCTGCCAGAGCTGCTTGCCGTCATAGTTCTTCGACAGGTCGCGTACCAGCAGAAGCTGATCCCCTGCCCGCTGATCCGTCGAGAAGGAAAGGTGGATCGACTTCTGCTGCTGCACCGCATCCAACACCTGATCCGATGCCAGGAAGCGCTTCAGCCGCTTCTCCCGTCCCTTGGCCTCCTTCGACCGCTGCCCCGCCCCAAACCGGCGGACAAATTCCTCGGTCTTGGCGATCTCTTCCTGTTGCTTGCCATACGCCCGCTGTTGCGTCAACTCGTGCAGGTCGCGTTGCTTGATGAAGTCGGAGTAATTGCCATCGTATGCCTTGAGCCCGCCATTGCGCACCCACGCAATGCGCGTACACAGCCGATCCAGCAGATACCGATCATGGCTAATCAGCAGCACCGCGCCCGAGAACGCCTCCAAGAAGCTCTCCAGCCACTCGATCGCCTCAAGATCAAGGTGATTCGTCGGCTCATCCAGCAGCAACAGGTCCGGCTCCTGCACCAGCAGCTTGGTCAGCGCTAGGCGTGAACGCTGCCCTCCCGAAAGCGTGGAGACATCCTGTTCCCACGCCGACTGCGGCAATCCCACACCCAGCAGCGTCGCCTCCACCCGATGCCGCCAGGCATGCCCGCCGGCCGCGTCAAACTCCTGTTGCACCGCCTGATAGTTCCGCAACGTCTTCTTCAGATCCTCTCCCGCGTGCTCGGCCATCGCGTGTTCAAGATCACGCAGCCGGTGGGCAAGCTGATGCAGACTCTCAAACGCCAACTCCGCCTCATCGATCACCGATCGTCCCGGCGGGAACACCGGCTCCTGCGGCAGATACCCCGCCTTCACGGTCTTTCGGATCGTGGCATCGCCCGACTCAAACGGGACCTCACCCAGCAGGATCCGCATCAGCGTGCTTTTTCCCGAGCCATTTGCCCCCACCAGCCCGATCCGTTGCCCGCGGTAGATGGACAGGGAAGCCCCATCGAACAGCACGCGCTGGCCGAAGCTTTTGTGGATGTTGGAAAGTACCGCGATAGGCACGGGAGGGGCATTAGATACCGCCCCAACCGGTCGGAAGCAACCGCCGCCTCCCTCGTCGCGCCGCGATCGACGCGAACCCGGCTCTGCCGCAACTTCCCGAATCCTTGCGCATGTTCGTCTGTAGCAGGAGGCCTAGGAAGGAGCGGTCATGCGAAAGTGGCTTGGGCAGTTGGATCGGATTCTGCGCGGGGATGCCACCCAGCTTCCCGCTCTTCGTGAAGGCCGGATCGACATCTCCGGCCGCGGGCTTTCAACCGTGCTGCTGATCCTCGCGATGGTGTACGGATTGTGCATGGGCTGCTTTGCCATGACCCGGGGCACGACCGACGCCTGGAAACAGGTCTTCGCCAGCACCTTCAAATTCCCCGCCCTCTTCTTCCTCACGCTCATCGTCACCTTTCCCTCGCTCTATGTCTTCAACGCCCTGGTCGGATCGCGGCTGACCCCAATCTCGCTTGGCCGACTACTCACGGCGGCCGTCGGCGTCATGCTCGCCGTGCTCGCCTCCTTCGGCACCATCGTCGCCTTCTTCTCCTTCACCACCACCAGCTACCCGTTCATGGTCCTGCTCAACGTCATCGCCTGCTCAGTCGGCGGTGCCCTGGGCCTCAAGTTCCTACTCCAGACACTGCATCGCCTGACCATGGCGATGATCCCGCCCGCGCCATTGCCGCAGCCATCCGCTCCGCCGCCGCTCCCTTCCACCGATGCCCTCCCCGAAGCGAAACTCGTCTCCCGGCCCGCCAAACCCGGCGCGCTGGACATGCCTGAAGGCCATGTCCTGGGGTCCAACGTCAAACTGATCTTCCGCATCTGGATCATCGTCTTCGCTCTGGTCGGCGCCCAAATGAGCTGGGTGCTGCGGCCATTTATCGGCAACCCCGCTCAGCCCTTCAGCCTCTTCCGCCCCAAAGGCTCCAACTTCTTCGAAGCTGTCTTCGGCGTCATCCGCAACTTGCTGGGAGCGTAAGTATGCCCGCGCCTTCCCTCAGCACCTCTCCCGCGCTCGCCGTCGATCGCATCCTCCGCGGCCATTGGGACACCTCCCAGACCCACCGCGCTGCCAGCCTGCAGATCGCCGTCATGGTGATCATCTTCGGCCTGTTCTACGGCGCGATGATGGGCACTTTCTCCGGGCTCTGGGGCGATCGCCTGCTGCAGATTCTTTACTCCGCCATCAAGGTGCCGCTGCTGCTGGGCGTCACTTTCGTCGTCGCCCTACCCAGCTTCTGGGTAGTCAACCGCCTGATGGGTCTGGGCGACGATTTCGGGCGCATCTTCCACGGCCTGGTCGCCACCCAGGCCACCCTCACCATCATCCTCGCCGCCCTGGCGCCATTCACCGCCTTCTGGTACTGCTCCAGCGCCAACTACCAGGGCGCCATCCTCTTCAACGCCCTGGCCTTCGCCATCGCCAGCGTCGCCGCCCAATGGCGGCTCTCGCGTTACTACCGGCCGCTGATCGCCCATAACCGCCGCCACAGAGCCATGCAGGCCATGTGGCTGATCCTCTATGCCTTCGTCGGCATCCAGATGGGCTGGACGCTGCGCCCCTTCATCGGCGACCCCACCCAACCCGCCCAGTTCTTCCGCTCCGAACCCTTCAGCAACGCCTATGTCGTCGTCGGCCACCTTCTTCTGGGCATTGTCCGCTAGTCACGAACGCAGACGACCGAGCCAACCAAGGCCGCCAGCCCGGATTTGGGATCCGGGCTGGCGGAAACCTTGGGATTATCAGCGGCTTTACGTCAGTTCCATACTCTTGACGACCGGGTCAAGGGGATCGCCGGCCAAGGTGATGGTGATCGTCCCGACGACGGTGTGTGTACCGGAACTCTCCTGCCCGGGCGATACCACATGCACCTCAACGTGCGTCAATTTGTGGGTGATTTTGTTCTGGAGGGCAACCGTAATGACGGCCGGTCCGGATCCGCCCGCGGGCGTATACCAGTCGGTGCCAACGGTGATGGTCGTGGTGGTCGACCATGCGCCATCCTGCCATGCCGAATAGAGGTGGACGGTTGTAGTTTCCGCGCCGCCGGCGGATGTGTCATCGCCGGTCCAACTCATGTATGGGCTGGAGTTATCCAAATCCCAGCCGGAGGAACTGCCCAGAAACGTGGTGTTCGTGTCCAGGTCGCGGACGGTCTGCGGCCAACTGTAGCGGACATAGAAATCCGTGTTGCGGAGCAGGTCCTGTTGGGGCAGCTTGGCGTCCTTATCACCATAGTGGAAGAACACCGCGGCGGGCGTGTTGCTATCGTGCGCGGTATCCAGGCCGACGATATCGCCCACCGTGTTGTGATCGGCTTTGAGCAGTGTCGTCCAGGTGTCTACGGCTTTCCCCGCGGCAAAGGATGCCTTTACCGTGTGGGTGTATCCGATGTAGGCGGCCGCCCCAAGCCCGATGAAGGCATTGGCCATGGTGGCGTCATGAGCGCTCTCGCATGCATTGGCGAGGACGATGGTGCCGTCCAGAGAGCCGCCGTATGCGGAGATATAGGATGGGGTCACCACGTAGTAGCCGTTGAGCATCCGCACACGATGGTTTTTCAGGTCACCTTCATTATCCGCCATGGATGCGGCAGTCGGGGCAATGCTCGTGTAGAACCCTTCGCCGGTGTTATCAGGCAGCATCGTTCCATGCCCGTACAACTCGATCGCGGCGTAGTCGCTGAGGTTGGCGAAGTCGGCAAGCGTCACGCCGGTGTTGGTGTGGTATGTGACGCTGTAGTTGGCGTTCTGGAACTGCGTCACAATACCGGCGCTGGGATCTCTCGCCGAAAGCGAGGATGCGAACGGCGAGAGCACCAGCACATCGCCGATGGGATCGGCCGGCGCGCTCAGGGCTACCGCATCGGTAGATGCCGTGGGTAGGGCAGGAGCATATGCCGCGGGCACTGGAGCAGAGAGCCGGTCGCCGCCAATGGCGAAGTCCGCGTCGAACCCCTGAAGGAAGCCATTGACATCCTCCCACTGGATCACGGAACCCAGAGACGACACGCTTCCGGGCACAACGTCCGGATCGGTCAAGAGAGCATTGCGGATCGCGTCCAGGGCCGCCTTGGCTGAGCCGTGGTTGCTCAGCACGTCCATCGCCAGGCCCGTCAGACGCGTAGTGTCGTCTACGCTGAGTTGCAACTGCTGCTGCGAAGCGCTGTTCGAGCCAGTAATTGTGAACGTGGCGGTACGCTGCGAGGAAGAGAGGGACCAGTCATTGAACGTCGCCATGAAGTAGCGCGTGCCAGGAGACGAGAAGGCAACTGCGCTGATTCCGCTGTAGATTCCGTCGCCGGCGGTCATGTCGCCGTTGGCCGCACTCCCATCGTCAAACAGGGATGTCACCCTTCCGATCACGGTGCCCGTGGAAGTGATCTCGTCGACCTCAGCCCCGGAATTGCCGGTCGCCCAGCGCGTGTCCAGGTTGAAGTGAACCAGTTCGGGATGCCCGACAACAACGTGCGTTACGTCCGAGTGCAGGTCGCCGAAAAGCTGCGGCGCCGCGGCAACCGCTGCATTGGTAACCGTCACTGTGCCCGTAGAAGCAGCAATGTTGTTCGCCGTGCTGTCGTCGGCGGGAGTCCCCACGAAAGTAATCTGGGGCACGATGCGGAATATCCCGCTGGCCGTGCCGGCCGTGAGCTTCTTGCTGATGGTGATGCTGGCGGTCTTGCCCGGGGCGATGCTGACGGGGCGCGATGCGATCGCCGAAAGCAGCAGATCGCCGGCGCCTGGAAACGGGTCGGCCGACAGATACACGTTGCCAGTGATCGTGCCCTTGGCCGCTGTGTTTCCGGTATTCTTGATCTGTATCGTGGCACTCAGCGTCGTCGTCTTGCCCGCGCTGATGACCACTGGTTTGGCAGGAATCTTGGTTACGATCGGGCCAAGATCGGCAAACGGATCGCGAATCTGCACCTTCGTCGATGTCGCCGATACGTCATTGGCGCTGTTGGAATCGGCAACGGCCGCATCGCCCAGCACTTGCGCCAGGATGTAGTACTGCCCGTCAGCCAGACCGTCCGGGTGGGCAACTTTCAGCGAGGCGTTCGTACCCTTGCCGGCGGCGAGCCCGATCGACATGGCCTTGGAGCCCAGCAGCGTATCACCGCCGTCGAGAGTCTGGTCGGTGGACGCGTACAGCGAAACCGTGGCCTGCCCGCGTACGGCGCTGCTTCCCACGTTGGTCACATGCACAGTGATTGGCGTTGTCCCTGTCGGCCAGATCAGGGTCGGCACGGCGGTGGTGAACGAACTGGCCAGATCCGCGCTAAGCAACTGTCGGCTCTCCAGCATCTCAAGCCTGCAGCGCAGCGAACGATATGGGAGCAAAGCATTCAGTCTACGCATGGTAAGCATGCCTCCAGAATGTGATCACATGACCGTGAATATGCCGGCCGGTTAGCCCTCGCAGACCGGCCAAGCTCTACTGTATATATCCATGCTCACACATGCAATAAAATTTGGCTTACCGGCCAGGCGAAGCCTAGGCCCTGTCTGAAAAGCCCATGGCCCCACGATGGGCCGGAAAGGGCCTGGATGCGAGACGCCGCGACGAAGCAGTATTTGAATACTACGGCGAGGAGCGGCAACGAAGCAGACAGGCCCTTTCCGGCCCACCCTTCGGGCGGCTTGGAATCGCCTCATCTGCGGCGGCGCACCGGCTCGAAGGGTCTACGGACCCAGCTCTCGCCGATGCTTCTTGCATCTGAGGCGATTCCAAGCCGTCGTGGGGCCACGGGTTTTTCAGACAAGGCCTAAGGTGCCCTCGCAATGAGCCGAAGCGCGGTACACTCTGGATCATGAGCAAGCCGCCGCCCCTTGAGTATGCGCGAGTTGAGCCGCGCCGGCCAATCAACGTGCTGCCCCACATCACCACAGCGCTGCTGACGGCTGCGTGCATCGCGTTGCCGATGCTGATCGTGATACTCATAGTTCCCAGGTTCGAGATGGTCTTCAAGGATTTCAATACGGAACTCCCGTGGATCACGAAGCTGGTGCTGCGGATCTCACGTTGGGCAGCGAATGAATACGGCTGGGTCGTCGTATTTCCCCTGATCGTGGCGGCCGTGCTTCCAGGGGTGCTGCTGGATCTTCACAGTACCACGGGAACCGGGGCTCGCATCTATCGCCGCGTAATGGTACGGCTGCTTTTACTGGCGATGCTCATCCTCGTCGGCATTGTCATCTTTGCGTGTTTCATGCCGATGATCTCCCTTGTCGAGTCCATGTCCGGAAGTGCGCGGAGGTAAGCCGTCGGCATCGGTGGCGACAGATGGAGCCTGCTCGCCCATCACGGCTGCGTGGTGGCTACCGGTTTGGTCGTCGGGCGCGGCCTTGTCGCGGGCATCGCCGGCGTGTCACCCGCCAGCACGCCCAGCGTGTCGGCAACATCCATCAGCGCCCGCACCGTTTGATCACACGCCTTGATTGACTGGATCATGTTTCGGCTGGTCGGCCGGCCGGCCGTGTCTACGGTCGGGAACCAGCCATGCGACTGCCGGTCGGTCATATACAGTGTGATGAAATGCCACTGCTTCTGGAACGCCGTCCAATAGCGCTCGCTGTCATCACCCGCCCGCGCATACAGTGCCAGCAGGATTCGCGCTCCTTCGGCCTGTGCACGCCACGTTTTATCCGTCGCGTCAGGCGTACTCCAGAACCCACCAAGCTGATCATCCCAGCCGCGTTCCAGCGCTGTGTCCACGAGCTTCTGCACCACACCCAGCGACCTGGGTTCCTTATCGATCTGCAAGACCTTCGCAGTATCCAGAAGCACGGAGCCCGTCTCCAGGTTCAACCCAAACGCGCCGCCACGATCCAGAGGTGTCCAGGTGGGCAGAAAGTTCTGTCCCATCATTCCAGTCGGCAGCATCGCCTTGTCGCGCGTCACATCATACATGTCTCGAATACGCTGGCGCAACTCCGCATTCGGGCTGACACGGTACAGCTCATCGAACGCCTCCAGCAGATGGATATGCGCCATCGTCGACTTGCAGCCGTACAGAGTGCCGATCTTGTCGGTCTTCAGCTTTGGCTCGCCGGTCTCTTCGGCCGATACAATAATATCGCCTTTGGGCATAAACGCCTGGAAGTACCCCCCCCGCTTCTTGTCGTAGCCTTTTGAGAGAAGCCACTGATCCGCATCCTGGGCCAGCTTCAGATACTGTTCATCACCGGTCGCGGCATAGACATGCGCCAAGGCCTGGATGGCCAGCGCCATCCCGTACGCATGTTTGATCGCACCCGTGGGAGCGGCGGGTTTGCCGTAGGTGTCTACCGCCCAGTAGAAACCTCCGTTGGTCTTGTCCCACATGACATCCTGGAGGAACCGGGCCCCGTGGCGGGCATAGACAAGGTAGGCCTGGGCTCTGTCCGGCCGGCGAAGCGCGACCTCGGCCGCCACCCAGGTCATCCGCGACTGAAACACCAGCGTGCCGCCGACAAAGCGCGGCGGCAGCTTTCCGTCCACCCGCCCTTCATGGAACCCGCCGCCCTTCACATTCACGCAGCCGGGGAAGAACATGGTCAGTTCATCCTCGAGCAACTCCTGGGCTTCGTTCTGGTAAAGCCGGTAGCTCTTGACGTCGGCCGGCAAGGTCGGCGCTGCCTCGCGTTTAAGCTGTGCAACACACATCTGCACGCAAGACAAGATCACGAAAACGACGCAAAGAGAGGTGCGCCAAGTCACAATTGAGAGTATACCACACCGCAGAGCTCGCTCCGATAGCAAATCCGCTCAGATGCTTTGTTGCCTCAATCGCGTCTGTATCCAACGCATCGGAGAAGCGGCGACAGAACCGATTATTGTTGCGTTCCTGTAAATCCATCTCTACATTGTGTTTATAGTGGAGGCCAGTCCAGTGCGGCTCGGCCAGATGAACTGATATCGGAAGGAGAAACCATGAACAACGATCAAGCAGCGGGGCTCTTTATGGGAATCTTCGGGCTATTCTGCTGCGGCGGGATTGTTATTGGACTGGCGATCCAGGCATTCATCTGCTATCTGCTCTCCAACGCTCTGAAGGCAATCCCGGCGTCGCATCGCAAGCAAGAGCCCAACATGGTCTGGCTCCTGATGATTCCGTTGTTCAACATCGTCTGGAACTTCTTCGTCTATCCGAAGATATCTGATTCGTTCAAGAGCTACTTTGATTCCGTCGGCCGAACCGATGTGGGCGATTGCGGCAGGCAGATCGGGCTGATCTACTGCATCCTCGTAGCGCTGTGCGTAATACCTTATGTCAATGCCCTGACGGGCCTGGGCGCATTGGTGCTGCTGATCCTCTATCTGGTGAAAGCCAATGAACTGAAGAACAAGATCACGCCTGCGGGGGCGTGATCGGCAAATCGTGGATCTTGTGCAGAACTTGCCAGCCGGCGTCATCCATCGATGCCGGCTGTGTTTCACTTGTTCCGGTCACGGTATGATCGCCACCCTATGCAGATGTCTTCACGCTATGCTCTGTCGGTGATGTGCCGCGACAACGTTGGTCTGGTTGCCCGGCTGACCGAATGCGTCTGCCGCATGGGCGGCGAAATTGAGGTGCTGCACCAGGGAGTTCTGCAAGGGTGCTTCGTGTTCATGGTGCTGGCCGAGTTTCCCGAATCGGTAAGCGAAGATCAGGTGCGCCAGACGATCGAAACAACCGGCGCGCCCGGCGAGTTTGTGGTGTCGATTCTGCCGCGCAGCGAGAAGGTTGTCCGACCGGTGCAGAGCGGGCAGACATTCATCCTGACCGTGCTCAGCGAACGCGAGGATGTCGCTGCCGTGCTGCGCAAGATCACGAGTTACCTGTCGGACCACCGCGTGAATATCGAAGGGTTGACCTGCGAGCCGCGTCAGGGCCGCAGCGTGCTGACGGCCCGCCTGACGATTCCGCCGGCGGTTGAGATCCGCAATGCGCGGCTGGATCTGGGCGAGATCCTCAAAGCCGATGAGGTGGTGCTGTCGCTGGTACATGAGGACATCTTCACCGCCACCAGCCAGATCGAGATGCCGCAGCGGCGGGTGGGGTAAAGCGAAATCGGTTACAATTGTGGGACTGTGAGTGATGCCGAATTCGTTGAGGCTGAAAGTGCGCCGGTGACCCAACGGCCTGTATCTGCCCTGGTCCGCGGCAGTGTTCCGCGGGCGCTCTTTGGCATGGCTTGGCCGCTGTTGGGTGGCACGTTCGCTATGAACGCGTATGGGCTGACGGATGCGTACTTCGTCGGCAAGCTCGGCACGCTGCCGCTGGCGGCCATGGCATTTGCGATCCCCGTCGTGATGTTGCTCACGTTCATCGCCGGCGGTCTGGGTTCTGGCGTTACGATTCTGATGTCCCATGCCCTGGGCCGCGACGACAAAGATGCGGCCGTGCGCCTGGTGAGCGATGGCATCATCCTGACGTCTGCGGCCGCGGTTGTCCTTGCGCTGGCGGGATACTTGAGCATGGACTGGCTTTTCGCCCGCCTGGGCGCCGATGGGCAGACCATGCCGCTCATCCGCGCATACATGAGCGTCTGGTACTTCGGCGCGGTGTTCATGGCGATGCCCATGATGGGCAACGGGCTGCTCATTTCATGTGGCGATTCGGCCGCCGCCAGCGGCCGGATGATCCTCGGGGCATCGCTCAATGCAATCCTCAACCCGCTTCTGATCCACGGCTATTTCGGCTTGCACGCCTTCGGCATTCGCGGATCGGCGCTGGCGACGGTCATCGCCCAGGCGGTGTCCACCGCGTGGTTGTTTTGGCTGCTGCATCACCGGCACCAACTCCTGAAGTGGAAGAGCACGAAGCTGTCGGGCCTGCTGGTTTCCTTTCGCGGCATCCTGAGATTCGCCATCCCCGGCATGATGAGCATGATTCTCATGCCTGTGGCGTCGTCGACGATAACGCGGCTGCTGAGCCGTTTCGGCCACGAAGTTGTGGCCGCCAGCGGCGTCGCGGGGCGTATCGAGATGGTCGCCTTTATTATCCCGATGGCGCTGGGCATTGCCCTAACACCATTTGTCAGCCAGAACTTCGGCGCCCGGCGAATCGACCGCGTGCGCGAGGCCTTCCGCATCTCGACTACTTTCGCGCTGCTGTACGGCGCGGCAATGGCGGTGCTGTATTTCATCTTCGCGCCGAAGGTGGCATGGTTATTCACCGACGACCCCAAAGTCGCCCATACGCTCGTCGCCTACATGCGCATCACCTCGATCAGCTACGGCATGACCGAGGTACACCGCTACTGCACCTTCTTCCTGACGGGCCTGCACAAGCCGTTGCACTCTCTGATGCTCGATGCCATTCGCGTGATCATCCTGCTTGCCCCGCTGGCGTATCTCTTCTCCATGCTCATGGGCGTCAACGGCGTCTTCTGGGGGCGCGTGGTAACGGATGTGACCTCCGGCAGCATCGGGATGATGTGGGTCATCCGCACGCGCCGGCGCATGATGAACGCCCAGGTGGCGGCGGTTGCCGCCCCGGCACCGTAGATTCAGCGGCTACGCCACCATCTGCCGCTCGTAAAGCTGCTGGTAGGCATCGCAGCTCTTGAGCAGTTCTTCATGCGAGCCCTGGCCGACAACCCGGCCGCGGTCGAGCACGACGATCATGTCGGCCGAGCGGATCGTCGCCCAGCGGTGGGCGATGACAAAGGTCGTCCGGCCGTGCATCACTTCCTCGATGGCCTTCTGGATCAGTTCTTCGCTCTCGGCATCCACCTGGCTGGTAGCCTCATCGAGGATGAGGATCGGATTGGCACGGAAGATGGCACGGGCGATGCAGATGCGCTGCTTCTGGCCGCCGGAGAGCCCGCCGCCGAACTCACCAAGCATGGTCTCATAACCCTCAGCCTTGGCCATGATGAATTCATGGGCATGGGCCCGTTTGGCGGCGTCCATCACCGCATCGCGCGAGGCATTGGGCAGGCCATAGGCGATATTGTCGGCGATGTTGCCGGGGAAGATGACCGAATCCTGTGTAACGATCGACATTTGGTCGCGAAGGCTCTTGAGGGTGACATCGCGAATGTCGATGCCGTCGATGAGGATCCGGCCCGAGTCAGCATCGTAAAAGCGAAGCAGCAGCGCCAGCAGCGTTGTCTTGCCGGATCCATTTCGCCCGACGACGGCGACCGACTTGCCGGCCGGTACCGTCAGGGTGACGTCCGTGATGGCGGGCGCCTCGCCGCCGGGATAGGTGAAAGTGACATTCTCAAAGCAGACATTCTGCTTGACAGGAGAAAGCTTGATGCGCGGCCGTTGGACTGCCGCCAATTGCGTTGAGAGATAACGCGGACGTTCAACCGGCAGATCCAGCACCTCAAAAATGCGGGTGGCCGCCGAGTTCGACTTCTGCAGCAGGTTGTTAATCTTGCTCACCCGCCGCAGCGATTCGCCCATGAACGCCAGCGAACCCATCACCAGGATGAAGGTGGTGGAAGTCAGCGCATGGGTGGAGATGCGCCAGGCCGAGAACCACAACACGGGGCCGATCATCAGGATCATCAGCGATTCGATGATCGGCGCACTGGCGGCATCGATACGGGTCATCTTCAGCGCCTGGTGGATAAGCTGACCCATAATCGTAGTGTAGCGGCGGCGCTCATATGGTTCGGCATTGTTGGCCTTGACCACACGGATACCCGCCAGCGTCGCCTCAATCTGAGCAAGCATGCTGGATGAACTCTCCAGAGCCCGACGGCTGTGCCGGCGCATTTTCTTGCCGAACCGTCGAATCAGTGCCGCCATGAACGGAATGAAGGCGATCACAAAAAGCGTCAGCCAGGGGTCGATCACCAGCAGACCGGTGAACACGAATATGACCTTGATCGGTTCCTGCACACTGGGCCCCATCAGCATCTTCAGGCCCTCCTGAAGATGGGCGGTATCGCCGGCCAGGCGGCTGGTCAGGTCAGAAGTTCCGTTCGCCGTAAAATGCGACATCGGAACATGCAGGATGTGGTCATAGAGCCGGCGTCGGATGTCATTGACAGCAAGAATCGCGACCTTCTCAGAGAGATATTCCTGGAAAAAGCGGATGATATTGCCAAGAACCGCAATGGTCGCCAAGATACCGAACACAGCCATGATCGTCGTGATGGGCGCTCCCGGCCCTGGCAGGCGCCGGGCGCCGTCGCGGAGAACCTGCAAGTAATAGGGGATCTCAGGCAGAATCACCTGCAGGCGAACGCCGTCCACGTACTCGATCCACATGGAGTTTCTGTGTGGATCAGAGAGATCTTCCAGAATGCCATCGGCGTTTGCTTGTCCTCGCGGCAGCAGATCGCCTGGCTGCATCCCTTGCAGTCGCCCGGTCCCGCCCTTGTCGACACGCACGATCTGAACGACATCGGTATTGTCGCCGATGCGCACGTCCAACCGGCGCTCAACAATCTGCCGATTGGCCCACGACTGGACCGAATCGCCGTTGGCCAGCACCTTCATGATCGGCAGCATGGACCCCAGGCTGCCGACTACGGCCACGCCAACGAACAAGGCACAGACGATCGAAACAATCACCAACACGATATGGGGCTTGAGATACTGGCAGGCACGCCAGAATGCCGCGTGCTGCGATATGTCTACCTTCGCGAGTTTCTGGCGATAGTCCAGAACCCGGCTGGGCAGATCATCATTCCGCGAAGGTTCTTTGTTTGGCGTAATGCTCATGCGGTCGCGATAATCGCTCCTCAAAGGCACTTACTGTCCGTTAGCGCACACAACAGAACCGGGTAGTATACCGATGATGAATGATGTGTGTATGGGGTCGGAGGCTTGCGTAAGCTGCCTGACGCCTGCCATACACCCCGAAGGAAGGCGGCTGCGCCGACCTTCTGCGGATGAGCCTGGTCCAGGAACTGTGAGGCACACAACGAATGTCCAACCAGATTCCGCTCTCGGCACCGGATATTACACAGCGTGAGATCGACGCTGTGGTGGATGTGCTGCGCACGCCAACTCTAACCTGCGGGCCAGTTTTGGCAGAGCTAGAGAAGGTCTGCGCCCGCATGGCCGGCCGCCGCAATGGGATTGCCGTCTCCTCAGGCACGGCGGCGCTGCACTGCATCGCCATGGCGGCGGGGCTCGGCCCGGGCGATGAGGTCATTACCACTCCCATGTCGTTCGTCGCCTCCACCAATTGCATCCTCTATACCGGAGCCCGGCCGGTCTTTGTCGATATCAACGCTCAGACTCTAAACCTCGATCCGGCGCGCCTCGAGGCCGCCATCAGCCCAAAGACCCGAGCGATCGTCGTGGTTGAGGCATTTGGCCATCCCGGCGGCATCGAAGAGATCGAGCAGATTGCCCAGCGTCATGAACTGCTGCTGATCGAAGACTCCTGCCAGAGCCTGGGCGCAAAAGTCCACGGCCGGCCGCTGGGTTCATTTGGCCGGGCAAGCTGCTTCTCCTTCTATCCAAACAAACAGGTCACCGCCGGCGAAGGGGGAATGATCGTCACCGATGATGATCGCTTCGACGCGGTGTGCCGGATGCTGCGGAACCATGGCCGGGATGGCAATGCCTGGCTTGCACACCAGCGTCTGGGCTACAACTATCGGATGTCGGAATTGAACGCCGCACTGGCACTCGCCCAGTTGTCGCGGTTCGATGAGATCGTTGCCAAACGCCGGCAGGCCGCCCACACCTACTTTGAATTGCTCATCGACAACCGCTACCTGATCCTGCCGACCATCGATGGCGATACCACCATGAGCTGGTACGTATTTGGCGTTCGCCTGAATGATCTGTTTGAGCCCGGTGACCGAGACGAGGTGATCCGGCTTCTGCGTTGCGATGGGATAGGCTGTAGCAACTATTTCCCGCCGATCCATCTTCAGCCTTACATCGTCGAACAGATCGGCACGCGTCAGGGCGACCTGCCAGTCTGCGAACGCATCGCCGAACGTACGCTGGTGCTGCCGTTCTTCACTCAGATAACTCAAGGCCAGATCCAGCGTGTCTGCGAATCGTTGGATAAGGCAATCGAAAAAGTGTTGATGGGGCCCTCTGCCGGAAGAGCGCAGGCGCTGTAGCTGTCGCGTCGGCTCGGAAACGTGGCATTCATCCTCTTGTGTCCTTAAGATCGCCAGTCATGAGCGTCAAGCCGATGCAATTGCTGTTTGAGATCTCCACACCCGGAGCCCGCGGCACCGAGTTGCCCGGCTCGGATGTGCCCGAAGCGCCGCTGGAAGCCGCGTTCGCGGCGCCTGCACCCCCACCCTTGCCCGAGGTGGGTTATCTCGACCTGGTACGGCATTGCACCCGCCTGGCGCAGCGGAATTTTTCGGTGGATGCCAACTTCTATCCCCTGGGTTCCTGTACGATGAAGGCCAACCCCAAGGTAAACGAATGGGCCAGCAGCTTGCCTGGCTTTGCGAACCTGCACCCGCTGCAAGATGCGACCGATTGCCAGGGCACATTGGAACTGCTCTATCACCTGCGCCTGTTCCTGGCCGAGATTGCCGGTCTGGATGAAGTCTCGCTCCAGCCGTGTGCCGGCGCTCACGGTGAGTGGACCAGCCTGAAAGTGATCCGCGCCTACTTCCGCGATATCGGCCAGGCGCAGCGGAGGATTGTGCTGGCACCCGATACCGCCCACGGAACCAATCCCGCAAGCTGCGCCATGTGCGGAGCGAGCGTGGTAACGATCAAGTCGCTCTCCAACGGCCTGACCGATCTTGATGACCTGAAACGTAACCTGTCGGACGAAGTGGCGGCCGTGATGGTGACCAATCCGAACACGGTCGGCAAGTTTGACGCCCATATCGCAGAGATGGCGAAGTTGATCCACGAGGCCGGGGCGATGCTCTATCTGGACGGCGCCAACATGAACGCGATCCTGGGGATCACCCGCCCGGGCGATTTCGGCGCCGACATCATGCACTTCAACACGCACAAGACATTCTCCACGCCACACGGCTGCGGCGGGCCGGGTGCTGGCCCCATCGCCGTGCGCAAGGAACTGGCGCCGTATCTGCCCGTGCCTCAGGTGGTGAAGCTGCCCGATGGGCGATATGCACTCGATGCCGACCGTCCCAAGTCCATCGGCAAGGTGCGCTCCTTCTCGGGTCAGTTCGGTGTACTCCTGCGGGCCTACGCATACATCCGCGCCTGCGGCCCCGATGGGCTGCGAAATGTGTCCGAGACCGCCATACTCAGTGCCAACTATCTTGCCCAGCGCGTGAAGCACATTTACGCCCTGCCGTTTGGCCCCAAGGGCGAGTTGCCCATGGCGAATGACCCCTGCGCCCACGAGTTCATCACCGTGCCGCAGGCGATCATCGATACCGGCGTGACGATCATGGACCTGGCCAAGGGCCTGATCGACCGCGGTTTCCATCCACCCACCGTGCACTTCCCGGTTCCCAACTGCCTGATGGTGGAGCCCACCGAAACCGAAAGCCTGGCGACCCTCAACGACTTCGCCGATGCGCTGCTGGAAATGGCCGAGCAGGCCAGGCGCGACGTGGCGCCGTTGAAGAACGCGCCATCGCGCGCGGTGGTTCGCCGACTGGATGAAGTGCAGGCCGCGCGCAAACCTACGCTCACCTACCAACGATAGCCCCGTATCAGCGCTGTCGGCACGACTCCCGAAGCCAGACCGGCTTCCAGCAGTGCCTTAGCATAGTGAGAGTTGTGGGCACCTTCCGCGATTGCCACCGTCGGACAATCGTCGTCCGCTTCTCTTGCCAGACAGATCAGATTTGCCGCCATGCGCGGGGAGAGAGTTCGGAACGCCGTCGTGATCCGGCTTCGCTGCGCTGGTGGGATCAGCATCTCAATCGCACGGGCGTCTTTATAGCAGTATGGCGACTCACGGATTACGGTGGATCGCTGTGCGATGACATCACGCTCAAGTTGCGAGATCAGCCCCAGCACACGCGGCACCTGCGCCCGGCTGATGATCGCGGCCGACGGCGTATCGGCCAACTCGACGGCCGCCAGTTCACTGCCTCCGGGCCACGTCCAGAGCGATGCACTCTTCATCAGCATGGCCACATCGCCCAGCAAGACGCCATCCCAATCTCCACGCGACAGGACAACCGTGATGAACAAGAGCGTCGGCCGGCCGGCATCGTCGCGGCGGCCTTTGGCAACGCAGGTCAGCGCCCGCCGGGCCTGAGGCAGGTTGGTCGTGAAGAACGGCGCGCTGGTTGGCAGCGATTCGTAAAAGCCCGGATCATACGTCTGCCCGAAACTATATATCTCACTCTCCAGCAGGCGCTCATCATCCGCGCTGACGCCCGGCGAAGCGGCCAGCGTGGCATAGCCACGAAACGAACCAAAGATGTACCTCTCCACTTTCACTTGTCACCCATTTCCGGGCTTCATAAAGCTCCGTGGGGCGCCACCCTGAATTTGAACCAGACAATCAGGGCGACCGCAAGGATCCCGGCGAGAAGGATCAGGATCAGAGCAATCGCCAGCTTGCGATTATCCTGACGCTCCACAATCTGCTCCTGATGCAGTGACTTCTCGTAGGCTTCCAGAGCGGCCTCGTGCTTCTGGCGAACCTGCTGCTTCTGCCGCTGCATCGCGATCATCTCCATGCAGTAGCGCAGCGGCTTGTCGATGTTGAAGGGAACGGAATCGGCGCGCGGTATTGCCTGGCCATCGGGTCCGGCCTCGGTCTGCACCGCCGACACCTGGTAGATCTGGAGTTGGCCCAGCAGACGTGCTAGTGATGCAAAGTGCTTGCGGACGAACTCCACCAGGCCGCCGGCCTTATTGACCACATCGGCATGCACATCGGCCTTGGTCAGCACGAAGACCACCGGCACTTCCTTGCCTCCGGGCGATTCGCGGATGCGCCGCACCGCCTGCATCAACCCGAAGTCATCCTCCATGGCCGCCTCGTGATCGAGGCCAACCGTGACCATCGGATCAACCAGCAGGATCACGGCCGCGGCATGGTCGATATGCTGCAGGAGCGGGGCGACCTCGCGGGCATCGATCTGGTCGCGGAAGAATGCCTTGGTGAACAGTTCGCCGGCATAATCGAGCACGACCATAGCCTGCTTGATGCCGCCGCAGTCGACCACCAGCGGCACCTCCATAGCTCCCTGGGTCGCCGCCGGCCAGGCGCGGCTCTTGAGCGTGCGGGCAACGGTCATCAACTGCCGGTGGGCGGCGCCCGTCGATGCCCGCGCTGCCAGCCCGGCGAGCCGATCCCACAGCATCGCGTAGAGGGTGGCCAGGTAGATGGTCTTTCCCGATTGCCGACGACCGAGGATCACAATGCGATCACGCGCTGCGCCATCGGCGCCCTGCCCGGTCTCCCACCAGAGCGGCCCAAAGTGTTCAACGGTCGCCGAGGGAATGGCGACATGCGTATCGCCGGCCGCATCCGCCGAGGCAGCCGACTCGGCTGTGTCGGTCGCGTCGGTTGTGATGGCCGACTCTGTGCATACCGAACGCGCCGGCTCCTTTTGCGGTTTCAGAAACTCAAGCTGCTCATCGGTGAGTTCCGTTGCTACCGGCTCAAGCTTCTGCGTCCCCAGGAAATCGGCGACTGAGATCGGCGCCTCAGAAGATTCCTCCCGGCTCAACTGGGCATCAGACGCAATCCGGCCCGCCAGAATCCGCTCGCGCAGCGCGCTCTGGGTATAGGAACCGTAGTCCCGGCCGCGGTGACTGACACGCCAGCGTTGTTCCGTCTGATCCTGTGATGCTGACATGGCGCTATTCTCCAAGCTGCGGGTACTATACCCAACACGTCTGGGATTTGCCCGCCATCTCACCCTGCGCTACCATGTCCTCCATGGACAAGCCCGTGCTGTTCGCACCTTGGCGGATGGACTACATCCGATCACTTGAAAAGCCCGAAGACGGCAAGTGCTTTCTTTGCCTCGCGGCCCAGGCGGCCGCTGCAGAGCAGGAGCAACGCCTTGTCCTCTGGACCACCGCCCACAGCGTTGTCCTGATGAACCGCTACCCCTACACCAATGGCCACCTGCTGGTTGCGCCGTTAGCTCACAAGGCCGAACTGGCCGACCTCACTCACGATGAGATCTGCGATCTGCAGCATCAGACCGTTCGAGCCGTTGAACTCCTCAAACGAGCCATCTCGCCACAGGGCTTTAACATCGGCATCAATATTGGCCGCTGCGCTGGCGCGGGCGTGCCGGGCCACCTCCATCAGCACATCGTTCCCCGCTGGGCCGGTGACGGCAACTTCATGACGGTTGTCGGCGACATCCGCATCGTCCCGCAGGCCACCGAAGAACTGTACCGGGAACTCCGCCGGCTCGTTCCGACTATATGAAGCCATGTAGTTGCATCTTCCACCACGCCATGTTCCGATATGCCCCATGATGAAAGGCCGGCAAAAGATGATGATGGCCCTGGAAGGCAAACAGCCTCCAGGCCGCGTCCCGCATTTTGAACTGGTGTTCTTCCTGACCATGGAGGCGTTCGGGCGGATCCATCCCAGCCAGCGCAACTACGGCCAGTGGCAGCAGATGACCGAGACGGAGCGACAACTCCACCGGCACGATATCGCCGACCTGTATGTGCAGACGGCCCGGCGCTACGAACACTCGGCCATTTTCTTCCACGGCCCGGGCGGCTGGGGTGATGACCACGATGTGGAAGCAATGCGCACGCTGGAGATCATCCGCGAACTCTCCGGCGATGAATTCCTGCTGATGATGCACGGCGACTGCACCATGGGCCTGCCCAACGGCAACCACATGGAAGAAGTGGCAGTGCGACTCATCGAGGAGCCGCAGAAGATCAAGCATGAGCAGGCTGACGAAGTTGACCGGGCGATCGCGCGGGCGGAGAAGTTCCGCAAGCACGGCGCCCTGGACTGCTGGGCGCTATGCTCCGATTACTGCTTCAACGTGAATCCCTTTCTCTCGCCGCCCCAGTTCGACGACTTCGTCACACCGTATCTGGCTCGTCTCACGCAGGCGTATCGGCAGATGGGCTTTTATGTCATCAAACACACGGATGGGAACATCATGCCCATCCTCGATTCGCTGGTGTCCACGAAGCCGCACGCGCTGCACTCGCTGGACCCGCAGGGCGGCGTGGATATGGCCGAGATCAAGCGACGCGCCGGCATGCAGGTTGCCCTGGTCGGCAACGTAAACTGTGCCCTGATGGACACCGGCACCGACGAGCAGGTGATCGAGTCCACCCGCTACGCCCTGCGGCACGGCATGCCCGGCGGCGGCTACATCTTCTCCACCAGCAACTGCATCTACACCGGCATGGACCTGCGCCGCTATGACCTGATTCTGGACGTCTGGCGGAAGGAAGGAAACTACCCCGGGTAAAGCGAGGTGATGCATGGCCTATACGATTCTGGTTGCGTCGATGGTCCTGTTCTGCATGGCCGCGTCGGCGGCGGAGCCGATGTATGACGTCGTCGTCTATGGCGGCACCAGCGCGGGCGTATCGGCTGCCGTGCAGGTAAGCAAGATGGGCAAGACGGTCATCATCGTCAGCCCCGACAAGCATCTCGGCGGGCTGACCAGCGGCGGGCTGGGCTGGACCGATTCGGGCGACAAATCGGTCATCGGCGGGCTTTCGCGCGATTTCTACCGCCGGGTCAAGGCACACTATGACAAGCCCGAGATGTGGGTGTACCAGAAGCCGCAGGAGTATCGGCAGTATCGCGGCAACGAAGATGCCATGTGGGTCTTTGAGCCGCACGTGGCCGAGGGAATCTTCCAGCAGTGGATCAGCGAGAACCGGATCCCCGTTGCGCGCGACGCCTGGCTCGATCGCAAGAGCGGCGTGAAGAAAGATGGTCAGCGGATCATCTCGATCGCCACACTCGATGGCAGAACCTTCGCCGGGCGAATGTTCATCGACGCCACCTATGAAGGCGACCTGATGGCGTGCGCGGGCGTGACGTATACGACCGGCCGGGAAGCCAACAGCCAGTATGGCGAGACGCTCGACGGCATCCAGAAAGCCAAAGCCGTCAGCCACCAGTTTGAAGGGAAGATTGACCCGTATGTGGTGCCGGGCGATCCGGCAAGCGGCCTGCTGCCGCGCATCTCCCCAAATAAGCCGGGCGAGGATGGCCAGGCCGACAAGCTGATCCAGGCCTACAACTTCCGCACATGCATGACGAATGTGCCGCAGAATCGCTTGGCATTCTCCAAACCCGAAGGGTACGACGCGGGTCAGTATGAGTTGCTGTTGCGGACGCTGCTGGCCGGCTCCAAGCATGTCTTCGGCAAGTTCGACCCAGCGCCCAACAACAAGACCGATACCAACAACCATGGATCGTTCAGCACTGACAACATTGGCATGAACTACGACTATCCCGAGGCCAGCTACAAGCGCCGGCGGGAGATCATCCGCGAGCACCAGATCTACCAGATGGGCTTTTATTACTTCCTCTGCAACGATCCGCGCGTGCCTGAGGATGTGCGCACCAGGATGAGCCAATGGGGCCTGTCGAAAGATGAGTTTGTGGACAATGGGAACTGGCCGCACCAGATCTACGTGCGCGAAGCCCGGCGGATGGTAAGCGATTTCGTGATCGCCGAGCCGCAGGTCCGGCGCACGAAGCCCACGCCCGATCCGGTGGGCATGGGCTCATACAACATGGACAGCCACAACGTGCAGCGCTATGTGGCGACCGATGCCGAGGGCAAAGCCTATGTGCTGAACGAAGGTGATATTCAGGTCAATCCCGGCGGGCCGTATCCGATCAGCTTTCGCGCCATCGTGCCAAAGGTTGGCGAGTGTGAGAACCTACTTGTGCCGGTATGCCTGAGCAGTTCGCACATTGCGTACGGATCGATCCGCATGGAGCCGGTCTTCATGATTTTGGGCCAATCGGCCGCGACGGCCGGGGTAATGGCGATGGATATGGGTCTTTCGGTACAGAAGGTCGAGTACGGCAAACTTCGCGAACGATTACTGGCCGATCGACAGGTGCTGGAACTGCCGGATGGCATGCCAGAAGCTGGCACGCCATAAGCGTGTCTACCCGACCTCGCGTTTTTCACGGATTTCCAGCCAGTTGCCGTCGGCATCCTGCAGGACGATCACTTCCTGGCCGGGCGTGACGCTCTTCTGCCGTTCGTGCTCGATTTCCGCCTCGAACAGTTTTGCCTGCAGAGCGGACAGCGACGGGACGATGATCTTGGTTGTCCGGAAGTCCTCCTGGATCAGCTCGCGCCGGGGCAGGTTAAAGATCAGTTGGAAGTTGTCGGCCTGGTATGCCGGATAGTGTTCGCCATGAATGGGGGCGAACTCCAAGATGGTGACATAGAGGGCGTCGAGTTTCCCGACAGGTATCCGCGGCGAAGGCAGATGCACATCGGCCACCGCTTCCAGTTCCACCGGCAACGGTTCTTCCATCCGCTGCCGGGCATCGCGGCCGGGCTTGAACTCGAAGGCGGATTGTTCCAGTTCGATGGCCATATTCATTTGAGCATCAAAGTGCCCAGCGTATACCAGCCATCGGCTTCGCGGCCTTCGTTGGCGAGGCGGATTACGGGTTTGCCGGTTTCTGCATCGACGACGGCCGCGGAAAGCATGTAACTCCCGGCGGCCATCTGGTCGTTGAGTTTGAGCGTTTGGTCCAGCTTGGCGGGATTGCCGTTGGGCAGATCTGGTGGATCCTTGATGAAAGCCTCGGTGAAGGCTTCCACGTCGCCGGGCATGAACTGCGAGGCAAGGGCATCGGTTACTGTGGGCGATTGCGTCTTGCCGTCGGCGCTGGTCAGTCGCCAGGCGATGCGATACGGCCGATAGACCGGGGCGGAGCCGACGTTCTGCCAGGTGCTTTGCAGGGACACGGATCTGCCACTCACTGACGCCGTCACATCGCGCAGGACGATGCGATAGCCCAGGCGTTTGACGAAGCGCTCGATCTCCGGACGGACATCATCGCCGGCGGGCAGTGGTGCGGATTTGTTGTTCAGGACCGATGCGTGTGTCGCCAGGGCGTAGTTGAAGATGTAGCGGAGCGACCAGTTCTCCTGCTTCCACTTGCGCATGTCCCAGCAGCTTTCATAGGCCACCAGACCGCGTTTCCAGACTTCATTCAGCTTCTCCTCGCGGAACGACTGGGGATAGAGCTTTCGCATGTGGCACCAGGTCTTGGAGAAGCCACCCAGATCACCCAGGCAATCTGCGCGCCAGCCGGTGCCTTGCGAACAGGCATACGCCGTCTGCTCGGTTCCGCCGATGAGCATGACCAGCGGCGTCTTCGTGAACGCCGCCAGATACGCATCGACGATCTTCCGGCAGGTCGCAGCGCTAGGCATCTTTGCCGGCTCGGATTGGCTCATATGCCATTCGCCCCACCAGCCGACTGAGCCGAGATCGACATGGCTGATGCGCGGGTCGCCATCGTACTTCTTGCCGAGCTGGCGGATCAGTTCAAGGTGGGCATCGAGAATGGTGGGATCATCCAAGTCGGGCACGTCGAGGGTGGCGCCTGCGTACTTTGTCTCAACGATGCGGCCGCCGATCTCCTTGAGCCATGCGGGGATGTACGGGTCTCTCCGCCCCGATGAGCAGCACATCACGCGGAAGGCGGAAGTCTGCCCGCCTGCGTAGGCGGTCGCGAGTTCCTTCTCAAGCTTTGTAAAGCTGTAATCGCCGTGGATGGGCTCGAAATCTTTCCAGCCCCAGCGGAAGTAGTAGACGGTGGACGGCAGCCACTTGGGCAGGTTGGGGTCATTGTTGGCCGTGCGATGGAACGTCTCCCAGCCGATGTCGGGATTGGGGAGCAGATCGTCAATCTCACGCGGGGTGAATTTCGTCTGTGCCATGGTTGAAGACATCATAACCACCATCGCCAGCAGACCAATGAATAATCGCATGCGATCCTCCTGATTGTGCCGTGCAATAGGCCATACACGTTGCCGGTGCAGTTGTTGTTGACCTTGTTTAGCGGAGCGGCACCATCTCAAGCAGATGGCGAACCTCAATGCCATCATCGAGTTCGTCCCAGTAGACGGCAAAGCCGCCGGGCTCGATGGTCCATCGCTTGCGCTGCGACTCGGGCGCATTGGCCAACCAGGCAAGCCATGGAATTCGACTCACTGGAACACTGATTCGCCTGTCATCACTGAGGACGACGCTGAGCCAGTCGCCGTCGAATTGCACGTCAACGGCCCGCAGTTGTTGCTCTGGCGTAGCGGCAGAAGCAGCCATTCCATGCCTCCAGAGGACTGAACAGTGCGCTCATGCGACTGCGTTAGCGGCCAGCATGACCTTAGCGCCGCGGCTGAAGAACTCGGAGCGGTTCAGTCCGCGAGCTTTAGCGAAGGCGTCAACGGTCTTGAGCAGGTCGTTTTCCACACTGAGGGAGATAACCGATACACCGCTGCCCTTCTTCGGCCGGCCAGGTCCTCGCTTCATGGCTTCCCACTGGCGGCGTTCTTTGGCCGTGAGGGGTCGGGAATCTTCCCAGGTGATGTTTTCGCACTCCTGGTAGATGGCCTCCTTTTCCGAGTCCGACAGCTTCTCAAATGACGATGCTGTTAGCTTTTGCTTCTTCATATGCTTCGGCGGTATTGCCGCTTCTCGGTTTCGTTTAATGGCCTGGCATGGATCACATACACTGTGCCGTCGTCGTCCCTGAAGTAGATCACCTGCACAAGTCGGCCGCCAAAACCTCGGCCGCGAACAATATACTTGTCACCTCCGGCATGGCGGCACGGACCACGTCGCACGACATATTCGCACTCAAGCGGCGTTACGCCGTGGCGGCTAGCATGATCTACATTCCAATCGTTCCAGCGGAACTCCATAATATCTTATTAAGAAATGTCTCCCAGGGTCAAGCTTTCACTGCCTTCCCTACGAACGCCTTCGCGGCTTCGAGGGCCTCACCCAGTTTTGCCGGGTCTTTGCCGCCGGCTTGGGCCATTTGGGGGCGGCCGCCGCCGCCGCCGCCGGTTACCTTGGCGGCTTCGCGGATCCAGTCGCCGGCCTTTAGGCCGAGCTTGATGATGTCGTCGCTGACGGAGGCGACGAAGTTCACTTTGTCGTCGCTGACGGAGGCGATCAGCACGGCGTGCGAGGGGGCTTTCTTCTTGAGGCTGTCCATTGCCTGCAACAGTTGCTCGGGGGCAGCGCCGAGGATTTCGCCGATGACCAGTTTGCCTGGGCCGATTGCAGGAGCCGCGTCGAGGAGTTTGCCGGCGGCGGCAATTGGATCGACGCCGGTGCCAGCGCCGGAGGCGAGTTTCTTCTTGAGGGTCCTAATCTCGTCCTGCATGGTGGCAATGCGCTTGGGGGCATCGGCAATGCTGGCGCCGACGGCCTGCTGCACAGCGCGGGCTTCGGCTTCGAGTTGCTGCACGTACTCGACGGCGGCCCGGCCGGTGACGGCGGTGATACGGCGAACGCCTTTGCCGACGGCTTCTTCGCCGGTCACCTTGAAGAAGCCCGCCTGGCCGGTGGAGGAAAGGTGCGTGCCGCCACAGAACTCGATGGAGTATTGCGGGCCGGCATCACTGCGCGGGTCGGTGGTGCCGATGGCGATTACGCGCACGGGGTCGGGATACTTCTCGCCAAAGACGGCGCGGACGCCGCTTAAGGCCTTGGCTTCTGCCAAGGGCATGATGGTAGAACTGACCGGAACGTTGGCGTAGATCTTCTCATTGACCAGGCGCTCAACCTGGGCGATCTGGTCGGAGCTCAGGGCCTGGTTGTGCGAGAAGTCGAAGCGCAGCTTGTCGTTATCCACCAGCGAGCCCTTCTGATCCACCTCAGTGGCCAGGACTCGGCGCAGCGCCCAGTTCAGCAGATGGGTGCTGGTGTGGTTCCGCATGGTGTCGGAGCGTCGAACATCCACGCGCACCTCGGCACGTTGATGCGCTTCGATGCATCCTTCGGCCACCACGCCGATGTGCAGGACCCAATCGCCCTTCCGCTCGGTAGCGGAGACGTCGAAGCGGCCAGTCGAGGTCTGGATATGGCCGACATCGCCAACCTGGCCGCCCTGCTCGGCGTAGAAGGTGGTGCGATCCAGAATGAGTGCGGCTTCCTGGTCCTCTTCCAGCCGGCCGGTGGCGATGGCCTTGTCAGCGGCGACCCAGCCGCAGATCGTGCCTTCGGTGGTGAAGCCGTGATACTTATAGGAATCATCGGTCTTCGCGAATGCGCCGAGGTCGACTGCAACCTGAATGTGCTTCTTGTCGCTCTTGGAGACCTCCACGTGTTTGGTCCAGAGCTGTTCATACTCGGCCGCATCGGGCGTCAGGCCGCGCTCGCGGGCGAGTTGCATCGTCATGTCGGCGGGGAAGCCCAGCGTGGCATGCAGGTTGAAGATATCCGAGCCGACGAACACCTTGCCCGGGCGCGTGCCAGCGGCGGATGCGGCATCCTCAAAGACGCGCAGACCGCGGTCGATCACGGAGATGAAGGCTTCTTCCTCTTCCTTGATGATCTGGGCGGTGCGTGCGGGATTGGACTTGAGTTCGGGGAAAGCTTCGCCCATCGAGTTGGTCACGAGCGGCACGAGCTTGTGCATGAACGGTTCGCGAATCTCCAGCACCTGATAGCCGAAACGCACACCGCGACGGATGACCGAGCGGAGCACGGCGCCGCGTTTTTTGTTCGATGGCACTGCGCCATCGGTAATCGAGAAAGTCGCCATGCGAACATGATCGGCAACGGCACGGAAGGCGATGTCGGTCTGGAGTTGGCGGCTTTCGGAGTCGGAGGATCCGCCGCCAACATCGGAGGACGGGAAGGTGCCCGCATACGTTTTATGAGCGACATCGGCGATAGCGGAGAAGTACGGGGCCCAGAGGTCGATGGCGTAGTTATCCATCTTGCCCTGGAGGATCTGGCAGATGCGCTCAAAGCCCATGCCGGTGTCCACGTGTTTTGCAGGCAGCGGCTCAAGCTTGCCATCAGCCAGGCGGTTGAACTGGATGAAGACGAGGTTCCAGAATTCGGTGACCAGCGGGTTCTCACCGCCGACATCTTTGCCGCCGGACTTATCGGGAGTGCGGTCGATGTAGATCTCGGAGCACGGGCCGCATGGGCCGGTGTCGCCCATGACCCAGAAGTTGTCCTTGAATCCCAGGTAGTGGACATGGTCATCGTTCAGGCCGGCGATCTTCTTCCAGAGTTGGGCGGCTTCATCATCGCGCGGCACGCCGGGGATGCCCTCAAAGCAGGTGACGTGCAGGCGATCTTTGTCCAGGCCCCACTGTTTGGTCAGTAGATCCCAAGCCCACTCGATGGCTTCGGCCTTGAAGTAGTCGCCGAAGGACCAGTTGCCGAGCATCTCGAAGAAGGTGTGATGCCGGCGCGACCGGCCGACATCGTCGAGGTCGTTGTGCTTGCCGCCAGCGCGGATGCATTTCTGGGTGTTGACGGCACGGGTATAGGAGCGCTTGTCCTGGCCGAGGAAGATGGGCTTGAACTGGTTCATGCCCGCGTTGGTGAACAGGAGGGTGGGGTCGTCCATGGGGACAACGGGAGATGAGGGCACGAACGTATGGCCGTGCTTTGCGACGAAGAATTCAATGAACTGTTTGCGAACTTGGGCGGAAGTCATATTCACCTTAATAAAAGTCCAGACGGGACATTATTGGGGGGCAGAGGCGATGCGCCAAGCTGGGGATGGGTGAAGAGGGATGAGTGACCGGGGGCTGGCGAGGGTAGTCCCGATGCAAGGGCCTGTCGATTTACTTGGAATGGCGATTGCTGGGGGCCCAAGAGAGTGCGCAGGGGCGTGGTGCTGGCGAACCGCTGGCCGCCATGCGCCCGGCAACGGGGAGAGAAGGCCGGGCGGAAGACTGTCATAAT